>JAGBQH010000005.1 GCA_017632945.1 Aeriscardovia sp. | reverse complement strand
TGCACAAAAGCCTGCCCAGAACCAAAGCCAGCCCAAGAAAGAAGAGAGTGAGCCCAAGGCCCAGTCTTCAACTCAGGACCAAAAGAAGCAGCAGTCTCAGCCCCAGCAGCAAAAGAGCCAGCCTGCACAAACTACTCCCTCTTCTACCCCCCAGTCTTCCTCATCTGGCTCAACTTCCACCCAAAGCCAGGCAGAAGGAAATTCCAGTAATTCTTCCTCGAGTTCGTCGCAAAGTTCAAACACTTCTTCTTCTGCCACTCCGGCTACGCCCGCCCAGTCGCCGCAGCCTGCACAAACTACTCCCTCTTCTACCCCCCAGTCTTCCTCCCAGGTTTCTCCTGCCGATTCCTCTTCAGAGCTTTCAGGGGAACTTACCCCCGCGGAGGCCCAGACCTTCGCTGCCGGGGTTGCAGAAGATCAGTACGGATGGGGTTCTACCCAGTTCTCCTGCCTGGTGGAACTGTGGAACAGAGAATCTGGATGGATGTGGGATGCTGAAAATGTGTACTCAGGGGCCTATGGAATAGCCCAGGCCCTTCCTCCATCCAAGATGGGCACCGGCTGGGAGTATAACGCAAAGGTCCAGATAGACTGGGGTCTGTCTTACATCCTGCAGCGCTACACTACCCCATGCGGAGCCTGGAACCATGAGATAACTTACGGGTGGTACTGAGTGTCTTCCATTCCGGGAGCTGCATGGATTAAGTCAAAATCTGCCCAACTGGGAGTAGTTCCTTCCAAGGCTCTGGGTCAAAACTTTATGGTGGACCCTCATTTCCTTTCCCATATCGCCTCTTTAGCACCTAAAGGAGCAGGAAGAGTTTTGGAAGTAGGTCCGGGCCTTGGTTCTCTCACTCTTCCCTTGCTGGAGCGGGGTTTTGAAGTAAAAGCTGTTGAATTGGATTCTCGCCTAGCCGCGGCATTGCCGGAAACGGTAAAGGAATTTGCCCCAGAGTCTTTGGAACGTTTCTCTTGCCTTCATAAGGACGCCTTAAAACTAAAACCTCAGGATTTAGAGTGGGAAGGGGAGTTTTCCCTGGTCTCTAATTTACCCTATTCGGTTTCCGTACCCGTGGTTTTACATCTGCTCTCCTCTTTTCCGCAGCTTTCTTCATTTCTAGTGCTTGTGCAAAAAGAAGTGGGAGAGAGGATGTGCGCGAAAAAGGGCGGGAAAAACTACGGGATCCCCACTCTAAAACTTGCATGGTTTGGAGAAGCGAAGATTTGCGAAAACGTGCCCAGGACCATATTTTGGCCTGTCCCGCACGTCGATTCAGTGCTGGTGGAGTTTAAAAGGAAACTGAGAGGGCAGGATCTGAGGGAAAAGACCTTCTTTCTCATTGATAAGGCTTTTTCTTCGAGAAGAAAGACTTTAAAAAATTCGCTCTCATTTCTAGATAAATCCCTTCTTGAACAATCTAAAATAGATCTCTCTTTGCGGCCGGAAAATCTTAGCGTTGGAGATTTTGAGAGTATAGCAGCTCTGCTTTCTTAAGGTCTTTGAAGACAAGAACTTGCATGGGGACGGTTAAGAGGAAAGTAAGGCAATCTGAAACCGGTTGGCAAATTTCCAGACCCAAAAATCCAAAGCAAGCGGGGAAAATAAAAAGGAGGGGCACCAAAAATACCCCCTGCCTTGCCAGCCCCACGAGGGAAGCTATGAGGGTATGGCCTAGAGTCTGCTGCATCATGTTGGAGCAGATTATAAATGAATAGAGCGGAAAAGTCAGGGAGAAAAAGCACAGGAAGTCTGATCCGTATTTCACTACTGAGGGGCTGTTTCTGAAGAGTGCTATCAGATAGGGGGCAAAAATTGCTTGAAGGACGGAAACTAAAATAAGCAGGACCGCAGAAGCAACCAAAATTATGTAGTATCCCCTTTTTACCCTGTGGTATTTATGCGCTCCGAAGTTATAACCGCAAACCGGCTGATACCCCCTTCCCATACCTATCTCGGCCGATGCCGTCAAAAGAAGGATTCTATTTGCTATTGTCACTCCGGCTATAGCGGCAGGTCCGAAGGGATCGGTAACAAGATTAAAAACATCCGTAGAAACTGCACCCATGACGTTTCTGACGAAATTAGGCATCCCTGCTGACAAAATCGGGCCAAAGCTCATAAAAGAAAACCTTTTAAGGTCCAGGGGCACCTGGCTCTTTTTCGCGAAAAGGAAAAGAAGCAGGAAGAATGAAAGAGATTCGCAAATGGCGGTGGCGATGCCCGCTCCAAGCATCCCCAAATGCATTGAGAAAATAAATAGGGGCTCTAAGAATATGTTTAATACCGCCCCCAATCCAATTCCTATCATAGATTCTTTGGCTAGGCCCTGGAATCTAAGTATTGGGTCAAAGGCGTAGCTCGTACAGTAGAGGGGACTGGCTATGAGCAGGGGAATTAAGTAAATGGAAGCCATTCCTAAAAGTTTGGGAGTGGCCCCCATAATACGCACTATATCGAATCTAAATATTAAAAAGAGCGATCCGAAGAGGCAAGAGAGGAGGAAGGCGGAAGAAATTGCCGTCGAAGCGAGTTGCTTTGACTTTTCGATATCTTTTTTCCCTAAAAGCACGGAAATACGGTTGCCTGCCCCGGCTCCAAAGAGGAGTCCGAAAGCCTGGATGAGGACCATGACAGGCATCACCACTCCTGAGGCGGCGGCGGCATCGGTGCCGAGCCTTCCGAGGTAAAAGGTATCCGTGAGGTTATAAACCACCCCTATTATGTTGGCCACAACTGCAGGCAGAGAAAGCCTGAAAATAAGCGGGCCTAAAGGGGAAAGAGTCATCTGGGAAAACTTGTCAGGAAATTTTTTAATATTTTTCGCAAGTTTACGCATTGCAGACGCTACCCTCTTCAGACTTGGAGTTTAAAGCGATCTCTTCCTTTTTTAGAGATTTGAACACATAAGCTTGGCATGGCAGGGCGAAAGCAAATGCCACAAGATCTGCCAGAGGCTGAGCAATTTCCACTCCGAGCATTGAAAGAAAATGGGGAAGGATGAGAAGGAGCGGTATCAGCACCACGCCGCGTCTTAAAGATCCTATTACTGTGGAAAGGACGGGGTGATCTAAAGTCTGGGAGACCATATTAAACAGGACAATCCATGTAGTCAGGACCAAAGTGGCCGACTGCCACCTTAGGGCCTCCGCCCCAATTCGTATCACTTCCGGGTTAGTCTGGAAAATGAGGATGAAGTAAGGGGCGAAGATTAACTGAAAAGTAGAGATGACGGCTAAAATTCCTGCCGTAGACCAAACGGTAATCCTGTAGCCCTTGCGCACTCTGTCAAACTTTCCGGCTCCATAATTGAATCCGCACACCGGCTGGTAGCCCTGCCCAAGTCCTCCGCGCAGGGAATTTGAAAAAGTAACTATCCTATTTACTATCGTCATTGCAGCTACTGCCGGAACGCCAAATGGAGCGGAAACCACATCGAGGATATCCATTCCGATAGCGCGCATTATGTTTCTAAAGAAGGTTGGCATGCCTGTAGAAAAAATAGGACGCAACTGCCTAATCTCAAAGAACCTTAATTTTATCTTCACCTGCCCGCGGAAGTGGTAAAGAAAGGCAAGAAGCAAAAATGAAATCCCCTGGCAGATGGCGGTAGCGATGCCTGCTCCAAGCATCCCCAAATGCATGGTAAAGATAAACAGGGGCTCCAAAAAGATGTTTAAAATTGCGCCAAAAGAGATGCCTATCATAGATTCTTTTGCCATGCCCTGAAATCTTAGAGCCGGGTTGAATATGTAGGTTAGGCAATTAAAGGGAGCGGCTATAAGAAGGGGCAGCATGTAAATAGAAGCCAGGGGGACAACTGATGAGGGTGCCCCTAGTACCCTGCACACCCAATGCCTGAATATAATGCAGATTACCGCTAAAATGACGCTGATTATAAAAGTTATATAAAAGGCAGTGGCCACGAGGGACTGGGCCAGATTTTTGTCTTTTTTTCCAAGCGCTACAGACATTTTGTTGGCTCCGCCCATGCCAAGCATCATGCCTACGGACTTTACTCCAACCATAAGGGGCATAACAATTCCAGAAGCAGCGGCAGCGGCGGCGCTTAGATGCCCCACGTAGAAGGTGTCTACTAAGTTATAGATGACGGTTATTATATTGGCTACTACAGCCGGCCCCGCAAGCGAATAAATCAATTTCGCAAGCGGAGAGCCGATCATCTTTTCATACTTATCCCCTCCACGTGCATTTACCTTTTTCACTCTTTGACCTCAAAATATTATCGATCTATTTTAGCCGTCTAAAATGCCTTTTTCAAGAGCAAAGCGGCATTTGATTTTGGAAGAACTTTTAAAGAGAGGCTAATTCAGAAGGGAAATGTAAAATCTACTTGAGATTGCCCCAAAAATTGGAAGAGGGTTAAATGGCACCTAACGGACCTGACAGATCTGAACAGCAGGCCAGAAAAGAATATGTGAAAGACAGGCAAAAATTAGTCTTTCGATTCTGCGGCATAGCCCTGGCAGTGATCCTGGCGATCGCCCTGCTGGGATATTTTGGGGTCTTTGGGATGATTGTTCCCCATGCCGTAAAAAATCAAAAAAACAATTTCGGAGTTACCGCTCCCTGCGCACCCGCGGGAAGTAAAGCGCTTTCTACTTCCAACATCACTTTGGAAGTATTAAACGGCACCACAAAAAGCGGACTTGCAGACGCCGTAGGAGAAGCGCTTTACTTTAGAGGGTTTAACGTGGCAGGAATCGGAGATGCCAATAACGATTCGGTAGTTCACACCACCATATACGCCGGGAAAAACGCTTTAGCCGCCGCCTATACCTTAAGAGCTCAACTCACCAGTTCCATCCTGGAGATGGATAACTCAACGGGAAGCGATGTGATTTTGGTTATAGGCCAAGACTTTTACGATCTAAAGGATGCAAATTCTGTAACCCTAAAAGAGGGCCAGACCCTCTCTTCCATCCAGGGATGCAAAGTAGCCTCCCAGATACAAGACAGCCCCACCGTCTCCCAACTGGGAGAAGTGGTGGGTCCGCTAAGCTAAAGGTTTAAATTTTCGCTGGCCCACTTTAAAAGTTCTTTTTTGGCCTTCAAATATCCCACGAGTCCGTTTTTCATCCTGTAGTCCAGCATATGCTGGTAAGCGCGCCCCACTTCTTCACTGGGTTGCAGCCCCAGAAGGGCCATTATTTCATTTCCATTGAGTTCCGGACGGATGGCAGAAAGATCTTCCTGCTTCTTTAGCTCTATCGCCCTATTTTCGAGCTTGTCCATGGCCTCTTCAAATTGGAGGATCTTACGCCTGTTTTTCGTTGTGACATCCGCCCTGGTAAGCCGGTTCAGGCGCGTATAAAGATGGCCTGCATCCACTACATACCTTCTCACCGCCGAATCGCTCCAAGGCTCATCTACATATCCGTGAAACCTCAAATGAAGGCCCACCAGTGAAGAGACGTCGTCAACCGTTTTTTTATCAAAGCACAATGCCTGCAGGCGCTTTCTTGCCATCTTTGCCCCTACCGCGTCATGGTGGTGGAAGCTGACTTTGCCTTCTCCTTCAAATTTTCTGGTGCGCGGCTTTCCTATATCGTGCATCAAAGATGAAAGACGCAAAACCAAATCCGGCCCAGGTACATCCCCGTCGGGACCCGTCTCGAGGTTTATGGCATTGCTCAAAACGGAAAGAGTGTGCCCATAGACATCTTTATGCATGTGATGTTCGTCAATTTCCATTTTCAGAGCCGGAATTTCAGGGAGAACTACGTCCGCTATTCCAAGGTCCACCATTGCATTAATTCCGCGCCTGGGGTGCTTTGAAAGTAGGATCTTTACAAATTCATCCCTAATTCTTTCTGCAGAAACTATAGAAAGCCTGGGGGCCATGGAAGAAATTGCAAGGGAAGTTGAAGACTCTATATAAAACCCAAGCTGAGCCATAAACCGCACGGCCCTCATAATCCTCAAAGGATCGTCGCTAAAGGAAATATAAGGGTCGATGGGGGTTCTTAAAATCTTTCTCCCCAGGTCAATAGCTCCACCGAAAGGATCTACAAAAGTCACTTCCGGCAGCCTTATGGCCATGCAATTTATAGTAAAGTCTCGCCTCGAAAGATCGGACTCCAAAGTAGCGGCGGCGTCCACCCGGGGCTTTCTGGAGTCCGGAGAGTAAGTATCAGATCGGTAGGTAGTAACTTCTGCACTTAAAAAGGATCCGTTATCGGTCCTTTTTTTTGCCCCCAAGGTTCCAAAAGGGCGCCCCATATCCCAAAACCCGTCTTTTCCCCACGCGCGAAGTATTGGCTCGCTTTGTTCCACCGTAGCGGACGTGGCGAAATCGTAATCATGAACAGGCCTGGAAAGAAGAAGATCCCTTACTGCCCCTCCCACCAGGGACAGTTCAAATCCCGCGTTGGAGAACATTTCCCCCAACTGCATAATTTCGGGTTTAATTTGGAACCACACAGGAACCCCTTCCAACAGCCCGAAGATTTTAAGACGGGCTCCTACGCGAAGGCATCCCCGGCGCATTTGTGGTCGAACTAGGTGCCGGGGGAGGCGAAAAAGGCGCAGACTTAAAACTTTATGTTCAAATCTTATTTATTTTACAGAAAAAATGATTACGGTAAAATCAGATACCACCGCGAAGTGGCACAGAATGGAATTTAGAGAGAATCTTTTAGGAGAGGTCAATGTATGCTTTCAGCGGGTTGGAAACGCCCACCCCTTCTTTAGTGGCTGCTCATTACCCCAGCATCATCTCTGTATTCGCTCATTCGAAAGCTCCTCAACTTCCCGTGGACCGCCAATATTCGGCGGGCGGCCTAATTTTCGACGACGACAACAGAGTGGCAGTGTTATCCAAAAAAGCCAGAAATAACCAAACGGTATGGTGCCTGCCTAAAGGCCATATAGAAAAAGGAGAAACCTTTGAACAAACAGCTGTCAGGGAGGTGAAGGAAGAAACTGGCATTTTAGGAACTATATTGGGATCTATCGCAACCATAGATTACTGGTTTATGAACAGCACTTACCGGATTCACAAACTGGTCCACCATTACGTTCTAAGGAGGGTATCCGGAATTTTAAGCGTGGAAGGCGATCCCAATAAGGAAGCCCAAGGGGTAGAATGGGTCGATTTGAATATTTTGCCCAATCTTCTCAGCTACCCTAACGAGCGAACGATAGTAAAAATTTACAAGAAAAAATATTGTCGCAAATGATGAAAAATGTTGCCGGAAAAATGGCAACATTTTCCCTGCTCTCCCTGCTCTTACTGCTGTTTTTTTCTTTTCCGCATGAAGCCATGGCTTCTGAAGGAAAGGTAGATCTGAGCATATTGAGTGAAAGCCCGGCTGTGGGCAGGGGGGGGCAATGGAAAGCAGAAGTAGAAATCACCAACGAGTCGGGGTTTTTACTTTCCTCCGGACTTCTGGAGGCCAGAAGTTCTACAAGCCCTGTCTCTTCTCTTCCGACCATGAACTTAT
Source organism: Aeriscardovia sp. (assembly GCA_017632945.1). Taxonomy (GTDB): domain Bacteria; phylum Actinomycetota; class Actinomycetes; order Actinomycetales; family Bifidobacteriaceae; genus RGIG1476. The sequence goes on along the minus strand of JAGBQH010000005.1, from coordinate 38,898 downwards.
GGGCCACGGGGCATATGAATCTTTCAACCCCCGTCCTGCTGGCGGAAACTTCTACCCCCTCCCTTCAGCCCGGATCGTCTTTTAAGGCCATTCTAGAATGCAGTGGAGAAAGCCTGGGGGCGCAGTGGGGGGCAAGGCCCCTGGAGTTCTTTTTCGCATCCTCCTCTAACGGATCGCAAATGAGCTGCAGTCTAAACAGTTTTGTCACCCTCACCTCCGCTTCAACCGATCTTCCTTCCCTTCCCCTTTCACTTTTGTACGTAGATCCGGGGCCCACTAAAGCCAGCAGGAAGGGATCTCAAAGCCTAATCGATGCGGGCGAAGGGAAAGTGCTGCTTCAAACTCAGCAAACTTTTCCACCTTCCCTAAAGTCGGAAGAAAAAATACAGATTATAGAGGACGGGAGGACGGATCAGGAATTTAAAGATGCTTCAGCTCTGGAGCAACCGGCGCAGCTCTCTATCAGCTATCTTGGAGGAATGCAAAAACAGGTAAAAGAGTGGCAGGGGGATGAAGATTTGCCAAAGATTCTTGTCTCCTCTTCCCTTCTTTCCGCATCGCAGTTGGATGAGGGCCTTTCTTTAGGTTATAAGGCCGCCCTCGAAGAAGGGGGAAGGTCCCAAACTATTTCCTTGCCCGCAGGAAAACTCACCCTTCTCTCTTCTTCTCCCCTCCTCTCCTCGCTTGCAGGAGGAACCCCTTCCAGCGCGTGGGCGCAAGCGGAACAAACAGAAGCGGGAAGGGAGGCCCGGTTTATGGCGCAGATCGCTGCCATGCGGGGAATAAAAAGCCCGATAATCGTAGAGGCCTCACCCTCCTCGCTCCCCATTCTCTCCTTCTTATCCGGCGAAAAATGGGTTAACTTTAAAACCATAAGTGAAGATTTGGCATGGCGGTGGCCCTCATCTTCCGCTTCTTTGTCCCAAAGTAATACGCAAAAGCAGATTTCTTCCCCCCTTCCTCAGGTTTCCCTCTTCTCTTCCCTTTCAACGGACGCAAAACCGGCCAAGGCATGGGCCAAAGCAGTGGAAAATGAAGCCGATTACGCCCAACTTTGCTCCCACAGCCAAAACAACAACGTAAGGGCGGCCGGCCAGGAAGCCCTCTCCTACATGCAAAGCGATCTCAATCGCTGCTTAAATCTTTCAGTTTCAAATAAAATAACGGTTTTAAGCGAATCGGTCAGCCTGCCGGTAACCATCAAAAATTCGCTTCCCTTTCCTGTAAAAGCCAAAGTGCGCTCTCTGGCCTCAAATGCCCAAATTACCATTCTCCCGGAAAAAGAGTCACAGGTAGGAAGCAAAATGGAAAGCCAAATCGATTTTCCAGTGCAGATTCACAGCTCCATCCGGGGGGCGATTACTTTCTGGATCGGAGGCTTTTATCATCCTGTCACTAAAATTAGTACGCAACTCAACAGCCATTTGACCGTCACCCGGTTAAATGTGACAATTCTCATCATTCCCGCAGGCCTGCTCACGCTTTTCGGCTGCATCAGGCAGGTGCGCAGAAAAAAGAAGAACGGTTGATAGGTGGATACTAAAAAGACCATAAAGCGCAACAGCTTTATTATGGCCTCAGGCACTTTGGCTTCGAGGTTGACGGGACAGGGCCGCACCATTTTACTGGCTGCAGCCCTCGGCGTGACGGGCGTGGCTGCGAACGCTTACCAAGTGGGCGGCCAAATCCCCCACGTGATCTTTAACCTCATTGAGGGGGGCCTTTTAAATGCCGTCCTAGTTCCCCAGATTGTTAGGGCGTTTAAGAAAAAATCTCCTTCTGAGACCGTAAACAAAATACTGACTTTGGCCCTTTTCAGCTGTTTGGCCGTTACGGCCTTGGTTATGATTTGCAGCCCGCTTCTAATAGATCTCTATATAGATCCCGGCTGGAGCGAGGCGCAGAAGGCTCTGGCCAATGCCTTCACGCTGTGGTGCGTTCCCCAAATCCTCTTTTACGGCGCTTACAGCGTAGTCGGGCAAATCTTAGCCTCCCAGGACAATTTCACAGCCTATGCATGGAGCTCGGTAGCGGCCAATATAGTCAGCTGCATCGGATACGGCCTGTTTTTTGCCGTCTTTGGCAACGCTGAAAAGCAGGGGGTCAACTTTTGGAATCAAGGCAAGATAGCCCTCACAGCCGGAATGTGGTCTCTTGGAGTACTAGTTCAGGCACTTCTTCTTTTTATCCCCCTGCGCAAAATTGGCATAAAGCCCAGGATTAAATTTGGAATTAAGGGCATAGGCCTAAAATCCATGGGAAAAGTGGCGGCATGGACTTTGGCATCGATTTTGATAGATCAGGGAGTGGGGGTGGTAAATACCAGAGTTGAGACTACTGCCCCCCTGGCTGCCGGAAACCGCCTCATGACTGCCGGCGCCTCCGCTTATGCCCAGGCCTTCCAAATCTGGATTCTGCCTTACTCCCTCATTACCGTCTCCATCGCCACAGCCGTTTTCCCGGCCATTTCCCGGGCGGTGCAAGATAGAAAAAATGGGGAAATGAGGGAACACCTGGCAAATTGCCTAAGGCAGACCGGCGTAATAATGCTCTTCTTTGTGGGCTGCTTTATAGCGATGCCGGTTCCAATAGTGCGGGCCCTGCTCCCCACTGTAAATACATTTGATGCCAACCTTCTGGCTGCCCCCCTCCTCGCCCTCGCTTTTAATCTCATCCCAACTTCCGTCACCCTGCTCTTAAACAGAGTCTTTTACGCTTACGAGGATGGAAGATGGCCATTTTTGCTTACAACTTTTCAAAACGCAGTGCAGATGACCGTCCTTTTCGCAGGCCTGCACTTTATATCCCCCTCCTATTGGGATATGTGGATAGCAGCTTCTATAACCATAAGCAATATCGTCCTAATGCCCCTTTCCTACTGGGCTATAAGCAAAAGAATGGGTTCTAGGATTAGAAACCAAAAAATTTTTTCCACATACTTAAGATCTTTTGCCGCCGCATGCGTATGCACCCTGGCCGGAACCCTTTTGGCCTTAGGCCTTTCGCGCGGACTTAGATTTTCCACCTCTCTTCAGGGTCACATTTCCTGGTGGCAGGCTGTTCTAACCTGCCTCATTACAGCCTGCGTCATGTTCATAATTTATTGGCTTTTATGCAAAGCCATGAACGTAAAGGAACTGAGCGGGATATTTGGATTCCTTAAAAGGGGAGAAAAAAAGACAGAGGAACAGGAAGGGCAACCTCGCATTCCGAGGCGAGTTTCCTCCCAGATCTGGTACTCTCAGACTCTTGAAGCATCGCTTGCGCCTAGGGTTGTAAGATCTTCTAGAAGCCGACCCGTCGAAACATTTGTATCTTTGGAAAACGAAGGGCAGATTATGATTCCATCCATCGGGGATACGATAGACAAACGCTACACACTTATTACCCAGTACCGCTCCGAGCTGGGTCTGAGCGCATGGCTGGCAAATGATCACACCCTTATGAAAGACGACCAGCTCTTTATCATCTCCGCCTCTTCCAAGGTCAAGGAAGTAAACCGCATAGCTTCCAGCCTGATTCTTTCCAAAGATTCCCATTGCACTAAAGTTTTGCATATTCAAAATACAGACGGAGTGCTGGTAATAGTTACCGACAAAGATCCCGGCACCGATCTGCACAGTTTCATAAAAGGCTCCGGCTCCATAAAGCCGGAAGTGGGCTACTTTATCATCCACAGGGTGATAGATGCGGCCGTAAGCTTGAAGCGCCAGGGCATCTACCACCAGGCTTTAAGTTCTGAAGTAGTAAGGCTAAACGGCAGAGACGTCACCCTGGCCAACACTTCGATTTCCCCCATGCTCGAGCCTCCCCTTCCAAACTTCGACCAAAAGGAAGGGGGAGAAGAAAAGTGCATTAGAGACATCGTGGCCCTTATCTTTGAAATGATATCGGGCCAGGTTTTCGATCCCACAAAAGACAAAAGAGAATACGTACGCCTCATGGACTCTTTAGAGGGAAAAGCCCCCTCCGACATGATAGAGGTGTGCAGGAGGGGGCTGGAGCTGACCAAATCCGGCCAAGCCTCATATAAGCGCCCCCTCCCCATCCTCACTTTTCTGGAGCTCGACATGCTCCTAAAGGAGCCAGACGACGGGAGGGCTCTTGAAGAGGCGCTTAAAGGCGGCAATTTCCCCAATACCCCGAGCGTCTCTTTGGTAAAGTTTGCGCCCATAAATTCAGCCTCCGTAACCGATATTCCCTCCAAGATCGCTTCCAGCACTTTTGTAAAGCCTGTAGTGAGTCCGGAAAAAAAGAAGGAGCAGATAAATTCCCCCTGGACGCGCCGCCAATTGCTTTCAGAGCCCAAAGAGAGCATAGAGAAAATAGATCCCTCCAGAACCCAGTTCTTTAACAACCATTCTTCCTCGCAGACCAGGGTCGTAGCCAACAGGTCTGTAAAGCTTGTAAAAGAGCCCCAGGAGGTCAGAAGGCCCTCGCCCACCTACCTCGCCAAGCCTCCAGAACAGAAAAAGGGAGGAGTGACGAAAAAGTCCATCATAACCTGCGCGATTATTCTGGTGGCATTCTTCTGCGCATGGGCCATATATTCGCTGCATTTGGGAGACCTTCACCTGGGCACAAAGGAAAGCGACATTACGTGGAATCTGAATGTTAACGACGCGCCTATCCCAGGAGGTCTGGCCGAAGAAAAGGCCGATTCTAACGTCACGGGAGCCTTCTCCAACACTTCTTCATCTTCAGCCCCTACAGTGAAGGCAGCTTCTGCAGTACCGGCACCTGCCGCTGCGCTTCAAAGTTATACCCTTCAGTCTCTTAGAACCTTCAGCGTCCCGGGGGAAACCGGACTTGGAATTTACATAGAGCTTGCAAGTCCTCAGAAAGTGCACGAAGTGGAAATTTCCACCCCCCAGTCGGGAGGGAAAGCTGAAATCTATGCCGATTCTACTGAGACCCATCCTCAAAACGGGGCCAGCGTAGCCAGTTTTTCCTTTGTTTCTGGAAGCAATAAGATCGCGCTGTCCAAAGTAAGCCTTACTCAAAACCTTGTAGTGTGGATTTCTCAAATTCCAACCGGGGGATTTGAGTACAACTCAGTCCAGGTTTTCTAAATCCTTTAAATTTTTTTTATTTAGGGCGAATCTGCTCTTTATTTGCGCTAAAATAAGGTAGTTTGACTACTTGGCACGCATGATTGCCTATCTATCATTTACTACAGTTATGTCGCGATTTTTTATAGTCATGTTATGAATCCTTTTTTCTTTTGTTATTACTAAAGGAGTAAAAGGTGGAGAAAAAACAAGTTAAAAAACTGACTATGTTCGGATTCTTCTCCATGACAGCTTCCATGGTCATGGCAATGTATGAATATCCGAGCTTTGCTACAAGCCAATTCGCCGTTGTCTTCTTCGTGCTTTTGGGCGGTATATTCTGGTTCCTTCCCACGGCTTTAATTTCAGCTGAAATGGCCTCGGTTGAGGGATGGAGCGAAGGCGGCGTCTTCGGATGGGTTGGAAATTCCCTCCACAGCGACAAAGTGGGCTTCATGGCCCTCTTCTTCCAGTGGTTCCAGATAACCGTAGGACTTGTAACCATGTCTTACTTCGTCATCGGAATGCTGGCAGATATTTTGAACTGGCAGGCACTAAACAATCTTCCATGGCTTAAATTCCTGGCCTGCCTGGTACTGTTTATCATCATCAACCTCCTGCAGTTGGGAGGCACAAAGTACACGGCCGTCATTGCAAAGTGGGGCTTTTTGCTTGGAATTTTGCTGACTTCCGTCATCTTCTTCATTTGCGCCATAGTTTATCTGGCTCAGGGCAACCCCGTACAAATCACATTTGGCGCCCATCAGTTCTTCCCGAGCTTTGCTAACGTTGGAAACCTTACAATATTTGCAACCTTCATCCTCGCCTTTGCAGGCGTTGAGGCTTCAGGCTCCCACATTAACGAGCTTGAAAACCCCGGAAGAAACTATCCTCTGACGATGTTCATCATCGTTATCCTCGCCATTGTTTTGGATGCATTCGGCGGCCTGGCAGTAGCCTGCGTCATTCCTCAGCAGCAGCTCTCCTTGAACTCGGGAATATTCCAGACGCTCTCGGTGCTCTTCTTCCACTTCTCCCCCTACGCCACCGGCGCCATCGATATCGTCAGCCTCCTTATCGTGCTCGGCGTTGTAGCCGAGATCGGTTCGTGGATTGTGGGACCCTCTACCGGCATGAGGACTTCCGCCCAGTACGGCATGATGCCTCAGTGGATCACCAAGACCAACAAGCATGACGTACCTGTAAACATGCTCTTCGTCCAATTCCTGGTGTTCATAATGTGGGATGCAATTTTGACCTTCGGAGGAAATGGCGGAAACGTCTCCTTCCTGGTCGCAACCACACTCACCACCCTTATCTACCTTGTGTGCTACGTAATGATGTACGTGGGATACTTCAAGCTGATATTTACGGAAAAGAATCTGAAACGCACTTACAGCATTCCCGGCGGAATAGTGGTGAAGTTCATAGTGGCAATCTGCGGAATCTGCACTTCCGTTTTTGCCTTCTGCATGTCCTTCACCCCTTCTACCGCCCTCACCAGCAGCCAGACCGTGACGTTCATCGTTCTTCTGGTCGTCTGCTTCTGCATAGCCGTAGTCATTCCTATCATTATTTCCGCCTTCCAGAAGATCTACACCAAGCACGTTCCTGAAGGCGAACTTAAGATTATGCACTACAAGCTGGTCAGGCAGGCAGCACAGCAAAGTGCCGCTCAAAGCGCCTCCGTTCAGCAAAATTAAGGCGTAAAAATTAATAACTAGCCTTATAAGTTAAAAATCCCCGGCCTATGAAACCGGGGATTTTTTATTAAAAGTTTTTTCAAAACTTAGGGAAGTAACGGCAGATTTTAGCAAAATTGCCATATGCGCCAGGAGGCCCAAATTTACATATAATTTTATTCGGATGCAATCCTAACCTTGGCGGCGTTTGCTAGTCTTCCGGCCGCCGCGGGCCCGACCATGCAGGTGATCTGGTCTGCTACATCCTTACATGCAGGTTATTGGACTGCGCAAAGATTTTAAGGTTCCTACAGAGTAGTGGGAGGGCCGCGATGGAGAGTGCTGCATTTATTCGGCGCCCAGAGGCCGGGCAATGCGGCAGGCGAGCATTTTTCAGCCTTCCTGTTTTTAATTGGAACCGACCCATCACCTCTGTGGTGCTTCCCGATTTATTTACTTCCTCTAAATCCTTTTAGGAGCTCTGCCGGAACCGATTGTTGCGGTTCCGGCAGAGCCTTCGCCTTTTTTAGGGGCAGCATAGTCGCGGAAGTTATTCGGTAAGGAAGTGAATAGACTAAATGTCTGGAAGCAACTCGACTTCAGTCAAGCGAAACCTGACACTATTTGGTTTCTTCGCCATGACAGCTTCCATGGTCATGGCAGTTTATGAGTACCCAAGCTTCGGTACTTCGGGATTTGCATGCATCTTCTTCGCCCTCTTAGGCGGCATCTTCTGGTTTTTGCCCATGGCATTCATGGCGGCAGAGATGGCATCGGTAGACGGATGGAGCGCAGGCGGCGTCTTCGGATGGGTTGGAAACGCCCTCCATTCCGACCGACTGGGTTTCATGGCCCTCTTCTTCCAGTGGTTCCAGATAACCGTGGGTTACGTAACCATGTGCTACGTGATAATCGGCCTGCTTTCCCAGATTTTCAACTGGCAGGCCCTCAACAACACGGCATGGATTAAGTTCATAGCCGTTTTGATTATCTTTGGCGTAGTTACCCTCCTCCAGCTGGGTGGCACTAAGTACACGACCACCATTGCAAAGATTGGATTTATAGTAGGCATTCTCGTCTCCGCTATCATTCTCTTTATCTTTGCCATAATCTACCTGGCTCAGGGCCACCCGGTTCAGATAAAGTTCGGAGCCAGCGAGTTCTTCCCAAGCTTTGCAAATGTAGGAAACTTAACAATTTTTGCAACCTTCATTTTGGCTTATACCGGCGTTGAGGCTTCAGGCTCCCACATAGACGAGCTTCAAAAGCCCGAGAGAAACTATCCTGCCGCAATGTTCATTCTGGTTGTCATAGCTATCGTCTTTGACTCTCTGGGCGGCATAGCGGTGGCCAGCGCCATACCTGAAGAGAACCTTTCTCTTAACTCCGGCCTCTTCCAGACCCTCCAGTACCTGATGTACAAGGTGACTGGATCTTACATCCTCGACTGGCTGCTAGACATCGTCTGCATTCTGGTCTGCTTCGGCATTGTGGCCGAGATTGGCTCCTGGATTGTAGGACCTTCTGCAGGCCTGAGGGATAGCGCCCAGTATGGCATGATGCCCATGGGAATAAAGAAGGTAAACAAGCACAACGTGCCCACCACCGTCCTTATCATCAACTGCATCCTCGTTCTCTGCTGGGACGCCCTTCTCACCTTCGGAGGCTCCAGCGGCGCCGGAAACGTATCAATACTTGTGGCAGAGACGCTCACGACATGTATATATCTTGTGACGTACCTGTTTATGTGCGCGGCATACTATACCTTGATATTCAAATGGAAGAAACTGCACAGGACTTATAACGTCCCCGGCGGAATAGTAGTCAAGACTATAGTCGCTATTTGCGGTACCGTCACTTCTTTGTTCGCCCTCGTGGTTTCCTTCTTCCCCTCCACGGCGCTCACTCCAAGCGGGCAAGTAGAGTATGAAGTCCTCTTGGTTATAGCCTTCATAATCGCAATTATCATCCCGATCATCATTTCCGCATTCCACAAGAACTACGTCGCCAAGATTGATCCTTCCCAGCTCAAGTACCTCACCTACAAAATGGTGAAGATGAAGAAAGCTCAGGCTCAGACTCAGAACGCAAATGCGGATGTAAATGCGAATATGAACGCATAGAATAGCTTCTTAATCAGGTCTTTGGCCTAAAGTAAAATTTCGGCAAACAGGGATTTCTCTGGATGCCGATTTTTTTTACTAGAAGGAAACATGAATTCAGAAAGCAACAGCTCCGGAGGAGGGGGCGCGGCTACTTTTCAAGCTCGCGACTTTCAAAAACCTGCAGAGCCAATTCTCAGCCTCAAAGGCGTGAGAGTTAAAAGATGGCGAAATCAAATTCTGGATCTTCCACAAGAAGAGAATATAGATATTTTCCTGGGCGATACTGTCGGCCTCATAGGAGAAAACGGGGCGGGAAAGACCACCTTAATAAACTGCATAGTAGGGAAGATGGCCTATCAGGGCTCGATAGAACGCAACTTTTCGATACAGGACTTTGGCGTCCAATTCCAGTCCAATGACTACGATCCGCCGGTAAAGGTGAAAGAACTGGTGGAAGCGGTGTGTCAGAAGAGCGCTTCCAACCCTGAATTGAAGGCCGGCCTCAAGGAATTTGAGTTGGAAGAGCTGCTGGCCAAAAAAGTGAAAAAACTGTCGGGAGGCGAGAGAAAAAGGCTTACCTTATTTTTGGCCGTCTTTAAGAAACCGAAACTTTTAATACTGGACGAGCCCACCAGCGCGCTAGATTACCAAAAAAGGCGCAAGATCCTCCACACTCTCAAAGTGGCCATGGACAAAAAAACAGTCCTGATTTCCACCCATTACTATGACGATATAGAGGACTGGGCAAACAAAATTTTGATATTGGACAAAGGCAGGAAGGTCTTTTTCGGAACTATAGGGGAGTTAGAAGAGCGCTACCCCCTCTATTCGCTTGTGCGCATACCTATTGAAGCTAGAGGAAAGGTTGATTCTAAAAATCTTAAAGTCATAGAACTTGACGATGAGGTGAACCTGGGCATCGTAGTGCAGTCCGAAAAAGAGGAAGATAGTTTTCTCGCCCTTTGCCAGGAAGCTGCCATACCCGCTCACAGAGAAGAAAAACTCTACGGCATCTACGTTCTGGCGCTGAATGAATTTAGAGAAAAGGGACAGGAAAAGCAATGAAATTTTATTTTGCGATGAGCATAAAACGCCTCCTGCGCGCTCCAACCTCCATAATTTTCGACATCGTGTTTCCTGTTCTAATCCTGCTTTTTGCCGTAGCCTCCGCAGGAAACAACTCTGTGGATGGAACTGCCATGATAAACTACTTCATTTCCACGGCCCTGGCCAAAGGAATGATACCCATGGCCTGCATTTCTTTCCCAATATATGTGGCAAGGCAGATTGAAAACGGGAGCATAACCCGCCTGAACTACTTCGGCGTCAAGACCCGATGGCTCATGCTGGCAGATCTTTTAGCGCAAATCATATGCGCATGCATAGGGGTTGCAATCGCGATGATCATAGGATGGCTCTGTTTTAAGCTTAAATGCCCCGGAGCAGGATATTTCTTTGCCTATATTCTTCAACTTTTCTATGCGCTAGTCACCCTGATGGTCTGGGGACAGGTAGTGGGAGTTTTGATTAGAAATACTAAGGGCATGGTGCTTATCGGCATCATAGAAACCTTTTTCCTCCTATTTTGCGCCAGCGGATCTGCTATTTTTGAGATATTTCCCAAGGGAGTGCAAACCATGGCAAAGTGCTTCCCCATAAGCTGGGTTTCATGGAAAATGCCCTCAATATGGCTCGGGCACTCCTACTGGGTACCTGATTTCCTGTGGATATCTGCCATATGGCTGGGGGCGGGAATCCTTATTCTTTGGTTTATGAGCCTGGCAGGAAACCCATTCATAAGGGCCGTTCAAAGGCAGAAGATCCAAAATTCCATTGAGAAAAAGGGCAAAGCCAATCCAGAAAGGGCTCTACAGGGGTAAGGGGCAATTTTTCTTCCTTTGCCTTTTCCTACTGTTTATGGTTAAAATTTCGACAACCGAATATATCCGAGTTGTTGATTTTTTATTTGGAGGAAAATGAATTTGGAAAGCCCAACGCTGGAAAGCCCAACGCTGGAAAGCCCCTTTTTAAAGAAAGCTGAAGACAAGGCGATCCTTAGCCTAAAGGATGTAAGCGTCCATGCAGGAGGGGTGCGCATCCTGGATTTGAGGGGGAAAGACATAGAAATTTTCCCCGGGGACGTAGTAGGGATAATCGGAGAAAACGGAGCCGGTAAGTCTACCCTCATAAACTGCATTGTAGGAAAAGTGCATTTTGAAGGCCAGATAAACAGGCGCTTCACCTTAAAAGATCTGGGAGTGCAGTTTCAGTACAACCCCTACGACCCCCTCCTCAAAGTTGGGGAAATCGTAGAAATTGTCTGCAACGAAAACAAGGGGGATCCAAGGATTAAGGATGCCATCGGGCAATTTGAACTATCCTCCCTTCTGCCTAAAAAGGTCAAAAAACTCTCAGGAGGAGAGAGACAGAGGTTGACCCTGTTTCTCACGCTTTTCAAAAATCCCGAACTTTTGGTCGTAGACGAGCTGACAAGCGGATTGGACTTCCAAAAAAGGCAGGAGATGCTCTACCGACTGAGAACCGCCTCCCTTAGAAAGACCGTCCTTGCAGTTACCCACTACTTTGAAGAGCTTAGGGGGTGGGCGAACAAACTTTTAATACTGCAGAAAGGGGAACTGGTCTTCTTTGGAACTATAAAAGATCTAGAAGAGCGCTATTCATTCTATTCTTTTATCCGCTTCCCAAGGCCCATAGGAAATTTTGAAGGCTTGGCCCATATAAAAACGGTGCAAATCGACATGGGAACTATGGGCGCCGTAGCTAAAACGGAAGAGGAGGAAAAGGAAATACTTTCTTTCCTTTCAAAGGCTGCAATCCCGGCAGAATGCGGGAAAAAAGATATCTACAGCCTCTACCTTTTGGCGCTTTCAGATTTTAAGGGAGAGAAAAACCTATGAAGTACTGCATGCAGGCCAGTTTGAGGCGCATAACGCGCGTTCCGATAGCTATGTTTTTCGACTTTTTCTTCCCCCTTATGATGATCGCCATTATCGCAGGGGGCAATGGAAATCAAAGCTTTGGCTCAACCGCCTTTATAAATTACTTCCTTCCCACAGCCATTATGATGGGCATGATTCCTCTGGCCTTCCTCACCTTTCCTTTGAGCATAGGAAAGCAAATCGAAGACGGGAGTTTGGAGAGGCTCAATTACTTTGGCGTTAGGACGCGTACTATCCTCTCCTCTCAAATTCTGTCCCAAATTATTTTCGGGCTTGTGGGGTTAGCTCTCGACATGCTCTTTGCCTTGGCGAGCTTCCACCTTTCCTTCCCGGAGGCCGGCTACTTCTTTGCCTTCCTTCTTCAGATCCTCCTGGGCTTTTTCACCCTCATGGTGTGGGGAGGGGTTATGGCCTTAATCATTAAAAAGCCGCAGGCCCTGATGAGCGTGGGCCTCATCATAATGTTCTTTTTGCTGTTTTGCGGGGGGACCTTTGGATCCCTTTCTACCTTCCCCTCCTTCATCCGGGACATTGCCCGCGCTTTTCCTGTAAGTTACGCCTCTACCAAGCTTTCTTTGGTGTGGACGGGGCAGACCTTCTGGTGCGCAAAGTTCCTTTGGATTTCGGCTATCTGGCTGGCCGTAGGGCTTGTCCTACTCTTCTCTTTGGCCTTCTCCAATAAAAAGCTGCGCCAAAACCCCTTCCTCAGGAACAAATAAGCCTTTTAGGCAATAAAAATGGGGCTGAGCGCCCCTTTTTATTTTTTAAATGGACTTAAATTAGTCGAAAAGCCTCTTCTTGTTGAGCTCTTCAATGGCAGACTTGAAGTCGGCTATGAAGTCGTCGGCTATCGTCATAGACATCGCGGGCCTGACAACGATTCTTTGCACGATCTCGTCTTCCCTGTCCTTGGGAAGCGGGTAAGCAGGCACCTGCCAGCCGTGCATGAGGAGCTGGTCTTGCATGTCGTAGAGGGACCACTTGGGGTGCACGTCCTTTGACATTTCCCAAGTGATTATCGGCAGCTTTGAGCCGTCAGTAAGGACCGAGAAGTATCCGGCATCGGCTATGGCCTTCGAGATCTTTTCAGAGACCCTGCGCACGTTGTTCATGATGGCCCTGTAGCCCTGAACTCCAAAACGCACGAGGTTGTAATACTGGCCCACAATCTGGGCTCCGGAGTGAGAGAAGTTGATAGCGATGGAGTCTACGCTCTTTCCAAGGTAGGCTACGGCAAAGCGCATCTCTTCAGGAAGGTACTCGGGGGTGTTCTTGCGCCATACTACCCAGCCTACGCCAGGGTAGACCATGCCGTACTTATGGCCGGAAACGTTGATGGAGTAAACGTTCTTAAGCCTAAAGTCCCACGGCTCGAACCCGTCTACGAAAGGAGCGAAGAAGCCGCAGTAAGCGGCATCTACGTGAATATGGACGGGCATGTCCTTGTGGGTCTCGTTGTATACGGTCAGCTTCTCATCCAAAAGCTTGATGTCGTCTACGGCGCCCGTGTAGGTTATTCCCTGAATTCCGACAATTCCTATGGTGTTTTCGTCGATCATGCTCATGGCCTTGTCGACGTCCATGCTCATCTCGTCGCCCTTAAGGTCAACTTGGCGCATTTCCACGTTCCAGTAGGTGCAGAATTTCTCCCACACGACCTGGTAGCCGGAGTCGATGATGAGGTTGGGACGGTGGGTGTGAAGGTCATTTACATCCATGCCGGCCTTTTCCGCCCTGTGCTTCCAGGTGAAAAGCATCGCCAGGCCGCCCAGCATGCAGCCTTCAGAGGATCCTACGGTGGAAGTGCCGATGAAGTCATCTCTGAACTTTTCGTCGGCGGGGATGTTCCACATGTGTCCGATCATGGCCACGCAGTTGTCTTCGATGGCTGCGGTCTTGGGGTATTCGGACTTGTCTATTGCGTTAGTATTGAGGGCCTCAGTGATGAGCCTAGTGGCTTGAGGCTCCATCTGCGTAGTGCAGAAAGTGGTCAAATTCTGGTTAGGCTTGGCTTCGTTGAGCCTGTACTGCCTTATGAGCTCTTCGACTATATTGGGGTTAGTGGCCTTGAGGGGCATGAATTCGGTGGGCATATCCATGCCCGCTTCTACGCTGCTCAGTACGTTTTCTTCAGTGGCATTGACTTCGGAGGCTTCTTTTTCAATCAGACTTTCTTCTGATTTTTTCTCTAACTGTTCGTTCATATTCATCGGCGGCAAACCGCCTTCTCCTTTCACGCTTAGGCGTTTGGATTCTTATCCATCGTAAACCTAACACGCCTGAAGAGTACAACAGGAAGGTGAAGTGAAAAATTCCGGGAACGCCGCGCCCCTAATAAAATAAAAAGTATGATTGACACTTCTAAGGTTTACAATTCGGTCATAATCGGATCCGGCCCCGCCGGGTACACGGCGGGAATTTATCTGGGCAGGGCAGGGTTTAAGCCCCTCTTGCTCACAGGCTCCCTCCTTCCTGGGGGAGAACTTACCGAAACCACGCTCGTAGAGAACTATCCTGGCTTTCCCGAGGGCATACAGGGCCCCGATCTTATGGAAAATATGAAGGCACAGGCCGAAAAGTTTGACGTGCAGCTTGAAAGCGAAGACGCCGAAGGGATAGAGGACGGGGAAAATGGCTGCAAGATCGTTAAAACCCATCTCGGCAACATCATGGCAAAAACGGTAGTGGTAGCCACTGGAAGCACGCATAGAAAACTGGACATCCCCGGAGAAAAGGAATATGCGGGGCTGGGAGTATCCTATTGCGCCACTTGCGACGGCTTCTTCTTCAGAAATAAAAAGATCGCCGTAATAGGAGGAGGAGACAGCGCCCTAACTGACGCTCTCTTTCTTACCAGATTCTCCGACTGCGTCTACCTCATTCACAGAAGGGACACTTTCCGCTCCAGAGGGGTTTTGCCCCAGAGGGTTCAAGAGTGCCCCAAGATAAAGATTGAATATAACTCCCTTCCCGTAGAGGTTTTGGGAGACGGAGAAAAAGTAACGGGCATAAAGCTGAAGGATAAAGAAAGCGGGAATGAAAGGGAACTGCAGGTAGACGCGATCTTCGTAGATATCGGTTCAGTTCCCCAGACGGGCTTTCTTGGAAATTACTTGGAACTGGATCCTGCAGGCTACATCCTCACCAAAGATTCGTCTTCTCTAACATCTAAACCCGCAGTCTTTGCCGCAGGAGACTGCGCCGACCCCGTCTACAGGCAGGCTGTGACGGCTGCAGGAAGCGGATGCAAGGCGGCAATAGATGCGCAAAGGTATCTTCTAAACTAGATTGCTCTCCCGGTAAATCTTTAAACACTCCCTTTGGGTAAGGGGCGCTACGCGGGAGGGTATCCTCTTTATTCCAAGATTTTTGAAGGCCAGAAGGCGCCTGTAGCCGGCTACAAGCTCAAAACTTTCCCCCTGCTTTCTTAAAAGGATGGGAAAAAGAAGCCCTACGCGCGAGATGGAATCTTTCAGACCTTCTATTTCTTTTTCCCTAGATCTGTCTATAAAATCGGGAATTTGTATCTTATTTATGCTCACCGTTGCCGATTTCCATGCGATGGCGCGGGGTGAAGAGGCGAAGATCGCATCCACCCCCCGCTTAGGGGAGGGGGCTGTGCTCCTTCTCCTCGCCACTTTCCCCAGGCTTACCGTCTTTTCCTGTTCTGCTTCTCCTGGCATCTTAGGAAAAAGCGCCTTAAGCCCGCGCCCCATTTGGCTTTCCATTTACAGCCTTTCCGCTATCTCTATGCATGCCTGCCTGTAGGCCACAGCCGCCGGGGAGGAGGGATCGAAAGAAGTGAGGCTCTCCCCGGCGGCCGCAGCCTCCGCTACCCTGACCAGCCTTGGAATGGAAGATGAAAGGACGAGGGAGGGGTAGGCCTCCCTGACCGCTTCGCAGATTTTACGGCTCAAAATTGTGCGCCTATCTACCATGTTTAAAATCATCATCACGTTTTTAAGATCCGGGTTAAAGTTGAGCCTCACCAGGTTTATCGTGCGCAAAAGCTGGTTTAACCCCTCCAGGGCGTAGTACTCTACCTGCACCGGGATTAGAACTTCCCTGCTGGCCGTGAGGGCGTTTAGGACCAAAAGGCCCAAAGAGGGCGCGCAGTCTATAAATACGTACTCGTACTTTTTCCCGCTTCTCTCCAGGTAGGAAAAAAGGCACTTTTTAAGCACCGCCTCCCTCCGGGGCTCTCCTGCCATTTCCAGTTCTATTGCAGACAAGTCAATGCTGGAAGGCACTACTTCAAGGCTCGGGAAAATGGGGCTTTTTCTTACAACTTCCTGTATGCTGGCCTGGCCGGTCATAACTTCGTATATCCCTTTTCCCCTTTGGCGTACGCCCAAAGAACTTGAGGTATTGGCCTGGGGGTCCAAATCTATCACGAGCACAGGTATGCCCTCGGCCGCAAAAGAAGTTGCCACGTTTACCGTGGTCGTAGTCTTTCCCACTCCCCCCTTCTGATTTGTTACAGACACAATCCTGGTGGCATCGGATCTTTTTATCCTTCTCGAATTTACGGACTTAGCCAAAAGGGTGTCGTGCAAAAGATCGGATCCTATGGAGGGAGAGCCCGACCCCATGATCCTGGAGAGAATGTCGTCAGCGTTTTCAAATCCGCCCCTCAGCTCTCTGGCAGAGGGGATGCGATCTTCCCACTTAAATTCTTCCATCAGCGCCTCCGAACCGGGAAGGATGCCACAAATGTCTCTTCCCCATCTTCCTGCTTCACGCCCCAGAGCTGCGATCCGGGCACATCCTTTACCTCTTCAACCGCCTTCTTTCCTTTTAAGGCAAACACCCGTCCTCCGCTCTTGACGAGGGGGGAAAGGAGGGGAGGAAGAGCGGACAAGGGCGCCAGCGCCCTGCACACGGCCGCGTCAAACTTTTCCCCCTTCCACTGCTCTGCCTTCAATTTGAAAACCTGCACATTTTCAAGTTCCAGCTCTTTTTTCATCCGATCCAGCCAGCTTTTTCTAAGAGCTCTTGGCTCCAAAAGAGTGAAACTGACAGAAGGCAGGAGGATGGCCAAAACCACCCCTGGCAGCCCTGCGCCGCTTCCCACGTCCACTACGCTTTTTGCCCCGATTTTCTCAATAAAAGGGGCGAGGATGGCGCAGTTTTCTATATGTCTTTCCCAAACTCTTTGCGCCTCTTTAGGGCCTATGAGCCCAAGAGAAGGCCCCTGGGAAGAAAGGAGGGAGGAAAAAGCCCTCATTTTTTCGCTTTCAATCCCCATTCTCATCCCTCCTTTTTCTGAAAGGCCCTCTTATTTCCCTTTCTTTTTCGACTTCTTCCTCACCGGCTGCACCCTCTGGTAGCCCTGGACCGACTTTTGCTCCTGCTCGGCTATAACCCTGGCCTCTTCTTCTTCCTCTAGAGTGGGAAGGCCCTTTTTGGCTCTCCTGGCTATCTCTTTCTTCAGATCCCTTGCCTTCTTCTTTTCTCCGGCCCTAGATCCGGCCACCGGGAAGCGGTTTACCTGCCAAAGAGTTTGAAGCAGGGACCAAATGTTGGTGGTGAGCCAGTATATAAGCACGCCGAAGGGGGCTATAGCCGCCGACCAGATGTAAAGGAGGGGCATTCCTATGGCCATGCCCCATTGGGCCTTCCTGCCCTTCCCTTTTAGCTGATCTATCGGGGTGTTGTAATGCATGGTGTAGAAGGTCATGTAGAACATAGACACGCACATAAATGCGGTAATGATGCCTATAGTCCATTTCCCTCCCCCGCTGGCCGACCCGAAAAGTGCAGAAAGCTTTACGTTGATAAAGACAGTGTTTTCTATTTGCGAAGCCACTTGCCTTGTAAAGGCGCCCAAGGGCTTTATCTTTCCGGTGGCAATGGAAGAAAGGTTAAAAAGCGAATCGTAGAGGGCTATGAACACCGGGCCCTGCACCAGCATAGGCAGGCAGCTTGTAAGGGGGTTGCTTCCGGCCTCCTTGTAAATCTGCATGGTTTCGCGCTGTTTGGCCTCTTGGCTGGCCGGGTCTTTCTTGCCCTTGTACTTCGCGTTTATTTTTGCCAGTTCCGGCTGCATGGCCTGCATTTTGGCCATGGCATTTATCTGCTTGGTGTAAAGGGGGAAAATGCAGGCCCTGACAATCATGGTCATAAATATTATGCTCAGGCACCATGCAAAGCCGCTCCCGCCTGCCATTCCGCATCTGACCAAAATCCAGTGGCAGGCCCACATGATCCATGAGATTATCCACTCGAGAGGGTAGAAGATTGTGCTGATTAGGTGAATAAAACCGCCCATTAGGCTCTGCTCATCCCGCCTTCCTTCATCTGGTTTTCCAAGGTGACTATGGGCTTTACAGTAGGCTCCTCATGAGCTTTAGACCACGAAAAACGGTAAAAAAGTGAGAACCTGCGCGGTACGTCGTCTATCCCCCCCGCGCTCCACGGGTTGCATCTCAAAAGGCGCAGCCCTGCAAGCAGAAGGCCCCTCGCGGCCCCAAACCTTTTCACGGCTATGATCGCATACATAGAGCAACTTGGATAGTACTTGCATTTAGGCCCCGAAAGCGGGGAAATAAAGCGCCTGTAAAACCCTATGGCGGCGCAAAGCCCCCTGGAGGCTAGAGAATTTTTCATACTTCGGATGCAATCTTCAAAAACGCGCCCTCTACTTCCCCGCGCAGATCCCAAAAGGAAGCCTTCGCGGCCGAGGGCTTTGCCCTGAGCACCACCCTGCTGCCCTCGGGAAGAGTTTTAGACAGCTCCCTGCAGCAGGCCCTGAGGCGTCGTTTGACCTTGTTTCTCTCCACAGCGCAGCCCACAGCTTTGGAAACGGCAAATCCGAAAGCCACTCCCGAGTTGGATGAGGGGCAATAGTGAACTATCAAATGGGTGCACGGAGCCTTTCCTGCTCGGCAGACCTCTACAAATTCGGAATGCTTCCTTATGCGGCCGGGGGCTGGGTTCATGCGCTCAGAACTTTACGCCCCTTGGCCCTGCGACGGTTAATGAGATCCCTTCCGGAACGGGTAGCCATGCGGTGCCTGAAGCCGTGCTTCATGCTCCTGCGGTGATTGTTGGGTTGAAAAGTCCTTTTCATCTACGCTCTCTCTCTAGGCTCGTTAGTCTGTTTTATATAATAAACATACCCATGTTACATGTACAATAAGAAATCCCATCCATCCGGTTTTTGGCACAGTGGCCGAGCGCGTAAAAGATAAGGCTGGAAATGGAACAATCCCATCAACAGGCACAAAGGGTCTGGGAAAAAGCCAGATCGGCGTTGTTGAAAAGTGAAAAACACAAAATTTACCAGGACTACATCTCCAGCCTAAGGGCAGACGTCCTTCTGGAAAAACGACTGATTTTGGACGCTCCCACCGAGCTGGTGCGATCAAAAATCGAGCACGATTTGGACTTACAGATAAGGGAAGCTCTCAAGGAGGCCTCCGGGGAGGATCTGGACTACCTTCTGTCGGTCTCAAGGAAGGAAAGGGAAAACCCCAACCTCCCCATCCGTGATCAGCTCACCCACTTGGACCCTCAGGCCCGTTTTGACAATTTCGTCTCCGGCACTGCCACCGCCTTCGCCCACGCGGCCGCAGTTTCGGTTTCAGAAAGCCCGGGGGAAGGGTACAACCCCCTGTTCATATACGGTAATTCTGGGCTTGGAAAGACCCATCTTTTAAACGCCATAGGAAACGAAGTCGTCTCTTCGCAGCCCGAAAAGAAGGTTTTCTATGTCACAAGCGAGGAATTTACAAACGAGTTCATAGAATCGGTGAAGGAAAACCGGGGCATGGACTTTAACAGGAAATACCGGTCTTTCGACGTTTTACTGATAGACGACATCCAATTTTTGGGCACGGGAAACAGAATTGAAACCCAAGAATCTTTTTTCAACACTTTTAACACCCTCTACGCGGAAAGAAAACAGGTAGTCGTAACTTCCGACGTAGCCCCGCGCCAGCTTAACGGCATGAAGGACCGCATGATAACGCGCTTTGAGCAGGGCCTTACGGTAGACGTGCAGCCTCCGGAAAAAGAGACAAGGGTGGCGATTTTGAGGATGAAGGCCGCAAGGAGCAGGCTGAAAATTTCCATCCCCGACTCCGTTTTAGACTTTATAGCCGACCAGGTTACAGACAATATCCGAGAGCTTGAGGGGGCCCTCCTTCGGGTAATCGCCCTCGCCAACTTAAACAAGCAGCAGGCCACCGTGCCTTTGGCGGCCCAGGCCCTCCAGGACTATTTCACCAAGAAGGCCCCCATGACCCCCGACGACATCATCCGGGTCGTAGCAGCTTATTTCGCCATACCCTATTTCGACCTTCTCTCTTCCAAAAGGGTGAAAAACGTGGCCCTCGCCAGGCAGATAGCCATGTACATCTGCCGGGAAATGACGGGGCTGCCTCTGGCCAATATCGGGGAAGCTTTCGGAGGAAGGGACCACACTACCGTCATCCACGCCTACCAAAAAATAAGCGAAGAGATGACTGAAAAACGCGATGTCTACGACCAGGTTACAGAAATCACTTCCCGCCTGCGCCGTTCAAATTAGATAAAAATCCCACTATGGGCCTGCAAATATTTATTTATAATTCCCTCCCTATTTTCCGCCGTATTTTTTTATGTGGATAAGTGGCATTTTTCGGTGGATAACTATGTGGATAACTTGTGGATAAGTGGGGTTAAGTTATCCACAATTTGATTCATTGTGGATAAGTGCCCGTTTTTGAAAAAGTTATCCACAAGTTATCCACATAGTTATCCACAATAAAATCATCAGCTCGCCCTTACTGCCTGTAAGGGCGAGGTATAGTTATCCACTTATCCACCGCCCCTACTACTACCATATATATATCTTTAAACAGTGTTACTAGCTTTTAAATGTGGTAGTAGAGCTGCGAGCTCTTTTTACCTAGAGAGAAAAAATAAGGCGGCTTTGAAAAACGTAAAACGGGAGGGCAGGGTCGCAAACAAAGACGATTTTTTAGAAAACTATTTTGCTTTCAAAAAAGGCAAGAACAAGACGTGAAGCTGATAGGTTTCTTTTAATCGGGCACCTAAGGCTTGAAACAGACGAAAAAAGGAAAATGCAAAATTTCTGCCGACCTTGAGAAGAGGAGAGTAGAATTTTTAATCCATGAATGAAAGGGAAGGAAAACGATGCAGCTGTCTGTAGGAACCGCCGATTTGAAAGATGCGATCACATGGGCGAAAGACGCACTGTCTCAAACTTCAAACGAGTTTTCCAAAATAAGGCTGGAAACCGCTGGAAACGAACTTAAAGTGAAGGCCGTGGGAAGAGAGCAAGCAGCCTGCTACTCTATTCCCGCCCGAATCGAAGGCGAGGGCTCGGCGGTCGTTTGGGCGGATCTGGCCTTCAAGGGCATCCAGTCCCTCTCTTCCGACTACAGCTCCATGGAGACCGAAGGCAACGAGGTGAAAGTGTGGTCCGGAGGATTTACTTTGAGGCTCACCGAAGTGGAAGACAGCGTAGAGTTCCCGGATCTGCCCCCCGTTCAGGGGACTATCCTTCCTTCCTCTCTTGCCTACGGCGTGCAGAGATCGGCCTTCGCGGCTTCAAGATCCACCAATGACCCTGAGGGCTTTAAATCCGTGAGGATGAACTTTAGAGATTCGGAGATTATCTTCACCGCCACCAATCGCTACCGCATAGCCAGGTGCGTTACCAAGTGGAGCCCCGCAAAAGAGGGCAAGGGCGTCGCCTTGGTGAACGCCTCTGCTTTGAAGTCCATTGCCAATTCTTTCAAGAGCGATTCAGACCAGGAGCCTGTGCGCATCGCATTTGATCCCGATGACCCCGAGATCCTCGCCTTTGAGAGCGCAGGGAAACTTAGGACCATTCAACTTTTGGATCCCGCCGAGCTTCCCGAAACCGAATGGCTGTTTAAAGACGACTACGAAATCAACGTAATCATGGAAAAAGAGCAATTCTTCTCCACCTTTAAGCGCGTAGCTTCCGTAGCCGATCCCAGGGAGGGAAGGGTGCATGTAGACATCTCTCCCGCCAAAGCCGTTATAAGCGTTGCAAATGCGAAGGCTCACTCCAAGGAGACGGTTGACGCCACACTGATAGGACGGGCCTCGGAAATGGATTTCACTCCCTACCATGTGACGGAGTGGCTCTCTTCAATCAACCTCCCCTTCATTCGCCTGAGGATGAATGAAGACGTGAAAATAGTGGAATTTGACGGCCAAGATGGAAGAGAGGCAAGCCCCGATCTCTCCTACCGCTATTTAGTCACCCCAGCCGACCCCGAAAAGTGAGAATCGAGAGGCTGGCTCTAAAAAATTACAGAAGCTGGAGAGATCTGCTCATGGATCCCGCTCCCGGAGTCAATGTGATCTACGGACCCAACGGAAGCGGAAAAACAAATATAGTCGAAGCCATCTGCCTTTTGTCTTCAGGCTCCAGCAGGCGCGGCCGCCTTCCCCTTCAGATCCTGCACGGGGCCCAGGAAGCCGACGTAAAGGCGAAAGTTCTTTCACAAAATGGCCAAAGCAGGATTTTGCAGGCGGCAATAAAGGCCTCCCGCCTTTACGCAAGGGAAGAGGGAGGAAAATGGGGAAGTTTTTCCACCCTTTCCCCCCTTCCTGCGGTTGCCTTCGACCCTTCCGACCTTCTCCTCTGCTCCTCTGCCGACAGGAGGCGCGCCCTTCTTGACGAAGCCTGCTTTCAAGCGGCAGGGGCCTACCGCGCCCAGAGGAGGGAATTTTTGAAGGTTTTGTCCCAAAAGTCCAGCCTCTTAAAAAAAATCAGGGAGGAAGGAGCGGGAAACAGATCGCAGCTTTTTTCCGCCCTTCTCGCTTTTAACTGCCAGTTCTCCCTTCTGGCCTTTTCTCTCACCCGCTTTCGAGCCAAAGCCGCACAGGCCATTTCTTCTTCCTTTTCCCGGACCTATGAACGCTTTTCGGGCCTTAAGGCCGATATGAAGTTTGTGCCCTCTCTTCCTGAAGCGCTTGAAGAAGGAGGGCTTGAAAAAGTTAAAAAGCATCTGGAGGCGAGGACGGAAGCTGAGATCGCATCGGGGTTTGCCCTTTTAGGTCCGCAGCGAGACGACTTCTCTCTCTTCCTCGAGGGCTTCCCCCTTTCGCAAGTGGCCAGTGGCGGCCAGGCATGGATGGCGGCCTTGTCTTTGAGGATGTCTCAATTTGAAGCGCTTAGAAATCTTGGGCCTATTTTGGTTTTAGACGACGTCTTTGCCCAGTTAGATCCGGACAGGAGGGCGGCCATCCTTTCTTCCCTTCCCTCCGGAACCCAGGTTTTTATAACCGCTACCAGCAGGAAGGACGTGCCTGAAGTTGAGGGATGGAATGCAATACCGGTCGAGCATCTCGGATAAAAAGCCTTTCTGCCTCAAAGAGGGGGGAGGAGAAAAGCTCATTTCTTTTATAGGGGGGCTCTACCTTCCCCCTTCGCTTCCCGGATCCATCGAAGTGCGCCAGGAAAAGGCCGAAAGGATAAGGGAAGAATTTGGCAGACCCGAAAGGGAGGTTAAAAAACTTTCCGGCCTTTTTGCGGGAGCAGTCAGGAGGAGCGCGCAAGTGGGAAGGTTTTTTCTTGAGTGGGAAAACATGCTTCCCGATTTAAGCAGGGCATACCGGTTTTTAAGGCTAGAAGGCGATGAAGTGTATTTAGAAGCCCTCAATCCTTCCTGGCTTAAAAGAAAGAAATTTGACGAGGTGAGGATAGAGAAGGTTTTGAATGAATATCTGGCTTCCGGCACAGTCAAAGTAAAAATAGCTCAAAATACAAAAAAATAGCCTCATTTCGGCCTTAAAAATGTGTCCGGTGGATATTTTATGCTGGATTGAGCAAAGGGCCTCTAGAGAGCCGATTTTAGGCCTCTAAAACGAGGGCCCGATTTTAGGAGGGGCAATTCAAGTGGACTCTAGCGAAAAAGACGGCGATCTTAAACGGCCCGAGAGCGGCGTCTCGCAGCCCGGACAGTACAACGCTTCCGATCTCAAGGTCTTGGAAGGCCTGGAGCATGTCAGGACCAGGCCTGGAATGTATATCGGCTCCACAAATTCCCGGGGCCTTCATCACCTGGTTTACGAGATAGTTGACAATTCCGTAGATGAAGCCCTGGCCGGTTACGCCACCAAGATCGAAGTAGAGATTTTGCCCAAAAACGGCATCAGGGTTACAGACGACGGCAGAGGCATCCCGGTAGACATCGTCCCCGGGGAAGGCAAAAGCGGCGTAGAAGTGGTGATGACCAAATTAAACGCCGGAGGAAAGTTCGGGGGCGGGGGTTACTCGGTGTCGGGGGGCCTTCACGGAGTTGGAATTTCTGTAGTAAACGCCCTGTCGACCGACATGAAGGTGGAAGTGGAGAGAGGGGGCTGGCTTTGGGAGCAGTCCTACGTGAACCACAAGCCCCTAGAGCCGCTTAAGAAAGTCAAAAAGGTTGGGGAAAAAGAGACCGGGACACGGGTTACCTTCTACGCAGATCCTAAAATCTTTAAGGAAACTACAGACTACAGTTTCGACATCATCTCCCAAAGGCTCCAGCAGACGGCATTTTTAAACCCCGGCCTTTCTATCAGCCTGAAGGATGAAAGAAAGCCGGAAGAGGAGCAAGAGGCATCCTTCCTCTACGAAGGAGGCCTGTCTGACTATGTGGCCTACCTTTGCACTTCAGCTTCAGCCTCTCCCCTCTTTCCAGAGGTGATAGCCCTAAAGGCGGAAGACAAGTCCCTGGGCATTTCTTTAGACATTGCCCTCACCTGGACGGCCAAGTACGGGACCGTCCTGAAGACTTTTGCAAACACCATAGAGACGGTGGACGGGGGGACCCACGAGGAAGGCTTCAAGGCCGCCATCACAACCACCCTCAACCGATACGCCAAAGACAAGGGACTTTTAAAGTCGAGCGACGAAAACCTGAGTGGAGAAGACGTGAGGGAGGGTCTGGTATCTGTAGTCTCCGTAAAGCTTGTAAACCCGCAGTTTGAGGGCCAGACGAAAGGGAAGCTGGGAAACTCCGAAGCCAAGGCTTTCGTCCAAAAGGTAGTAAACGACAAATTCTACGCCTGGTTGGATGCGCATCCTGCGGCAGGAAAGTTAATTGTGGGCAAGGCCCAGGACGCCTACAGGGCCAGGATCGCAGCAAGAAAGGCTAGAGAGGCCAGCAGGAAAAAGTCTCTCTTGGAATCTGCCACTACCCCCGATAAGCTCAAAGATTGCGCCTACAAGAACCCGGATCTGTGCGAACTGTTCATAGTGGAAGGCAACTCTGCTGGCGGCAGCGCGGTATCGGGAAGGGATCAAAAGTTCCAGGCGATTTTGCCGTTGAGGGGAAAGATCTTAAACACTGAGAAAGCCACAACCGAAAAGATGGTTAAAAGCGAGACGATTGAAACCCTCATAGCGAGCATCGGGGCCGGAAGCGGGGCTTCTTTCGACGTTTCCAAAGCCAGGTACCACAAGGTGATAGTAATGGCGGACGCCGATGTGGACGGAGCGCATATAGCCACTCTCCTGCTCACCCTCTTCTTTAGGTACATGCGCCCCCTGATAGAGGCCGGATACGTGTATATCGCCATGCCGCCCCTTTACCGAATCCGTTGGACCAAGGGCCCTGACAGCTTCGCCTTTTCTGATGCCCAAAGAGACGAGAAGATAAGCGAGGGGCAGAAAGAGGGAAGGAAGCTGCGCAGCGAAAATGCAATACAGCGCTACAAGGGCCTAGGTGAAATGGACGCCCAGGAGCTGTGGGAAACCACTATGGATCCCTCCACCAGACTGCTTAAGAAAGTTTGCATGGGGGATGCCCAGATCGCAGACGCCACCTTCGCCATGCTTATGGGCGAGGCCGTGGAGCCCAGAAGAGAATTTATTGAGGCAGAGGCTAAGAGCGTCAAATTCATAGACGCCTAGGGGGAAGCATGGACAGCGATTTATTTGATCAAATGCAGGAAGAAGAGGCGCAAGAGCGCATAAATCCCGTAAATATCAGTCGGGAGATGAAAGAGTCCTACCTTGCCTACGCGATCTCTGTCATCGTCGACAGGGCTCTTCCGGATGTAAGAGACGGCCTAAAGCCCGTACACAGGCGCATTATTTACGGAATGCTGGAGGGCGGCTACAAACCCAGCAAGGGCCCCACCAAATCAGCTAGGATTGTCGGCGAAGTCATGGGAAATTACCATCCCCACGGCGACGCCTCGATTTACGATGCCCTGGTGAGGCTGGCGCAGCCATGGGCCATGCGCTACCCCTTGGTGTTTAGCCACGGCAATTTCGGATCCCCTTCCGATCCCTCGCCTGCGGCCATGAGGTACACCGAGTGCTGCATGAATCAGCTCTCTTTGGAGATGGTACGGGACATCGACAAAGATGCCGTAGACTTTGTGCCAAACTATGACGGCCAGCAGCAGGAACCCACGGTTCTTCCCTCGCGCTTCCCCAACCTTTTGGTAAACGGATCTGCCGGGATAGCCGTGGGCATGGCCACCAACATCCCCACCCACAACTTAAGGGAAGTGGCAGAGGGAATCCACTGGGTGCTAGATCACCCGCAGGCCGGCAAAGAAGAAATCCTAGATGCCCTGATTTCCATTATCCACGGCCCCGATTTTCCGACGGGAGCTCAAATCCTTGGAAGGCGGGGGATAGAAGAGGCCTACCGGACTGGGCGGGGAGCCATAGTGATGCGGGCCAAGGTAAAGGTAGAGGAGATAGACAAGAGGACCTGCCTTGTCATAACCGAGCTCCCCTACCAGGTGAACCCCGACAGGCTTATGGGTTCGATTGTCGAACTTATAAAAGCCGGAGTGATAAAGGGCATAGCCGACATGGAGGACTCAAGCAACAGCAAGGAAGGCCTGAAAATCGTCCTCACCCTCAAAAGGGATGCGGTTCCCAAAGTAGTTTTAAACAACCTCTTTAAGCACACTCAGCTCCAAACCACCTTCGGAGCCAATATGCTGGCCTTGGTGGACGGGGTTCCAAGGACCCTTTCGCTAGATAGGTTTGTGTGCCTGTGGATAGAGCACCAGATGGAGGTAATACGGAGGAGGACCGCTTACACCAGAAAAGAAACCCAAAAGAGGGAGCACCTCCTTTTGGGGCTGGTAAAGGCGGCTTCAAGAGTGGATGAAGTGGTAAAGGCCCTCAAAGAGAGCGGAAGCGTGGAGGAGGCCAGAGGGAAGCTAAAAGAAATGCTCGAGATAGACGACGGCCAGGCCGACGGCATTCTCTCCATGCAGCTTCGCCAGCTCGCCTCCCTTGAAAGGGAAAAAATCGTAAACGAGCACGACAGGCTGACATCTGAAATCGAAGAGTGCGATTCCATCCTTTCGGATCCGGAAAAGAGGGTAAAAATTCTTGAAAAAGAATTAGACGAAATAGTTTCAAAGTTCGGAGACGACAGAAGGACGGAAATAGTTAGGGATATGACAAAGGTGGAAGACGAAGACCTTATCGAAGAAAAGCCCATGGTCTATTCCCTCACCCGCTCCGGCTACATCAAGGCCACTTCTGAAGACGAGTACAAGGCTCAGCACCGCGGCGGAAAGGGAGTGAAGGGGGCCAGCCTTTCGGAGGGGGATCTTGTAGATCACTTCATTTCCGCCTCCAACCACGACTGGCTCCTCTTCTTTACCAACATGGGCAGGCTCTATAAAGTCAAAGGTTTTGAAATTCCGGAGTCCAGAAGGGATGCCAAGGGGCAGCACATAGCCAATGTGCTCCAGCTCGAGCCCGGAGAAAAAGTGGAAAAGATGCTCGCGATCTCCAACTTTGATCAGGCCTCTTTCCTCGTCCTTGCAACGAAGAAAGGAAAAGTGAAAAAGACAGCGCTCTCCGATTACGCCAATGGAAGGAAGAGGGGCCTTATAGCCATTTCCCTCACTCCAGGAGACGAGCTCATAGGCGCGGGGCTGTGTAACGAAGAAGACGACCTTATCTTCATCTCCGAAAAGGGCATGAGCATCCGCTTCTCTGCCGATAACGAGCAGCTTCGGCCTCTGGGCAGGCAGGCTGCCGGAGTGCAGGCCATGAAGCTTAAAGAGGGCGACGAAGTGATAAGCATGAAGGTGGTTCCCAGCCACTCCGAAGAGGAAAAGGGGAAGGCGTTTTTGCTTTTGGCCACTTCTCAGGGCTTTGCCAAAAAAACCTCTCTGGACAAGTACAAAGTGCAGTTCAGAAACGGGTACGGCACCAAGGCCATGAGCATGAAAGACGAAAGGGGTTCTGTCGTGGGGGCGGTCGTGCTCCAGGAGGACTCCGACATCTTCATGCCCGTTTTAAATACCGGAAAGGTCATCAGGTTTAACAGCTCTGAAATTAAAGAGTCCGGGAGGGTTACTCAGGGGGTAAAAGCCGTAGAACTGGATCCGGGAGATGAAGTGACCGGGGCCTTTAAAGCGGAAGCGGACCTGTGAGAGCCATTTGCTAGAGTATTTAATTGAATTTTAAACTCTCGATCGTAGGCTTTTCACCGTTATGCTGTGACGAGGAGGAAAATGGCTGACAATACAGACGGGCGCCCCGCTGCCCAGGATCTGCCCCCGAGCGTGGCTCCGAGCGCTTCTAAGAGGCCAACCGGAAGAAAGCTAAGGATTCCCAAGGCCAGAAGGATGAGGCTGTCGGTAACGAAGGTGGATCCGTGGAGCGTGGCCAAGGTTTCCTTCCTCCTTTCCATAGCCTGGGGCATAATACAGGTGATTTGCGCCGCCGTCCTTTTCGGCGTGCTTAAGGCCATGGGGGTTTTCAACTCCATTTCAAAGCTCATTTCCAGCGCCGGGGTGTCTGCAGGATCTATGGCCGGGGGGAGCATTTTTTCCATAGGCAAGATTTTGAGCATCGTGACGATATTTTCAGTGTTTGAAATTATTCTCGTCGTAATTCTTGCCACCATTGGGGCTTTTCTCTACAACGTGGTGTGCATGCTCATAGGCGGAGTTCACGTCACTTTGGGCGACGACTGAGTTTCCCTTCCCTTTTGCTTCTCAGGCCTATGGCGATGTTTTGCCTCACCGATTCATAATCAAAATTCAAAGGCGAGAAAGTCTGAATTGTTGCCCACCTTCTCAGATCGGGAAAAGTCTTCGATACAAACTCCAGCCTGTCTTTTAGCGCTTTTTTCCAGTCCATGAGCATCTTTTCTTTGCGCATAAGGGAACTTTTGTGAAGACGGTAGTGGTACAAGACTTCAGGAAGCCTCACAATTCTGTGCGCATTGGCAAAGATGTGGCAGATCCTGGCGGTGTCTTCTACAAGCCTTCCTTCCGGGAACTCTACCCCTTCGTAGACCTTTTTTTCCGCCAGAAACGACCAAAGGTAACCTCCGATTTTCCCCCTGATTTGTTTCTTTATGATTTCCCTGGGCGTAAGAATTTCTATGGATTTATAGCGGTTGTGAGGATAGAAGCTGGCAATAGGCTTGCCAAATTCGTTTATTCCGTCGAATTTGAACATCGCTATCTGCGCCCCGTAGCGCTTCATCGCTTTTAGGCATTCTTCTACAAGGCGAGGGTCCATGAGGTCATCGGAATCGCAAAAATAAATGTATTTTCCCCGGGCCAGGGAGAGGCCCAGATTTCTTGCGCACGACACTCCCCTGTTTTTTGTAAAGACCGCCCTGACTCTGGGGTCTTTTCTTTGAGCCTCTTTTAAGATGGCTCCGCTTCCATCCTTTGATCCGTCGTCTATGGCTATAACTTCAATATTTTTCCACGTCTGGCCGAGGATGCTTTCCATCGTCTTTTTAAGCCATCTTTCAACGTTGTAGACGGTAAGGATCACGCTTACCAGCTCTTGGTTTTCCTTTTCAGGAAAGCCCGGAAAATCTAAAGCCATAGGCACAAGGGTCCTTCACCTGCCCCAAGAAAGACAGGCCTGTTTTAAATCTTTCCTATCAGGTTTTCACTAGGGGAAATGGTCTTATCTTCCTTTTGCCAGTGGGCAGGGCACACCTGGTCTCCGTGTTCAGCTACAAACTGGGCGGCCTCGAGGGTCCTTAGCGCCTCCTCCCCGTTTCTGCCAATTCCCATGTTGTTTATGGTGTAGGCCTGGATTATGCCTTCAGGGTCCACTATGAAAGTCCCTCTGTAGGCGGTGCCGGTTTTTTCGCACAACACTCCAAAGAATTTGGCCAATACTCCGGCCCTGTCGGAGAGCATGGGATAGGTGATTTTTCCTATTCCCTCGCTGGACTTTGCCCATGCGTCATGCACGTAAGCTGTGTCTTCAGACACCGAGTAAACTTCGCAACCTTCGGCCTTGAATTTGTCATATAGGGTTTCCATTTCTTCCAGCTCGGTGGGGCATACGAAGGAAAAGTCGGCAGGATAAAAGATGAAAACAGACCAATGGCCCAGCACTTGGGAAAGGGAAATTTCCGTTATTTCCTTTTTGTAGTATGCAGGAACTGTAAAGTCCTCAAGTTTTTTTCCTATCAAGCACATATAAGCCTCCTAATGGGGTTGCACGAGAAAAGGTAGTCAAATTAGACTAAATCCATTTTAAATGGATATCAACAGCCTGATCTGGGCCCCTTCTTTTTGGCATTGACACGTTTGTTGCCTCTCTAGGGTAAACTTACCAAAAGCTTGACATGAGGCAATTCAAAGTTATCTTATTATTGTCTTTTGAGTAGTCCTTCTTCTACTCTCCGCTATAGGCGCCAAACGTTAAGCAAATCTGACGGAAGGAGGCAGAAATTGAAAGAAAGATTTGCAACGCTGAAAAGGAGAAAATCTAAAGCCCAGGAGCCCGGGAGTGTGCAGCTGCGTATAATACAAGCCTGCAAGGAAACCCCGGAAAAAGTTCTGGAAAGTTTAAACAGTTCCGAGGAAGGCCTGAGCACAAAGAGGGCCGCCTCGCTTCTGAGGCGCTACGGCCCCAACGAACTGGCCGAACACAAAATCAACGTCTGGAAAATAATCTTTGATCAGGCAAAAGATCCCATCATGATCCTCCTGTTTGTCACGGGGATTTTAAGCTTCTTTCTGCAGTCAGTAAGCGGAGGAATCGTAATATGCGCGATCCTGTTCCTCTCTCTAGCTATAGGCACTTTCAACGAATGGAGAAGCCAGCGAACCGCCGATTCTCTTAAAAAGAGAATTTCGCACAGCGCTTCCTGCCTAAGAGACGGGGTATTTTCCGAAGTGAAAGTCGAGTCTCTGGTCCCCGGGGACATAGTGAGGATGTATGACGGAGAAGTTGTTCCGGCAGATGTGCGCCTTTTAAAGGTCGAGGACTTTTCATGCGACGAGTCGGCTCTGACGGGAGAGAGCAGGCCCGCAAAAAAAAGCGTCGCACCCGATCCCAATGCCGTAAGCGTCGTAGACTGCAAGTCATGCGCCCTTATGGGGACCATAGTGAGGGAGGGAAGCGCCACCGGAGTGGTGGTGGCCACGGGCTCTCAGGCCGAGCTCGGCTCCATCGCTTGCCAGCTGGCTTCCAACAGGGCCCCTACGGACTTTCAAATCGGAATTAAGAAATACTCCAATTTCCTCATGATTGTAGCCTTCATAGGAACACTGCTGATTCTTATAATCAACGGCCTTCTGGGGAAGGGATGGATTTCTTCGGCCCTGTTCGCATTTTCGGTAGCGATCGGAATCACCCCAGAGCTCCTTCCCGTTCTGGTCTCCACCTCCCTCACGGCAGGATCCCGAATGCTGGCCAAAAAGAGGGTGCTGGTAAAGCAGCTCATGTGCATAGAGGATCTGGGGGGAGTGGATGTGCTCGTTACCGATAAGACCGGGACCATCACAAACGGGCATATCAGCTTTGATTCGGCCCTCGGGCCTCTGGGGGCAGATTTTAAGGAGGCCATGGTCCTTTCCGCCGCCTGCTCAGACTTTGAAATCAACAATGAGGGTAAGGTTACCGGGGGAAATGATCTGGACATCGCCCTCGGAGAGGCGATGGTAGAAGAATTTGGAATAGAGCAGAGCCAAAAAGAGCAAAACATAGAATCCTTTGCATCCTTTAACCACATAACACAAGTGGAGGCCGCTGTAGCCAAAGACATAAATTCTTCCCATCCCGGCTCATGGCTCTTTGTGAAAGGCGCTCCCGAAAAGGTGATGGACCTTTGCAAAAGCGTTCCATCCGGAGCCGAGGAGTATTTAACCTCTCTGTTCAAAAAAGGGCTTTATGTAATAGCCGTGGCGGAAAAAAAGGTTGAGTGGGGCCCTGGAAAAGACGGAAAGGAAAGGGAAATAGAGAGGGAAGACGAAAAGGATCTGACTTTGGTGGGCTACCTTACCTTCCTTGACCAGCCCAAGCCTGACGTCTCTCAATCCATAAAGAGCCTAAGGGCCCTGGGGATCGAAGTAAAGATCGCAACCGGAGACAACGCCCTTGTAGCCCATACGGTTTGCGAGAAGATAGGCCTTTCTTCGGGGCCTGCCCTCACTAACGAGGACCTTGACTCTATGAACGATGAGGAAATATGGCAGGCCATGGCTAGTACTGCCGTCTTTGCCAGGGTAACTCCCGAGCAGAAACAAAGGGTAGTGTCAATACTGCGCCAACACGGCCGCACCGTGGCATTCCTCGGAGACGGGGTAAATGACGCACTGGCCCTTCATAAGGCGGATGTGGGAATTTCCGTGGACACCGCAGTCGACGTGGCCAAAGACGCCGCAGGCATAATCCTTCTCGACAAAGATCTAAACGTCATGGTAGACGGGGTAAAGACCGGGAGGCGCATCTTCACCAACACCATAAAGTACGTCAATATGTGCACATCCTCCAACTTCGGAGGCATGTTCTCTACCGTGGGCGGATCTTTCATTCTCCCCTTCCTGCCTATGACCGGCGCCCAGGTTTTGCTCCAAAACCTTATATATGACGTGGCGCAGATGGTTATCCCGGGAGACCGCATAGACAAAGATCAGGAATCAAAGCCCACCCACTGGGATATAAAGTTCATTTACAGGTTCATGGTGCTTTTCGGGCCCATTTCCAGCATTTTCGACTACACCACCTTCGCCTTAATGATCTTCTTCTTCCACGCTTGGACAAATAACGTACCCGAATTCCATTCGGGCTGGTTTATAGAGTCCTTCTGCTCGCAGACGCTGATCGTTTTTATCATCAGAACCCGGCGCCTTCCCTTCTGGAAGAGCCATCCCTCCCGCCTGCTTACCTGGTGCACTTTGGGAGCGATAGGGCTTGCCATAGCCATTCCCTACATACCCGTCTGTGACGGATGGTTTGGCCTGGTGCCCCTGCCCGGGATCTACTTCCCGTGGCTTTTGGCGGAGATGTGCGCCTACATCTTGCTTTGCGAGCTGGCCAAATGGCTGTTTTACAAAAAGCTCTGGCATCCGGCTGTTACCGTCCCCATCGGGCAGTACCCTGAGCCTAAAGCCAAGAAAGTTGCCAAACTCACTAAGTCGCAAAATTAAGCCCGGTACCTTTGATTAAAGGATGAAAACGTTCCCGTAGATTGAATTACAATTTCATTGGTAACGTTTTCTTAAAGATTTTTCGAGGATCATGCTCCGGGGATATCAACATAGAGGGTACAGCTTTGTTTTAAGACTCATACCCCTCCTTATGACAAGTTATGAGCTGGGCTTTGGCTCATACCTCTTGTGCGCAGATAAAAACCTAATTGCCGGAAGGTTTTTAATTTCCCTAGGCTCTATTACTTTTGCCCTTTTTTGCGTAGTGGCGACTTCCATGAGGCAGATAGAAGGGTTTGCCCACGTGTGGTACTTTCCGGTTGCGGCATACTCTTTTGCTCTGGCCATATGCATTTGGGCGATAGTAATTCTGGCCACAGGTTCGAGCGCAGCCGACATTGTCTCGGGCCATATGGCTCTGGGCGCCGGCATGATAGCTCTGTGCGTCTCAACGATAGCCCTCACCTCCCGCCATTTCCTGCATATCTCTGCCAACAGCCTTCACCGGACGGATTCTTCGATAGACCTCTCTTCTTATACCAGGCACGGCGTTTTGCTTTTGGCCTCCATTCCGGCCTGCGTATCTTTGGCAGGCTTTTGCTATGCGATCTACTCCATGGCTTTGCATGCCACCCCCGAAAAGCTGGGGGGTCATGCGCTTGTGGCCCAGTCTTTCGTATGCCTGTCTTTAACTTTCATCGTCTACATCCTTGCCCGGCAGATGAACAACACCTTCCTGAAGAAATTTAAATGGCGCTTTTCGGTATACGTCATAATCAACGGCCTGGTAGACATAATCTGGGGGATATGCGTTCTGTGCCTGCGACCCCAGGCCTTCATCACCCCGGGCTTTGGGATGATTGCGCTGGGAATGGTGTGCATTTCGATTTCCGGAAAGGCCCACAGGGTTGTAGGCTCGTGGAAGGGCGTATCGGAACTGGCTTATTTTGCCGCCTATTTTCCCGTGTTTGCAGGCCTGGCAGGCCTGTTTTTAAGCATCATCCTTTTCTCGGTTTCCACCCGTTTCCCCGCCTATCTCGATGCGGCATATGCCGTTTCAGGGCTGTCTGCAGTATGCGTGGCAATATACGGAATAGTGGCTATTCCGGCCGTCGATCCCACCTCTTTCTGATTTTTCCAAGTGTACTTTGATATGAAAGGGAGTAGAATTTCGACGGTAGACTAATCTACTTGAAACAGCTTTGAATAGCGCATCGGCTGCGTTGCGCCGGTCCGAAAACGCGCGGCGCCGCAGGCCGAAAGCTGTATTTATGTGAAAGGTGGCTCGAATGACGAGTCCGATTCATGTCAATTCAGAGATAGGCAAGCTAAAGAGCGTGATACTCCACCGTCCCGGACACGAGGTGGAAAACATCACTCCCGAAATAATGCCCAGGCTTTTGTTCGATGATATTCCCTATCTTCCCATCGCCCAGCAGGAGCACGATCACTTTGCCAACATCCTTAGGGATGCCGGAAGCAAGGTGCTCTATCTTGAAGACCTCACTGCCGAAGCTTTAGCTGATGACAGCGTAAAGGAAAGCTTCATAGAGCAGATGCTCCAGGAGAGCGGATATAAGTCCGGAGCCGTATACACGGCTCTTAAGGAATACCTCCTGTCTATGCCGACCAAGGACATGGTTGAAAAGACCATGGCCGGCATCAGGAAGGAAGACATAGACTTTAAGCCCCACACCCTTGCCGAGATGTCGGAAGACGAAGATTATCCCTTCCTTACCGACCCCATGCCTAACCTTTACTTCACGAGGGACCCTGCGGCAGCCATAGGCGACGGCCTTACCATTAACCGCATGACCTACGCCATACGCCGTAGGGAGAGCATGTACATGGAGTACATAATCGCCCACCACCCTGATTTTGCAAACAAGGGAATTCACGTGTGGAGGGACAGGTACTGCAAGACCCGCATGGAAGGCGGAGACGAACAGGTGCTCAGCGACCACGTGATGGCTATAGGCATCTCCCAGCGCACCAGCGCCGATGCTATCCAGGATCTGGCTTCCACCCTCTTCGAGGAGTCGAAGTTTGACACCGTTCTGGCGGTAAAGATCCCCCACAGCCACGCCATGATGCACCTCGATACCGTCTTCACCATGGTCAACTACGATCAGTTCACCATGGACGCCGAAATTCTTGATAAGAGGGGAGAATCCGAGCTCTACCTGCTTCACCCCGGCAAGGACGGCGAAATCAAGATCGAGACCAGAAACAAGCTCGACAAGACTCTTTGCGAAATTCTCGGCAAGAGCGAAATCGACATTATGTTCACTGGCAATGGAGATCCGATTGTGGCAGCCCGCGAACAGTGGAACGACGGCTCCAACACCCTGGCCATAGCTCCGGGCGAAGTCGTCACCTACGATCGCAACTACATCTCCAACGAGGTGCTGCGCAAGCACGGCATCAAGGTTCACGAGACCACTTCCAGCGAGCTTGCCCGCGGCCGCGGCGGCCCTCGCTGCATGTCTATGCCGATCGTGCGTGAAGACCTGAATGACTAGAGGAAGAAAGGAGTAATTGTGGCAAAATTTGAAAACGTATTTTACGGACGCAGCGTTCTGGCCTGCAAAGATTTCACGCCCAACGAACTGCGCTACATGATTGATTTGGCGCTTCACCTCAAGGAACTTAAGAAGCAGAATATTCCTCATCACTATCTTGAGGGAAAGAACATAGCACTTCTCTTTGAGAAGACTTCCACCAGGACCAGGTCTTCCTTCGTAGTGGCTTCCCACGATTTGGGAGCCTACCCAGAGTACATGGACTCCACCGGCACCCAGTTCGGAAAGAAGGAATCCGTAGAGGACACCGCTAAGGTTCTCGGATCCATGTTCGATGGAATTGAATTTAGGGGCTACAAGCAGTCCACCGTAGAGGGGCTCGCCAAGTACTCCGGCGTTCCGGTTTGGAACGGCCTGACCGATGAGTGGCACCCCACCCAAATGCTGGCTGACTTTATGACCATGAAGGAAAAGTTCGGCCACATCAAGGGCCTCACCCTCGCCTTCGTGGGAGACGGCAGGAACAACATGGCCAACTCCCTGCTTGTGGCAGGCACCATGCTCGGCGTCAACGTTCGCATTGTCACCCCCTCCGCCCTGCACACCGATCAGAAGATCGTTGACATCGCCAACTCCTTTGCTAAGGAAACCGGAGCTACCCCGGTAGTGACCGATAACATCAAGGAAGGCGTAAAGGGAGCCAATGTCATCTACACCGACGTGTGGGTATCCATGGGCGAAAACGACTGGGAGGAGAGAGTTAAACTCCTCAAGCCTTATGAAGTGAATATGGATCTTATGAAGATGACCGGCACTCCTGACGACGAACTCATCTTCATGCACTGCCTGCCTTCCTTCCATGACCTCAACACTGTTTACGGAAAGGAAATCTTCGACAAGTACGGCCTCAAGAACATGGAGGTCACCGACGAAGTCTTCCGCTCCAAGTACGCATGGCAGTTCATTGAGGCTGAAAACCGCATGCATTCCATCAAGGCCATGATGGCCGTCACCTTGGCCCCGCTTTACATCCCGGCCTACGCTGTGAACGGGTGCAAAGAGTAAATGGGCAAGCGCATAGTTGTAGCCCTTGGCGGAAATGCAATAGAGACCGCCACCGGAACCGCCGAAAGCCAGGAAGAGTCCATAAAGAAGACAATGAAATCTTTGGTGGAATTCATTAAGGACGGTTCCCAGCTCGTGATTACCCACGGAAATGGGCCCCAGGTAGGAAACCTCCTTCTCCAGGAAGCTGCGGGATCTACTAAGAAGAATCCGCCAATGCCTCTCGATACCGTGGGAGCTATGACCCAGGGCGAAATAGGGTACTGGATGGAACTGGCTCTGGATGCAGTTCTTGCAGAAAATGGCATAGACAAGACCGTTGCTGCCATAATTTCGCAGACCGTAGTTTCAAAAGACGATCCTGCCTTCCTCAAGCCCTCCAAGCCGATTGGCCCCTTCTACACCAAGGAAGAATGCGACGAACTTAAAAAGGAGCATCCTGACTTCGTGTATATAGAAGATGCAGGAAGAGGATTTAGAAGGGTGGTGCCCAGCCCCAAGCCGATAAAGATGCTCGAAGTCGGAGTGGTACTGGCAATGCTGGAAAAGGGAATGGTACCGATCGCCTCCGGCGGCGGCGGCGTTCCTGTAGTCAGCGACGGCAAGGGCGGATACGTCGGAGTTGAAGGCGTAATCGACAAGGACTTTGGCGCAGCACAAATGGCCAAGGACGTAGATGCCGATGAGCTGATAATTTTGACTGCTGTGGATAATGTCTGCGTCAACTTCAACAAGCCCGATCAGAAGGCTCTGACGAATGTGACGGTAGAAGAACTTGAGAAGTATATGGCCGAAGGCCAATTTGCCGCCGGAAGTATGCTTCCCAAAGTACAGGCTGCCATTAAGTTTGTGACGGCCAAGCCTGAATGCAGGGCAGTTATCACTTCTCTCGACAAGGTGGCAGATCTTGTCGCAGGCGTTCCGGGAGTAGGAACCATAATAAGAAGCAAGTAGAACTCCCTTTTAAGGCGCCCCCTTGAGGGCGCTTTTTTTATATCTTCATTCTCCTTTTCCACTTATTTGGTATTCTCATAGTAAGCAGCCTATCGACCTGGGGAGCGTAAGTGGGAAGGCGGAGAAAATCTGCTGGTAATTCTAAATCTCGTTCCAAGCACGGGATTAGTTTTCTAATATTGTCCCTTTTACTGATGGCGAGCGGTATTGGAATAATCTCATATCCCGTTACACTTACCATCAAAAATTACATTGAACACGAAAAAGTGATTCATGAACTCAATGAGGAAGACAAAGAGATTCCAATAATTAAAGCAAACCAGGAGATTAAAGCAGCACAACAATACAATGCAAATTTAGCCAAGAGCGGGCAGTACCTGATAGGACAGGGGGCTTCTGACTTCATAAGTAGCGGATCCAACGACAATGTGGAAAAGACTCCGGCCTATTTGGAATATATGAACATTCTAAGCGGACAAAATGATAATGAAATGGAAGGATATGTTTCTGTACCGGAATATGGCATTAACCTTCCTATTTACCATGGCACTGCTGAGTCTTCGTTGGCTCGAGGGGCAGGGCAACTTTACGGAACCTCTTTTCCGGTCGGGGGTCCCTCTACAAGATCTGTGATTTGTGGTCATACGGGCGTAGTATATGCGATGCTTTTCACCCGACTCATGCAGATGAAGATAGGAAACCTCTTCTACATAAACGTTCTTGGGCACACACTCGCCTACAAAGTGGTAAACATAAAGATAATTCTTCCCAGTGATGTGAATGCAATAAAAATTGTGCCGGGAGAAGATCTCGTCACCCTGCTTACTTGCTACCCGTACGGAATTAATACCCATAGGCTTCTAGTGACAGGAGAAAGAGTACCACTTGGAGATCTTGCTCATGCAAACCTTGTAGATGGCCTTTTAATCCTTATATGGAGCGCGGCTATTGCGCTCATCCTTTTCATAATATTCTGCCTCATGATCAAAAAGTGGCGACATTGGATAAGGATGTACCACGCACATAACAGGCGTAGGCACTAAAATTTCCGACACGCCGACATTTGTTTCCCCTTCCCCCCACTGCTTATCATCTATAAGTCACTTGCGGAGGACGCCTCCGCACAGTTAGCAGGTTGAGAACTCAAAAGCGTTGATCGTGCATCAGCCCTCCGGCATGCAAAT
>JAGBQH010000004.1 GCA_017632945.1 Aeriscardovia sp. | reverse complement strand
GGTTGCCGTTGGCGCTGTTCATTTGGATGCCTTCCTGGGAGGAAGGAGCCTGGAGTGAAGTGGAAAGGTTGGAAGCCAAATCTATGTAGTAATCTCCGTCAGGAAGATCTGCTGCAGGGTAGGAAGAGAGATTGAGGGGAGCGCGCCATGCGTTAGGCTCGTAAGAGGCATAACCGAATGCATCTAGATCAACATATCCGCTGACACCGTTTAATGTTCCCTCATCGTAATACTGCCAACCTCGAAAGTTCGTATTCCATTGGTAAAAACCCGGATATGACGAGTAGCTGGCCACCCACCCTACGTGCTGGTAGATGTAAGAGTTATTGAGCTCAGACTCTAGGTAATCAGGGTAAGAATAGACTGAGGCATTCGTATAGCCCAGGGAAGAAAGGCCTGCGAAAAAGTTGGAAACTATCTGTTGGTATGTTCCGGGATTGGTGGGATGAGGATGTTGCGCCCAGACATAAGGCTCCAAATCATAGTAAATGCCCAAGGGGAGATCGGATGGGGAAACTCCGGCCT
The DNA here is from genome assembly GCA_017632945.1 of Aeriscardovia sp. Taxonomy (GTDB): domain Bacteria; phylum Actinomycetota; class Actinomycetes; order Actinomycetales; family Bifidobacteriaceae; genus RGIG1476. Next base: position 21,504 of record JAGBQH010000004.1, on the reverse strand, counting down.
GTTGGAGCAAAGAAGCTGCGTAACTTCCTTCTTGATAAGCACTATTCGAGTCGTAAGCATAGGAGTAGACGTAAACTCCAATAGGAATGCCGAGGCTCATGCACTGCTTTATATTATTTAGAGCCTCGCTGTCATAGCCGTTATAAGACCCATAGTCCAGCCTTATTATGGCTCCTTGGACTCCTTCATTCTGAAGTTCCTGCCAATTAATTTGTCCGTTCCATGCAGAAACATCTATAACGCCTTTGGCCTGCTGGACAAAAGGCTGTCCTTGGGCGTCATAAAACACTTCCCCATTGGAATTAGAGCCCCAAAAGGCGCCATAATCTCCATCAGGTATGTATGAGGCAGTACTTACAAAATAAGCGCTGGTATCCGCTTTATCCGAATTGCTGTCGCTTTGTTGCAGCTTTTCCATCTGTTTCCTGACATTTCCCACCTGTTCAGGTATGAAATTCATGCCATTACTGAGGGCTCCGGGATCGGGAGGAGTGGAAGAAGTCCCTACGAGTTTGGGGTTAGTGACTTCTTTTCCGGTGGAGAGATTTACAACTTTCCCATCCGGCATCTGAGCGTAGCCGGGAGCTACTACTGAGGCATTGTCGGGGATAGAGGGACTTATAGATTTAGGAAGCGGGACTGAGGGATCGTTGCTGTAGTCTGTAAGAGAAGAAGAAGATCTTGAAGATGAGCTGCCCGAAGCCGTTCCAGAAGAGGGGGCAGTAGAAGATGGTGAAGACGCTCCAGACGATGCCTCCGAGGAAGAAGAGGGAGAATTTGTTTCCGAGGATCCTGAGGATGAAGGTGCAGACGAAGATGAAGCAGAAGAACTGGATTTAGATGACGAAGAGGCGCTGCTCTTGTTTGAACTTCCCTGCGCTGAAGAAGACGTAGAAGACTGTGATGTTGCAGGGGAAGAGGACGACTGGCCGCATCCCGCCAGCATCAGGGCTATAGCCGTACATCCCAAAATGGAGGCGGCTACCTCAAATACTTTTTTCTTTTTCAAAATCTCCCTCCAATGCGATCCGCTCATATTCTTGTAATCAGACAATTATAATTCCGTGTTTAGCACTTTCCCTTTAAAAGTGATACACTTGTTGACAGTGCTAGCGGCACATGGAGGATTCGCCTAGAGGCCTATGGCGCACGCTTGGAAAGCGTGTTGGGTTCACGCCCTCGCGAGTTCGAATCTCGCATCCTCCGCTTTTTTATGCCCTAAGGGGGAAATATAGACGACAAATTCCAACTTCCTATCCTAGGTTCCGAGGAAACCTTTAAAACCTCCGTTCATTACAGCAGGGAATATCAGTCAAGCGGGATAGTTTTTGAGTGCTCGTGTGACGAAAAGGGCGAGCTGACAATGAAACTGACAATGAAGGATAAAAGCTTTGACGCCCTTACGGATATAGATTCGATGGCGGACGGAATGAAACTTTTCCCCGAGTGGCTCCGCCTCCAGGCATATGTATCAGGATCCATTGCTGCCTCTACGGTAAAAATAGAAAGCCCTCAAGCGGAGAAGAAAAAGAGGAAAAGGAAGCACAAATAGCGCTGCTTAGGCCAAGTCTGGCTTTTTAGATCCCGTATATTAAGATATGTATCAACAAAACCTGGGAATTCATTCTTGGCCAAATTGAGCAATCAATAAGTTTTTTGTCATCGAGTTAATCTAGCCAAAGTCCCGAGATTTTCAGATCTTCGGGCATCCGCTTAGGCGGAGAAAGGATTTGCCTTGACTGAAGCTGCTGCAACCATGCCTAACAAAGGGCACGGAAAGATGGCGGTGTTCTGGAGAGGATTTGGAAAATTCTTCATTTCTTCCCCAATGATGCTTGTATCCATAGCGGTTGGAATTATATGCGGCATTCTCTGGAATGATGCAAGAGCTGCAAGAATTGTTGCAATAGTCATATTTATTCTTTTATCCATCTATACCTTGGTGATAGAGATCATCGACATCATCAAAGGCTGGATGGCTCACAGGGCCGGGTCAGATATTTTAGCTGTAATAGCGATTATCTCGGCCACCCTTGTGGGAACATTTTGGGCGGCGTGGATCATAGATCTCATGGTATTTACGGGCGGGGCCATCGAAGACTTTGCCCAATCCAAGGCCGGAGAGAATCTTACAAAGCTCATGGAAAACGCGCCCAAGACGGCGCACCTTGTAAACCCGGGAGACGCGGACGCGGTAAAAGACGTTCCGGTAGAAAAGATAAGCGTAGGAGATGTGCTTCTTGTAAAGCCGGGAGAGACCATACCGGTGGATGGCGTTCTTGTAAGCCAGGAAGCCTCCGTAGACATGTCGATGATAAACGGAGAACCCGTCCCCGCCGACCTTCTGGCGGGAGACAAGGTGCTGTCTGGAGGCGTAAACCAGTCGGCAGCCCTCTACATGAAGGCCACGGCCGCTGCCAAGGACTCCGAATACCAGCAAATTCTAAAGCTGGTTGAGAGCGCCAATGATTCGAGGGCCCCCATCGTAAAGACCGCCGACCTTCTGGCAGTTCCCTTTACGGTAGTTTCCCTGGTGATAGGAATAATAGGCTGGGCCTGCAGCCGAGATCCCGTCCGCTTTGTACAGGTGATGGTGTTGGCCACCCCCTGCCCCCTTCTCATAGCCGCCCCAGTGGCCTATATGGGAGGCATCGGAAGGCTTGCCAAGCACAGCATCATCGTAAAATCCCAAGGGGTTGTGGAGCAGATGAGCAGGGTAAGCCACATCTTCTTCGACAAAACCGGCACCCTCACTTCCAAAGACCCCCAGGTCTACCGCGTAGAGTGCCTGCCCGAGTTTGACCAAAAGGAAGTTTTAAAGCTTGCGGGCGCCCTCGAAGCCTACTCGGTGCACATTCTTGCCAAAGGCATTTCAAAGGCGGCAGATCCGCTCTGGGGAGAGGGCGGCACGCCCTCCGCAGAAGAAGTGGAAGAGAACCCTGGAAACGGAATTAGAGGCATTGTAGAAGGCAAAAAGGTAGCTGCAGGAAAACTCCAGTGGCTCGAACAGATGCTTGGAGAATCGGCCTCCTTTTCCGATCTGGCTCCCGACGAGATAGGGGTCTTTGTAGCGGTAAACGGCCAGATTGCAGGAAGGATAGTCTTAAAGGATCTGCCTAGACCAAATTCCAAAGCCGCCATTGAAGATCTAAAGAAACTTGGAATTTCCAAGATCACCATGGTGACGGGAGACAGGCAGGGAACGGCTGACGCCATAGCTTCCCAGCTTGGAATTTCGGATGTGAAGGCCAGGCTCCTTCCCGAAGAAAAGCTCGAAGTAGTCTCTCACGACAAAAAGACTGACAGCCAGGGAGATATTGGAAATAAGAAACTGGGACGCTTCTTCGGGGCCGGAGAGCAGCACGTGACGATGATGGTGGGAGACGGCGTAAATGACGCGCCCGTCCTCGCCTCTTCCGACATCGGCATAGCCATGACCGACGGCTCGGCCACGGTAGCCAGCGAAAGCGCCCAGGCCGTGATAATGAACGACGAAATCCTGGCCGTGCCCAGGGCCATAGCAATTTCGCGCCAGACCAAAAACATCATGCTCCAGGCCGTGCTTTTAGGCATAGGCCTGGCTTTGGTGTTGATGATTTTGGCTGCCTGCAACCTGATACCGGTAGTAGTGGGCGCAATCTTGCAGGAAGTTATAGATTCGGTTGCGATCTTCTACGCTCTCGGGGCCATCATTGACCGCAAGACGGTAGTTGGCGACCCAAAATAGGCATTTGACACTCCTGAGAAATTCCTAAGAGATCCACCTTTCCAAACTGGGCCGCCATTTCTTCAAATCGGTCTTTAGGGCCCTTTCCAAAGCGCGCTATCCTCTTCTCGGCCTCTTCAAAACTGACAAAGGCCGGAGGGTTGCTTTTGGTGTGAAAGCAATCGCCGTATGCTACGACTTTTTGCTCGACTGTGACGGGAAGGTAGTCTTGAGGAGGAAGAAGGAGGTTTTCCTTTACTACCTCCTGGCGGGTTATGCCGCTGCCGGTATGGTTCCTTGCAAAAAGGGCCATCTCTTCTCCAAATCCGGCTTTGTGCAGTTCAAGGTAGCCGTACAAGCCGTGGAAAAGGTAAGAGTTGTCAAAGGAGTAGCCGTCCTTTGAAACCTTGTAAGCTCCCACATCGTGCACCAAAGCCCCTGCCACTGCCAGAGTGATATTGGGCTGCCTTTCAAGAGTGCGCAGGCGCGGGAGCGAAGAAGACATGCCTTTCAGGCCGGAGGCGGCCCTGGCCCCAAAGCGCATGACGGAAATATCTACGCCCTCTTCCTTTCTCTCCCTAGACCTTAGGCAGAGGGCGAAAACGATAGCGGCTACTATTTTTGAGTGGGTCCATACGAGGTCCAAAAGAAACTGGGAGGGGGCGAGGGAAGAATGGAGGTCAAAAATCCTTTGCAGGGTTATGGTTTTGGAAAATTGGTCTTTGACGCCGGCAAACTCGCCCTTCGGGCATACCGCCATCCATGAATCTATAAGGGACATGATCACATTTTATAGGCCTTGGGAGGAAGAAGGAGAAGTTGGAAAAGAACGATTACGCAAGAAAAATCCCGGAGCCCTGCACAATCGTGCTCTTCGGCGTGACGGGGCATTTGTCCAGGCATAAGCTCCTGCCTGCCTTTTACGACCTTTTTCATAGGGGCCTCATGCCGGCGGCCTTTGACCTTTTAGGCTTTGCCAGAAGGGAGTGGAGCCGGGAGGAATTCGTCCTTTGGGCCAAAAAGGAAATAGAGCAAAACTGCAGGACCGGATTTGACGAGGAAGTTTTTTCCCTCATGGCCCCCCACTTTTACTTTGCCAAAGGAACGTTTGACGATGAAAAAAGCTTTGAGAGCCTCAAGGGAATAATCGAAGGGGCGTCAAAGGATCAGGACACAGAGGGGCGCACGCTCTTTTACCTTTCCGTTCCCCCCGCCAGCTTCCCTCAGGTGGTAGAGAGGCTAAAAGAATCCGGCATCGCAGATCCTAAAAACCCCCTGCAAAAAGTCATGGTTGAAAAACCCTTCGGCCGCGATCTTGAAAGCGCAAGGAAGCTAGATTCGCTTGTAAAGTCAGCCTTCAGCTCGCCTCAGATTTTTAGAATCGACCACTACCTGGGAAAGGAAATGGTTCAAAACCTCCTTCCCCTCCGCTTTGAAAACCCCCTCTTTACCTCTCTTTGGTCGGCAGAAACCCTAGACCACGTGCAAATCAGCGTGGCGGAGAGCGCGGGGGTCGAAGGAAGAAGCGCCTACTATGAACAGGCCGGAGCGGCCAGGGACGTGCTTCAAAACCACTTAATGCAGCTTCTTTCCCTCACGGCCATGGAAAAGCCTGAGGGGAACGAGGGAGAGCGGGAAAGAAAGATCGAAGTCCTTAAAAGCTGCAAAATAGAAAACCTGGAAAGGACCTCGGCCAGAGGCCAGTACACCGAGGGCTTTGAAGGGGGAAGGCTTGTAAAAGGCTACAGGCAGGAAGAAGGGGTAAACCCCTTCTCTCTTACCGACACTTTCGCGGCCCTCAAAATAAATGTGGACACCCCCCGCTGGCAGGGGTGCCCCTTCTACCTTCGCACCGGAAAGAGGCTTCCCAAAAGGACGGCGGAAATCGCCCTCATTTTGAAGGGAGAGGGCAAAGAAAAAGAAGGCATGAAAGGGAGCATAGTGTTTAAAATCCAGCCCAATGAGGGGGTGGATGTGGAGATCTTGTCAAAGCTGCCGGGAGAGAAGCTGATGCGAAAGGCCAGGATGGGCTTTTCCTACGAAAAGGAATTTGCGGGAAAAAGCCCGGAGGCATATGAAGATCTGATAGAAGACGCCATGCTCGGCAGATCCTCCCTCTTCCCCTCCGAAGAGGAGACCGAATGCAGCTGGAAAATAATTGACCAGCTGGAGGACTTCTGGAACCAAAACCCCTCCACCCTGGACTTTTATAAAGCGGGTTCAAGGGGTCCTGCTTCTTCAGACAAGCTTATGGAAAGGGATGGGAGAAAATGGAGGAAACTGTAAAAGAAGGGGGAGAAATAAGGCTGGAAGAGGGAGAGGCGCTTCCCCCCTCCCTCAACCCTTCCCTCTCCTTTTTGGCCTTGGGGGGAGCAAAAGAGGAGGCTCTGAAAGTGGCTTCCGCCTTTTCCTGCAGAGCCTTTTGCGTAGAAGAAGCGGAAGAAAATGAGGGGGAGGCCTTTCTTTCCCCCCTTCCAGGGGGAGGGGAAGTAATAAGGCTTAAAAAGCCTAAAGAAGCCCCCCTCTCCCACTTCCTCTTCCCCCTCCTTCCCGAAGAAACCTCCCTTGTAGTATTCGACCCGGGGAAGGTGGAAGTAAAAGCCGAGATCTACTCTATGTCCTGCTGCTACATAACAGACATCGGCTCCAGAGAGGTTTTAAAGAATTTCTCCCTCCTAAAGCGGGCGGGGGCAAAGGCGATAGACCTTTCCTGGCTAAGGAGCGAAAAGTGGAGAGAAAGGCTGAAAGCCTCCCTTCTTTCAAGGCTGCCCGCCTTTTTTGAAGTGGAGACGGGAAGCTTGGATGCGCTCAGCCTGATTTTGGCCGGGTGGGCAAGAGAAGAATTTTCCATTCCCGCCCGCTTCAGGCAGGCTTCTTCCTACTCTTCCTCGGTTTGCTCCGTCACCTTGGGGGACGTAGGCTGGAAGATTTGCCTAAGAGAAGAAGATGAGGGCAAGGCCTTTGAAGTAGAAGAAGGGCAAAGGATTTTTAAGGCCCCCAAAGGAAAAGAAGAGAGAGGGGATCTTTTGGTAAGGCAGGTAGAGCTCCTTTACCCCGACCCCCTTTACTTTAAGTGTTTGGATTTTGAAGTCCAGGGAGCAAAAGATGTTGGCTGACAGGCAGATAGAAGTTTGGAAAGAGGAAGTTTTCGGCCCCGCCGTGGCCTCGGAAATCCTTTTAGACACCCACCGCATTCTAGAAAGGGAGAAAAGCGCCTCATGGCTGGTATCGGGGGGGAGGGACGGAGAAAAAGTGGCAAGGTCCATTGCTTCCAGCCCCCTTTTGGAGGGGCTTTGCCTATCTTCGCTCCACATCCTTTTTGCAGATGAGAGATTTTCCCACGACCCCTCCCTTTTGAACGTGAGCCAGCTCTCCCCCTTCTTGGATGTTTTAAAGGGCTGGGGAATGCCCAGTGAAAACATCCATCCCTTCCCCCAGTTAGGCTCTGCAGAGGAGGGTGCAAAGGCGTACGAAGAGGAAATTATAGACCTGGGATTTTCAAAGGGATGTTCTGTTTCCTGGCTTTCCTGCGGCCCGGACGGGCACGTGGCCTCCCTCTTTCCGGGAAAAACCCATGAAAGCGGCCTTACCACCTGGATAGACGACTCTCCAAAGCCCCCGGCATCCCGCATGAGCGTTTCTATGGGCTTTATACAAAGCAGCCTTGAAGTCTTTCTAGTGGCCGCTCAGAAAGAAAAAAGGGAAATTGTGGAAAAGGCCGTAAGGATTTGGGGCGACCCCCTCATTCCCGCCACTTTTTGCCAGGGAAGGGAAAAAAGCGCCTGGCGCTTTTCCTCCCTTACTCTTGCGCAAACTTTCTAATCTCTTCCTTCGTCCCATAAGAACTCTGGGCCCCGTCTCTAAGGGCCGAATAGGCCGAGGCAAAGGAGGCGAGGCGGCAGGCGTCGGGAAGGCTCATGCCGGATGCCAGGGCGGCCAAAAGGGAACCTGCAAAAGAATCTCCGCAGCCGGTGGTGTCTTTGGGGGTGACGGGCTTAGGGGAAACGGGCCACGCCTTTCCGTCTTCTAGTACCACGCTTCCTTTAGACCCTAAAGTGACTACTACAGAAGGAAGGTTCCTTTTTTTAAGCATTTTTGCCGCCGTTCCCCAAAGGAAGCTGTCGGGGGAGGAGGGCATGGGCTTTCCTATAACGCTTTTCGCTTCCTCTTCGTTAACTATCACCACATCCGCCCCTTGGGCGATCTCCAGTGAAGGGGAGGAAGGGATGGGGGAAACGTTTAAGACCTTTATGGGCCCCTCAACTTCCCTCAAAGCCTTTTCCACCGTTTCAACCGGGACTTCAAGGCAAAAACCCAAAGCGTCCAAAGAGGAGAGGTCGCTTTTTACTTCTTCTACGTACTCCTTGCTCAAAGAGCCGTTGGATCCCGAGCTGACCACTATCTCGTTTTCGCCTTTGTCATCGACCATGATGAAGGCGTGGCCGGATTCGGGGCCGTTTTTTACTATTTTTTGGGTGTTTACTCCGGCTTCGTTTAGCTTTTCTATAAGCCAGCCCCCCCTGGGGTCTTCTCCCACCTGGCCAAACATCTGGCATTCCATCCCCAAAAGGGCCGCCTGGACGATCTGGTTTGAGCTCTTGCCTCCGGGCCTTACCACCATTCCGGAAGCCGTCACGGTGCTTCCCGGCTGGGGGAAGGAAGAGACAGAAAAGGAGTAGTCCGCGTTCAAGGACCCTAAGGCCCCTACCTTCTTTCCCTCTTTCAGCATTTCAAAAAGAGAAGATTCCATTTTTCCCCTTTCTTATGCCAGTCCCACGCTTTGCCTGTGGACGTAACTGGCTCCAACTTTCCTGTTTTCTATAATTTCTCCCTCCATCACCCTTTGCAGGCTTTCTGAGGCCATAAGCCCCATCTGCCCTACGGGCACTTCTATGGAGGAGAGGGGCGGAGAGAGAAAGTCTCCCATAGACACGTGGTCGAAAGATATTACGCTCACCCCGCCCTTGCCTATGGGAATGCCCCTCGCCCTTAGGCAAAGGTAGAGGGCGAGGGCGTCCGGCCCGTAGCCTGCGATCACGGCCCTGGCCCCTTCCGAAAGCAAAGCTTCTAAAATGCTTCCCACCTTTTCGCATCTTCTTTTAAAGCCCAGGCTCCCGTCTGAGGGAGAGGAAGGGGCGAGGAAGTTGGCGTAGGAAGACATTATGGAGATCTCGGTTTGGGCCGAAATCTCCACCGCTCCCTTTCCAAAAATTTCCAGGGCCTTTTTTTCCAGAGCTTCCTTGTACTCTCCCAAAAGAGGAAGCTTTCCTACGGGCCCGGGCATGTAGCCCACCTTTTCGTGCCTGTAAAAGCGAAGGTCTTTGAGGGCGTCCGACACCGCCTGGCAGACGTCCTGGTTTATGGTGGGGATTTTAGACTTTTCCAAAAAAGTATCCAAAAAGACGGCAGGAACCCCTTTCACGCTTGAAAGCTCCAAAGGATCGTGAAAGAAGGAGGAGAGGATTACGAGGCCGTCCACCCTCTGGGAGATGAAAGAAGAGATGTAGGAGCGCTGAATGGCGGGGTCCCCGAAGGTGGTGCCTATCATGGTCAGGTACCCCCGCTTGAACAGATCGTCTTTTATCGTCTGAGAGAGCAGAGCGTGGTATCCGCTCGTCATATCGGGGACCAAGAGGCCTGCCAAGTGCGTGCGCTCCAGCCTCATCGCCCGGGCCGAGGCGGAAGGGATATAACCCAGCTCCCCTATGGCCTCTTCCACTTTTTCCCTGGTGGCCGGATCCACATTTTTCCCTCCGCCAAGCACCCTGGAAACCGTAGAGACGCTGGTGTGGGCGAGCCTGGCCACATCCTGTATCCTGGCCCGATTGCGTTCCATTTTTCGGCCTTTGCCTACTGCCTTTTAATCTCTTCTCCGCCCTCTTCCCACTCAGTATGGAAGAAGCCTTCTTCATCTGTCCTCTCATAGCCGTGGGCTCCAAAGTAATCCCTCTGGGCCCCTATGAGGTTGGAGGGGAGGGGGTGGGAAAGGTCGTCTAAATAGGAGAGTGAAGAATCCAGGACGGGAAGGGGGATTTCTCCCAAAACGCCTTTGGCCACCACCCTCCTCATGGACTGTCCGTTCTTTTCCTCCATGGACTTGAACTCGGGGTCTGCCATGAGGGAAGGAAGGTCGGGGTTCTTCTTGAAGGCGGAGCGGATCTTGGGAAGGAAGCTGGAGCGGATGATGCACCCCGCCTCCCAGATCTGGGCGATCTTTACCGGGTCTAGCCCCCACCCGTACTTTTTGGAGGCAGAAAGAAGCAGGTCGAATCCCTGGGAAAAGATGGAGGCAAAGGAAAGGTAGAGGGCCTGCATGGCTTCAGAAGAATCTATAGAAATTCCGGGGCCCTTGGAATCGTGCTTAAAAGCCGATCTCAGATCGGACTCGGAAGAAAAGATCCTTTCAAATACGGCTTCCCCTATGGAAGGGACGGAGCATCCCAGTTCCAAGGCCGAAAGCACTGTCCAGGTTCCGGTCCCGTTCATGTGGGCCTTGTCGCTAACTATCTCAACAAAGCCTTTTCCGGTCTTTTTGTCCTTGTGCTCTAGGACCTTGGAGGTGATTTCGGTAAGGTAGCCGTGAAGGTCGCCCTCATCCCACCTTTTGAAAATCTGGGCGCACTGGTCAGAAGAAAAGCCTTCGCGCCTGAAAATGTCATAAACTTCGGCTATAGCCCCCATGAGCGCGTACTCTATGCCGGTGTGAACCATCTTCACAAAGTGGCCGCTTCCCACCGGCCCCAGGCGCTCTGCGCAAGCTTCCCCGGAAGGGGTCTTGGCGCAGATATCCTTTATTATCCCTTCAGAAAGCTTCCAGGCCTCGGGGCTTCCCCCAAACATCATGGAGGGGCCGAGCAGGGCCCCCATCTTTCCTCCCGACACTCCGCAGTCTGCAAAGAGTATCCCCTTCTTTGCCATTTCAGATCCCAGCTGCATGGAATCTTTGTAGAAGGAGTTGGCGCAGTCAATTACAAGGTCTCCCGGGTTAAGGAAGGAAGAAAGGTCCGAAAGGGCGGCCTTTGTGGGAGCGCCAGCGGTAATAACCGACATCACCACCCTGGGAGAAGGAAGCGAGGAAGCAAGATCTTCTAGAGTGCGGCAAAGCATGAACCCCTTGTCAGGGTTTTCCTTTACAAAGTCTTCAGCCTTCTGGAAAGTCCTGTTGTACACCGATACCTTGTAACCGTTTCTGGCAAGGTTTAGGGCGATGGAGGCCCCCATGGAGCCCAGCCCTATTATTCCTACGCAGCCTTTCATTTTTACCTCCAAGCTTCGTACGCTTTCAGAGCGTTTTCCCTTGTAATCTTAGCAATTTCAGAGGCGGGGACGTTTAAAAGGTCGCCCATGAACCTCAAGGTGTATCCCAGCATCCACGGGGCGTTAGGACGCCCTCTGAAGGGGGCAGGGGTGAGGGAGGGGGCGTCGGTTTCCGCAAGGATTTTGTCTCTGGGGGCGGCTAAAAACGCCTCCCTCACTTCGGAAGCGTTTTTGAAGGTTATCATTCCCGAAAAACTGAGATACCAGCCCTCCCGGCACACCGCCCTTGCAAAATCGGCATTCCCGGAAAAAGAGTGGAAGACCACCTTTTTAGCCCCCCCTTCCTTTAAGGCTTCTAAAATCTCGCGGTGGGCCAGGTGGTCGTGAATTTGGAGGGGCAGACCCAGATCGTTTGAGAGGGAAATGTGATCCAAAAGGGCTTTTTTCTGAAGGGGCAGGGTGGAAAGGGGAACGTGAAAAAAGTCCATTCCGCTCTCCCCCACTGCCGAAAGCTTTTTGGGGAAATCCTGCATGACCTTTTTCATTTTTTCAAATGCGGCTTCGTAGTCCTCCTTTTTTTCATATTTGAGGGCCTCCAGGGGGTGGATGGCCAAGGCATAGTAGACCCCTTCGTTTTTTTCTGCAAATTTGGCGGCCTCTTCAAAGTACTTTTCTTCGCAGGCCACCTCCATTATTTCCCTCACCCCCGCTTCCCGGCTCAGGCTCAATATCTTTTCAGGGGAGAGCACTTCTATTTCTTCCTCTTTTGCAAAGGAGGGAAGGGAGAGGATGTGGGTGTGATCGTCTGCCATCCCCTCGACGTTTAGGCCCTGGGCCCATCCTTTTTCTCTATGCTTCATTTTTTGCCTCGAATTTTCTAAAGAGGGCGTGGGGCTCGGGAACGGGATAAGATGGGGCAACAGGATGCCTTTCCCACTTTTCAGCTTCGTAGGGCCCGCAGATTTCGCTCCACTCTTCCCCTTCTTCTTCCACCTTCCTCACTTTCGGAAGAGAGGGGGAGGAAGGGAGGCCGAGGAAGGAAAAGACCTTGGGCGAAGAGAAGGGAAGGAAGGGGGAGAGCATGACGTTTAGGTCGGAGACCGCCTGGGCCGCGGCAAAAAGTATGCGGGACTTTTGCGGCTCTTCTGCCTTCCAGGGCTCTGCGTCCGAAAGGTACCTATTGGCCTCCCCTGCAAGCCTCATTATTTTTGAAAGGGCCTCGTGGAGGCTGTTTTTTTCAATCAAAGATCCCACTTCTTCAAAGCCCTTTAGGGTAGATGAAAGCAGCGCCTCCCCTCCTTCGTCCAAGTGGTCCGGGGAGGGGATTTTTCCAAAGTTTCTGTAGATCAGGGTGCAGACCCTGTTTACCAAATTCCCCCAGGAGGCCACAAGCTCCCCGTTGATTTTCCTTTCCATCTCTTCAAAGGAAAAGTCGGAATCCTCCTTTTCCGGGCCGCAGGCCGCTATAAAGTAGCGTATGGCGTCGGGCTGGCAGGTCTTTAGAAGGTCTCTTAAGTAGACCACCACCCCTCTGGAACTTGAAAACTTGGCCCCCTTCATGGTCATAAAGCCGGAGGCCACCACCTGGGTGGGGAGGTTTAACTTTCCAAAGGAGCTGGGTTTGTCTTCCGGCTTTACCCCGCTTGAAGCCATGAGGATGGCGGGCCAGATTTCGGTGTGGAATGTGATGTTGTCTTTGCCCATAAAGTAGTAGCTTTCAGCATCCACTTTCCACCACTTTTCCCACTCTTCTTCCTTTCCTTCCCTCTTTGCCCATTCGAGGGAGGAAGAGAGGTAGCCCACCAAGGCGTCGAACCACACGTAGAACCTCTTGTTGGGGTCGGCTGCAAAGGGGCCGGGGGGAAGGGGGACGCCCCAGTCGATGTCTCTGGTGATGGCCCTGGGCTTTGCATCCTTTAAAAGGGCCTTGGCGAAGGCCATGACAGGCCCCCTCCAGCCTTTGCACCCCTCCAGCCACTTTTCAAGGTAGGGCTTTAAGGCGGGAAGATCCAAAAAGTAGTGCTCTTTGGAGGTGAAGATTGGCACCGATCCGTCTATTTTGCTTCTGGGGTTTATAAGGTCGGTGGGATCCAATTCCTTTCCGCATTCGTCGCACTGGTCCCCCCTCGCGTCCTTTGCCCCGCAAAACGGGCAGGTGCCTTCGATGTAGCGATCGGGAAGGGTGCGGCCGGAGAGGGGGGAGATCGCCACCTTCTGCTCGCCCAGGGTTATGTACCCGTTTTCAAGGGAGGAAGAAAAAAGCTCTTGAACGGCCTTTTCATGGGTAAGGGTGCTGGTGCGGGTGAATATGTCGTAACTCATCCCAAGGTCTTTTAGGTCCTCCGTTATCACCTCGTGGTACTTAAGGGAGAGGGCCTGGGGCGAAAGGCCCTCTTTTTGCGCCTGTACGAGGATGGGGGTGCCATGCTCGTCGGTACCCGAAACCATCAGGACCTGGTTTCCTTTCATCCTCTGATAGCGGGCGAAGATGTCGGAGGGGACGGCAAAACCCGCGATGTGTCCTATATGCCTGGGGCCGTTGGCGTAAGGCCATGCCACGGCAACTAAAATATGGGTCATTTTTCTCTCTTCTCCAAAACCAGCCGGTAGAGCTCATGGGTGGAGACTGATTCTCTTCTTGCGATTTCTTTAACCGCATCCTTTAGCCTTTCGCCCTTCAGGGCCCTTTGCTCGGCCTCTTGGACAAAGTCTCCGGCTTCCCCGTTTCTTTCAGGGCGCCCTTCTACCACCAGCGCAATCTCTCCTATCATACCTTTAAGGTTTTTCGCTTCCCCGAGGGTGGTGCGAAGGATCTGTTCGTGCTCCTTTGTAAGCTCCCTGGCGATGCAGATCCTGCGATCGGGCCCAAGTTCTTCTTCCATCTCCTTTAGGCTCTCTTCCAGCCTTTTGGCAGATTCGTAAAAGATGCTCGTCCTCTCTTCATCTTTAAGCCTTTTAAATTCCTTCCTCCTCTCCCCTTCCTTTCTGGCTATAAACCCCTCGTAGCAGAACCTGTCGGCCCGAAAGCCGGAGAGCACCAGCGCACACACCGCGGCGCACGGCCCGGGGCACGAAGTCACTCTCGCCCCCTTTTCCAAAGCCTCGTTTACAACTACGTACCCGGGGTCGTTTATTACGGGGGTCCCGGCGTCGGAGATTAAAACCGCCTTCTCCCCTCTCAAAACCGCCTCCACTATTTTTCCGGCCTTTTCTTTTTCAACCTGGTCGTAGTAGGACACGACCCTCCCTCTGGGCTTTATTTTTTCTCTTCGGCACAGATCCCAAAACCGCCTCGTATCCTCTGCGGCTACCAAATCCGCCTCTTCTATTTCTTTTCTCGCCCTCGGAGAAAGATCCAAATCGTTTCCTATGGGGGAAGAGAGAATGGTGAGCACCCCGGCGTTTTCTTGCATTTTCCCCATCCTTTCGGCATGTCAAAGCAGGTCACATTTATATTAAATTAAGTGTCAAACCACTACATGTAGCGGGTCGCATTCCACATCTAGTGGTTTTTTATCCCTTGTCTGAACTATCATCTTTTTCAGTAATAAAAAGATAAAAAATAAATTTAAAACAGCCCAGGGGGAAAAATGACTGGATACGCAGTGGAGCTAAGTCCCGATTTTGTGGGAAAAGTCGTCAGGGACGTAAAGCCCCACTGGGGCCCCCTGGGATGGATCACCTACAAGAGGACTTATGCAAGGTTTTTGGAGGATGAAAAAAGGACAGAGACCTGGCCCGAAACCGTGAAGAGGGTGGTGGAGGGTAACGTAAACCTCGACCCCAGGCTGGAAAAAGGTGACCAAAAGGCTAAAGCCGAAATGCAGGAGGAGGCAGAAAAGCTCTTCTCCCTCATTTACTCCCTCTCCGCCACCCCCTCCGGAAGAAACCTGTGGGTGAGCGGGACCAGGTACCAGAGAATGCACGGAGACTCTTTAAACAACTGCTGGTTTATTTCCATGAAGCCCCAGCCTTACGGGCAGTCCAAGGTTCTCCCCCCCTACCTTGACCCAGACCAAGAGGCCGTCTCCATGCCCTTCGCCTTTACTTTCGACGAGCTTATGAAGGGGGGCGGTGTAGGCTTTTCCGTCACCCGGGACAATATTTCCAAAATGCCTCCGGTAGAAAGGCCGGTAGATCTCAAAGTCTTTATAGATCCTGGCAACGGATCTTTTGAAGAGGCAGAGGAAGCCGGCGCCATCCCCCTCTCCCAAAAAGAAGAGAGGGAAGGGGAAGAGACCTTCAGGGTGCCCGACTCCCGTGAAGGGTGGGTGGAAGCCCTGGCCTACCTTGTAGATTCCCACTTTTCCTACGGACCCTCACCCGTCCTTTCCATAGACGTGTCGGAACTTAGGGCGAGAGGCGAAAGAATAAAAGGCTTTGGAGGCACGGCTTCCGGAGCCGGCCCCTTGGTGGAGATGCTGCTGGACGCAAATAAAATCCTAAACGAGGCCGTAGGAAGGCGCCTTTCTTCAGTGGATGCCACCGATATCGGAAACCTCATAGGGAAAGCGGTTGTCGCCGGAAACGTGAGAAGGAGCGCGGAACTGGCCCTGGGCGACTGGGATGACGAAGCGTTCAGGAAGATGAAGCAGGACCCCGAAAAACTCATGCACCACAGGTGGGCTTCCAATAACTCCGTAGTTACCAACGGCAAAAAAGAGCAGTTCAGGGAGGTAGCTAAAGAAGTAGTGATAAACGGGGAGCCGGGCGTAGTAGATCTGGAGCTCTCCAGAAACTTCGGGCGCCTGGAGGACGGATTTAACCCCGAGGCAGATCCTTTGGCCATGGGGACAAACCCCTGCGGGGAAATCACCCTCGAAGACGGGGAGCCCTGCAACCTGTTTGAAATCTTTCCCGCGATCGCCGAGGAGAACGGTTGGGACCTTGGAGAAGTGGCGGCTTTGGCCGTGAGGTTTGCCAAGAGGGTCACTTTCGGTTCCTATGACTGGCAGATAAGCAGGAACGCGATAGAAAGAAACAGAAGGCTGGGGGTGAGCCTGTCGGGGATACAGGACTGGTTCCTCTCCCGCTTCGGATCCAGGGCGGTTGTAGGCTGGGAAAACGGAAAGCCCGTATACAACGAAAAAATCGCAAAAGCTTTAAGCGATCTCTACCAAAGCGTTAAAAAGGCGGACGAAGAGTACAGCAAGATTCTTGGCTGCTCTCCTTCAAGGAAGCTGACCACCGTAAAGCCCTCAGGAACAGTAGCCAAGCTGGCGGGGGCCAGCGAAGGAATGCACTTCCAGTGGGCAAAGCGCTTTATACAAAGGATCCGCTTCCAGGATCAAGACCCCCTGGTAGCGGTGCTCAAGGAATGCGGATACAAAGTGGAGCCAGACATCTACAACAAGCACACTATGTGCGTGGAATTTCCTGTAAAGCCCTTCGGTGCCGATCTCGACACTTTTGCCAGCGCAGGTGACGTCTCGGCTTCAGAGCAGCTGGCAACCCAGGCCTTCCTCCAGCGCTACTGGTCAGACAACGCCGTGAGCTGCACTGTGACCTTCAGAAAAGAGGAAGAAGAGAGCCTGCCCTCCATCCTTTCGGCTTACGCAGGAAAGATAAAGTCAACCTCCCTCCTTCAATATGTCGACGGCGGCTACGCCCAAATGCCCAAAGAGGCCATAGGGGAAGAAAAGTATGAGGCCATGCAGGAGGCCATCTGCGCAGATCCCGAGGCCGCATTCGGGGATGCGAGAGAAGAGGCGCAGCTGGAAATTGTGGGGCAAAGCGACTGCGCCGGAGGCGCCTGCCCTGTTCGATGATCCGCTCCTTCCCCTTCTACCGGCTTTCCTCCCTTTCCCTCTTGGTCTACTTTGCCGCCCAGACTGCGGCTTTAAGTTCGATGAAGAACCTGTGGGCCCAGGGGGAGTTTTTTGCAGTCGCCATGGGATCGGAAGCAATCTTTGGGGAAAGAAAGAGGATTTTTAGGGCCTTTTATTTTTCTTTGGCTCCCGCCTTCGTAATTTTTGTCATCACCCTTTTTACATTCGGCCAGGGGAGGGTCTTTTGGCGCTTTTTCATTTTTAAAGCCACCTTCCCCGCGCTAAAGGAAGCGGCCTTCCTCTCTGTAGGGTTTATAAATATCTGCCTTGCCGCAGTTTTTCAAAACAGGGCAAGGGAAAGGAAGGGAATGGGAAAGATCAGAACCAAGGCCTTTGCAACTTCGGCTTTGACGGTGGAAGTGAGCGCGGCCATGGTGCTCTCCTTTGCTTCCCTTTCGCGCACTCTTTTCGACCTTTTAAAGATAGAGGGGGGCAAGCCCTCCTTTTTTAAAAAGAAAGGAAGGGGGGAGGCAAAGGAGATGATCTACGCCCTTTTGGCCATGGCGCTTTGCATGCCGACAGAAAAAATCGAAAGGCTAAAGCTTTTGGAAAAGGAAAGAGGGAAGGAAAAAAGGGAAAGGATGCCTTTAAAGTCCTGGGCCTTTATCCTCCTTTCCCTCTTACTTTGCTCCCTCTGCTTTCTTTGGGGGCCTTTCCCCTTGGCCTCTTCCCCCCTTTTAGCCTCACTTCCCTACCTTCTTGAAGGAGGGGAAAGGGCATGGGCGGCTGCCTTAGGGTAGAGGGGCTAGAGGCTAAAGAAGGGGAAAAAAAGGTTCTAAGCGATCTCTCCTTTTCCCTCCCCGCTTCTTCCGTTACCGTCCTTTTAGGCAAAAACGGAAGCGGAAAGACCACCCTTTTAAAGGTTTTGTGTGGAGAAAAGGAAAAGAGCGCCGGAAGAGTCATCTTTCCCTCTCCTTCTTTTTCTCTCGCCTTCGTTCCCCAAAATCCGGCTTCCTCAATGCTGGGAGGGTGCCTGAGGGAAGAAATGGAAATATGGGGGGCAGAGGATCTTCAGGTCTTCGACGTTTTGGCTTTTTTAGGCATAAGCCACCTTTTAGACAGGCCCTTCTCTTCCCTTTCCAGGGGGCAGGTGGAAATCTGCGCCCTGGCCTGCGCCCTTTGCCAAAGCCCTGACCTCGTCCTTTTAGATGAGCCCCTCTCGCCTTTGGACGCCATTTCAAAGAGGCATCTTTCCTCCCTCATCTCTTCTTTAAATTCAGAACTCGGAATTTCCTTTTTCATAGCAGAGCACGATTTGGAGGGGCTCCTTTCCCTTTCTCCCCGCATTTTGGCCCTGGAAAGGGGAAAAGAATCGGCATTTGGCGAGGCGAAGGAAGCGATGGAAGATCTTTGGAAGAAAGGGGAAAAAGATCTGATACCGGATTTTCAAAAGCTCTATCTTTCTCACGGTTTTCCACCCCCACTCACGCTAAAAGATGCTTCCTTGATCCCGCTTTCCCTTCCCCCACGCCTTCCTAAAGAGGAGGAAGGGGGCCAAAAAGAAGAGGCTATCCGGGTCTCCCACCTCTCCTTTGCGTGGCCCTCTTCCCCCTCGCTAGATATTTTCGACCTTTCCTTTTCCGCTTTTTTCGGAGAAAGCCTTGCCCTGGTGGGTGAAAACGGGAGCGGAAAGAGCACGCTTTTAAGCCTCCTTTCAGGCCTTAAAAAACCGAGGTTTGGAAGGGTGTGGAGAAAGGAAAAAAGGGAAATCTTCTTTCTTCCCCAAGACCCCCTCCCCCTCCTTGCCCTGGAAGAGGGAAGAAGCCTCGGGAAAGAAGAGCTTTTGCCCCTAAGCTCTGGAGAAAGGCAAAAGAAGGCCGACCTTTTGGCTCTGGAAAGCGGGAAAAAAGTGATCCTTTTAGATGAGCCAGGCCAAAATCTGGATTCTTCTGCCCGAATGCAGGTGGGTGAAAAAATCAGGCAGAGGGCGCAAAAGGGGGATCTTGTAATTTTTTCCACCCACGACCCCGCCTTTTGCGCCTCTTTTGCAGACAGGGCCCTTTGCCTTCTTAAAGGAAAAAAGGCGTTTTTGGGATCCAGCCGGGATTTGGTGGGGGGGCGCACTTTCTTTACTACTCCTTTCAACAGGGCCTTCCCGCAAAAAAACATCCTTACCTTGAAAGACTGCTTATGAAAAATGCAATAAAAAACAATGCCGCGCTGAGGGCATGGATTTTGGTTATAAGTTTTCTTGTCGCAGTGAGCCTTTTATGCCTTACCTGCTTTTTTAAGGCCTCCCTGGCCTTCGCCTTCGCGGCGGCCGCCATTCCGTGCCTGGCAGCTTTAAGCGTCTGGGCGTGGGAGGCAAAAAAAATATCTGCAAGAAGCGTTGCCCTCCTCTCTTCCCTCGTTGCACTTTCCTGCGCCCTCAGGCTGGTTAGAATCCCGGTGGAAGGCATAGAATTTACCAATTTCCTTGTGATTTTGGCAGGCCTTTCCATGGGCCCCTCCGAGGGGTTTTTGGCCGGAGCCCTGGTGCCCCTCGTTTCAAACTTTTACCTTGGACAGGGATCTTGGACGGCGTGGCAGATGCTGGCCTGGGGGCTTTTGGGAATGGCGGCAGGGCTTCTTAGAAACAAAAAGGCGAAAAGATGGGTTCTGGCCCTTGGAGGCCTTTTTTCCGGCTGGGCCTACGGCTTTCTTTTAAACATCTACTACTTTATCTACCTTCGCCAGTTTGACTGGAAGATGTTCGGCTTCGTCATCGCCCAGGGCTTTTTGGGAGACACTTTAAGTGGGGTGTGTACGGCGGTGCTTTTGGTTATTTCCTGGCCCTGGGCCTTAAAGCTTTGCAAAAGAGCAATAGGGGAGGGGTGAAAAGAAAGAACAAAAGAACGCAAAAAAGGCATCCGAAAAGTATGGGGACCCATATGGGGAAGGGGAAGGCAAAGGAAAGCGAGCAGGCGAGGGCCTCCAGGCTAAAAGAAGAAAGAAAATAGAGGGCCCGCTTTCCCTTTCCCACAAAGCCCTCCGGAAAGAGTGGAAGGGAAAGGGAAAAAAGGAGGGCAAAAAGGTCTAAAGAAAACCAAAAAACTCCCCAACCCCAAAGAAAAGGGAAAAGAAGCACAATGGAAGTGACGGAGAATATAAGGGAGGCCAGATTGAACCATGAAAATCTGCGCAACGTTTTCCTCGCTTTCTTTTATTCCTATTAAATCCTACAAGGAGAAAAAATGGCTGAAGAAAAAAAAGAAGACTTTTCCAAGCTTTACACCCGCAAAGGAGACGGGGGGATAACCTGCCAGTACAACGGGACAAAAACGCCAAAATCCGCCCTTAAAGTGGAAGCCGTGGGCAATCTTGACGCGGCCCAGTCCTACATCGGAGTGGTGGTTTCCACCCTCCCCTCTTCCCTCTCTTTCCTTCGCCCCCCTCTTTTAAAGCTGGAGCACCGGTTCTACAGGCTCCAGTGCGATATTGCGGCGGGAAAAACGATCATAGGAAAAAGCGACATAGAGGATCTCGAAAAGGATATAGACAATTTCATGGGACAGGTAGAACCCATTCGCGAGTTCATTTTGCCCACGGGCTGCCCCACGGCCGCCAGGCTTCACTTTGCCCGCACTCTAGTAAGAAAGGCGGAGAGAAGCTGCGTGGCTTACAACCAGACGGGATCCGAGCCTATCCGGGAAGAAGATCTGGCCTTTATAAACAGGCTCTCCGACTTTCTTTTTGCCATGGCAAGATTTGCAAACAAGAAAGAGGGAGTGGAAGAGATTATAGCCAAGGAGGAAGAGTGAAAAAGATCGCGGTTTTAACGGGAGCAGGCATTTCAACTTCAGCCGGCATCCCTGATTTTAGGGGTCCTCAGGGCGTTTGGACAAAGCACCCGGACCAGATGCAGGTCTACGACATAGACGCCTTCATGAAAGACAAGGAGGCGAGGGAATTTTCCTGGAGGTGGCAAAAAGAAAGCCCCGTGTGGAACGCCCAGTGCACAAAAGCCCACTTTGCCTTAGCCGATCTTGAAAAAGCAGGAGGGCTGGGGGTTTTAGCCACGCAAAACTTTGACGGCCTGCATGAAAAGGCCGGAAACAAGAAAGTAGTGGATCTTCACGGCACGATCCTTACAAGCCACTGCATGAAGTGCAGGCAAAAGTACGATACGAAAAAGATTATGGAAAAGCTGGATGAGTTTCCGGACCCCAGATGCGAAAAATGCGGGGGCATCCTAAAGACGGACGTAGTCTATTTTGGAGAACCGCTGCCGGCCGGCTCTATGGAAAAGTGCATAGACGAAATGCGCTCGTGCAATGAGATGTGGGTAATTGGGACGAGCCTGGGAGTGTACCCCGCAGCTTCTTTGGCGCCACTTGCAGTCCAGATGGGCCTCCCCTTAGTTATCGTAAACCAGGGGGAAACTCCCTATGACCGCCTTGCATCCAAGCTCATAACGGAGCCGATAGATGAGGTCATTCCAAAGATGGTGGAGGAAGTTTTAAAGTAACCTCCTCCTACGCCAGCCCTATAAAGAACCCTGCAAAACACACACCTAAAGAAAGCAGGAACATAGAGGAAGTGAAGGCAAAGCCCCTAAACAGGCCCTTCTTGAAGTTTTCAAAGGACTCTACAGAAGCTGTGGAAAAGGTGGAGTAGCCTCCCAAAAAGCCCGTGCCCACTATGTACTTTAAAATCTTCATTCCCGTCCACACTGCAAGGAAGTGCGCCGCAAACCCCGCAAGGAGGCCGTCTAAAAAGCAGGCCGAGACGTTT
>JAGBQH010000003.1 GCA_017632945.1 Aeriscardovia sp. | reverse complement strand
TTTTTGCAATCCAGATTATGTGCATGAAAAACACTTCCACCGGCCAGCTCGTCTACCCGGAATCCTTCCCTCAGGACATGCTGGATAAAGACTACAGCAGCCAGTACCAGTCCTCATGGAACAGCGCTACAAACGGGAAGACCTACACTCTGGATGCCACTTATATCTACAACTCCATTTCCTACACCGCTTCCAACGTCATTTGGGAAGACCCCTCGATAAATGAGTCCGGAGTTTATTCCCTGGATCAGATAGAGCAGGATCAACTTAAATCCATGAAAGCGGAAACTGGAGAGATAGACTCTTTAAACCTCATAGGCATAACCCAGAGGGCATACGCGATAAAGACAAACCCTCCGTCCATGAGCATTGCCAAAGGCTATGAAGAAAGCACCGGAGATAATGAAGATTGGAACACTCCTGCGGGAGGGGTTAGCGGAAGTGATGTGGTAAGCCCGGGATCCTACGCCAAGGTAGACTTTACGGTAGAAACCGGCACTACCCCCAGCTCGGCTCTTAGCGCCACTTTAACTCTCAGCGGAGCTCCAAATGCGCAAATAGACAAAGGCAGTTTTTCAGAATCGGGACTGTACTGGGTGACGGATTCTGATTTTGATGTTACCCTTAGCAATGACAATCGCACTGCAACCATCAAGTACATAGATCCCAGCCTCCTTAACGCCAATACCACCTTTACCTTTTCCTTCAATGTGGATGTGACAAGCCCCAGCTCGTATATGGCCCAGGTGTGTTCTGTAGCCCAAGGGCAAGTGACTTTCGATAATTCCACTTTGACCCTCCAGGCAAGCAGCGACACGTGGTGCTTTCCGATAGTGGCGCTTTCGGAAAGCGCTCCTTCACCGTCCCAAGTTACCTCTTCTTCCCCAACTTCCACTGTTTCAATGACTGTTCCGGGGTGGGTCTTTAAGTACAATTCCTCTGTTACAAATACACTGTGGAGCAGCCTAAACGGAAATGCAGACACTTCCCTCAGCGACTTTGAAGCTTTCCTCCCCTCTTCCCCCAGCTTGGATCAGTATTCGGTGCCTTCCGATAAGGTCTCGGTCAAGGACCTAACGACGGGAGAAGATGTAACTTCCCTTTTCACTTCCGCTTTTACTCCGGCTTCTTCATATAACACCTATATGCCCTACAGCGGGGCAAGCACTTATGGAGGATGGCAGCTTTCTCCCTCCACCCTCCAGGTTTCATGGAATGGTTCATGGCCCTCTTCCGCATCCTCTTCCATAGCCTTTGACGTCTTTCAGGTGACTTTTCCCTTAACTCTTCAAAGCAGCGTAGGGGGATATATCTATACCCAGGCTTCAAGCTCCAGTTCTTCCTCTTCTGCCCAGTCGAGCGTCCTTTCCATTTCCACCCCCCTCTCTTCCCCGGCCCTCGCCCCCATTAATCTCAGCGCTGCCGGAATTGCAGAATCTGACGGCTCTGTAGAAAGCTCCAGCGCAACTGCTACTTTGGGAGTTCCAATGTCCTTTGAGGCACAGGCGCCTTTCCCCTCTGCTTCCCAGATTTCCGCTATGAAGTCCGCTTCTCAATCTCTGGTTTTTTACAGTTACGATGCGGCATCGAATGCGCAATCTCTCAAAGGTGCCTCCATTAACGGTATTGCGCTCTCTTCTCTTCCCCAGAGCGTCAGCCAGTCCCAGGACGGAGCTGTGGACATTTTGTTAACTCCCGCCGACCTTACATACATAGCCGATCACGCCTCCAGCCCTTCCAAGCTCATCTTGCGCTACAACTGGTATGTAGATTTTGCTCCCAGCTATGTGACTTCCGAAACGGGATACGTAAAAGGCTCTTCGCTTTCTCTCTCGACTCAAAATTACCAGCCCCAGTTCTTGTCATCTTCTTCGGCTTTAACTCTTACGGTAAATTCAAATGGCACGGGGTCCCTAACCCCCGATGCCCAGCAGAGTTCGGCTGTAACCGGCATTTGGTTTGAAAACCAGTTGCTGGGCGGCATGGATGCAAAAGGATCCGAATTTACGGTGCAAAACGCTTCAGGCCAGTACCTCACTCCCTCTTCTTCCGGCCAGCCTCCCTATTCTTACTCTTCCTCCCCTTACGACTTTTCATCTACCTCCCCAAACGGGATGTTTAGGATGTGGGGCCTTCAAGACGGCACTTATACTGTCACCCAGGTGGCCCTTCCCCAGAGCGCCTTTGGAACCAAGCCAAGCTTTAAAATTACATTGAACTATGCTTCGGGAAAACCCGCATCCATCTCGGATCCAAATCCCGCTTCGCTTGTAGACCCCGCCACCTTTATGGTCTTTAACCAGGGCACTCCTGCTAACCTTCCTATAACCGGCGGAAAACTCAGGGTTGTCCTGCTCTTCTCCATTTTGCCCGTGCTTTTGGCCATGGCAGGCTACGCTTCCTACAGGATCTACAAACTTAGAAGCTAACCCTCAACTTCCTTTCCTCTTTTTTTGCTAGCATTAGACAAAACTTTAAGGAGGAAAATGGGACCCGTAGTTTCAGGAATCCAGATAGAAGAGGAGAGCCTTGAGGTCCCTCTCGACTGGAGGGGTTTAAACCCCAAAGATGAAAAAGAAGTCGAAAAGAGAATGGAAGAAGAAAAAATCTCCATCTCTTACAAGGTATTGAAAAAGGCCGGAAGCGGGAAAAAGTCCTTAGGCCCCCTCATTTACTTTCAGGGCGGGCCCGGGGAAAAATGTCCGAGGCCACTGGGAATAAATTCCTGCAAGCCGTGGATAAAAACTGCTCTGGATTTGGGATTTGAAGTGGTACTTCCGGATCAAAGGGGAGTAGGAAATTCATCAGCCATCACTCCTTCTCTGCTCCTTAAGAGGGGAGGAGCCAAAGAGCAGGCGGAGTACCTGAAGAGATTTTTGGCAAGATCCATTTCCTGCGATATGGAGTGGATAAGGCTGAAAAAGTTTGAGGGGCAAAAGTGGACCTCTCTTGGCCAGTCTTTTGGCGGCTTTATAACCATGACTTCCCTTTCCTTCTTCCCCGACTCTTTCTCCCTCTGCTTTACCACGGGAGGCATTCCCAAAATCCCATCCGACATAGACAAGGTCTATGAAAAAACCTATGAGCGCCTCGAAGAGAAAAACGAAAAATATTTTGAAACCTTTCCAAAGGACAGAGATCTTGTCTGCCGTATAGCAGACAGGATCTCTTCCTCCTCCTATCTTCTTCCCAACGGCGACAAGATGAGCGTAGAAAGGCTCCAGTCCCTAGGGCAGCAGTTTGGGATGTCTACAGGATTTGCCTCAGTGCACTGGATGATGGATGAGGCCCTGGAGGGAAGCGGGCTTAGTGAAAACTTCCTAAGGGACGTGTGGGAGGCAACCTCAAATTACGGAAGCGAGCTTTACTGGACGCTTCAGGAAGCAATCTACATGAACGGGGACGGGAAAAAGCCCGGCTGGGAAGCTGAAAAATTGAGGGGCAAGCTGCCGCAGTTTTCTCCGGACGCCCGCCCTCTCCTCTTTACCGGAGAAATGAACTACAAGTGGAGGTTTGAGCAGGACAAGGCCCTTGTTCCCTTCAAAGACGCTGAATACGCCCTGGAAGAAAGCGAAGAGTGGGATCCCATCTTTTCGCTCTCCCAGCTTCGGGAAAACCCGGTCCCCCTCTACGCCATGGTTTACTTTAACGACATGTACGTGCCAAGGGAGTGGTCTGTAGAGACCCTTAAAGAAATTGGAAATTCCCATTCCTTTGTGACTAGCGAATTTGAGCACGACGGCATCAGGGTGGCCGATGCTTTTGAGAAGATCTTGGATCTTGCCGTAAGAAACGGGGATGCAAAGATTTAGCCCTTTTTAAAAGGGCACAAAAAAAGCAGGGCCGCAAGGGTCCTGTTTTTGTAATTGAAAAAGCCTAAATTAATTTCTTCTTTTTAAGCTCTTCAGGGTCAAAGGTGGCTTCGCCGGCTCCGGTGATTACACGGTTGGCTTCTACCACCATCGCCCTTATGGCGTCATTCTTTTCAAGCTGCTCTTTGAGGAAGATGTCCTTTTCGGAGAGGTGCAGGACTTTCCAGAAGAACCAAGACAGGAACCATGCCAGTGCGAACATTCCCACCAAGCAGTAACCGATGTCTGCAAAGTCGATATTTTGGATCCAGAACAGGAAGCCGGACTGGGCGTTCACTTCCATGCCGATGACCTGTATCACTTCGATCCATGCCACTATGAAGGCCACGGTGACGGAAAGAATGGTGATGATCATGTTGTAGTAGATCTTCTTGAGGGGAGAAGTTAGGGTCCACTTGTAGGCGCTTGCCATGAAGAATCCGTCCAAGGTATCCATCAGGCACATGCCGGCTGCAAACAGGATCGGAAGGGCTATAACGGCGGTGGGGGGAGCGCCTGCCGCGGTGGCTTGGGCGGAGGTGGCGAGCATGGCTACCTGGGTAGCGGTATCAAAACCAAGCCCGAAAAGGAAGCCTATAACGTAAATCTGCCAGTTTTTGTTGGCGACGTTGAGGACCTTGTTCACGGCCTTGTCGACCATGCCTTTGCCTTCCCTCTTTACGTCGTCATCTGCAGGGTTGTACTTCCCGGACTTCACTTCTTTGAAGGTGTGGTAAGTCCTCCTGAGAATTACGATGTTGGCAAGGCAGAGTATGAAGAGGAATACTGCGGAAATGATGGTTCCGGCCACGTTGCCCCATGCCGCGAGCTTAGGGATTGCGTTTTTGGCCAGTTCCACTGCGGTAATTGTTAAGATGCCCATGCAAAACACCACGGTGGAGTGACCCAGAGAGAAGAAGAATCCCGCGCCCCTCGTCCTTTTGCCCATTTGGACGAGTTTTCTTGTGGTGTTGTCGATGAAGGCAATGTGATCGCAATCGAAAGCATGTTCAAGCCCAAAGACCAGAGACAGGCCCCCCATTGCTAAGAGCCATGGATAGTGGGCTATGCCGCTGCACAGCACACCCCACCCAATTGCCCAGAGGCACAGAATTACGATCCCATACCTCAGGGCGTCACCTTTCCAGGTTCTACTAGCGTTAGCCATACTAGGAATCTTTCTATTCCAAGAGAAACAGAAGGTTAGGTGAGACGGACGTTGTTAATTTTATAGGAGAAATTCATTCCTATGCAATAAGGCATCCGATTACAGGGTTTTTGTAGAATGGGAAGGAGTTTAAAAAGTTACTGGAAAGTTTTCATGCCTAATCACGAAATTACGCGCCCGGGCCCTCTTTTGGATGCTGAGGGAAATCTTCGGGAAATCGGGTGGAGCCGACAGCCCCTCCTTCATTACGACAGATCAAAAGTAAAGGCCAACCCACTCAGGATAAAGGAGTGGGATTACTACCTTGTCATGAACAATCATTACGGGGCTGCATTTACGGTATCCGACGAAGGGTACTTGGGCCTAGAATCGGTTTCCCTCTTTCTTTTTGACGAACCCTGGGAGCACACCCAAAGCGTCTTTTCCATCTTGCCCATGGGGACTTTAAAAATGCCCCCTTCTTCAAACAGGGGCATTACCCAGTTTTACAGCAGGGATCTTAAAGTCAGGTTTACCGTAGAAAAAGAGGGGCGCCGAATTCAGTGCAGGTTTAAGCACTTTGACAAAGCTCCCTTTGAGTGCGATATCTTCCTTACTCCGCCTCCCGCCCCCGCCGATTCCATTTCCATAGCCATTCCCTGGCCCAAAGAAGGCCGTTTCTATTACAACCGCAAGATTAACTGCATGAGGGCGGAGGGCTTTATGCGGTTTGGAGAGGCGAAATATCATTTCGACCCTAAAAACAGTTTCGGCACACTGGATTGGGGAAGGGGAGTGTGGACGTATGACAACACGTGGTACTGGAGCTCCCTTAACTGCCAAGTAAAGGGGAAGGTATTTGGCTTTAACCTTGGCTACGGCTTTGGGGACACCGAGGCTGCGACGGAAAATGCGCTGTTTTATAATGGGAAAATTTCAAAGCTTGAAAAAGTGATATTTGAAATTCCAAAAAATCTTTACGACCAATGGCATCTTTTTACGCTGGACGGAAGGTTGGAAGTCGTCATGGATCCCGTTTTGGACAGGTCTGCCAACTTAGACTTTAAAGCCGTTTCCTCCAACCAGCATCAGGTTTTTGGAATGATGAGGGGAAGGGCGATCTTGGATGGCGGCAAGGTGGTGGAATTTAAAGACGTGATGGGATTTGCCGAGAGGGTGCACAACAAGTTCTAGGCGCACCCTTTTATTACACGGTATACAAAATCAAATCGTCTTCCTGCATATTGCAGGCTTTTATCAATTTTTGGAGGCATCTCTTTTTATCCTTATTGTTATAGTCTGTATCAATCCATAGCGAACCGCTCCCTTCCAACGGCTGCCATTTGTCATCTTTTCGTTCAGGGGCTAGAAATCTGATGTCTTGGCAGCGTTTGGAAAGATCAAATCGGGCATTGAAAATTCCGGCAATGGCTGTAAAAGCCTCTGTAAGATCTGAAACGGATCGGCTTATTGATTCTTCTTCGAGCTTCAACTCAAAATAGATCACATTTTTGTTTGTCCACTCTTCCTTCCATGAAAGCGGCTGAAGGGGTAAGGTATGGAACGCCTTTCCTTCCTTTAGTTCTTTTACTTCTTCTTTTTGCTGTTCGGAAAAGGTTATCTTATTCGCTTTTTCAATAGAATCCTTACACCACTGCGCCACGGATTGGGCGATCTTCGCCGCTCTGCCATTTATATCGTTATTTGTCCACCATGATTTTTCTGTTTCTTTGATCGAGAGTTGGTAGTGAGAATCTTTCTCTATTTCAAGATTTTTCTCTATTCCATCGGCAATCTCCTTAGCGTCCGGATTTAGTGACTTCCTATAAGTGTCAATGATTATTTTTGGATCTGATTTTTCTCCCTTTATTGCACTATTTTCCTCTTTTGTGAGAAGCACAAGATTACCTATGCTATTTCCCGTGCATCCCTCGTTTTCATAAGCTGTATAATGTGGAAATTCTGATTGCGGGATGATATGGTCGGCATCTGTATAGTTTTCTAGCGATGAAATCATTCCTTCGATGTTGTCACAATCTACAAGAATAAGAAAGCTATAGATTCTCAATAAAGTTTTAATGTTCTCCCGAGCGGATATATGACTCTTATCTTCCTTAGAGTTGCTATACCTGTAGGTGCTCTGTAAAAGCGCTTTGATTTCTTGGTCGGCAACAAAAGAGGGAAGATTTGAATCATTTTCATTAGAAGAATCTATTGGGAGATTAATTATATTTTGTTCATAAATTGAATCGATTACCCTTATAAGATCTTCTTTTTGTTTGTCTGATTTAAAGTCTTCGAGTCGAATGTTGCATATGGTCCAGTAGGCTACCATTCCTTTTAGGAAGGTCTCCAAATCATGGGGATCGGGATCCAGCGCCCAAAAAACAAAAATAGGCATATAGAATTTGAAGTTACTTTTGATATTTTTCAAAATCCATAAACATACCTTTGACGTAGGAGTAAGTTTTTGGTGCGAAAGGTCGGCCACATTGTCGGAGCCGACAATTTTAAAGAAAGTCTCTATGGCGTTGAAATTAGCAAATACTGCTTCTGTATCCTTAATTAATTGCCAATTTCCATTTGAAAAGCAACTTACGATATCTTCTCCAACTTTATCGGCAACATGCAGCGGGGATACTCTGCTGTAAAATTGCAGCAGCTCGTCGGCCGTGGTAACGGTATTCGATTTTTTTACCTTTATTGCACCGCCTTCGCCCTCCAGGCAGTTAATGAATGCTTCCCACTTGTTTTTAAAATCCAAAGCAAGGTTAGTTTCGCTTAACTTGCCAAAGGCAGAAGATGATTTTAAGACTTCATCGTATAACTGGCCTTTGATGAAGTCTGCGGCATCGAGCGGCTTTCCTGTGCCGTTGAGGGTTTGAAATACTTCCCATGCTAATTTCTTATCTTCTACTTCCAGCGCCCAGATTTTTGTCTTACTCAAATTTTTTGTGAACCTTGAAATTTCTTCATCGCTTAATTTCTCCAGAGATTCATGCACGCCCTTATATACCTTTTCGTAAGAGCTTTTGGGATCGGGTTTAGGTTTTCCGTCCCCTCGTATGATGTCTCCAAAAATTGCGCTTTCTTTAAAAGAGTTGACTGCAGAAAGCTGAAGTCTGAGGTTTGGAGTAGGTTCAAGATCGTTATTAAGCTGGCAAAGGCAAGTTTGTAATCTTTGCACGGCATTCATTCCCAAATTCGCATCGTTTTGTATGTAGTCTTTTTTTAAAGTGAGAAGAGCTTTTATGAACAAAGAGAAGGTAATGAGCCTCTGCTGTCCATCTATGACATTTATTTGTTCGCGATCCCGATCGCGGTGAAGAAGGATAATTCCAATTTGGGTAATTGATCCTGTTTCTATATCTTTATAAAGTTTATAGGCCGCATCTCTTCTTTCATCCCGTCCCCACGTCCATTCGTACGGCCTTTGATAAGGGGGTATATAGAAAATATCCACATGTCCGTTTTTCTTGTTATTTAGGTAATCTACCAATTCAATCGGATCTGACATTCCCATTGAAATTGCGCCTCCTATTCTCTGTTTATGAGTAAGTCAATCTCAAAAATTTTACTTCTTGGGCAGAAAAGCCAATAAATTTGCAGGCATTTTAGATCCGTTACCGACAAATGGGGGATCGCATTTGGGAAAATAAGCCAGTATCACATAGGCAGCTTATTTAAGGGGAAAATAAAAAAGAAATTAGTCAAAAGTTATTGCGCACTTAAATCCAAAGGGGTGGAGGCGTATGAAGAAATTAAGTACATCCCATTAATGCGCCACAATCTAAGATTGGAAACTTGCATTGCATACCGGGTTTGATTGCTTTGCCTTTTGAAACCTATGTTTTAATTAATTTCAATGAGTTGCAATGCTGTCTTTTTTCAGAATAAGCGAGGCAAAGTCTTTTGTGGAGTCTACTGCTATGCAGCTTCACGTTAATGTATGATTCGGGTAAAATCATGCTTTTTTGTTTGTGCTTTATATAATGCAACGTAAATTGGCGGCCAATTAAAATAACCATCATTATGCAAATGGGAATTCCTTTTAGGAAGATTAAACAAGCGAGCGCGACCGTTTCCAAAAGAGAATTGAAGTATTAGTCCACGGCTTTTTACTTGCAGTTTGCCAATCAGAAGATCGATACAAGGGAGGTTTCTTTCCCATTAAATAAAACTTTCCTGGCCTGCGAGAAAAAGCAATACACAAATGCTAATGAGGTCCAAGACAAAGGTGTACCAGGAAGGGTGTACTGCCGGATCGCTGGTTAAAATATTCCTTTTCATTAAAAAAGAGATCATATTTATGAGAAGCAAGCTGCCTTCAATGGCGGCGGTTAAACAGCATAGAGCGTAAAGAACCAGTTGACTCATGGTTTTGGGATTTTCCATACACTATTCGTATCACGGTCTATAATCCCATTGATTTGGCAGGGAAATGTAATTAAAGGATAAGAACATAGAGTAGAGGGATAGATTTAAAATATTAAAACCTAAAACGGCATGAAAAATAAAATTTTTTATTTTTTCACCCTTAAACCGATGCAGTATCTGCCTATTCAAAAGAAGCCCTATGCCCTTTTAATATTTTTAATATGTTTAAACTCGACTCTTAAATATTTTAAGATGACTTTGGTTTGGACTGATGGCGCTTTTTGACTTGCAAAACTATAAAGCCGCAGATAAGCAGTATAAAAGCTACTATGGCCGGGATTACCCCGTATCCTCCGCTCGTGCCAAAAGTTTCAGATATGAAGGCAGCCGCTATGATAAGCATGAAAAACATTCGGGCAGACCAGTCCGATGCCGCTTCTTTCTCATCCCTCCATCTGGCAATTTTGAACACTGCAGGAAGAAACCTATCGGTCTGAATGCAAAACAGCTGCACTATGAAAGAAACTACAATGTAAATACCCAAAAGGTTGATGATGAATGTAAGCCATGAGCCGTGCCATATATGGCTACCGGTCAGAATATCCCTTCTTGCAAAAAAGGAAATTGAATTTATGATGAAGAAGACGATTTCGGCAACTGCAATCGGATAATAAACCGCATAAACAAGAATCGGATTGGGCTTCTCGGATTTTTTCACGCCTAAGTTATACCACAATCTTAAAGCTCTGAAATTGCAGATTGCTATCACTTTAAGCACATAAACCCAAAATAAAAATCAGGCTTTAGTTTTGCTACCGTCTGGCGGAATTTTTTCAAACAGGCTTGAAGAATAATGAGGCGCATTTGCCGTCAGCAATCAGAGTCACGTGAGGTGTACAAGTCTTTTAGTGCGGATTTTATATTTTTAGAGTTTTCCATGCTTTTGTTATAATCGCAATTTAAAACGCAGGATTCATTTTCTGGGAATATGAAAAATGATAAACATTTACAAGCCGGTAAGCCCAGCTTTAGCCCTGAAGGGAATGATGCTTCCGGGATTGTGGATAGGGGGAATCCTGTCTGCCATAGCCTGCAGTTTTGAGGGGATCGCATGGCGCTACACTCATTCCCGCTTTAATGCGGAGGCCTTCTTCGTATTTTTAATTTTTAGCGGAGTGTACGCATTATGCTCTGAAAATTTGAAAAGGATATGCGAAGGAAGGAACTGCCTTATATGGGGAAAGGCCGAGGAAATCCCCGACATTATAAATATCCATGCCGCCTTCTGGATGCCGGTAATAATCATAGCCTGCCTGCTGGAAGGGGCTAAGTGGATCTCGCCATGGTTTATGTTAGGAGCAATTCCGGCGCTTCTCTGGATGATTTGGGGAGAATACGTGTCTAAAGGGATGAGGAAAAACAGGATAACTTCAAAGGATTTTGAAGAAGTTTATTCATCAAGGGACTAATTAAAATTTTCAATAATTTAAATTGGCTGTTTATAGCGCATTTAGGAAACTGGATAAAAGACTTCGCGAAAGCTATAAGGTACAGGAGTATCCCATATCCCCCGCTACGCCCATAGGTCTGGATTACAAAGGCTGCGCATATTATCAGGCTGTAGCACTGGCGCATGGGCCAGGTGCCCAGCTTGCCGGACGTATGGTTGGACTCCGGAGACCAGAAGAAGACGGGCAGGTTCTTATCGTTCGGAATGCAGTAAACCTGGGCGCAGGAGGCCGTGAGAATCTAGAGGGCGAAGATGTCGATTGCAAAGTTTATCCAGGAGCTGTGCCACAGGGTGCTTCCGGTCAAGCATATAGAATATGCGTGTAGTGGAAAGAAGCAGAATGCAGATGCTCAAAAAGACGGCTGTAAATTGTTCTAATTCGCTTTGCCGGAGAGAAAATGCTTTTGAGGCGCAGGGAATGTCTTTTAGGGTTAAGAAGCGCTTTCAGGGAAAAGTCTGCGCAGGCAAATAGCTTCATCCTTTTGAGGGCTTTTGCGCATCGGGAAGCTTTTGGCGCACCTGAAATTTGAAACTGCCTAAAATTTTCCGATCGTCACAGGGAGCGGAATTGAGGTACGGGCCCTGGGGGGATCCTTTATTGTGTTCAAAGTTTAAAGCGCTTATACGGTTTTGTGAGAAGTGAAGAGTAGAAAGCCGTAATGGCTTCACGATTTTGTGACTGTCCTACAAGGCAGCCAAAGCGCAGCCGGATAGCTAAGGAGAATTGCAATTTATCCTGTATCGGATTATTCCTGCCTCAAATCCGTTTTAGGAAGTTCGTCGGTTTTCTTTCCTATGGTTTTGCGCAGTATGAATGAGCATATTATCAGCAACGCCATCACAATGATGGGAATTATGTTCCATTTGTTTTCCTCATTAACTGCAAAATCACCTATTAGCATGACTGCTGTAGTGATTTCCGAATTCCATGAGTATATCAGCCACTGCCTGCGGGACCGGTTTTCTGAAAGGGCCCAATCTGATTTTCGCGAAAGAGGCAGTCGCTTTCCCTTTGCGATAAACACTGTCTGTATGAGCATTAAAATCTGCATGCATATGAAAAACAACCCCAGGCAGAGCCAAATCCAAGAGCCTCTCCACATGAGGTACTTCGTTAAAATATTCCCTTTGAAGAAGAAAGAGGCCGTAGCTATGGCCAGAAAGAAAAGTTCAATCGCCATAACGGGATACAGCGTTATAAGCGCAAACCTCTCGTTTTTCGACATTTCCATGTCTCAGTTATACATCAAAAGCTAAGATTGCGCATACCCCCTTCAGGTTGGCAGGGCAGGCAGAAAAGGCTGGGCGCCCCGGTTCTTGCTAAGAGGCTCTATGGAGCCTGAGGCGCGCCGCCTACCACCTGCTGGTGTCAATGCCCATTTTGTTGAGGATAAAGTAGAGCATCTTCTCTTTTCGGGAGACTATTTTGGCCTGGCAGGCCATGCCGAGCTTGATATTCCCTTGCTGGCCCTGAAAGTTGCTTATCGTGCTTTTGTCGAGGGAGCCCGTGACCTGGTAATAAGATTGCCCCGTCTCTTCGTCGGTTGTGCTCGTCACGTTTATCTGCGTGATTTTTCCGTTCAAGAACCCATATTGGGCGTAAGGGAAGGAAGGGAAGCTGTACTTCACCCCATCTTCCAGTTTGACGTCTCCTATTTTGTCGTTTGGGATCGCGAGCTTTATTTCAAAGCTCTGGCTGTCGCTTATAACCTGGGCAATTTGCTGGCCGGCGCTCAGCACCATTCCTACCTCGATGTCGGATGGAATATAGAGCGTCCCGCTTGCGGAGGCTTTCAACTCGCCTTCCGAGATCTCCTTCTGCAGTAGGTTTATCTGACCATTTAGAGAAGGGAGTTTTTGCTTATCTTCGGATATGGCGTTTTCAACTGTGGACAAGAACTGCCACTTGTTGGATTCCAGTTCCAGAGCAGTCTTTTGCGGCCCCGCGTTCAAGCTGTATTTCTGCTCCTCGAGCTGATCCAGGGAAGAGGCGAGGGTGGAAGTAAAGGTCGAGGGCAGAAGCGAAAGAGAGGACTTGGCCGAGGCGATTTGGGATTGAATGGAGGCCATCTGCTCGTCGTAGGCCTGTTTTGAATTTGCTTGGGAAAGCTTTTGCTCGTCTTGAGAAAGGGAGTTTTGGGCATTGATTTCGCTGTCCTGGGATGAAGCGCCTGACGCCTCTTGCGCCTCTGACTTTTGGCTGGATGCTAGACCGTTGTAGTCTCCGAGGATTTTGCCGTTGAGCGCGTTGGACGAGCCTTCGTCTTTTTCCAGGGTGTCTTCCTCGGTTTCAAGGGATGACAGAGTCTTTTCGAGGTTTTGCCTTTGCAGGAGGTATTTTTGAAATTCGCTGTTGCAGAATGGGTCTTGGCTATTAAAAGATGTTGCCCCGCTTTCTATAGCGCTTATCAGGCTTTGATAAGAGGAAATTTCGGCATTGAGCTGGCTCAAGCTTTTAGACGATAATTTGCCTTCCTCGCTGTCCGCCTTATTTTCGTTTATGTATGACATATACTGGGCAAAATAGGCGCTTTTGTCATTTGCAAAATTATTTCCTTCCGAAACGCTCTGCTTTAGGGAATTGAGGTCTGAGATCTGGGAGGCGAGGGAAGATTTCTGCTCATTTAAAGAGTCCAGTTGCGCCGAAAGGTTTTGGGTGTCTAGGCTGACGACAACGTCCCCCTTGTCCACATGGCTGCCGTTAGTGTAGTTTACGGACTTTACAGTTCCGGCCGACACCGGGGCTATAGTCTGTACTGGCTTGTTCGACTCTACAATTCCCTGGGCCGAGACCACCACAGATTTTGTAGAAAACCATGCCCAAATGATAAAGGAAGCCAGTATCAGGCAGAGAAGATATATGAACCATGAGGTGAAACGTTTGGGGTTTTGTTCCAAAAGCTCCCTGGAATCGGAAAGATCCTCGAGCTTGTGAAGTTCAAAGCGCGCCATTTTAAGCCTCAAATTCCGCACAGTATTCCTGCCAAAGCTGGGAAAAGCCACCTCCAGCTCCAATGAGCTCTTCTTTGGTGCCGCACTCCTCGATTTTCCCGTCTTCCATCACGACAACCTTCGAGCACTCTGAGATTGTAGATAGCCTGTGTGCGATGAAGATGCAGGTCTTTCCTTCTACCGCTTCCCTTATGGCGGCCATAACTTCCTTTTCCGTTTTCGCGTCTAGGTTGCTTGTGGCCTCGTCCAGGATGAATATGTCGGGTTTTTTCAAAATGGCCTTGGCGAGAGCGAGCCTCTGCTTTTGACCTGACGACAGGTTGGTCCCATTTTCCTCAACCAGAGTGTTGTATCGGAGGGGGAGTGAAGTGATATAGTCATGTATCCTGGCTTTTTTGCATGCCTCTATGATCTCTTCATACTTCGCCATAGGGTTGGCAAACCGGAGGTTTTCAAGAAGCGTGTCGTTGAAAAGGAAGTCGTCCTGGCTGACATAGGCTATGCGGGAGCGGAGGCTGTCCAGGGCAATGTCTCCTATATTTACGCCGTCTATCAAAATTTGTCCTGACTCTAGAGGATAGAAATTCATGAGTAATTTGGCCAGAGTTGTTTTCCCCGAACCGCTCCTCCCT
The DNA here is from genome assembly GCA_017632945.1 of Aeriscardovia sp. Classification (GTDB taxonomy): domain Bacteria; phylum Actinomycetota; class Actinomycetes; order Actinomycetales; family Bifidobacteriaceae; genus RGIG1476. The sequence continues at coordinate 1,710 of JAGBQH010000003.1, read as the reverse complement.
ACCAGGGCTGTTTTTGAACCGCTCTTAATTGTAAGGCTGATATTTCTCAGAGTCTCCTTTCTCGCCCCATATCTAAAGGAGGCGTTTTGGAATTCTATGTCCCCTTCAAGACTCGTAGGCTGGAGCTTGTCTTTTTTCCCTCCTCCTATTTCCTTTTCAAGCGGGGTGCCCGTGATTTCTTCCAGCCTTTTTGCCGCAACCTTGGCGCTTTGGAAGGTGGCCTGAAAGGAGACGATGTTTTCTATGGGGGTCAAAAAATAAGCCAAAAGGGCGTTGAAGGTAAGAAGGAGGCCGACAGGGATTTTCCCGTCCAGAACCTGCACCGTGCCAATCCAAAGGATGACGATCCCGAAGACAGCCTTGACGGTGAGCTTCAGCGAGTTTTGGATGTTGTTTACAAAGCCCAGGTTGAAAATGCCTTTTACAAATTCGATGAACTTGCGCTCTATGTTCGCCTTTACGTTGGATTCCGCGGTGTAGCTTTTGATAGTCTCAATCCCGGTCAGGCACTCTACAAGGTATGCTGTAACTTTTGCCTGGCTCTGCATGAGCTCGTGGTTCCTCTTTTCTATCAGCCTGTTAAAGGCGAAGACGATTATAAGGTACGCCGCGAGCGGGGCCAGGGTGATTAGGAAGAGGTAGCGGCTTTCGCAAAACAGGGTGATCCCGCCCACGATCGCCATAAAGCCGTCAAGCAGGATGGTCAACGTGGCTCCCGATATCGCATTTCGGATCTTGTATACGTCGTCCAGTCTGGAAATCACGTCGCCTGTGGGCCTTGACTGGAAAAATTCCATGGGGAGGCCCATAAGGCGGTTGTAGTAGTTGAGCATAAGGGAGACGTCCAGCTTTTGGGAGAAGTGGAGGAAGATCTGCTGGCGAAATGCCTTTGCCAAGGAGTTAAAGAGGACTATTACCAAAAGTCCTGTCGAAAAGACCGTCAAAGTGGACTTGAGGTCATTGGGTATGACCGTATCCAAGAGGAACTGGAAGTAGAAGGAGCTTACAATTCCAAGGGCTGTGATGAGGATGGAGCTGAGGAATATATTTATGAGCAACGCCTTATGGGGGGAGATTAGCTGCAGAAACTGACGGGCAAGCCCGTTTTTCGCAGGCTCGGTTTCAAACGGGGTTTTCTTTGTGACAAGGAGGAGCACGCCCGTCCAAATTTTGAAGAACTCTTCCGGAGTCATTTTCCGCATGCCCTGGGCGGGATCGGCTATAAGTATAGAGGTCTTACCTATTTTTTGTATTACTACAAAGTGCTGGTAGCGTTTGTCGAGTATTACATGCGCAATGGCAGGTAGTGGAAGGTCTTTGTTTGTGAGGAGCTGCTCTTTATCGTCGAACATGAAGGCCTTTGCGGAGCATCCTAACTTTTCTGCTGCCATTGTTAGGCCATATACGCTTGTGCCATATAGATCCGTTTTGGCAAGTTCCCTTATCTTGTAAATAGGGATTTTAAGGCCAAACTGCTTAAAAACAGTGGCGAGACAAGCACAGCCACAGTCCTTCTGTTCCTGCTGTTTTATACAGTAGTATTTTTTAAGAAGCATCTTTTCGATCCTTCTCCTTCACAAATCCGTCCGGCACCAAATGGTTCTTATAGCATCCCACTTCTACGAATATTCCCCATGACATAAAGAGAAGAATGAGGATCATGCATAATATAGTCCACCACTTTGCCCCCATCGACCACAAAATTCCTAT
>JAGBQH010000012.1 GCA_017632945.1 Aeriscardovia sp. | reverse complement strand
CGCTGTGGTGTTGGCGCTCTGGGCATTTGCAAGCGCGCTGGAGGCCGCGCCCTTTAGAGCGGTAATGGAGTCTGTATAAGCGCTCTTAGCTGCATCCAGCTTGGCCTGGGCGGAAGCGGCATTGCTTTGCGCCGTGGTGTTCGCGCTCTGGGCATTTGCAAGCGCGCTGGAGGCTGCCTTCTTCAAGGCGGCGATAGCGCTTGCGTAAGCTGCATCATCTGCCTTTAGATTGCTTTCATCTGTGGCGGCCGTTTTTTGAGCATCGCTTAGCTGGTTTTGCAAACTTTTAAGATTGCTCTCTTGGCTAGCAAGTTCTTCACTTACTATCTGTTCCAGCTGGGATGTAATTTTCTGAAGCGAAGTTCGCATGCTCTCCTGCTGATCTTGGGAAAGCGAAGTTCTCTGCTCACCCGCTATAGAAGAGAGCTGAGAAGAAATCTGAGAGAGCTGTGAAACGTATGTGCTTTCTCCTAGCGCCTTTTGCAGGTAGGAGGATATGCCCTGTAGGACAGTTGTAACGTTTTCAAGTTTAGTTTGATTTAAAGTGCCCTCTAAATCGTGAGACAATCCATCTGTGCTTATTACAGTCTCAACTGTCTTTAGCTGTTGCTGAAGGGCTGTAAGTTCTTGGGGGGTAAGGGATTTTTCGCTAGTGTATCCTCCCGATTGCAAACCCTGCTGAGCTTTTACTGTATCAGCAAAGGAGGCCGGGGCCATGGCAACCATTGTTCCGAGGCCGGCCAGTCCCGCTACTACTTCTACTCCCAGTTTTCCCCTCTTTTTGGGAGCTTTATGATTTGCCATTAATATCCCTTTCTGTTTTATATTCTTCACTGCTATTTTACGGCATAGACACATCTAAACCCTTCGGCAAAGACGACTCTTAAGCGCCAATAGGGAGTGAATAAAATTTTGCGCGTGAATGAAAAAACTTCTCGACCCTTTAAATTTTAGGTTTTCCCGTGGAAGGTCCAAACTAGCGGCCGCAAATAAATGCGGCAGCCCCAGTCTTAAAAATGCCTTTTTGGATTTTGGCACTATTTGGTTTCAGGAACTTCCCTTCTGACAAAGGAGCGCAAATACCCCACTCCCTCAATCTTCGTCATCACTTCGTCAGGCAGCTCGAAAGTTTGCTTATTTTGGCTTCTTACTGCAACCATGTCTCCAGGAAGTAAGGTTGAAAACGAGGAAATAAACGAGATATTTTTAAGTGCGCACTTTAAAAGGTTGCGTATGCTTTCCGACTTTTCCTTCCCAAATGCCAGGCGCGCATCAGGATCTATCTTTGTTTCGATCCACGGGCCTACGGCCAAAGAATCGTCGAAAGCTGTATTGCATACATGGCTCCTATCAGAGAGCGCCGTAGAATCCAAAATGCAAGTCATCCCCAGAATATGCTTTTCCACCTCAGAAATGGGGCAGTTTCTTGTCGAGGTGGAAATAATTATCCCAATCCCCGGCCTTACTTCTATTCCCCGGCTCCAGTCGGGAATGCTTAAAACGTCGTCAGGGCCCATTGCGCAGGTGGCAGGCTTTAAGTAAAAATCCATAAAGTCATCACAACAAAAGATTTTTAGCGGAAAGTTGGGAGCTAAGAGGCGAACTTCTGACAGGTCTACCCTTTCCCCCGACAGATCCACATCTCCCGCAAAGGGGTTTCCCGAGAGGACGGCTATAATCTTTTTTCCCTTTTCCTCCTGGACAAATCCGTATTCGGGCAGATCTTCATCTTTGGTGAATCGGGCCACCTTCATTTAAAGCTTCTCTCTCCAAATATCGCAGTTCCAATCCTGACATCGGTAGCTCCGCAAGCTATGGCCTCTGCAAAGTCTCCACTCATGCCCATAGAAAGCCTTTGGCAGGTTTCGACTTCTGCGCAGATCTTATCCCTAAGATCTCTTAGCCTTTCAAAGCAAGCCCTGCCTTCTGTAGGATCTGCCACAGTCATTAGGCCCACAAGCCTAAGGCCGGGGAGGGAGGAAATGGATCTGGCGTAATCGAAAGCTTCTTCGTGTTTGCATCCGCTCTTGCTCTCTTCGCCCGATTCGTTAACCTCAAGGTAGATGTCTAAAAGCTTTCCTCCAGGAACTCTCTCTGAAATTTCCTGCGCCTTGTCAAAACTCTCCACGCTTTCGATGCAGTCTACCAAAGGAAGGACCTTGGCGATTTTGTTTTTTTGGAGCTGGCCTATAAGGTGGGCGGAAATGGAAATGCCTGCCTTCTGGCACTCGGCCGATATGATGGGCATCTTTTCTTCCAGTTCCTGGACCCTGTTTTCGCCTATAACTTTTATGCCGCCCCTTATGGCAGCCATAACTTCCCCCACGTCGCGGGTCTTTGTGGCAGCTATCACGCGAACCGGCCTTCCCTTGGCAGCAGCATCTACAGCTTCCATCACTTTAGAAACGGCTTCGCCTATTTCCTTTTCCCTTCTTTCGGATATCTGCGTATTGGCAAGATCCTTGTTATCCATATATGCCATATTCAATCCTTCTGTAACTGCCCCCGCTCCTCTTCCACCAGTGAGGATCGGAAAAGTAAGCCGGAAGCTCTCTGTCCTTCAGCCTGTTGGGACCAAATTTCACTTTCTTGTAAGAAAAGAGCTTTACACACTCCTCTATTCCCATGGGCACCGGCTCTGGGGCAGGGTAGAGGTTCATAAGCCATGCGCAAAAACCGATGATCTGTTCAGGGGAGGCTCCCCACTCTCTGAGCAGGGACACGTCGGCAGATCCCCGGCTTTTGCTCATTTTCACGCCTCCATTTTCTAAAATCAGAGGCAGATGGGCAAACCTGAGGTCTTTAAGGCTCAAAAGTCTGCGGATGTAGATCTGCAGGGCACTGCTCTTGAGTAGGTCCCTTCCCCTCACCACCTGCCCTATTCCCTCGATTCCGTCATCTACGGCCACGGCCAATTGATAGGTAAATTGCCCATCCCTTCTCTTTAGAACCGCATCTCCTATCTGCTTTTCAAGATCAAAGATACGGGGGCCAAAAATAAAGTCCCTAACTTCAATCCTTTTTTCCCCGGCGCGGGGAACTTTCAGCCTGATAGAGCATCCCTGAGATGAAGAAGGCGGATTTTTTCTGCATTTTCCCTTATAAACCCTCATCCCGTCTATTGGATCTGCCGGGCTTTGAGCGCAAATCTCCTTCCTTGAGCAGGAACAGGGATAGAGGAGAGGATCTTCGGGATCGATATCCCGAATTTCTTTTAAGGCCTCCCTATAGATGTCTAGCCTTTGGGACTGAAATACCAGTTCATCCCAGTCGAACCCAAGCCACTCAAGGTTCTCTATTATCTTTTCGCTTTCCTTACGGGTGTCTTTGGAAGTATCGAGATCTTCAATTCTGAGGATAAAGCGGGAATGGGGAAAGCGCCTTGTGCTTAAGTAGGCGCCCAGGGCCGTGTAAACGTTTCCTATGTGGAGTTTTCCTGTAGGGCTTGGAGCAAAACGACCCGTAGACGGAAGATTTTGCAGAGCAGAAAACATGGGCCCACCTTTTCTACGAAGCCGATGTCTCATCGGATAAGTAAAATCCTACATTTGAATTATCTCATACAAATATTCTCATAAATCACACCAAGAAGCCCTTTGATGCAGGATAAAAAATATATTGAAATGACCCAGGCTCCGCTGGGAAGACTTATAACGAAAATGGCGATCCCATCAGTAGTTTCCAATATCGTGGGTATCAGTTACAGCCTTGTGGATGCTTTTTACGTGGGATCGATGGGCGCTGCAGCCAGTGCAGCCGAAGGCGTATGCATGCCCGTAATAGTCGTCATACAGGCATTTGGCCTGCTTTTGGGAATAGGGGCAGGCAACAGGGTATCTGTAGAACTCGGAAAGAAGAACATAAAAAAGGCTGAGCAACTGATTTCCACTGCCCTCTTCGGATCGATTGTTTTGGGAATAATTTTGGGTGGGCTGGGGCTGATGTTTCAAACCCCCCTCATCCACATCCTGGGTTCCACCCCTTCGGTCGACCCCTTGGCCAGGCAGTACCTTCAGCCCCTTCTTTGGATAGCGCCCCTCTTTTGCGCAACCTACGTTTTAAATCCTGCCATGAGGTTTCAAGGCTACCCCACCGAATCTATGATCGCCATGATCGCTGGCGTGGTGGTAAACGCCATTCTTGAGCCTATTTTCATGTTTGCAATGCATCTGGGAGTATTTGGAGCCGGAGTGGCTACGGCCATCGCCCAGGGCATAAGCTTTGTAATAATGCTTTGGATTTATATCAAGAAGGCCACCGCTAAGCTTAGTGCAAAGATGATTTCTTTTGATCGAACGATGTGGAAAGAAATCTTCTCTGTAGGTTTCCCAAGCTTTATAAGAAACGGGCTTTTCGCCGTCTCTTCCGATCTGCTCAATGTGGTTTCAGCAGGATACGGAGCTGTAGCCATAAGCGCCATGACGATAGTAGGAAGAATTATCAACTTTGGAAACGTAATCCAGGTAGGAATTGGCCAAGGCTATCAGCCGGTTTGCGGATACAACTACGGGGCGAAAAAATACGATAGGGTCATAAAAGGCTATAACCTAATTTTGGTAGCTTCGTTCATCCTTTTGGTAATCATATGCATTTTGGAATTCATATTTGCACCCCAGATAGTGGGCATTTTCATAGATAACTCCCAGGTGGTCTCTTACGGAGCTCTCGCCCTCAGGCTGCAGTGTATAGACTTCTGGTTGAACGCTTATGTAGTGATGTCGAATATGATGCAGCAGAATTTGGGATACGTCGTGATAGCCTCCATTGTGGGCCTGGGCAACAACTGCATCTTCTTTATACCGGCCCTGCTCATCTTCCCCCGCCTCTTCCACTTCTTGGGAATAGCCATGTCGCAGCCGGTGGCGATGCTGTGCACGGCTTTGATGACCCTGCCCCTCCAAATGTATGTTTTGAGGAGGCTGAAGAAAAAGCAAAAGAAAGAAGAAACAAAAGCCGTGAAAGAGAGAGTGTAAATTTTTTAGTTCCCCTTGTTAGACTATTAAATGAACAAGTGAGGTCGGATGAGCATACTCGATAGGTTTGAAAAACACGTTGAGCGCGGGGTCAACGGGGTGTTTTCCCGGTTCGGATCAAAAGATCTGCAGCCTGTTGATCTGTCAGGTGCGCTCGAAAAAGAAATAGATTCCAAAGCTAGGGTGATTTCCCAAAATAGAACCGTAGTTCCAAACGAATACAGGTTTGAACTGAGCACTCCGGATTTCGACAAGATAGAAGAGTGGGGATCGGAGAATTTGGCAAACGATCTGGCCGATGGGCTGACTAAATACGCTACCAGCCAATCCTACAGTTTCGAGGGACCCGTGACGGTGATATTTGAGGAAAATCTTGATATTTCCAAGGGCGAGTTTAGGCTGACAAGCGAAACTGTGCGGGGCAATGCCGCACCCGTTACCAATAGAAATGAAGCAAGAGATTTTCCTGTGCTGGAAATTTCCGGACGCCAGTACCTGCTCACTGCAGCAAAAACCATAATCGGAAGAGGATCTGACTGCGACATAGTCATAGATGATCCCGGAATTTCAAGAAAGCATCTTGAAATCACCATTACTCCCAGGGGAGTTGTAGCCAGGGATTTGCACTCTACCAACGGAGTGTATGTAGAAGGCCACCTCGTGCCCGCGGCCACTTTAATAGACGGCAATACGATTACCATAGGCAGGACCAGAATCGTATTCTGGGCTTCCTCCGAGCCGAGGTCCTGATTGGGATTTAAGGCTCTCTTATGACCGAATTGACATATGCGGTTCTAAAATACAGCTTCATTCTCGCGCTGATACTTTTCGCATGGCTCGCAGTTCGCTCTCTGCACAAAGATGTGTCTGCCTTTTTACCCTCCAGAGATAAGTGGATAAGGAAGAGAAAAAAACAAATGAGGGAAGCTAGAGACAAGTCTTCTTTTTCGTCTTCCTCTTCTTCGCCGCGCTCTTCCGCTTCTTCCTCTGTCACTCAGACTTCCATCGTTTCTTTGGTGACCCATGTCCCCCCTTCTCCTTCTCCCGTCTCCCCTTCCCGCAGCGACACTACGGTTCTTGTGATAGTAGACGGGCAGAATGCGGGTATGACTTTTCCCCTCCCTCCCTCCTGCACGATAGGAAGGGCTCCGGATAATTCCATTGTCGTCCCGGATCAATTTATCTCTTCGCACCACGCCAGAATATACAAAAGCAAAAAGGGAGAATGGGTTCTAGAAGATTTGGGCTCCACCAATGGAACTTATTTGGATGAAAAACAAATTGCCGGACCCGTCATAATAAAACCCGGGCAGCTTATACGCCTGGGGGCTACATCGTTTGAGCTGAGGTAGAGATGGAATTGCATCTCTCTTCCTCCCTTGTAAGCGACAAGGGCTACGTGAGAAAGGATAATCAAGATTCCGGGTTTGCCGGAGCCACTTTAGCTGCTGTGGCTGACGGCATGGGTGGGCATGCAGGCGGCGCCACGGCTTCCACAATAGCTATCAGAACCTTAAGCCATCTGGAGCACCCCAAGGCCTTTAGGCACAATGTAGAGGCGGTATGCAGGGCGGTAGAAAAGAGCATCCTTCTTGCCCATGACGCCATAGTGGGAAAGGCATCTAAGGAAAAGGCGCTTTCTGGCATGGGAACTACTGTAGACGCCCTGCTTTTAATAAACGGCTATTGGGTACTGGCGCATATAGGAGATTCCAGGATCTACCTTCTTCAGGATGGAAAATTAATCCGCCTCACCCACGATCACAGTTACGTGCAGTATCTTATAGATTCCTCCCTTCTAAGCGAGGAGGAAGCTAAAATTCATCCTCAAAAAAACGTTGTGATGAGAGTAGTGGGGGACTTTAACATTAACCCCCTGCCAGATATTTGCGTCAGAAAAGCCAAAGCGGGAGACAGGTGTCTGCTTTGCTCAGACGGCCTGTCGGGATCTTTAGAAGACGAAACCATAAAAGACACACTCCAGAAAATTACAGATAAAGAACTGTGCGCTCAAACCCTCGTAAATATGGCTTTAAAGGCCGGCAGTTCCGACAACGTTACCGCTGTGGTTGCAGACTGCTTTCAGGGCCCAGCCCCTCAAAGCCCCGCTTTAATAGCGGGAGCTGTAGAAGAGAGCCTACAGTCAATAATTGAAACCACGCACGAAAAGGTAGAAATTGCTCCGCCTCTCATAGAGGAAGATTCTCCCTTGAAGAGGGCCAGCGATCTTTTGCGAGAAGGGGAAGAAGAAGATGAAGCGCAAACAGTTGTTAAGGAAAACCTCGAAGAGGCAGATAAGGAAAATACATCTTCCTTTGAAGAGCCTCCAGTAGATACCGCTGAGATTCCCATAGTAAGCGGGAAGAATTTAAACCCTGCAGATCCCGTAGATGCCGAAGTTTTAGAGCAGTATGGCAAAAAGGTAGTGCAGGAGGGGCGTAAAAGGCGCAAGCGCTGGAAGACGGTCGTTTGGATATTTTTATGCCTTTGCCTCGCTACAATACTCTCCGTAGGAGGGTACCTCTTTTACTGGAGTCAAACGCAGTACTACCTCGGCGAATGGGAAGGGTATGTGGCGGTTTACAAGGGGGTGTCTACGGACATTTTAGGAATCAGGCTTTCTCATCTTGAGCAGTCTACGGCTGTGAGCACATCTTCTCTTCCTCCTTCCCTCCGCCAGCAGCTTCAGAACGGCATTCACGCCTCTTCCCTTTCTCAAGCCCTTCAGAAAGCAAACGAGCTGAAAACGGGGGGAGCGCAAAAATGATGAAGCCTTCCAGGCAGGCAAAAAGCAGATCCAAGGGCAGAAGGATATACCTTACCCTCTTTGCCCTGTTTGTAGGATGCCTGGCCTTTTCATCTATGATGCTGAAGCTGGCAGGCAAAATTGCATGGCCCTATCTTCTTGCCGGAGGCATTGACTGCGCTCTTGCTATCCTTTTGACGATCCTTGTAGACAAAAAAATCCCAAACAGCATAAAGTCGATAGTTCCCGTAGGCCTCCTGCTTTCTTTGATTGGGATAACCCAAATTACAAGGATTGACCTAGAATATGCCCAGAACGGCTCTGCCACCGATTTCGGTTTAAGGCAGATGATCTGGCTGGCGGTGGCCTTGGCCCTTTCTTCTTTCCTCGTGGCCTTCTTTGCCGACTACAGGAAGCTTCGGCGCCTTTCTTACGCCTTTATGGCAATAGGCCTAATCCTTTTGGCTCTTCCTTTGGTTCCGGGAATTGGAGAAAGGGTGAATGGAGCAAAAGTATGGGTGAAATTCGGGGGCTTTTCCTGGCAGCCGTGCGAATTTGCAAAACTGTTTTTAGCGATCTTTTTTGCCTCCTACCTTTTTACCCACAGAGATAAATTCCAGGAAAAGTCAAAAATCGGCAAGGGGCGCCTTCCCAGGCTAAAAGATGCGGGGCCCTTGGCCGCTGTGTGGATCCTTGTGGCCATAATTTTGGTGGCCGAAGGGGATCTTGGGATTTGCCTAATGTTTTTTGCCCTCTTTACGGGCATGGTCTATGTTGCCAGCAAAAAGAAAATATGGGTGCTGTGCGGAGTCGCGGCTTTTGTCATTCTCTTCTTTGCTTCTGCAGGCCTCTTTCCCACTTTTTCCTCCCGCATCGATATTTGGCTCCACCCCTTCTCAAAGCAGCTTTACACCCGCTCCTACGGCAGTTCCTACCAGATTGTTCAGGGCCTGTTTGCCCTAGGGGCGGGAGGACTTTTTGGAACGGGCTTTGGAGAAGGCTATCCCGCCCTTACCCCTTTTGCAAATTCAGACTTCATCTATTCCTCCCTCGTCGAGCAGATGGGGTTTGTGGGAATCTGCCTTTTGCTTTTGATGTACCTATGCCTTATAACGGCGGGATTTGTCATAGCCATGAGGACGGAGGACGGTTTTGGAAAGCTTCTGGCCTCCGGACTGGTTTTTTCCCTGGCTTTTCAAATTTTTACAATAGCCGGAGGAATTACCCTCGTTCTTCCCCTTACCGGCCTTACAATGCCTTTTTTGGCATCCGGAGGGTCCAGCCTTACGGCCGACTGGCTGATTTTAATGCTCCTTTTGGTAATAGATAAATCCCCCAGGCCCGTTGGCAGTGAAAACGGAACCGGGCTTTTGGACCTTTCAGCTCTTAGGAGGCCAAGGTGAACAAGTCCATGCGCCAGCTTTTCATCGCCGTTTTAGTGCTGTTTCTCATCATTACCTGTTCTACCTTTTTTTGGTCCATCATTTACGCTCCTACGCTGGATGCAAATCCGGAAAATACGGCGGCTTTCTATCATGAGGTGGGAATGGCTAGAGGGGAGATCTTGTCAGCGGGGGGAGAGATTTTGGCCCTAAGCCAGAAGAGCAATGATTCCTTTAACTACCAGCGTTCCTACCCGCAAGGGGAAGCTTTTGCGCCGGTAACCGGCTTTTTCTCCATAGCCGCCCCTCCCAGCCAGGGAGTGGAGATGAGTTACGACAAGGTGCTGACGGGCGGAAACGGGGGCATATGGCAGCAAAAATTTGAATCCATCTTTGAAGGCCAGGAAGAGGGGGAGGTGAATGTGGAGACCAATGTCCAAGCCCGCCTCCAGGAGTATTCCTACTCCCTTCTTAAAGGAAAAACGGGAGCCATTGTAGTGTTGGATGCCAAAACGGGGGCCATTTTGACTTTGGCTTCCTCTCCCACCTACAACCCCAACCTTCTTGCCACCCACAATTCAGAGCAGGCCCGCTCCCTCTACTCTTCTTATTCCCAGGAGGGCCTCCTTACGGACTTGGCCACCCAGTACCTAATAAACCCCGGATCCACTTTCAACATCCTCACTTCCTCCCTCGCCCTGCAGAAAGGGGTGAAGCCTACAGATGAGGTGTCAGCTCCTTCAACTTTTAAGCTCCCTTCCGGAATGGTGATAGCAAACAGCGTCTACTATCCCCATTACAGCATGCAAAGCAAAATGGATCTTTCCACGGCCTTTTCCTATTCTTCTTCCACCGCTTTTGCGATCCTTGCCCAGAAATTTGGAGCTCAGGCCTTAGAAAAAGAAGCAGCTTCATTTGGATTTGGATCTCCAATCCATATTTGCGGGGAAAAGGGAAGCGGACAGGCTATGCTTTCTTCCGCCTCGTCTTTGGGAAATGTGAGCAATGCGCAGGACTTGGCCCTTTCGGGAGCCGGGGAAGGCGAGGGAAAAGTGAGCCTTATTCAGGAAGCCATGATGGTGGGGGCCGTGGCGGATGGCGGGAGCATTATGAAGCCTGAACTGGTGAAAAGGACCCTTTCTGCGGGCCTTCAGGTCATCTCTTCTTCCGCCCCTTCCCGCCTCTCTTCCCCCCTCACTTCCTCGCAGGCGGCCGAGATTCAGGCCATGATGGAAAACCTGACGAAGGTGCAGGACCCCTCTTTAGGGCCCGTGGCCTCCGTCATGGCCCAGGTCAAAGACCCATCCCAGGCTGATCGCAGCGATTCCTTGGCTGCCGGTTTTTCCACTTCAAATCCAGACACAGTAGTGGCGGTAATGCTGCAAAATTCCACATCCGCCCAAGCTGCCTCCATAATGGGAAGCGTAATAAAAGAGGCTGAAAAATGAAGCTGATTGAGGGGCAAATCATCCATAGCCGTTACAGGCTTGAAAAGCGCGTGGCTCAGGGCGGAATGGGAGAAGTGTGGAAGGCGTACGACCTTGGGGCAAAAAGGGAAGTGGCGGTAAAAGCACTTAGGGGAGACTTGGAAGAAAATTCCTCAAGACTTGAAAGAATGAGGATAGAGGCCAAAAACTCCGCCTACCTCGCCCACCCCGCCATAGCGGCCCTTTTTGATTACTACGAAAACAACGGAATGGGCTTTCTGATAATGGAATACATTCCATGGCCCTCTCTTGCCCAGATCTACAAGGAGGCTGGGAAAATCGCTCCCAAAAAGCTCCTTCCCCTCATTTCCCAGGTCGCCAAGGGATTATATGTAGCGCATAAAAACGGCGTAATCCACCGCGACATAAAGCCTGCCAATATCATGGTAAGCCCCGAGGGAAAAGTAAAAATAACTGATTTTGGAGTGAGCTACTCTGCCGATCAGGCCCAGATTACGCAGGCCGGAAGGGTGGTGGGAACGGCCCAGTACATCGCCCCCGAACAGGCAAGGGGCTTAAAGCCCCTGCCTCAAAGCGACATATATTCTCTGGGAATCGTGCTCTACGAAGGGCTTAGCGGGCACAGGCCCTTTACCGGGACGGCTCCTGTAGATATTGCCGCCGCCCAGGTCAACGATCCCGTTCCAAACCTTCCTTTCGACATCCCTGAGGAATTGGCTAGTTATGTTATGGTTATGTTAGAGAAAAACCCTGCTCACAGGCCCCGGAGCGCTTTGGATGTGGCAAACGACCTAGACCATATCTTGGAGGATATTAAAAACAAAGTGATACCAAGAAAAGTCTGCAGCTACCCTCACCCAGTAAAGTACTACATACACACGGATGCCATGAAGGCATACAGACTTATGGAGGGCATCCTTCCTTCAACCGATTTTGCCGGATTTGAGAAAGAGAGTTTCAAATGAGCCAATTCACTCCCCAGAGCCTGGCTCAGGGCCGTTACACCGTAGGACCGGTAATAGGCCATGGCGGCATGGCCGAGGTGCATATAGGTACCGATACTCGTCTGGGCAGGCAGGTGGCCATAAAGATTTTGCGCCCCAACCTTGCCAACGACCAGGTCTTTTTGGCAAGATTTCGCAAGGAAGCTAGATCCGTCGCTCAGCTTAACAATCCCAATATTGTTTCCATCTACGACACGGGGGAAGAAGAGGCGGAAGGCCCCGACGGGGAAAAGGAAAAAATTCCCTACATCATCATGGAGTATGTAAAGGGCCAAACTCTTAGGGAAATAATAAGGGAAAATGGAGCGCTCTCTCCCACGGATGCAGGGCAAATCATAATTGGGATCCTAAACGCCCTTGAGTACTCCCACAAAATGGGAATCATCCACAGAGATATCAAGCCCAGCAACGTCATGGTCAGCGAGCAGGGCGTGGTAAAGGTAATGGACTTTGGCATAGCCCGTGCGCTAGATGATTCTGCTACCACCATGACCCAGTCCCAGGGGGTAGTAGGCACGGCCCAGTACCTTTCTCCCGAGCAGGCAAAGGGCGAAAACATAGACATGCGTTCCGACCTCTACTCTGCCGGTTGCGTGCTCTATGAAATGCTTACAGGGCGCCCCCCGTTTTCCGGAGATTCCCCTGTGGCCATAGCCTACCAGCACGTTTCCCAGGTTGCCACTCCCCCCAGCTCCATCATTCCGGGGCTTCCCAAAATTTGGGATTCGGTTGTGGCCAAGGCCATGACTAAAGACAGGCAGAACCGCTACAGCACGGCAGCCGAGTTTAAGAGGGATGTGCAGGCGATTTTAAGCGGACAAAAAGCCTCTGTGGAAGACTACAACCCGCTTTCCGATCTTCACAAGCCTTCCCAAGATGCAGAGAAGACGCAGGTGGCACTGCCCCCTTCGTCGGTTCCCCCCTCGGGCTACTCTTCTTCCCCCGACTACGATCGCCCCTTTGGTGCCGGAAGGGCGGTAGTCAAAAAGAAGCACAAGGCCTGGATAGTGTGGCTGATTGTATGCATACTGGCCGCCTGCTGCGGGGCGGGGGCGTGGATATACTTTTCCACCCGTCCCCAGTACGTCACCGTCCCTTCCATTCAAAACGGCATGACAGAGCAGCAGGCAGAGCAAAGCCTGAGCAGCGTGGGATTAAAGTTTCAGGCCGAGTTGGACACTGCCACCGATCAACCTAAGGGAAACATAATAAAGCAAGATCCCGCCTCCGGGCAGAGCGTAATAAAGGGGAGCACGGTAACTGTATGGTTCTCTGCGGGTCCGGCAACTGCCCAAATCCCTAACGTTGTGGGCATGACAGAGCAGCAGGCCGAGCAAAGCCTGAGCGTGTCAGGCTTTTCAGTGGGGTCGGTAGAAGTGCAAAATTCACCCACCATTCCAAAAGATCGCGTGACTGGAACTTCCCCGGCTGCAGGAAGCAGCCAATCGGAGGGTACGAAAGTCACCCTTTATATTTCAAGCGGGCAAACTACTGTGCCGAACCTTGTAGGAAAGAGCGAGGGCGACGCCCAGACTACGCTTTCTCAAGACGGATTTAATATCTCCATAAAACAGGTAAGCAGCACTTCAGTTGCCAAAGGAATGGTAGTCAATACTTCCCCGGCTGCAGGAAGCGTAGTTTCCCAGGGCGCAACTATTACCTTAAATGTTTCAGAAGGTCCTCAGAAAGTAACCATCCCTTCGCAGCTTAGGGGAGAAGCCCTCTCGGTTGTGAAAAATGCGCTGCAGGCGCTGGGCCTCAAAGTGAAGTTAGTTCCGCAAAATGCCCAGGAGAGCTGGACGGTTGAAAACCTTCAGGCTCCCAGCGGGGAAAGTTTGTCAACATCTGGAGGAAGTGTGGATTCAGGCTCAACCATCACTGTTTACTGCCAGAGCCCCTCTTCTTCCTCTTCCTCTACTAAGTCCAGTTCCTCTACTTCCCAGCCTTCTTCACAAGACAAGTCGTCTTCTTCCTCTTCCTCTGCTAACTCCAGTTCCTCTTCCAAGTCCAATTAGGCTTTTTTTGAAAACTAAAGGAAAATCTGGACGTTTTCTTTGCTCTTCTTTTCCCGGGCTTTGAGATTAAAGAATACAAAAAAAGGGGGAGGCGTGCCTCCCCCTAAAACAGAGAAATTTTCAGTTATCTAAAAAGTCCATAAGGGCCTTGGAACGCGAGGGATGGCGAAGCTTACTCATGGTTTTTGATTCTATCTGCCTTATGCGCTCGCGGGTAACGCCGTAGATTCTGCCTATATCGTCTAAAGTCTTGGGCTGCCCGTCTTCCAGGCCGTAACGCATTTTTATAACACCGGCTTCCCGCGGGCTTAAGGTGCCGAGCACCTGCCTGAACTCTTCCTGAAGAATGGAGAAGGCCACGGCGTCTTGGGGGCTTATGGCATCTGTGTCTTCTATGAGGTCTCCAAATTCCGAGTCCCCTTCTTCTCCCAAGGGAGTGTGAAGGGAAATGGGCTCTCTTCCGTACTTTTGCACTTCTTCCACTTTTTCGATTGGCATATTGAGTTCGTTTGCCAGCTCTTCTGTGGTGGGCTCCCTTCCCAGATCCTGGAGCATCCTCCTTTGGATTCTGGAAAGTTTGTTTATGACTTCTACCATGTGTACAGGCACCCTTATGGTCCTGGCCTGGTCAGCCATGGCCCTAGTGATCGCCTGCCTTATCCACCAGGTGGCATAGGTGGAGAACTTGAAGCCCTTTGTATAGTCAAACTTTTCAACGGCCCTTATCAGACCCAGATTTCCTTCCTGGATGAGATCCAAAAAGTGCATACCCCTGCCTATGTAGCGCTTGGCGAGAGAAACTACTAGCCTCAGATTTGCCTCCAGAAGGTGATCTTTGGCCTTTCTTCCATCATTTGCAGCCCATTGAAGCTCTCTTCTGTACTCAAATGACAGTTCCCCCTCTTCGGCAGTATCCAAAATATGCTGGGCATAGAGGCCGGCTTCTATCCTTTCAGACAGATCCTTTTCTTCTTCTGCCGTGAGAAGAGACACTCTTCCTATTTGCTTTAAGTAGTCCTTGACGGGGTCGGCGCTGGCCCCGGCTACTTTGTCTAAATGTTCGTGAGACGGGAGGTCTCTTCCCTTTCCTATCTCGATCTCGCCGTCATCCTCATCAGACTCGTCGTATTTTTCTTCAAATTCATCTGATTGCGGCATCAGGGGCATCTAGGGCACCTACCTTCCTGTAAAAAGCCTTAGCCGAGTGTAAAACAAAATTAGTTTTATTTTTATTCCCCCTTTCCGGAAATTCTTTGCCACGCCCTAACTGTAACATTTACAATATGGCTTCTAACTTCCCTCTTGCTTCATCTCAGGATTTTGCCTCATGGGTTAAAATCTCTAAATCCAATGTGGAGGGCGGGATGGAGAAATTATTTTCCATCCCCCGCTTTTCCTCTTTAGACGGTCCCTTGAAGGAGGCGGCATCCCTTTTTGACAGGCAGGCATTTGAAGCTCTCATTGGAGGAAAAAGGCTAAGGGCAATTTTAGAAATGGCTTGCTGCCTTTGCGCGGGAAAAGAGGGAGGGGTGGAGGCGGCCTGCGCCATAGAGATTTTTCAAGCCGCGGCCCTGGTGCACGACGATATTGTAGATAAATCCGAAGTCAGAAGGGGGCGCCCTTCAAGCCGCAAAGCCTTTTTTTCTTCCCTTTCCTCTTCCACTTTCAATTTTGAATCAGCAGACGCCATGGCTATTATGCTCGGGGATTTTTTGGCCTCGGCAAGCGTCGAAGCCCTGCTCGAATCGAAAATGGGGGCCAACGGCCCGGCGGCAATAAGGGCTTTTTGCAGAATGCAGATGCAGGTGGAAAAAGGGCAAATTTTAGACATTAATTCCCCCTCTGTGCGCCTTGAAGACCCCAAAGGACTGCAGAGTGCAATAGAAAGCATTTACCTTTACAAAACCGCAAGTTACACAGCCATAGCCCCTATTTGCCTTGGCTTCTTGGAGGCGGGAAGGGATGAAAAAAAAGCAGAAAAGTGGGGGGAAAAAATAGGAAGCCCCCTGGGAGTGGCATTTCAAATCTTTGACGATCTCCTCGATTTAAAAGGAGGATCTAAACCCAAGGGGGGAGACATACGCGAAAAGAAAAGGACCTTTCTTTTGGCCGATTCTCTCTCGCTTCTTTCCCTTAAAGACAGAACTTATCTGATCCGCCTCTATGAAAAAGAAGATCTAACGGGAAGGGAGGATGAAGTGATAGACATGTTTGAAAGCTGCGGAGCGGTAAAAAAGAGCCACGAAAGGATAAAAAAGCTGTGTTCAAAGGCTTTTTTGGCGCTTGATGAATGTTGCAGGGATTTAAGCCTCGGAAAAAGAGAGGAAGAGTTTTTGAAAAATGCCTTGAGCCTGTTTATTCCAAAAGAAGACCTCCCTACTCAGGAAGGTCGTGCAGTTTCTCTTCCTCGATAAGCTTTTCTTCTTGAAGCTGCCTTTTTCTGTCCTGGGCGTACATGTCTACATACTCCTGGCCGCTTAAGATCATAATTTTTCTCATTATTTCATCGGTCAGGCCGCGCAGCTTTTCGTAAGTAATTTCTTCAGGCCTTAATTTAGGCACTTCTATAGGCTTGCCGTAGGATACGGCTACGGGGAAACGGTGGGGGAAGACCACTCCTATAGGCTGACTGATGTTGGTTCCCCACAAGGCCACCGGAACCACTGGAGATCCGGTTTCAAAAGCTAGCTTTGCTACGCCCGTATGGCCCTTGTATAGCCTCCCGTCGGGGCTTCGGGTCCCTTCGGGGTGTATTCCAAATATTTCTCCCTTTTCAAGCACCTCTTTCGCTGTTACAAGCCCGCTTTCTGCGCCTTTTCCCCCGGATCTGTCTACAGGGAAAACTCCAACATTGGTGAAAAAGAAGCGGGTTAACTTCCCTTTTACGCCTTTTCCTACAAAGTATTCCATCTTCCCCATAAAGTGCACATCTCTGTGTTTGACCGTAATTGGAATTACGGCGTCATCTATGACAGCCAAATGGTTTGAAGCCAAAATTGCGCTTCCGGTTTCCGGTATGTTTTCTTCTCCCCTTATGCAGGGGGTGAACCACTTCTGAGCTGCCACTCCCACTACTCTCACGCTCAGGTGGTACAGCCACATCTGGCTTTTTTCTACTTTGGCTTCACCCAAAATGCTCCAATTCAAAACCGGTTTCTTAATTAGAAAGTATACAGAAAAGAGGGCGGGAAATTTATTTTTTGGGTATCCTTGAGCCAATTTAGGGCGTAAAAAAATGTACAAGGCACGTAGTACCCTGTTGATACGAGGCTCACTTCGCCTCATGAAAGACAGGTGCGAACTGCCTTTCAGCCCCTACTACAAGGAGTAACTAAGAAAGAATGGAAACCACCACAGAAATCGGAGTTCCAAAGGCCGATTCCAATGGAAGCTTTAATTCTAACAGTTCTACAGTTCAAAAACAATCCCTTCCTCCCAATACCCACAAATATAAGCCATGGCTGATTTGGGTAGGATGCTGCCTATTGGAATTTATAGGAGACGGTCTGGAGGGAAATACCCGAGGGCAGTTCTACCACTCGCTTCGTACTGCGTTCCACGCAAAGCAGGATCAGGTCTCGCTGATAGTTACCTTCCAGCTCATAGGAACGGTAGTAATACTCATAGTGGCCGGAAACCTTTTGGAAAAGATTAATACCAAGCTGCTTTTGAGCGTTTGCATAGCCGGAAGCGCAATCTGCTATATATGCTGCTACTTTGCAACATCCCTTTGGCAGATGTACCTGATTTTCATAATCAACGGCCTTCTTTATACCACCCCCCTTATCCTCGCTCCCACTATTTTGCTTTCCAACTGGTTTGCAGAGAAATTTGGAACGGTCTTGAGCCTTATGTTCGCCTTTACGGCTTTGGCCGGAACCATCTTCCAGCCTCTGGCCGTAGTAGTTATAGACCACTTCGGATGGAGAGGGGCATATGTAGGAATCGGCCTGGCTTTCGCTATTTGCCTTTTACCCTTCACCCTTTTTGTTCTAAAGCTTAAGCCCGATCGTTCCAAGGGAGAGTACGCGTGGGGAGAAGAAAGGCTTCTGGCCGGCCAAAAGCCTTCTGCAAAGAAGGTAAAGCCGGGCAAAAATGCCCTTAACCCCAATATCGGACTTTCTACAAGGCAAGCCTTTGCAAGCGGAATTTTCATAGTGGTCCTGCTCATGATTATCTTCTTTGAAGGCGTGAGGGGATTTGACTCCTATATGCAGCCTTACCAGAGGACGGCTGGCCTTTCAGCCCTGACTGCCGCTTCCATCTGCTCTTTTGCAGAGATCGGATCTCTTGTGGGAAAGACCTATGGAGGGTATCTTCTCGACAAGCTCAATACCAACCTTGCAGTAGCCATTCTGGCTGTGCCCGGAATTTTGGGCTGGATTGGACTGTTTTGCACCCATTACTACCCCGTGGCTGTTGCCAGCGCCTTCTTTGCAGGATCGGGCACCGGAACCCTGGGAATCATAGTTCCATGGGTAACCCGCCAGGCCTTTGGAGGCAAGGAATACAGCGTAATATACTCCAGAATCAGCATTGCCGGATACGGAGTTGTAGCGCTTTGTACAGAGTTCTACGGTTGGCTCTACGACGCCTTGGGAAAGACGTACAAGCCGGTTTTGATAATAGTAATTTGCTGCTTTGGCCTTGCGGCCATTACGGCATGCATAGTCTTTGCAAACAGGCCTATGAAAAAGCTTGAGGCTCAGGAGCGCCAGAGGGAGGCTGAAGAGCTTCGCCAAGAGGAGGCGGCCGCTGCTGCTGCGCTCAACTCTCCCGCTGAAGCCTAAATAAGCAAAAAAAGAGGGGGGAAGTTCCCCCCCTCTTTTTTTATATTTTAAAACTCTATGAGGCTTTCTGCGCTTAAGTCGCAGGAAGAAAGGCGAGCCTCCTTGATTTCAAAGTCGTCATAACCCATGAACCTGTATATCCCTCTATCCATGTCTACGCACGAAGTGTAGATGGTGTACTCAAATCCATCTTCTACTTTGTCTAGGCCCTTTATTTGAAAAACTGAACGGAGGATATGGAAGAACTGGGAGACGGCCTTTTTCTCATCCTTTTCTTTGCAGGCGTTAAGTGCGCAAAAGGCGGCTCTTACAAATCTGGATTGCGAATCCAACCCCCCAGGAAGAGTCCTTGTACCCATGGCCCTGCTATAGGGGGTAAGGGAAAAAGAGGGAGCAAAGGAGTCTTTGGGATCGGAAGGAGAGAGGGAAGGAAAGTTGTTTAGATTAAAAAGCTGCTTTCCAAAGTCCGGGCAGTTGGTCAAAACCCCTACGGGATTGTCGTATACCTTAACTTTCTCTTCCTCTACTTCCAGGGTTATGCAATCTTTTTGGTCGCAAATCATCCAGTGGAGAGGGGAAGGGGGGAAGGAGGGAGAAAAGGCCTCGTCTGTCACTTTAATGACTTCTAGGGCCTCCTTGGCTTCCTTTACGTTTTCGCACGTTCCCAAAAGATAAGGTATTAGTTCAAAGGAAGCAAAGCAGTTTTCCCCTCTTTGGGAGGAGTACTTTGCAGTTTTGAACATGAGCCCCTCAGCGGAAAGGCCTTTTTCATTGGTAGCATCGAAATAAAGTGGGTAGTCGTCCGCTACGGCCGCCATGCCTATTATGGCCAAATGGCTTTCTAAAGATAAGCCGTTTTTAAAGTTGAAGACGTAGTGGCGGGGCGTCACTACAGGTTTTTGACCGTAAGAGATTTCAAAGTCTAGGTTTCTTCCTACAAAGTGAAAACCTTCGCTTTCCCATGTCACTGATGTACACATTTTTACTCTCTAACCTTTCTAAGTGCCAGATCGGCTGCTCCTATAAGACCTGCATCCCCACTGAATTTTGCCAACTTGATTTCGGCATGGGGTCTGAAGGAAGAAGCCTGTAGAAACTTGGGGTAAGAGAGGCGGGCCTCCGAAAGTAGGAGAGGGGTAGCGGCAGATCCGCCCAGCACGTAAGTGTCTGGATCTAGCACGGCGCTGATGGCTGCCAGGGTCTTTCCTAGCCATGCCCCGGTTTCCTTGAAAATGCTTAGGCTTAGTTCGTCTCCGGCTTCAGCTGCAGCAAAGACGGTGGAGCCTGTTATCTTTTCAGGATCTCCTCCCGTCATCTCTAAAAGTTTGGCTCCTGTATCGGGATCTCTTCTTACCGCCTGCTTTGCCAGAGTTTCAAGCGCGGTGCCGCTGGCATACTTTTCGGCGCATCCGAATAACCCGCACCCGCACGGAAGGCCGGAGGAGACCATGGGAAGGTGGCCAATTTCTCCTGCCATTCCAAAACTGCCACGGTAAAGCTCCTTATTGAGCACTAGAGCTCCCCCCATGCCGGTGCCAAGGGTAACCATTACCATGTTACAGCTTCCCTGTCCGCTTCCATGGGCAAATTCTGCCCAGCCGGCGGCATTTGCATCATTTTCAACGATTACGGGAATCTTAAATTCGTCCTCGATAATTTCGGCAAGGGGGTAGTCTATCCAGCAAGGGATGTTGGTAGAGAAGGCTATTGTCCTGCGATCGGGCTTTATGTTACCTGCAGCGCTGATTCCGACTGCAGCTATTTCTACTTCTTCGCACGCCCTTCTGCACGACTTTAATACGGCTCCTTCTATATCCGACAGGCTTTTACCTGTGGGAACTTTCCATTCTCGGATCAGGTTTAAGTTCTCATCATATATGCCACAGGCGATCTTCGTACCGCCTATATCAAGGGCAAAAATATTTACCATAAGCAAAAAGTTTACACTTTTTGATCTCAGATTTCTTTACCCTCATTTTGTCCGTGGCACATCTTGTATTTCCTTCCCGATCCGCACGGGCACGGGTCATTTTTGGGGGTCCCGGGGAAGGTGCGTCCGTCAGACCAGGGGGTAAGGGCGCTGGAGGCGTTTTTTACCCTAACCGACAAAGGAAGTTTTTTGTCTTCGTGCGTTATAGGGGCAAGTTTTGCTTCCACGCTTCCCTTTACTTCCTCCTCTTCCTCTTGCGCTTTTTCCTCCCTTTCAAGGGCGCTGTCTTCTTCTCTTACTTCCTCCTGGGCTTCTTTATCTTCCTGAACCTGGGCGTTTACAACTTCCTTTATTTGCGCAGGCTTTATCGCAAAGAAGAGGTGGACGCATTCTTCCTTTATCGCCTCTACCATGGAGGAGTACATCTGGTATCCTTCCCTCTGGTATTCGACGAGGGGGTCTCTTTGGCCTATTCCCCTAAGGCCTATGCCGTCTTTTAGGTAGTCCATTTCGTAGAGGTGCTCTCTCCACTTTTTGTCTATTACGGTGAGAGCTATTTTCTTTTCGAGGTCTAATGCAGCCTCTTCCCCGATTTTTTCCCTCTTTTCGTCAAATTGGGAAAGGACGTCTGAAGAGACGTCATCTGAAAGCTTCTTTAGAGCGGAAGAGGGAGAGAGCTTTGAAATAGCCTCTTTTTCTTCTTGTTCGTCTAGAGAAAGAGGATAGAGGTTGGAAAGCGCTTCCCAAAGCGAATCTAAGTTCCACAACTCCACTTTCTGCCTTCCCTGGAAAGCTGAAGAAACGTAGGCTTTACATACCTCTTCCGCAAAGGTTCGGATGCTCTCGCCGGCGTCCTGATCCACCAAGTTTCCGCGCTCGGCGTAGATGATTTCCCTCTGCTTGTTCATGACGTCGTCGTATTCAAGGACATTTTTTCTAATCTCAAAGTTCCTAGATTCTACGGCCCTTTGCGCGTTGTATACCCCGCGGCTAACCTGTTTGGCGGTGATGGGCTCTCCTTCCGACATTCCTTTTGCCATTACGCGGGCCACGAGCTGGGTGTTAAACAGGCGCATAAGGTCATCTTCCAGAGACAGGTAGAATCTGGATTCTCCGGGGTCTCCCTGCCTTCCGCTTCTTCCTCTCAGCTGGTCGTCTATGCGTCTGGACTCGTGCCTCTCGGTGCCTAAAACATAAAGACCTCCCAGAGCCACGACTTCGTCATGCTCCTTCTTAACTTCTTCTTTCACTTTTTCCAAAGTTGGGCTCCACAGCTTCTCATACTCTTCGGGGGTGTCTTCTGCAGAGTAACCCTGATCTTTGAGGGCCTTGTCGGTCAAAAATTCCACATTCCCCCCGAGCATTATGTCGGTGCCCCTGCCTGCCATATTGGTGGCTACTGTGACCATGCCCTTTCTTCCAGCCACAGCTACCACGGCAGCTTCCTTTTCGTGCTGCTTGGCGTTTAAAACGGTGTGGGGAATACCGGCGGCATCCAAAAGGGAAGAGAGAACTTCGGAAGATTCTACAGAGGCGGTGCCGAGTAGCACGGGCTGCCCCTTTTCGTAGTGCTCTGCCACGTCTCTTACGATGGCCGTCAGCTTCTCTCTTTTGGTTCTAAAGATTAGAT
Organism: Aeriscardovia sp.; assembly: GCA_017632945.1. Taxonomy (GTDB): domain Bacteria; phylum Actinomycetota; class Actinomycetes; order Actinomycetales; family Bifidobacteriaceae; genus RGIG1476. The sequence continues at coordinate 249,670 of JAGBQH010000012.1, read as the reverse complement.
CGTTTTGATCCTTTCTTATCACGGGTTTGTTGGTTGGAATGGGGATGACGCCAAGTTTGTAGGTGTTCATAAATTCTGCAGCTTCGGTTTCTGCGGTTCCCGTCATTCCGGAAAGTTTCTTATACATCCTGAAATAGTTTTGCAGGGTAATTGTGGCAAAGGTCTGGTTTTCGGCTTGGACCCTTACGTGTTCCTTGGCTTCCAATGCCTGGTGGAGCCCCTCGTTATAACGCCTTCCGGGTAAAATCCTGCCAGTATGCTCATCTATTATGAGGACTTCTCCGCCTCTTACCACGTAGTCTTTATCCCTTATAAACAGTTCCTTGGCCTTTATCGCATTGTTTAAGTAACTTATAAGGGCCGTATTGGAGGGTTCGTAGAGGTTGTCTATACCCAAGTAGTCTTCCACTTTTTCGATCCCGGGCTCAAGTATCCCCACTACTTTTTTCTTTTCGTCTACTTCGTAATCCTGGTCTCTTAAGAGGTTGGGAACCAACTTGGCAAACTGGGCGTACCAGCGGGTGACGTCGCCCTCAGAAGGCCCTGAAATTATGAGAGGAGTGCGGGCTTCGTCTATGAGAATGGAATCTACCTCATCTACTATGGCGAAGTTGTGCCCCCTCTGCACAAGATCTTCTTTATTCCACGTCATGTTGTCTCTAAGGTAGTCAAAGCCAAACTCGTTATTAGTGCCGTAGGTGATATCGGCCTGATATTGCTTTGCCCTGACCGAGGGGGTTTGCTCAGTTAAAATGCACCCTACCGAAAGGCCTAAAAACTTATGGACCCTTCCTATAAGTTCAGACTGATAGCTGGCAAGATAGTCATTTACCGTAACTACATGCACGCCCTCCCCCGTCAGTCCGTTTAAGTAACTGGCCAAAGAGGCCACAAGGGTCTTCCCTTCCCCCGTTTTCATTTCGGCAATATTTCCAAAGTGGAGGGCCGCCCCGCCCATGAGCTGCACATCAAAGGGCCTTAGGCCCAAGACCCTGTCAGAAGCTTCCCTGCATACTGCAAAAGCTTCGGGCAGAAGGGAATCTAGGCTCTCTTTTCGCCCTAGCCTCTCTTTAAATTCCACAGTTTTGGCTTTGAGCTCTTCATCGCTCAGGGCTTTAGTCTCATCGGCTAGGTTATTTACCGCTTGGGCGATATTCGAGAGCTTTTTGAGTTGATGGCCCTCTCCCATCCTGAGCATTTTTCCGAGCACGGATACCACGGCTGAGCACTCCTTTTCATATTTCCAGGCCTATAAGATTTGGTTATTTTGCATCTGGCGCCCGTCAGATTTTGGCATGCCTCTCAAACGTTGACGGTGCCCGGTTTTCCCGTATACAAACAAGAAAAGTCACGGCCTAAAAAATCCATTTTATAAACGGCATTCTTAAGACCGTTTCTGCCTTGCGCTCCTTTTCTGCGGCTGCTTCCTGTTTTCCTATTACAGGCTCTTTCAAACAGGCCAGATTGGGCAGGTGCTAGGGCATTTCTTTGCGCATTAAAAGCGAATTTATCTGCTTTCAATTTCCTACCGATTCCTTTCTTAGACTCCTCGGAAATCAGATCCGATCCGCTCCTACACCTTTTCTCTTCACACGCCTTCACCGATCCCGTTCCTTTACTTTAAGTTTCTCATACAAAGACGTTATTTGATACCATGGATTTAAGGGCTTCCGGGTGGCTGCGTGGATAATCCCACGAGGAACTTCCGGGCTCCATAGAGCGCGATGGCGGGTAACGCCCGCCCAGGGAAACCTGAGAGAAAGCGCAACAGAAAACATACCGCCCCCCTGTCGGGGGTAAGGGCGAAAAGGCGGTGTAAGAGACCACCGGGCACTTTGGTAACAAAGGCCGCAGGCAAACCTCATCGGGAGCAAGATCAAGTAGGATGCATTGAAGTTGCTCGCTTCGCATCCGGGTAGATCGCTTGATTTGCCTGGCAACAGGCAAACTAGATGGATAGCCACCCGCGCCTCATTTCAAGGCGTGACAGAACCCGGGGTATAGGAAGCCCCAATCTTTATGGCCAGCCTTAAGGGTTGGCCTTTTTTCTTGCAAAGCTTTAGAGCCTTTTGAAAATCGGATCCGGATTCTTCCTTTAAAAACAGGGAGAACCTCTCCTCTCCCTCTTCTATTTCCTCTCTGCCTTCCTCTATGGCTTCCATTGCATCTTCTTCGCCGATTCCGGCCTTTAAAAGCCTGAGGCGTATAAGAGATTCTCCCTCCATGGCCCTTGTAGACTTTTGGACAATCTGCCTTGCCAGGTCTTTATCATTTAAGAAGCCCATGGCTTTTAGATTCTCTACGGCCTTGCTCGCTTCTTCTTGTGAAAATCCCTTCTTTTTCATCCTCTCTCTAAGCCGTTTTTCGCTCGCTCCGGCCGCCGAAAGGGATCTTAGGGCAAACTTATAGGCCTCTGAACGGAGGAAGGGTTCATTTTTTGCAGATGCCTTCGGAAATTTAGGGGCGTGACTTTTAAGAAATTGCGAGCTGTCTATCATTGCGACACTTCGAAGCTCGCCTTTATTTCCTCTTCTATTTGGGAGGTAAGTTCCTTATGGCTTTCCAAAAAAGATCGGGCGTTTTCCTTGCCCTGGCCCAGCTGTTGGCCTTGGTAGGTGAACCACGAGCCGGACTTGGTAACAATTCCCTTTTCTACTCCTATGTCCAAAACCGATCCCTCCTGAGAAATTCCTTTTCCATAGAGGATATCGAACTCTGCAGTTCTGAAGGGCGGGGCTACCTTGTTTTTTGCCACTTTCACCCTTACCCTGTTTCCCATCGGATTTCCAGAGCTGTTTTTTAATGTTTCAATCCTTCGGATGTCGAGCCTGACGGAAGAGTAGTACTTTAAGGCATTTCCCCCTGTGGTGGTCTCAGGATTTCCAAACATTACGCCTATCTTTTCGCGCAGCTGATTTATGAAAATAGCAGTAGTTCCGGTTTTATCCAAAACTGATGTGAGCTTTCTAAGGGCTTGGCTCATGAGCCTGGCCTGAAGGCCTACATGGCTGTCTCCCATGTCTCCATCGATTTCCGCCTTGGGGACGAGGGCTGCCACCGAATCTATGACTATGATGTCGAGGGCTCCGCTTCTTATCAGCATGTCGGCAATATCTAGGGCCTGCTCTCCCGAGTCGGGCTGGGCGACTACAAGAGAATCAATATCTACCCCGAGATTTCTTGCGTATTCGGGGTCTATTGCATGCTCCGCATCGATAAATGCGGCCTGGCCTCCGGCTTTTTGCGCATTGGCAATAGCTTCTAGGGCGAGGGTGGTTTTTCCGGAAGACTCGGGGCCGTAAATCTCTATCACTCTACCCCGGGGCAGCCCTCCCACTCCAAGAGCGAGATCTAGGGGAAGAGAACCTGTGGAGATGGCTTTTACATCTAACTGAGGCCTGTCTCCCAGCCTCATCACAGCTCCCTTCCCGAAACTCTTTTCTACTTGACTTAGCGCATTATTTAGAGCGGCCGCCTGTTGGGAACGCGCTCCCGCTTCTTTTTCCGTCTCTTCGTCTTTTTCTTTAGAGGGCATAAAACTTCCTGAAGTCTAGAAAATACTCTGCCAAAAATTATTTGAGAGTTAATTTTAGCATGCGAAAGAAACAAGATTACTTACGCAGCATCCCGCTCTTTAAAACCTCGCGCCTGTCGGTTTCATTGAGATCCAACGCAGTGGCTACGAGCCTTAAAGTGTCACTAAGCCTAAGTCCCAGCGCCAGGGAAATAGATTCCATCACTTCGCTGCTCGCTTCCTTTTTGCCTCTTTCCACTTCAGAAAGGTATCCCAAAGACACTCCGGTTTTTTCAGCTATATCGTGCAGAGTTTCCTTTCTTTCCGTGCGCAGCGAACGGATAACCTCCCCCAGGACTTCGCGGAAGAGTATTCCGTTTCCTATTGCCGCACCATTGGCGGAACTTCTCATCAGACGCTTCTGCATAGGCCTCATAGACTCTCGACCGGCAAGAGATTTTCTCTCCTCATATTGTCTTCTAAGCTGCTGAGCTAAATCGAGCTGTTTTCTGTACAGTCTGACCGCGGTAGCTTGGGAGGGAGTCAGGGGAGAAGCTTCCTGTTCGGGTAATTTAGCCACTATTCTCCTTTCAGCCTAAGAATACTTCCGTCAAAGACGGGCTAAATTCTTTGCTCTTAAACATTTATCACTCAGCAATTATTCCAATGGCGAATGTAAAAGAACACCTAAAGTTGATCTGAGAATCGCAGAAATTGTAGATTTTCTTATTTCTTCTCTTCCACCGGAAAAGTGGAAGGTTTGAAGAATGGGGGAAGCAAGAGGGGGAACAACAGCACAGCAAACTGTCCCAACAGGCTTAAAGCCATCTGACGAGGGTCCGGCTACGCCGGTAGTGGAGAGAAGAAGAAGGGGAGAAGAGGAAGAGAAGATGCGCCCGGCGCCCCTGGCCATTTCAAGAGCTACTTTTTCTTCCACCGCTCCCTTTTCATCAATAATGTTTTTGTCGACCCCCAGGATTTTTTCTTTTTCTAAGGAGTCGTAGATTACCAGTGACCCTACAAAACTTTTGCTTGCCCCCGGAACCGACACGAAGGCATCTGCCAAAAGCCCGCCTGTCAGGCTCTCTGCGCAAGCGATGCGCCATCCTAGGCGGTAGCATATTTCCAGGATTTTTTCGGCATCCTTATTTCCTAGAGGCACGCGAAGCCTTTCTCATTTGCGAAAAAATGGAGACCGTATAACTAGCTCCTGAAGCATAACAAAGACCTAAAGCAATTCCTAAAATGCCCATCATTAGGTAGTAATAGGAAATGGCCAAGATTTCAGGTATTCTTTGGATCGCCCACAGCGGTGAAAGAATCATGCCTATAGCCACGCATTCAAATACGGTTTTAAGCTTTCCCAAAAGGTCGGCCGCAGCCACTATGCCATACCTTCTCTTGGCATAAATTCTAAGAATCGTAATCCACACTTCTCTAACGAGAAATAGGATTGTAACCCACCACCATACGGTTCCAAAGCAGGAAAGGACTATGAGGCAGGAGCATATGAGGAGTTTATCGGCTACGGGGTCAAGAAGCTTCCCTAAAGTTGTAACTTGGTTGCGGCTTCTGGCCAGGTAACCGTCTACCTTATCGGTGCTGGCTGCGATTATAAACAGCGCTGCAGCAACCCACCTTTCGGTATTACTTTTGGCAGGGCCTGCAAATGCTAGCAAAATAACGATGGCTATTACCATTAGGATTCGCATATAAGTGACTATGTTGGCAGGCGTCATAGTCTCTTCCCTCATGCGCTTGTAGCGTCCTTTTGAAGAGAGGATCGGTTCCATCGCTCTTGCTTTCTAAAACGTCGTTGTCATAGGCTATTTTAATCCCTTTAAAACACTCTTCTTTAAATTCCCAACGCCCCCGACTGGCTTGTTTTTTATACTGTATTGTATGTCAGAAGAAAATAGAGAAAACACAGCTTCGCAACTGCTTCCCTTGGACAAAGCTGAAAAGCTGATGGAAGAAGAGGAAGCTGTAGACCGCTGGGTAAAAGAGGGGGAAGGGGTTGAAGAAATTTCTGCCCGGGGACTGAAAGATTTCGGCCAAGTTTCCTTCCCTGAGCAGACCTTGGTAAGAATTGCCAAAAGGGATCAAATGCTTGATGAAGGGATTAACCCTTATCCCGTAGAGTTGCCCATAACTTCCTCCATAAAAGGCATCCGCGAAAAATGGGCCGGAAAAATGGAGAAGGGAGGGAAAAGCGGGCAGAACGCGGCCGTGGCTGGAAGAGCAGTATTTATCCGCAATGCCGGAGGGCTTTGCTTTGTAGAGCTTCAAGACGGCGAATTTAATTCCCTCCAAATCATGATTTCCAAAAAGGAAGTAGGTGCGCAGTCCCTTTCTTCCTTCAAGCAAATGGCAGATATTGGGGACTTTTTGTTTGCAGAAGGGGAAATAGTAAATTCCAATACCGGCGAGTTAAGCATTATGGCCAAAAACTGGAAGATGGCTTCCAAGGCCCTGCGCCCTCTTCCTGTAATGCATAAGGAACTTACAGACGAGCAGCGCACGCGAAAGCCGTACGTGGCTTTAATAGTGAGCAAAGAAGAAAAGCGAACTTTTGAGGTAAGGTCCAAAACCCTCTCCTCCCTCCGCTCCCGCTTTGCCCAAAGAGGGTATATGGAAGCGGAAACTCCGCTCCTTCAGACTATCCATGGAGGAGCTTCAGCTAAACCTTTTGTAACCCATATGAACGCCTTGGATATGGATCTGTACCTCAGGATTGCCCCCGAACTCTTCTTGAAAAGGCTGCTCGTGGGGGGAGTAGAAAAAGTTTTTGAGATCAACAGAAACTTCAGAAATGAAGGCATAGATGCCACTCACGCTCCGGAATTTACCGCTCTGGAAGCCTATCAGGCCTTTGGAACTTATAAGAGCATGGCAGAGTTGACCGAATACCTCATAAAGAGCGCGGCTAAAGACGTATTCGGATCGGAAACCGTAACTTTAAAAGACGGGAGCGAATACAGCTTTGCAGGGGAGTGGAAGTGGATGGATCTCTACTCCTCCCTCTCGGAAAAACTGGGAGAGGAAATAACTCCGCAGACCCCCGTAGAAAAACTTTCTAAGATTTGCGATCAGCTGGGCCTAGAAAAAGAGGCAGTGACCAACCACGGAAAACTTGTAGAACAGATTTGGGAAAACTTCTACACCCAAGATCCCTCTACGCTTTGGGAGCCTACTTTCGTAGCAAACTTCCCCACCGACACCTCCCCCCTCACCAAGTCTTCCCCCTCCAGGCCGGGAGTGACGGAAAAGTGGGATCTTTATGTCAGGGGATTTGAATTGGCTACGGCCTATTCCGAATTAAACGATCCGGTAGTGCAAAGAAAGAGGCTGGTTGAACAGGCAAGGCAGGCCAGCATGGGCGACGAAGAATCCATGCTTGTAGATGAAGATTTTTTGGAGGCCATGAGTTATGGAATGCCTCCTGCGGGGGGAATGGGCATGGGCATCGATAGGCTCCTTATAGCCATGACGGGCCTTACTATACGCGATACCATTACTTTTCCCCTTGTAAAACCCCTGTAATAAAATGCGCAAATGGCTTTTGGGGGCTAGACTGCGCACGCTCCCGGCCGGAATTTGCCCTGTCATAGGAGCTTTTCTTTTAGACCTGGGCTTAAATTGCAAAACCTTCAGGCCTGTAGGCTATCTGGAGGCCTTGTTGTGTCTTTTGACAGCCCTTTTTATGCAGCTTTTTGCCAATTTCGCAAATGATTATTCGGACGGCGTGAAGGGGACCGATGAAAAAAGAACAGGATCCGAGGGGGAAAATCGGGGCCCAATCCGCCTTTTGGCCTCAGGACTTGTAACACGAAAAGATCTTCTTTGCGCCTGCGCAATATGCGCGGTAGCATGTGCGGCCTCCGGAATTGCAGCTTGCGCTGTTGCAAAAGACTTTTGGTTCCTTCTGATTGGGGTTGCCTGTTTTTTGGCAGGCTGGTTTTACGTAGGAGGGAAAAGACCCTACGGCTATATGGCGTTAGGCGAAATTTCGGTCTTAACCTTCTTTGGTTTTGTAGACACTATGGGAAGCGGCTACCTTATAGCCCAGAGTTCTTTTTTACACTTCCATTCGGCCCTATTTGCAATTCTTTCCATCTGTTTTGGCTTAAGCAGCGTGTCAATTCTGGCTTTAAACAACTTCCGGGACAGAGAGGAAGATAAAAGGCACGGAAAAATAACTTTGGCGGTATGGCTTGGGATGAGTTACGCCTTTTTCCTTCCCATCTTCCTCTTTTTCTCCCTCCTCTCCCTTTCCTTTCTCCTGGGCTACTACCGGCTTCCGTGGCTAGTTGCTCCCTATGTCGTCTGCGATTTTACCCTTATCTTCTTTTCCTGCCGGGCCGTGGCCAAAAGGCGTTGGAAAAGCGGGATGAGGTTGCTTTCCTCCCGGCTCCTTCTTATCTGCCTCTTCCTTGCCGTTGCCTTGGCATAAAAGAAATAGAATGGGAGCATGTACAAATTAATTCTTTTGAGGCATGGAGAAAGCCAATGGAACCTGGAAAACAGGTTTACCGGATGGGTTGATATCCCTCTCAGCGAAAACGGCATAGAAGAAGCTAAAAAGGCCGGCCAGATCCTCAAGGCCAACGACCTATATCCCGATTTTCTTTTTACCTCCCTCCTTCAGCGCTCTATCGCTACGGCTTTTTACTGCCTGCAAGTAGAAGGCAGAGGCTGGATAGACGTTAAAAGATCATGGAGATTAAATGAGAGGCACTACGGAGCTCTCCAGGGCCGCAACAAGGAAGAAGTAAGAAAAGAAGTGGGCGAAGAGCAGTTCATGCTCTGGAGAAGGTCTTACGACACTCCCCCCAACCCAATAGAAGAGGGAAGCCCTTACAGCCAGGAAAACGACCCTAAGTACGAATTTGTACCCAGAACCGAGTCTCTAAAGGATGTGTTGGAGCGACTGGAACCTTATTGGTACGAACAAATCGTGCCCCAGCTTGTAGAAAACAAGTTGGTAATGGTCTGTGCTCATGGCAATTCTCTTCGCGCCCTTATAAAAAAGCTGAACCACTTGAGCGCCCAGGAAGTTCAGCAGCTAAACCTTCCTACTGCCAAGCCCATGCTTTTTGAGCTCGACCACGATCTTGAGGTCGTGTCAGAAAAACATTTGGAGCTCTAGTCAGCTTTTTTTGTGCTTGCGCTCGGGCTTGCTGTAGTACTTATCTCTGTACACAACTTCCCAGAGCATCAAAAGCACCCCGATTACCAGGCCGAAACATGTTATCAATAGGGGATAGACAGCCAGGATCTGCTTAATCCATATGTCTACGATTGCTACGTAGAGGAAAACCAGACCCCATATGATTAAGCCTATCGAAATGACAATCCTCAAGTTTACCCTGGCAGGCTTGGGATCGGGTTTTCTTTTTTTGGGATTAAAAAGGGGAGCTAGGCTCACTTTTTCTCTATCTCGACATTGACCTGAACCTTGGCGCCGTGTTCATAGGTTCTGGCTATGGTGCAGTTTGTCCTTATGGCATCCTGCACTGCCTGCTCGAGCTTTCCGGGCTCCTCTTCTCCCTTTATGAAGAGGGTTTCGCTAAAAGATTCGAAGCGGTTTGATTCTTCGTTGTATTCTCCGGACACTTCCGCCCTCACTTCGTCTCCCACAGTTTCCCTCCGGGAGCTAAGAATGGCACATCCTGCCAGCGCGATCTGCGCCACTTCGCCCGGGTCAAATACCCCCTCCATGTGGCCTAAAACCATTCTGGCCCCGCTCTGGCTGCGGGCTTCTACGGTTCCGTCTTCGAGCCTGGTAAGCATAATTTTTCTAGTTGCCATATTTACTCTTTTCTTCTAATTTATTTCGGCGAACCACTCGTCTTTCCAGCGGTCGTCTCGGGTGGGAAGGGCGCACATTACAAGCAGGGCTATCCCTCCCAAAATCGGGACAAGGTAGAGCCAGTTGAGCTTGCCTGAAAATCCTCCGTCATGAAGCCTCCTGCACGTGATGGAAAGGTCAGGAATGAGGATGGCCAACTCCCAGAGAACCACGAGGATGTCTAGCACGTGGCAGGGAAGCGAGATGAGGCGCAAGATTATGCCCACTCCAAATGTGAACAGGAAAGCCCACCAAAACTCGCTTCTTGAAGCCGCTCCTTTAAATTGCACGTACTTTTTGAAAAACCTTGCAATCGCCTGCCCAAAAGTACAATCAGGCAGCGGATCGTACTTGTCCACTTCGCCCTTCCTTTTTAATCTTACTGTACCCCGCCCACGGTGCCTGCGGGGAGCTTTCCGTTTATTATATTCTGGAACATCTGTTTTGTTTCCGTGGTATTCCAGAGGATGCAGTCTCCAACTCCCGGCACTTCATAACCAAGATCTGAAATATATGGGATCCCCGTTATTCCGTGGTGGGTGGCCTCGTAAAAGACGTAAGCCATTTTGATAAGGGTGTTGGCGTGCGAAGTGTCGTCTATCTTCACGTTTTGAAGGCCAATTTGGATGACCTTGGCCACTTGTTTAAAGTTGAGGTAGAACTTGGGCTTGAGGATGGCGTTAAACATGTAGCGGATAAGGATGCGCTGCTGCTGCTCTCGGCCGATATCTCCCAAGGGGTCGGAGTGCCTTTCCCTTGTAAAAGCTAGGGCCGTCTGCCCGTTCATAACTCCGCATCCGGCCTTCCACTTAAAGCCCGAATATGGGTCGTCTACTGTTCTGTCAAAGCAGACGTACACTCCTCCCATAGCGTTCACTACGTCTTCTATAGTGTCAAAATTTGCCCTTACTGCGTGATCTATCTTTACCCCAGTAAGCTGCTCTACTTTGGAGGCGAGGGCCGGCCAGCCGTAATCTTCTGCTATAGCGTTGATTTTCATGTAGTAGCCGTCCTCGTAGACCAAAGTGTCTCTGGGGATGGAAATTAAGGCATCTTTTCCGTGCTTGGGCTCTATTAGAAGCATTATGGTGTCTGTCCTAAAGCCCGGAACCGACCCTGCGGCGCCGGTTCCTGCGGCCCCGTCTCTCTGATCTACCCCAGTTATAAGCCAGCTCTCTTCAATGCTGTTTTTAGGCATGGTGGTAAGGGCCTGATAATGCTGGATTTGGTGATCCACCCACAGGTACAACCCGCCTGCAGCCCCCACGAGCAGGAAAATAATTGAAACAAGGGTAGTGCATATCGCCAGAAATATGTGATGCTTTTTTCTCGGCAGCTTGCTTGTAAAACTGACATGGCTGCTGCCTTTGGGCAGGCGCCCTTTCTGCTTTCGCTTTTTCCCGCTGACAGCCACCCTGGGACCTTGGATGGGGGCACCGTGAAGGTAGGGGTTGTATGCTTCTTTTGCCTCTGGCGATCTTTTAGGGCGCGAATTTGAGTCCGAAGAAGGTAAGAAGCTGGGCGGATTGGTGAACGGGTCATCATCCGGGTAATCTGGCGTCATCGCATCCTTTCTTCTGGCCACCTACAGGGCTGCAAAAGTTCAAGTCAAATTCTACAGTAAAGAAAATACAGGAAAGTTTGTAATCCGCTGTTCTAGGAATCAAATCCAAAATCCGGATCAATGTCTTCGGGCCTCTCGTTGAAAATCTCAGCCAGCCTAACCACCATTTCCCCTTCTATGGCCTCGCTAAGGGAGGATTCATCTGCGCAGTTTTCAGCCAAGGTTTTGCTGTAGAGAATAATTCTAAATTTTCCTTCCTTTCCCCCCTCCTTCACTGATGAATAAAGATTTTCCCCGCTTTCAAGGCTGAGGAGGGGAGGAAGATCTTGAATTTGCACTTCCACCATGCGCCCAAACCTTTCATCCTTTCTCCAGAGCCTGCGCATTTGAAAAGCTGTCAACCTTTCAAATTTTCCAGTCTTGGTCCTGTAATAAGGAAGTTTGCCTGCAAAAGCGCCCTTCCTGCCTCGATCGTGCCTGTCTTTCACTTTTCTTCCTTTTTACTTCTCCTCCAAAGCGTATCCCACGCCTCTAACCGTCTTTATGGCAATAGGTTTAATCTTTTTTCTGATTTTTTTTATATGGGTGTCTATAAAGCGAAGCGAGTGAAAAGTAGCGGTGGTTTGCAGGTGGGAAGCTATTTCTTTTCTTTCCAAAGCTTCTCCCGGGCGCCTCGCCAAAAAAAGTAGGATCTCAAATTCGGTTTTAGTCAGTTCCACTTTTTTCCCGCCGACTTCAACTTCCCTGCCAAGGGAATTTATATAAAGGTTTTCCATCCGAATGGATTTTTTGCCGTACCCCAGTCTAGTTTTTTCCATGCGCCTAAAAAGTGCCATGCATTGTGCCTCTATGACTCTGCCCGAGACGGGTTTTTCTAGATACGCATCCGCCCCCATTCCCAGGCATATCACTTTGTCGGCTTCATCGGTTTTGGAAGAGAAAAGAACGATCAGAGGACTTTGATTGGAAATCATGGAATAAAGCGCGTCTTTGCCATCCATATCGCAAAGCTCTCTATCAATCACCACAAGATCTGGCTCGAATGCAGTGCAGGCTTCCAAAGCTTCTTTTCCGCTTTCCACCGCTTTTACATCCCACTTTTCAGCTCTTTTAAGCCTTTCTGCCAGACAAGTGCGCATTTCAAGGGAGCTTTCGGCCAGAAGAATCTTTTTATTCCCTTCATCTTTTTCATTCACGTTTCACCTTTCCCTCTTAACTTAAACTATGATTGTGATGTTATAAATTTAAAAAATTCATTAAAATTCTATGAATTTACAGAGAGGCCATCTAAGATGTAAGAGATGGGCGCCCGGCGCCCCCTTCCAAGATTTATTTAGAGGATGGTATGTCTTACAACGAGGGAGACATCGTTGTCTATCCAAGACACGGATGTTGCAAAGTAATAGGCACTGAAAACAGGAATGACACTGTTTACATAAAGCTCGAAACTATATCAGAACTCAACAATGATTTGACGATCATGATTCCGGTTAAAAATTTGGACATGATTGGCGTAAGAGACGTAATTTCTCCCGAAAAGGCCGATGAAATCTTAGAGCTTTTCAAAACCGAGAAGGCGGAAGAGAAGAAGATGAATTGGTCTAAAAGGTTTAAGGCAAACCAGGAAAAGATATACAGCGGGGACTTAGAGCAGATCGCCGAAGTCGTAAGGGATTTGTCTAGGAAAGACGCAGATATGGCCAATGGAGAAAAGAAAATTCTCTCCCAGGCAAAAGATATTCTCTATACCGAAATCGCAATCAGCAAAAACATGGATAAAGCAGAAATTGCGGAGATGTTTGAAAAAGAGCTAGAGGAACCTGAAGCAAAGCGGGAAGATGGGCAAGATTGACGGCAGGGTTCTGGCCGATAAAACTTTTGAATCCCTAAAAGCAAGGGCAAATGATCTTAAGTCCAGGGGGATCGAACCGTCTTTAAAAGTGATAATGGTGGGAGAAGACGCGGGATCTTTGTCCTATATTCACGGCAAGGAAAAAGACTGCAACAAAGTTGGTGTGAATTTTTCATGCCTTTCGCTGCCGAAGGGAACAAGTGAAGAAAAAGTAAAAGAGGCAGTGGAAGAATGCAATGAAGATCCCAGTGTCTCCGCTTTTATAGTCCAGCTCCCGCTTCCCGGCCTCGACCCCCTTCCAATCCTTTCAAAGATAGACCCTAAAAAGGATGCGGACGGCCTGTGCCCAATTTCCGTTTCATGCCTCGATGCCGGAAGGCCACGGGTAATTCCGTGCACGGCTTTGGCGGTATGGGAAATGCTGAAGTCGGTGGGAATAGAAATAGAAGGAAAGGATGTGTGCGTCATAGGCAGGGGCCTCACATCCGGCAGGCCTATTTCAGCTTTCCTCACATGCCTTAACGCCACTGTGACCCTCGCCCACAGCCATACCCCTCAACTTGAAAAGTACACCAGAAGATCGGAAATCATAGTTTCATGCGTAGGACGCGGACACTTCATTAAGCCTGACTTCATTTCCCACGGATCCATTTTGGTTGACGTCGGATTTTTCCTAAAGGATGGCAAACTGATGGGAGATTTCGATCCCGCCTGCTTTGAAAAGGCTTTATGGTATACGACCGTCCCCGGAGGCGTGGGGCCCATGACTCGGGCGATGCTGATTTATAACGTGCTAGAACTTTGCTCAGGTTTGGTAAACTCGCAAAATGACTTATCATAAGTCAGTAAGTTCTCGCCAGAGGCTTTCCTGTCTTTTTTAGGGCCGTGCGGCTTCCCGTGTTTCTGGGTCGCCCGGCTCTGAGGAGGGCAGAGTAGCACGACTAAAAAGAAACACTCTTTATGACAGAAAATTTGCATGACGTGCCTCAGGTAGCCGTAAATGATATCGGCACGAAAGAAGACCTTATAAAGGCCGTTACCAGCACCGTAAAGAACTTTAACGAGGGCGACCTCGTAATAGGTTCGGTAGTAAGAATTGGGCGTGACGAAGTACTGCTCGATATAGGCTACAAGACGGAAGGCGTCATTCCTGTCAAAGAGCTCTCCATAAAGAAGGACGCCGATCCTGAAGACGTGGTAAAGCTCGGAGACGAAATTGAAGCCCTTGTCATCACTAAAGAGGACAAAGAGGGCCGCCTCATGCTCTCCAAGAAGAGGGCCCAGTACGAGCGCGCTTGGGGAGAGATAGAGAAGATAAAGGAAGCCGATGGTGTGGTGGAAGGCACCATCATAGAGACCGTCAAGGGCGGCCTCATAGTTGACATCGGCCTGCGCGGCTTTTTGCCGGCCTCCCTGGTGGAAATGAGGAGGGTAAGGGACCTTGCCCCCTATATAGGCCAGACCATCAAGGCCAAGATTTTGGAACTGGACAAGAACCGCAACAATGTAGTTCTCTCCCGCAGACAGTACCTTGAAGAGACTCAGTCCGAAGTGCGCGAAGCCTTTATGAACCAGCTAAAGAAAGGCCAAATTTGCGAGGGAGTTGTCAGCTCCATAGTGCAGTTTGGAGCCTTCGTAGATCTTGGCGGGGTAGACGGCCTCATCCATGTCTCCGAACTTAGCTGGAAGCACATAGACCACCCCTCCGACGTGGTGAAAGTGGGCCAGAAGGTCACGGTGGAAGTCCTCGACATCGATGTGGAAAGGGAGCGCATCAGCCTTTCTCTCAAGGCTACCCAGGAAGATCCCTGGCAGCGCTTTGCACGCACCCATGTTCCAGGACAAATTGTCAAAGGCAAAGTCACCAAGATTGTCCAGTTTGGAGTATTCGTTTCTCTGGCTGACGAAATTGAAGGCCTCATCCACATTTCCGAGCTCACCGATCACCACATCACCAACCCTGCTTCCGTGGTGTCTCCGGGAGAAGAGATCTTCGTCAAGGTAATAGACGTAGATCTCGACAGGTGCCGCGTTTCTCTGTCCCTCAAGCAGGCAAACGAGGCTGTAAACCTCGCTTCCAACGACTTCGACCCTGCCCTTTACGGCATGACGGCCGAGTACGACGAGAATGGAAATTACAAATATCCCGAAGGGTTCGATCCCGAATCCAATGAGTGGCTCCCCGGATACGAAAAGCAGAGGGAAGAGTGGGAGGCAGAATACGCTGCAGCCCGCAACCTCTGGCTGGAGCACAGGCAGTTTGTGGTAAAGCAAAGGGCCTATGAACTCGAAAATGCCGAAAAGGAGCAGGAAGAGGAAGAAGCTCCCAAGGCCATAGAGGCCCAGGGAGAAGAGAGCGCACAGAGCTCTTTGATGAACAACGGCAAACTCGCCGAGCTTAAAGAGCAGCTTTCCGAAGAAGCTTAGTTTCTCGCACTACCATTGTTGAGGGCGCATCGCCCTCAAAATAGGTAGAAATATGTCAGTAGAGAAACTTTATAAAGATTTCAAAGTTAATGAAAATTGGAAGCCTTCCGGCGATCAGCCCCATGCGATAGCGGAGATCGCCGGAAGGCTTAATTCCGGTCAGAGGGATGTAGTTCTTATGGGGGCTACAGGGACCGGAAAGAGCGCTACAGCTGCTTGGGTGATAGAAAAGCTTAACAAGCCTACCCTGGTAGTAGAGCCCAATAAGACCCTGGCTGCGCAAATGTGCCAGGAACTCCGTTCCCTTTTCCCGCAAAATTCTGTAAATTATTTCGTCAGTTACTACGATTACTATCAGCCGGAAGCCTATATACCGCAAAGCGATACCCATATAGAAAAAGATGCGTCGATAAACGAAGAGGTAGACAGGCTCCGCCATGCAGCCACAGCTTCCGTCCTTACAAGAAATGACTGCGTGGTAGTTTGTACGGTTTCCTGCCTTTACGGCCTGGGTTCTCCAAAAGAATACCTGGCGCAGATGCTAAGCATCCGCGTGGGAGACCAAACAGACAGGCAGAGCCTTTTGAAGCGCTTTGTTTCCATGCAGTACAAAAGAAACGATGCCAACTTACAGAGAGGCTCTTTTAGGGTTAGGGGAGGAACCGTAGACATAATCCCGGCCTATATGGACAAGATTGTAAGGATAGAGCTTTTTGGGAACAGGGTGGATGGGATAGAGCTTTTGGATCCCGTCACCAGAAAAGTGGAAGAGAAACCTTCAAGCGTGGCCATTTTCCCGGCCACCGAATACGTATCGAACGAAAAGCAGCGGAAAAAGGCCATTAAAGAAATTAAAACCGAGCTCGAAAACCAGCTCTCCTACTTTAGATCCCGCGGGAAGCTTCTTGAGGCCCAGAGGCTGGAAGAGAGAGTGAATTACGATCTGGAATCTATTGAGAATATAGGGTTTTGCCCCGGGATTGAAAACTATTCCAGATTTTTTGATGGAAGGCAGCCCGGGGAAGCCCCCAACACCCTCATGGATTTTTTCCCGGACGACTTTTTAACCATAATAGACGAGTCCCATATCACCCTTCCGCAAATAAGGGCGATGTACGAAGGGGACAGATCCCGCAAAAGGACCCTGGTGGATTATGGCTTCAGACTACCTAGCGCCTGCGACAACAGGCCGCTTACAGAAGAAGAATTCAACGCCAAAAGGGGCCAGACGCTTTACCTTTCGGCCACGCCCGGGCCCGCGGAACTGGAGAGGAGCGGTGGGGAAGTTGTAGAGCAGATTATCCGGCCCACGGGGCTTTTGGACCCCAAGGTGGAGGTGAGGAGCGAAAAAGGGCAGGTAGAAGATCTCATAAAGGAAATAAAGGAAAGGAAAAAGAAGGGAGAAAAAGCTCTGGTAACCACCCTCACCAAAAAAATGGCAGAGGATCTTTCCACCTTCTTCAGAGAAGAAGGGATAAGGTCGGAATACCTCCACTCCGACATCCCCACTCTCGACAGGATAGAAATTCTAGGAAAGCTTCAAGAAGGAAAACTGGACGCGGTAGTGGGAATCAACCTCCTAAGGGAGGGGCTAGATCTTCCGTCGGTTTCCCTGGTAGCTATCTTGGATGCCGACAAAGAAGGCTTTTTAAGATCTTTCACCAGCCTTATCCAAATCATTGGCAGGGCCGCCAGAAACGTTGACGGGACGGTTATAATGTATGCTTCGGGCGTAACCGAAGCCATGAAAGAGGCCATAGACGAAACAAACCGAAGGCGCAAAAAGCAGCTGGAGTGGAACAAAAAGGAGGGCATAGTTCCAAAATCCATTGAAAAGAAGGCATCCGGCTCCGCTTTGGTAGAGAAAAAGAAGGATCATCCCACCAAAAAGCGCATCTTCACCCAGCCTAAAACTTCCGATCCAAAAGAGCTTTACGAAAAAATGATGGAGGCATCGAAAAATATGGACTTTGAACAGGCCGCAGCTCTAAGAGACGAGCTAGAAGAAATGGGAGTGGATTTTCGCAACTTTAAAAAATAACTCCCATGGCTTTTAAAATCATTTCCCTCATTTGCATCTCCGCACTCTTTCTGGCCGATATGTACTGGAGCGCAAAGTCAAATTCATTAAAGTCTGCCTCCATAAGGCTGGTGTCCATAGTAGGATGCGCGGCGGTCTTCGGATGGATTTTAACTTTCATTTCCCTTAAAGATTCTTTGAACTTCTTTTCCGGTTATATTACCGAGTATTCCCTATCTATAGACAACCTTTTCGTCTACGGCCTGATTTTGGACTCTTTTAAGGTCCCCGATTCCATTTCAGACTGGGTTCTGTCTCTGGGGATCTTTTTAGCCGTTCTTATAAGGCTGGGGCTGATAGTTTTAGGATCCTCCCTCCTTTCCGCCTTCTCTTTCCTTTTCATCCCCTGCGCAATCCTTTTGATAGCCGTATCTGTAAAAAACGCCATCTCTTTCTGGAAGAAGAAGGGAGAAAAGGAGCCTGAGGGGGGAATAGTTAAAAAGCTCTCCCGCTTCCTTCCAACCGGAGGCTGGAAAGGCAAAAGGCTTTGGTACAGAGAAAAGGGGAGGCTGCTTTTTTCTCCCCTTCTTCTGACTTTCCTTTCCCTGGGGCTCGCCGATGCCTTTTTCTCTTTAGACTCCATTCCGGCCATCCTGGGGATAACTACCAATATTTTCGTAGTCTTCACATCCAATTTCTTTGCCCTCATAGGCCTAAAAGAACTTTATTCTCTTCTAAAAAAAGGCCTTCGCTCCCTAAAGTTTCTTCCTCTGGGGGTTTCGGCAATTTTAGCCTTTATAGGCGTGAAGCTTTTTTTGGAAGCTCTTTCAGACAACTCCCTGAAATTTATAAACGGCGGCCGCCCCTTGCCCATTGCCCAAATCCCCTCATGGGTCACTTTATGCGTTATCGCCTCCATTCTCATCGTCTCTGCAGGCCTTAGCCTGGCATTTTTGAAGAAGGAGAAGAGTAAAGATAAGGAAGAGGCAAAGGGTAAAATTGGAGAAGAAGAGAAAAAGCGATAACTAGAAAACGAGGTTTTCCTTATGAGGATGGGAAAGATCGTCTGCACCATAGGACCGGCGTGCGACAGCTTGGAAATGCTTAAAACTCTTATGCAAAACGGGATGGATGTGGCGAGGCTCAACTTCTCGCACGGCACTCCCGAGCAACACTTGGAAATTTTGAACAACATAAAAGAGGCCCGCAAGCAGGTTGGGAAGAATGTCGGGATCATGGCAGACTTTCAGGGCCCCAAGATTCGTTGCGGATGGTTTGAAAAGAACGCCGACGGAAAGGATGAAGTCTACCTCGACAAAGGCCAGGATTTCTTCATAACTTCGCAAGACATTATAGGAACTAAAGAGGGTGTAAGCTGCACCTACAAAGATCTTCCCAAAGACGTAAAGCCGGGAGACATCCTTCTTTTAAATGACGGCCTGGTGAGGCTGGAAGTTAAAGGCGTGGAGGGAGATAAAATCCTCACCCAAGTCCTTACCCCCGGCTTTCTTTCCAGCCATAAAGGAATTAACCTTCCCGGAGTAAAAATTTCTTCCCCGGCCCTCACGCAAAAAGATGAAGAGGACCTCAACTGGGCGCTCGATCACGGCGTAGACATGATAGCTTTGAGCTTTGTAAGGAAGGCCTCCGATCTGGATCCGGCAAAGAAAATCATGGAAGAAAAGAAATGCGTTTTGCCCATCATAGTGAAGATGGAAAAGCCGGAAGCCATAGAAAACATGGAGGAAATTGTAAAGGCCTGCCAGGGGATTATGTGCGCCAGAGGCGATCTGGCGGTAGAGCTCCCGTTCTGGCAGGTTCCAATCATAAACAAAAAGCTCATAACCATGAGCCGCTACTGGGCAAAGCCTGTGATAATGGCCACCGAAATGCTTAGCTCCATGATTAAAAACCCCCTCCCCACAAGGGCAGAAACTTCTGACTGCGCAAACGCCATCATGGATGGATGCGACTCGACCATGACCAGCAATGAGACGGCGGTAGGGTCAGACCCCGCACGCGTAGTAGAGACTATGGCCAAAATTTCTGAGTACACCTGCGAGCACGGCATTTCTTACATCCCATCCGTGAAGGCAAGAGAGGACAATGGACAGGAAGTCCTCTCCTGCGCAGCTCTTCCTGCGGCCTATGAGCGCCGCGCCAAGGCGATAGTGGTGCTTGCCAGCTCCACAGATCCCATAGCTGCCATTTCCAAGTTCAGGCCCTCCATTCCGATCTACGCTTTTACCCCAAATGAAGAGACTTACTACCAGCTTTCTCTCTACTGGGGCACTTTTGCCGTCTTTACCCCCGATCTTCTCACCCCCTCCAGGGATGTCTTCTTCAAGATTGACGAAAAGCTTAAAGGCATATGCGGCC
The DNA here is from genome assembly GCA_017632945.1 of Aeriscardovia sp. Lineage (GTDB taxonomy): Bacteria > Actinomycetota > Actinomycetes > Actinomycetales > Bifidobacteriaceae > RGIG1476. The sequence continues at coordinate 230,063 of JAGBQH010000012.1, read as the reverse complement.
TTTCTAAGGGAGAGAGGGTCCTTATAGAGACAATTGAAAATGAAGGAAGCCCCGAAAGCGCCGGATCTGGAGCAATTTTTGATCATGTCATTTCCTAAGCTATAATTGCTTAGGATGCCCTGGTATCCCAATTGGTAGAGGAAACAGCCTCAAAATCTGTACAGTGTGGGTTCGAATCCCACTCAGGGTACGAATCGTAGGCGCTTATGGCAAATAGTGGCACAAGCGCGCCCAGGCGCGTATTAGTTGCGGAAGATGAGCCTTTAATTAGGCTAGATATCGTTCAAGCTCTTAAAACTTTCAATCAAATTGTTGTGGGCCAAGTGACCAATGGAAAAGAAGCCGTAGAGGTCGCACGCAAAGAGAAGCCTGATGTGGTTTTGATGGACGTCAAAATGCCCGGCGGCGACGGCATCAGCGCCACCAAAATCCTTTCGGAGGAAAAAATAGCCCCTGTAGTAATCCTCACTGCTTACTCCCAGCAGCCCCTCGTAGCCGAGGCTATAGAATCTGGGGCCGGAGCCTACATAGTAAAGCCCTTCGAGCCTGAGCAGCTTTTGCCCGCAATGGAAATCGCGATCTCCAGATTCGATCAGTTAAATGCCCTTGAAAGCCAGATAACCGATATCAGGGCGAGGGTGGAAGTTCGCAAAAAGGTCGACAGGGCAAAGGGGCTGTTGATGGAGAATATGAACCTTTCTGAACCCGAAGCCTTTAGGTGGATACAGAAAAACAGCATGGATAAAAGGCTGAGCATGGCAGAAGTTGCAGAGGCCGTAATCTTGAAGCTGGGGTAGTGTCGGAAAGGGCGCTTAATCTAAAAACGTGAAGGATAACAACACTTTCCTCGTAGTCGACGGCCATTCCCTGCTTTTCAGGGCTTTTTACGCCTTAGACGAATCAAAATTTAGTTCGGGCTCAACTCCCACAAATGCCGTATTCGGTTTTTTCACCATGCTTTGCGAAGTAGTAAAGGCCTACAAACCCTACTACATCGCAGTGGCCTTTGATACTTCGGGAGGTACTTTTAGAAATGAGCTTTTGCCCTGTTACAAGGCGCAAAGGCCTAAAACCCCAGAAGGATTTTCAAAGCAGCTGGAAATCGTTAAAGCGGCCCTTGGCCTGCTCGATGTCAAGTGGTTCGTTAAGCAAGGGTTTGAGGGGGACGACATAGTGGCCTCCCTAAGCCGCCAGGGGGAAGAAAAAGGGCTTAAGGTCCTGATTGTTTCCGGAGACAAAGACGTATTTCAGTTGATAGACGAGAAAGTATCTGTGATATTTCCGGGAAGGCATTTTAAGGATTTTTCCCTAAAGACCCCCGCCTCCATAGAAGAAACTTATTCTATTCCCCCTTCTCTCTACCCCGACCTTGCGGCGCTGCGCGGGGAGGGGGCTGACAATATCCCGGGAGTTAAGGGCGTGGGAGACAAGATCGCAGCCAAGTGGCTCCTAGAATTTGGATCCTTGAAAAACCTTCTAGACCAATCCGAATCTATAAAAGGCGTAAAAGGGGAAGAGCTTAGAAAAGACAAAGATCAGGTTCTTTTGAACAGGAAAGTAAACGAGCTTGTGCGCGATCTCACTTTTCCGGTCCCGGTCTGCGATATGCACCCCTCAAACCTTTCAGGCGACTTTAAATCCTTTATGCAGTCTCTTTCTTTTGGAGAAAGGACGATAAAGAAAATAGAAGAAAGCTTCGGTTACGAGCACTCTTCGCCCTTAAGCCTTTTTGACGCGACAAAAAGTGAGGGGAAGGCCTACTTTGTAGAAAAAACGGAAGATGGGTTTTCCGCCTTTACTTTGGAAGAGGGAAAGTTTGAAACTTGGCAGAACCAAATCCCGGAGGCAGTAAAGCAAAAGGGGGACTGGATCGCTTTCGACTATAAGGGGTCTATGGAAAACTCCTCTTCCCCCCTCCCCATGCCCTCCTTCGACCTCTCCCTTGCCAGTTACCTTATAAACCCCGACAAGCCCAAGGAAGCCCTCCTTCCTACAGAGAAAAAGGAAGGGGAAGAAAAGTTAAGCCTGGGCCTTGGCCTAAAAGAAGAGATGGAAAAGACTTTAAAGGACAGGGGGGAAGAAAAACTTCTTAAAGACATCGAGATTCCTGTGGCAAAAATCCTTTACGACATGGAAAGGCGGGGTGTTTTAGTAGATAAGGCCAAGCTAGAAGAACTGAAGGATTTTTTTGATTCCCAGTGTTTTCTGGCTTCCTCCATTGCCCAAGAGGCGTTGGGATTGGACCACAAAAAAATTAATCTAAACAGCCCAAAACAGGTATCTAAAGTCCTTTACGATGAGTTTTCAATCAAGGCGTCCGGAAAGTCGACATCGGCCCAAACCCTGGAAAAACTCTCCTCCCTTGTGGACCCAGACAGCAGGGAGGAGAAATTTATTCAGGCCCTTCTAAAGTTCAGGGAGGAAGGAAAGCTTTCTGAAATCTCTGCCTCTCTTTTGAAGGCGGTAAGGCCGGATGGAAGGATTTATTCAACTTTCGATCAAAAGGCCACGGGCACCGGAAGGATCGCCTCCCAGGATCCCAATCTTCAGACAATCCCCAACAGGACCGAAGAAGGGCGCCAAATGCGATCGGCCTTTATAGCCCCCGAGGGCTGGGAACTTTTGAGCTGCGACTACTCGCAAATAGAGCTTAGGATCATGGCAGATTTGTCGGGAGACGAAAAGCTGATAGAAGCTTTTAAATCCGGAGGAGACTTTCACAAGTACATCGCCCACCTCGTCTACGGCATTCCGGAAAAAGAGGTGAGCCTAGAAGAGAGGAGCAGCGTAAAGCAGGTAAGTTACGGCCTTGCCTATGGTCTGGGCCTCTTTGGCCTGGCAAATAGGCTTCATATTTCCAGAAATTCTGCCAAAGAACTGATGGATCGCTACTTTGCAATCTTTGGTTCTGTAAAAAAGTACTTGGACTTGCAGACAAAGCAGGCCTTCCAAAACGGGTACAGCGAGACAATTTTTGGGAGGAGAAGGTATTTCCCGGACCTCCACTCTCCTTTCCCCATGGCAAGAAAGGCGGCCGAAAGGGCCGCCAGGAACGCGCCGATTCAGGGTTCGGCTGCAGACATAATGAAGATCGCTATGATAAGGGCCGCAAACTCTCTTGAAGAAAAGGGACTTAAAAGCAGAATCGTCCTTCAAATCCACGACGAGCTTTTAGTGGAAGTTGCCCCTAAAGAAAGGCCGGAAGTTGAAAAAGCCGTAAAAGAAGCGATGGAGGGGGCATGCGATCTTAAAGTCCCGCTCACGGTTTCCGTGGGGTGGGGCAAAAACTGGCAAGAAGCCGCCCACTAGGAGGAAAAATGAAGTTAAAAGAAGTGGTGGAAGCGATAGAAGAACTTTATCCTTTGTGGCTAAAAGAGGATTGGGACTTTCCGGGCCTTATTTTGGGAGACGGAGAAAAGGAATGCAGGAAGATCTTTTTTGCGCTGGATCCCGCTGAAAAAACGGCCATGGAAGCAAAAGAATGGGGAGCCGACCTTATGGTTACCCACCACCCCCTCTTCTTTAGAGCCGTCCACCGCCTCCCCTCTACCGATCCGCACGGAAAAGTAGCTTCCATCCTTTTAAGTTCCGGCTGCGCGCTCTGGGTGGGCCACACCAACGTCGATTCTGCCCCCAGGGGGACAAACGACGCCATTTGTTCGAGGCTGGGGCTGTTAAACACCGAACCCATGGAGGGGAAGGGAGAAGTAAACGGCCTGCCCGCCGGCATGGGAAGAGTGGGGGAACTTGAAAGGGAGATGAGCCTGGAAGAATTTGCCGATCTTTGCAGAGAAAAACTGCCCAAAACCGTTCAGGGGGCCAAAATGGCGGGGGATGCGGAAATGAAAGTCAGAAGGGTGGCCGTCATGAGCGGGGCGGGAGACAGCTTCTTAGACAAGGCCATAGATCTTGGAGTCGATGCTTTTTTGACAAGCGATCTTCGCCATCACCCCGCGCTAGACGCCATGGAAAAAGCCAAAGCCTTGGGAAGGCCTATGGGCCTTATAGACGTTTCCCACTTCAGTTCCGAATTTCCGTGGTTTGATTTCGCCCTTCAAGACATTAAAAACAAACTCGAATCCCGGGTGGAGTGCAGGCTTTCTTCCCTCTGCACCGATCCGTGGAGCGAAATTTTCATATAAAAAGTCGGGGCGACAGGACTCGAACCTGCGACGTCTTGCCCCCAAAGCAAGCGCGCTACCAACTGCGCCACGCCCCGAAATCGTACAACATTATACCCTATCGGGCAGGCCTGCCCAATTTAAAGCGAGGAGACGAGCTTTTCGGTCTGCCTGGCGATGGAAAGCTCTTCGTCGGTGTGGATGACTAGGACCTTTACGGAACTGTCCGGAGAAGAAATGAGCCTGTTTTTAGGTCCGCTTTGATTCTTTTCTTCATCCAGCTTTACGCCGAAGCAGGAGAGCTTTTCGGCAATTATCCTCCTTATAAAGGCCTGGTGCTCACCTATGCCTGCGGTGAAGGTAAGGGCGTCAAGGGCGCCTAACTGGGCCCAATAGGCGCCGATGTAGCTCACAATCCTGTGGCAAAAGACTTTTACCGCCAAGGTGGCGTCAGGGTCCTTTGCATTGTAGAGGGCCTCTATCTCCCTCATATCGCTGTGCCCGCACAGGCCTTTAAGCCCACTTTCTTCGTTATAGAGTTTTTCTATGCTTTCAGGCGTGTAGGGGGAGTTTTTCAAAAGGTAGGTAATGCTGGCCGGATCTATGTCTCCTGTCCTCGTTCCCATCACCAGGCCCTCCAGGGGGGTAAGGCCCATGGAAGTTTCTATCGCCTTCTCGTTTAACTGGGCGCTGCAGCTATCTCCATTTCCAAGGTGTAAAACTATCTGGCGAAAGTCCTTTCCTTCTTCCGCCTCCATGGAGCGGACCACAGATCCCACAAATTCATGGCTGATGCCGTGGGCTCCGTAGCGGTATATGTGGTACTGCTGCGCCACTTCCTTCTTAAGGGCGTAGGTTCTAGTCTCCTTTGGAAGGTTGAAGAAGAAGGAGGTGTCAAAGACTGCGACCTGGGGCACGTCAGGAAGGAGCTTTTGCATAATTTCTATTCCGCGGGCTGCGGGGCCGTTGTGGAGGGGGGCGATGGATGAAAGCTGCCAAATTTCCTTTAGGACTTCTTCATTTATGAGGGCAGGGCCCGCAAACAAGTCCGCTCCCTGTACAATCCTGTGTCCTATGGCCTTAATTCCCACTTCATCGAGATTGGGCCCCAATTCCTTAAAGGCATCTAAGACCGCCTTAAACGCTACGAAGTGATCGCCAATCTTTTCTTCCTTTACCGTTTCCTTTCCCTCTACCTCATGAGTGATTTTGCTTCCTTCCAGCCCTATTTTTTCCACTTCTCCTGAGGCCAGAAGCTTTTCTCCATTCATATTCAGCAGCTGGTACTTTATCGAGCTCGAACCCGAATTTATAACTAAAATGTTTTCACTCATTGTCTTCCTCTTCGCAGCTTAGAGCAGTAATTGCAATAGTATTGACTATATCCCACATAGTCGATCCTCGCGACAAGTCGTTTACGGGTTTATTTAGACCCTGCAGTACTGGCCCTATAGCTATGGCTCCCCCTGTTCTTTCCACGGCCTTGTAAAGGATATTTCCCGAGTCCAGATCTGGACAAATATACGCGCTCACCCTTCCTGCAAATGGGTTGTTGGGCGCCTTTAATTTGGCAACCTGGGGGCTAAAGGCCGCGTCGAACTGTATGGGGCCTACGAAGGGGGCTTTGGGGTGCAGGGAGGAAAAATCCTCTACCGCTTCTTTTACCATATCCACGTCTTTGCCTTTTCCGGATCCTAAGGTGGAGTAGGACAAAAAGCCCACTATGGGGTCTATCCCCACCATTCTGGCCGTTTTACAGGTCTGGGAAGCGATGATGGAAAGCTGAGCGGGGGTGGGGTTTGGAACTATCGCCACGTCCGCGTAGATGTCTACATGCTCTTGCATGCACATAAGCATTGATCCCGACACGATTTCGCTTCCGGGCCTGGTGCGGATAATCCTGAGGGCCGGCCTTACAGTCTGGGCGGTGGGGTGCACCGCTCCAGACACCATTCCGTCGGCTATTCCGGTTTTCACGAGCATTGTCCCAAAATAGGAGCAGTCTTTTATGAGTTCCCCTATCTGTTCATCGCTGCAGGTGGGCAGGGCCTTTTTCATTTCTTCTTCCAGCTTTTCTTTTAGCGGCCCATCGTCCATGGAGAGAATTTTCGCCTTTGAAATGAAGCTGAGGTTGATGTTTTCCGCGCGCCTTCTGATGTATTTTTCCTCTCCAAGGAGGATGATGTCGACGGCGTCGTGGGAGAGGACATAGTTGGCGGCCCTTAGCACCCTCTCTTCAGACCCCTCGGGAAGGACTATGGTCTTTTTCCTTTCCGACGCCCTTCTGATTAAGGAGTACTGGAAGCAAGCCGGGGTGACCGGGGCGGTAAAGGGCCTTGAAAGGGCTTGGAAGAGCTCCTCTTCGTTTACCCCTTTTTGGTAGGCTTCAAAATAGGCTTCGGCTTTCTGCCTGAGGTTTTCTTTCCCCTTTACTTTTCCTATAAACCAGACGGGGATTGAAAGGTCTACAAGTTCCAGCCTTACTTTTTCCTCTATCCCTTCACGGCAGGGGGAGACGAAGGCGCCAAGTATTTTGCTCCCCTTTTCCTGCACTGTCCTGGCGCACGCCTTTATGCTCTCTGCTATTTCAAAGGCGCTTCTTTCCTCTCCGCTTACCGAAAGCAAAACGGGGCACTGAAGGTCAGCGCTGAGGGCGGCGTCGGTGTTCATGCGGTTGGGATGGGCCACTTTAGAGTAATCGGATCCCACAACCAGCGCAAAGTCGGCCTTCTTTATGGCGGGGGAAGTGTAGAACTTTGTGACTATCGCCCTCCTCATCAGGGGTTCATTTGTGTAGTACTCTTCTTCCTTTACCCCCGCGTGCTCTTCTTCCCTTCCGGCCTCCAGGTACAATTCGTCCATGGAAGCTGAAAGGAGGGGCAAAAGCCCATTTTGCCTAAAGAGGGGTTGGAAAAAAGATACCAGGGGATGGCGCTTTGAAAGCGATTTAAGAAGACCCACGGCCACGGTGTCCCTTCCTTCCCCGCCTGAAGGAGAAAAAAGGAACACTCTGTCTGTGGTCTCTATCTTGTTGGAAGAAGATTGCCTCATGTACGTATATCTAACACGTAGAAATTAAAAGATAAAACAAAAAAAGGGGCCTTTGCCCCCCCTTCACAAAACAGTCTACTTTTGTGAAGAATTAGAGGATTCGCCGGCGGAAGTTCCGTGTTCGTGGCTTATGCTCGAATTCCAGTCCACGAGATCTTCCTCCTTTACTTCTCCCCAGTGCCAGCTGGTGTAGTCGTCTATGTCGAGGCCGTGTTCTTTTGCAAACTCCCATGCCTCTTGCCTCTTTGCTTCCAGCCTCTCGATCGCTTCCTTATTTTCAGATCCCACCATTTGGAGGGCGAGGGCGGCCAGGTGGTAGCGATCCATGTCGTTGCTCCTGAGCATGTCGAAGGGGGTAGTGATAGATCCGCGCTCACTGTAGCCCATAACCTTCCAGTTGTCGCATCCGGGCCTGCCGTGGATAAGCGAATAGATCTCTCTTGGGTAGGAGTGGTAAGCGAAGAGGACGGGCTTGTCTTTGGAGAAGATCTTTTCGAACTCTTCGTCGCTTATGGCTTCGTCGTTTTCTTCCCTATTTTGGATCTTCAAAAGCTCGAGGATGTTGACGACCCTGTACTTCACGCCTTCCGCATTAAGCAGGCAGCTGGCGGCAAGGACTTCCTGGGTGGGGATGTCTCCTGCGCTTACGAGCACTATCTCTTCTTCTCCCTTTTGGCAGTTGGAAGCCCACTTCCACTCTCCCAGGCCCTTTTCCACTTCCTTCCTGGCCTCTTCCATTGTCAGGTAGCAGAAGTTGAGCTGCTTTCCTGCCACTATGGCATTTATCTTGTTTTCAGCCTTGAAGGACTTTTCCGCTATTGCAAGCAGGGTGTTGGGATCTACTGCAAAGTAAATGCTGACAACGTGGTCGTTGTTGAAGTTCTTATTGAGCAAGATGTCTATGATGCCAGGATCTTGGTGGGTAAAGCCGTTGTGATCCTGCCTCCAAACGTGGGAGGAAAGGAGAAGGTTGAGGGAAGAAAGGGGCTTTCTCCACCAGATCTTCTTTATCTGTTCTAGCCACTTGGCGTGCTGGTTAATCATGGAGTCTACTACGTGGGCAAACGCCTCGTAAGAGCTCCAAATTCCGTTTCTTCCGGTGAGAATGTAGCCCTCCAGCATTCCCTCCATCTGGTGTTCGCTTAGCTGCTCTATGACGGCCCCGGAGGTCCCCATAGATTCGTCTACCTGCTCGTCTTCGTACAGGCCGTTCCACTGCTTGCCAGTCACTTCGTAAACCGCGTTGAGCCTGTTGGAAGCGGTCTCGTCGGGTCCAAATACTCTGAAAATCCCCGGGTTTCGGCTGATGATGTCTCGAATGTAGGATCCAAGTACGCGTGTGGCTTCCACTTTGCCCCATCCGTGGCCAAAGTCTTTCACTCCCGCTACTTCATAGTTGTCGATGTCGGGAAGATTTAGCTTCTCAGATCCCCTGTTGGTGTTGGGGTTGAAACCTAGGCGAAGGTCTCCTTCCGGAATGCATTCACGCACCTTTGAACTGAGGGTGCAGTCGGAGTTGAACAGATCCTGAGGCCTGTAGGATTGGAGCCACTCTTTAAGCATCTCGAACTGCTCTTGGTTGCTCTTGGGCTTTGTGAGGGGAACCTGGTGGGCCCTGAAGGTTCCTTCCACTTTCTTGTTGTCTACGACTTTGGGGCCGGTCCAGCCCTTGGGGGTCTTGAAAATTATCAGAGGATAGCGATCGGCCTTCCCAGAGTCTTTTATGTCGCAAATTCTGGCGAAAACTTCTTCGAGCAGGGCGTGGAAGCGGGAGTGAATGCTCATCATGTCTTCGTCATCAAACCCTGCCACAAACTCGTGGGGATCGTAGCCCATTCCCCTGAAGAACTGCGCCCTGTCTTCGGGGCTGATTCTCGAAAGTATGGAGGGGTTGGCAATCTTGTAGCCGTTAAGGTGCAGTATGGGGAGCACCATTCCATCGGTACTGGGATTGACGAACTTGTTAGACCACCAGCTGGTGGCAAGAGCGCCGGTTTCAGCTTCGCCGTCTCCTACTACGCACACCGTCAAAAGACTGGGGTTGTCGAGGATGGACCCGTAGGCGTGGCTGAGGCTGTAGCCCAGTTCTCCACCTTCATGCATGCTTCCGGGGATTTCCGGGCCGTAGTGGGAGGGGTCTCCGCCGGGCCAGGAAAATTGGCGGAAGAACTTTGTCAGACCCTCTTCTCCCTTGGGCATTTGAGGGTGGAAGTGCTCATAACTTCCATCGATAAAGGATTGGACTCTCCCGGCAGGGCCTCCATGGCCCGGCCCCATGATAAATACAGTGTTTTGGCCGTGGTCCTTTATAAGCCTGTTTACGTGGCCGAAGAGAAAATTCAGTCCCGGGGTAGTGCCCCAGTGTCCTACCAGCCTGGACTTTACGTCTTCAGGCGTAAAGGGCTCTCTCATGAGAGGATTTGATTTCAGGTAGATTTGTCCTACAGACATATAATTTGCAGCTCTGAAATACCTATCTACGTCCTCGAATGAATTGCTGCCAGATCCATTCTTTTCCCATGGGGTCCCAAGTAGAGAATCCATAATAAACGTTCCTTTTTCTTGATTGGATAAAAGAAAATCCGTCTATTATTATAAATTCATCCACCTTTTTCAAAGGCACCTAAAGTGCTCTATTTTTCTTCTTCCCACTGCTTAAAGTAGTCTTCCAGAAGCTTCCTTACCTTCTCTCCTATCTGAGGATATGCGGCATCCGGAAGATTGGCTTCGGAAACCCTCACAATCCCCCTGTTGGATCCAAATCCAACTCCATCCATAAGAACGACCCCGTAGCGGGAGGCGAGCTTATAGAGGAAGTCTAGCCTGTCAAAGTGAGTGGCAAGCCAGGAGGAAAACTCTTTCCCGTAGTGCTTTTCTGCGATCGCGTACACGTCTACAAGCGAGTAGTACTTCGTGTTTCTGGAGTTGTTAAAGTCTTCTATGCCCAGGGCCTTGTTAAGCGAAGCGTACCTTGCGTCCACCAGATCACACGCTTCCTTTATGTAGTAGTCCTTGTCTCCCTGAGCGATGTTTACAAGGTGGGCAAGGGAGAAAAGATCTTCCATGATTTGCTGGGGGGTGGAAAGGCCCGCAGTGTGGTAAAGGCCGATGGATCTGCTGTCTGCCACTATTCGGTCTATAAACTTCATGTTTTCCGGATCCATAGAGTCGTGCGAATAGCGCTTGTCCACTTCTTCCTTCTGCCTCTTTGGAAGGTTAGCTATTAAATCATCAAAAACATTGCTTTCGTTTATGCCCAAAACTCCCAGCCTCCAGCCGGTGACGCCGTAAAGCTTGGAGTAGGAGTAGACCAAGAGGGTGTTATAGGGTATGACGTTGTAGACGCTGCGAAATTCGGATGCGAAGGTGCTGTAGACGTCGTCGGTAATCACCATAAGGTGGGGGTTCTTCTTTACCGCATCCTTAAGAGCCTCGAGGGTGGGGGTGGAAAGTGCCACAGATCCCGGATTGGATGGGTTTACCAGGATCAAGGCTTTGACTTCAGAATCGTTTAAGGCTTCTACTGCCTCCGCCTTCAGCTGCCAGTGGTCAGATTCTATCGACTTTAGGTCTATGGTTTTAAGCCTGTAATCATTTAACTGCGGAATGGCCAGGTAGGGGGAGAAGATGGGGGTATTTAAGATGATTTTATCCCCGGGAGCGATGAGGTGGTTCTCCTTTAGGGAGTTGAATATGTAGGCTATGGCCGCTGTGGCTCCTTCAGTTGGGAAGAGCTGGGTTGTGTCTATGAGCTTTTTTACGTCATGGCCTGCGTAAAGGATGGAGGCCAGGTAGTGGTTTATAACGGTTTGGGTGCAGTTTAAAACCCTGCTTGGCATAGGGTAGTCATTTCCCAGAACCCCGTTTACAAGTTCGGATGCAAATTCGTCGCCGTTAAACCCAAGGTTCACTTCTCCGTAATCTAGAGCTTTAGAAAGGAATAAGTCGGCAGGAGAATCTGAAAGGAAGGAGCGAAGTCGCTTTGCCATTCCCTCCTTTTCGGTGTAGCCCGCCAGGTCTTTTCCGTTAATGGTGCGCCTGCTTTCCTGAATTCCAAATTCCACCAGGCGGCAAAAAGCCAGGCGCGAAACCGTTTGTATCCAATTGGGGTTTCCCCTGCCGGCATTTAGGACGGGGCTGTTAGTGCTATTTTTTTCAGCTAGTTTTACAAGGCAGGATGCCACTTCAAAATTGCCCAGTTTGGCCAGGTCTTTTTCATATTTGTCTAAAGATTTATCGTCAGCATTTTCCAAAACCATATGCTCACCGACCTTTCATCAAAGATATTTTAGACATGACTTTTAAATGCGAATCTGTCTGAAAGCCAAAAAAGAAAGGATAAAAAAGTAAAAAAGCATAAAAAAAGTGTCCAGAGCGGGAGTTGAACCCGCACGACCGATATAGTTGGTCACTAGCACCTCAAGCTAGCGCGTCTACCATTCCGCCACCTGGACAGCACGTTCATTCTATCACGCATTCGGAGAAGAATACAGGCTTTGTAGAATAATTTATATAAGTATCATTCCGGGAGAATTTATGGAAAGCGAAAAAGACTGCATTTTCTGCAAAATAGTGGCCAGAGAAATTCCCTCACAGAAAGTGTATGAAGACGAAAGCGTGCTGGCCTTTAAAGATATACACCCCATGGCCAAAGTGCATGTTTTGATTGTTCCTAAAAGGCACTTTAAAAATGTGGAGGAAATTGCCGCCTCCGATTCTGACCTTTTGGCCCACATAGTGGAAGTGGCCTCAAAAATAGCAAATGAGAAATACAACGGATCCTACAGGCTGGTTTTTAATACTGGCCTGGATGCCGGCCAAACCGTTTTTCATGCACACGCCCATGTTTTGACGGGGGAGAAACTGGCAGAGTAATGAGCGTAGAAATCAATAACGAATCGGGATGGAGGGTAGACTCGAGGGCCCTGGAGGAGGCGGCAAAGTGGGTTTTCAGGCGCCTTAAGATTTCTCCCCGCTGCGAGCTTTCCATCCTTTTTACAGACCCCGATTCCATAGCCCTTCTTCACGAGCAGTACATGGGCCTTCAGGGGCCCACAGACGTTTTGAGCTTCCCTATGGATGAAATTAGGCCGGGCAAGGGGAGCCAGGGGATGCTGGGAGACATCATGATCTGCCCCCAAGTGGCTTCCATCCAGGCCAAATGCACGGGCCACAGGACGATAGAGGAAATTTTACTTTTGGAAATTCACGGCATCCTCCATCTTTTAGGATTTGATCACAACAGCGACAAACTCCAGAAGCAGATGTTCGCACTGCAGCGCTACCTGCTTTTCACCTTCCTTTACCAGTACGGAGGCATTGCAGATGCCGGACCTATCCGGTCTGACGTCGATTTATGAGTCCCATCCACATAATCTTTATAGTTGTCTGCAGTTTCCTTACCGTTTGCTTTGTATGGTCTTCTCTGATTCTTGCAGCCCAGGAAGCGGCCGTAATGCAGATTACCCGAACTGCCATAAACAATTTTTCCTTTAATGCCCAGACTGATACCAACCTCACCGAGTTTGAGCGCTCAAAAAAGTTAAAAAAGCTGCGAAAAGTCCAGCACTTAATAAATAAGAGGCCCCTTACCGCCTCCGCCGCTTCTTTTTGGCGAGTCATCATGAATATTTTTTCCGGGGTGGCTCTGTGCCTTTTGGCCGTTCAATTTATCGACAGGCTCTGGTTCGGGGCTCTTGTAGGCTTTATAGGCGCAATCTTTATAGCCCTCTTCTCCGCATTGATCAGGCCCGTTATGTCTAGCGACAGGCCTCTTCAAATTATGCTGCGCCACTGCGGGTTTATGACTCTTTTGGTGCATTTGGTCCCGCGCGGAAAAGCCTTTGCCGAAAAGCATAAGGAAGAAGAAGGGGAAGAAGAGCTAGAGCAGATAAGGATAGAACAGGGAAAGGAAATGGTGGCCAGGATTGCAGAGGCGACGAATATGGATGCCTCGGCAGGAGAAATGCTGAAAAATATAGTTACTCTTTCAGACACCCTCACCCGCGAAATCATGGTTCCCAGGACCGATATAGTGTGCATAAAAAAAGATGCGAGCATAGCAGACGCCATAAAGCTTTTTTCAAAGACCGGTTTTGGCAAGCTGCCCGTGATAGGCGAGGACATAGACGATCTTTTAGGGGTGCTCTACCTAAAAGACGTTATCTACGCCACCACTTTGGGATCGGTTTCCCAGGATGCAAAAACGCTGAGCCTAGTAAGAGATCCCTTTTTGGTTCCTGAAAGCAAGCCCGTAGACGACCTGTTTCACCAAATGCAGGATAGGAACCAGCATTTTAGCGTGGTGGTGGACGAATACGGCGGCATTGCAGGCCTGGTAAGCATGAAAGACGTAATAGAGCAGATAGTGGGAGACCTGGTAGACGAGCACGACAAATCCCAGCACGACGCCCCAATAAAAATAGGGCAGGCCTGGAGCATGCCGGCCAGAACCCCCATATCGGATCTTGAAGAGATATTTGAGATAGATTTTCAGGAAGACGACGTAGACACCGTCTACGGCCTTTTAACCAAGCTTTTGGGCCACATTCCCAAAATTAACGAACAAGTCGTCACTCACGGGCTCATCCTCTACGCGGCCGCTGGGAAAAGCAGGAAGGTGCCAAATATCGTAGCCGAGCCCGTAGTGGAGGAAGAAGAGGAAGATGAGTGAATTTAGGTCAGGATTTGTAGCGATCGTGGGGAGGCCCAACAGCGGAAAGAGCACGTTGATAAATTCCCTTATGGGAAGGAAAGTGGCCCTTTCTTCCAGCTTTCCTCAGACTACCCGCGGGGAGGATCGCTACATTTTAAACCTCCCCTCCTGCCAGGCCATCTTGGTTGACACCCCCGGCATCGGCAAGCCCCGCACCCTCCTGGGAGAAAGGCTGAACGGAGAAGCTTTAAGGTCTATTGCCTCAGCTGATGCGGCGCTATTTTTAACTCCCGCAGACGAAGAGCTTGGAAAAGGCGATAGGAGAATAATAACTAACCTTCACTCCCTTCTTTCAAAAAGAAGGGACGGAAAAAGCGAATGGCAAATTCCCGTGGCCGCCTTGGTCACGAAGGCAGACGAAGCCGGAAAAGAAGAAATAAAGGAAAAGGTGGAGGAGGTAGAAGAGGCCGCAAACTTTACAAAGGTTCTTGCCGTCTCTTCTTTCACCCACTATCACATGGAAGAACTAAAGGAACTCATCTCATCTTTCCTTCCCGAGGGGCCTGCCCTCTACGGGCCTGAGGATGAAAAAAAGACCCTCGAAGAAGAGGCGGCCCAGATTGTGCGCTCAGCATTCCTTCCCCTGCTTCACGACGAGCTTCCCCACTCGCTTGTAGTGAGGTGCGAAAGAGTGGGGGAGAGAGGATTGATTTTTAAAGTATACGTGGAAAAAGAAAGCCAGAAAGGAATCGTCATAGGCAAAGGGGGATCGGTTCTTACAAAAGTTAGGAGCGAAGCCATCCCAGAACTGCGCGCCTTTTTGGGATTCAACCCGTCGGTGAGGTTTGAAGTGAGGGTGGCAAAAGACTGGCAGAAAGATCCCAAAAAGTTGGACTTCTTCGGCTACTACTGATTGATCTTCCTGGGAGTGTACATTTCCTTGTTGAGCAGATCGCTGTAGCGATCCATCACCTTGTTGCGAATAATTTTCATCGACGGGGTGAGCAGCCCGTTTTCCTGCGTGAAGTCCTCAGGGATTATTATGAACTTCCTCACTGATTCGGCTTGGGATTCTTCCTTATTCGCCTCGTCTATGTACTTTTGTATTTCCATCCTTACCGCCGGGTTTTTGCAAGCCTCTTCCATGCTCATCTGGTCGTCAAGCTTTTGCGACTTTAGCCACAGCCTAAGGGCCGGCTCGTCCAAAGTAAGAAGGGCGGAAACAAAGGGGCGCTGGTCTCCCAAAACCACTACCTGGGAAACTAGGGGACATCTTTCTATTTCTTTTTCCATGGCTTCAGGGGCTACGTTTTTTCCTCCGGCCGTTATGATGAGGTTCTTTTTGCGTCCCGTGACATACAAGAAACCCTGATCGTCTATATACCCCAGGTCTCCCGTCAGACACCATCCGTCTTTGTCGAAAGCTTCCCTGGTGGCCTCTTCGTTGTTGTGATAGCGGGAAAAGACCGAATCTCCCTTTACCTCTATCTCCCCTTCTTCGTTGCACCTTAACGTGGCTCCCGGAAAAGCTATTCCCACGCTTCCGTGCCTGTAGGGGAGGCCTAGAGGCGAAAAGGCGCAAGGCGCCGTAGTTTCAGTCAAGCCATAGCCCTCGTAGACGGGTATTCCGGCACCTCTGTAGAAAGCCAGGAGGTTGGGGTCGAGGGGAGCACCTCCGCATACCAGCCATTTGGCCCTTCCGCCCAAAAGCTCCCGTAGTCTGGAATATATGGAGGTATCAAAAGCGGTGCGCAGGAAGGAAGTGTAGATTCTGGGCTTTCCCCTCTTATTTATCTCCTGCATATACGCTCTTGCCGTCTTTACCGACATCGCAAAGACTCGGCCCTTCCAGCCCATTCCGGCATTCTGGCTGACGGCGTTGTAGAGTTTTTCGTAAACTCTTGGCACTCCAATCATGGCGGTAGGCTTTGAATACTGAAGATCGGAGACAAGGTTTTTAAAGTTGCTCGATATATAGGCTCTAACCCTGGAAAATACGCACATGTAGTTTATGGTTCTTGCAAATACATGGGCCATGGGCAAGAAAAGCAGGGCAGATCCCTTGGGATCTGCCATAATGCTTGGCAGGTATGCCGCAAGGTTCGAGGCTGCGGCGCAGAAATTTTCATGGGTTATTTCTACGCCTTTAGGAGCCGAAGTGGATCCGGAAGTGTAGACGATGGAACACAAATCCGTTTTTTGTACGGCATCTATCCTTCTGTTCAGATCCTCGTCGCTTACCGATTGGCCGTAAGCTTTTATTGCCTCCAGCGCCTCATCTTCCATGCAGAAAACCTGGCATATTTTGCCAATTTCAGCCAGTTCCGCTTTGGCCTTCATTTCCTTGGTTTCCACTATCAGCATCTTGGCGCCGGAATTTTCTATTATCGCCTTCATTTGCTTTGGGGAATCTGTGTCGTAGATAGTGGAAAGCACCCCCCCTATCGACATCACCCCGGCGTCAATTATGTTCCACTCATAGCAGGTAGAACACATCAGAGCCACCCCTTCGCCGTGCTTCAGGCCCATGCCTATAAAGCCTTTGCAGAGCTTTCTTATATCTTCCAGGGTTTGCGCCGCGGTCTTCGTCAACCATTTATTCGGATTGTCTTTTGAGCGGTAAGTGTATAGGGGTCTGTCTGCCATTCTCTCTGCGCGGCTGCGGTAAAGCGAATAAATAGTCATAAACTTCGGAATTTCCCCAATGCCGCGCGTACTCGTCTCCACCAGTCCCGATCGATCTACCCTTGTTATGGAAGGATAGCCGTCGGCGCACCAGTCAGTCTCGAAGAGGATCTTCGGGCCTCCAGATCTAATTTCACTTTCGCCGTTTTCAGATCGTGGGAGGAGGCTGCGTAATTCTGTCACTTGCCCTTCCTTCTCAAATACGGTTTAATGGGCTAATTTTATCGAAACTTTCCCAACCTTTACTAACCGCGGAAAAATAGGATAGTCTTAGAAAAGTATAAATTAAAACTATGGCGAGGGGAGAAATCCCGTTATCGACTAAGTTTGAAGTTGAGACGAGCCTTCCCTGCCCTGATTTACTGAAAGTGCGGCCAAGCCGATGGCAAAAATTGAATTAAAGGGTGAAAAAAGGGAAGAGTTCGGAAAGGGATTTTCCAGAAGGCTTAGGCAGAGAGGAAGGATTCCCGCATCCGTTTACTCTCACGGAAATAAGCCTATCTTCTTCCACGTCGATTACAACACCACCGTTTCCTCCCTCAGAAACGTAAACGCTGTCTACGAGCTTGAAATCGGATTTGACGGAGAAGAAAAAGTCATGGCCGTAGTGAAAGACGTGCAGAAAAACCCCGTCTCCTCCAAAATCGAAAGCATTGACTTCTATAAGGTGGAAAAGGGCGAAAAGATAGAAGTCACGGTTCCCATTTTCATTGAAGGCGTCACCAAGGGAAACAGCACCGCCCTCATCGAAGTTCAGAAAGTCAGGGCCAAGGCGGATGTAGAGCACCTTCCTCAGTCCCTCGTGCTTTCCGTAGAAGGAATGCAGGCCGGACAGGAAATCCGCGGCAAAGATATAAAGCTAGATGAAGGAATCACCCTTCTGGGAGTTGGGCCCGAGGAAACCCTAGTAAAAATTGTCAGCCCTGAAGGCAAGAAGAAATAAAACAAACAAAAAAAAGGGGGGAGCGACCCCCCTCTTTTTTATAGGCGGCTAAAGCTTGTTTATTGCCAAGGCCAGGTTGCTCTTCCTGTCTGCAGCCTGGTTCTTGTGGATTACGCCCTTGCTAACGGCCTTGTCAAGGAGTCTGGCGCAGTTTCTGTATTCGACTAAAGCGGCCTCTTTTTCGTTAGAATCAATGCACTCGCGTACTTTCTTTACCGCGGTCTTTAGCCTGCTCTTTACTGCTACGTTCCTTTCGTGAGCCTTTTCGTTGGTCAGAACGCGCTTTTTCTGCTGTTTGATGTTAGCCACTACAACTCCAAAAACTAAGTCTTTTTATTAGAATGCTACACTTTATTGAGATAAATTTCAAAAACAGCTCGGGTCAATACTAAAGGTGGACACGTGGCAAAGTCTGAACCTGAAACCTTTTTCCCGCAGGAACTCATACGCAATTTCTCGATTATAGCCCATATAGATCACGGCAAATCTACTCTGGCTGACAGGATTCTCTCTCTGACAGGAGCCCTTTCAGACAGGCAAATGCGGGAGCAATACCTAGACTCTATGGATATAGAGCGCGAGAGGGGTATTACCATAAAGTCCCAGGCCGTAACCGTCAACTGGGTAAAGGGCAAAAAGACCTACGCACTTTCCATGATTGATACCCCCGGCCACGTCGACTTCAACTACGAAGTGTCGAGGGCGCTGGCGGCCTGCGAAGGGTGCGTGCTTTTGGTGGATGCGACCCAGGGCATAGAAGCCCAAACCCTCTCCAACCTTTACCTTGCCATGCAAAATGACCTAACTATAATCCCCGTTTTGAACAAGATTGACCTGCCCGGGGCGAAGACCGAGGAAGTAAGATCTACCCTCTGCGATCTTTTGGGAGTTGAAAGCGGGGAGGTCTTAGAAGTATCGGCCAAAACGGGCTTTGGAGTAAAAGAACTGCTGGATGCCATAGTAGAAAAGATCCCCGCCCCTTCCGGAAATCCCGAAGGGCCCACCAGGGCGCTTATTTTTGATTCTCAGTACGACGCTTACCGGGGAATAATAACCTACATCAGGGTAGTAGACGGAAGCATTGAGGCAAGAGACAGAATCATACAGATGAAGTCCGGCTCTTCCCTCGTTCCCCTAGAGCTCGGGATAGTCGATCCTTTTATGAGGCCGGTTGAAATGCTGACCACCGGACAAGTGGGCTACGTAATAACGGGCATAAAGGATGTAAGGCAGGCGCAGGTCGGAGACACCATAACCTGTGAAAGAAACGAAGCTAAAGAGCCCTTGAAAGGCTACAAGGCCCCCGAGAGCATGGTGTATGCAGGCCTCTTTCCGCTGGAAACAGACCAGTTCCCCCTCCTTAGACAGTCTTTAGACAAGCTTCGGCTAAACGACGCCTCCATAAGTTACACTCCCGAAACCAGCAGCGCTTTGGGATTTGGATTTAGGTGCGGCTTTTTGGGCCTCCTTCACATGCAGATTGTGATAGAGAGGCTGGAGAGGGAATTTGGGGTAGACCTCATCTCCACGGCCCCCAACGTCCACTACAGGGTGGAAATGGCGGATGGAAGCGAAGTCATTGTCACAAACCCTACCCAATTTCCCGAAAATAAGGTAAAGGCAGTTTGGGAGCCTGTGATTGAAGCCTCCATCATTACCCCCAAAGACTACGTGGGGGATGTTATGAAACTGTGCCAGGAGCACAGGGGCAAGATGCTTGGCATGGAGTACCTTGGGACCGACAGGGTGTGCCTTAGGTACAAGATGCCTACAGGAGAAATTATTTTCGGCTTCTTTGACCAGCTTAAAAGCCGCACCAAGGGCTACGCCACCCTTGACTACGCCCCCGCCGGGGAAGAGAAGGCAGACCTCGTCCGGGTAGACATCCTCATCCACGGCGAGCTTTCAGATGCCTTAAGCGCCATATGCCACAAGGACAAGGCCTACGAATACGGCCTGAAAATGACAAAAAAACTTAAAAAGTTAATCCCCCGCCAGCAGTTTGAAATCCCCATTCAGGCTGCGATCGGACAGAGAATCATAGCAAGAGAGACTATAAGCCCCTTAAGGAAGGATGTGCTCGCCAAGTGCTACGGAGGAGACATCACCCGAAAAAGGAAGCTTTTGGAAAAGCAGAGGGAGGGCAAGAAAAAGATGAAGATGATAGGAAACGTCGCCATCCCCCAGGAAGCCTTCATCTCAGCTCTTAGCCTCGAAGATCTGGATGACAAAGACATACGTGAAAAACTTAAGGCCCACGCAAAGAAGTGAACTTTTCAAATACCCTTCCCCCCTATTCTCCAGACGATCTGGGGAATGCATACAGTTTTTCAGACAGTCCTTTTAGGGTTTATGTCCACATTCCCTTCTGCAAAAAGAGGTGCGGGTACTGTAATTTCAACACCTTCACTTCCTTTTCCCTGGCCCCCGGCTTTGATAAAAACACTTACCCTTCGCTTCTTGAGAGAGAGATAAAGAGGGTAAAAAGGTGGCAAGAAGAGCATGCCATTCCCCTAAAGCCCGCTTCGAGCGTATTTTTCGGAGGGGGAACTCCGACTGCGCTTTCTCCTTCTCAGCTGTCTAAGATTCTTGAAGCCATAAGGGATGCATGGGGAATAGAAGAGGGGGCTGAAATCAGCACGGAAGCAAATCCGGATTCTGTAGAGGGAAAAGAGCTCTTCGACTTAAAAAAGGCGGGATTTACCAGGGTCTCTTTCGGGGTCCAGTCGTGGGAACCCAGGATTTTAAGGATTTTAGACAGGACCCACTCTCCGGCTGCAGCGTGGAGGTCTATTAGAAAAGCCAGAAAAGCAGGCCTCTCTTGCAGCGCCGACCTCATCTATGCCGCACCATCCGAAAAAAGAAAAGAGTGGATAAGGACGGTGAGGCTTACATCCAGCCTCGGGCTGGACCACGTATCCTGCTACGCTTTAAGCATTTACCCCCGCACGAAAATGGGGCGCCAGCTGGAAAAAGGATTGATAGCGGAAGAGAGCGACGGCGCTCAAGCCCGGGACTACGAACTTGCAGACTCCATACTCTCCAGGAGGGGCTACAAGTGGTACGAAGTTTCCAACTGGGCAAGAGAAGGGAAAGAGTGCCTCCACAATATTGGATACTGGAAAAATGACGACTGGATAGGCCTGGGCCCCGGGGCCCATTCTCACTTCTCCAATCTGCGCTTTTGGGATTTTTCAAGGCCCGGGCCCTGGGCGAGCGCTGTTCAAAAGGGAGATCTTCCCTGGGAAGGGGAAGTTCTTGGCCAAAAAGAAAGGGAAGAAGAGGAGATATTTTTGGGCCTAAGGTTAAAAACCGGGCTGGATCTTGAAAAATTGGAAAAAGAAAGCGGAAAGAAGGCAAAATCCGATCTGATCTCTTCCTTCTATGGCCTTGCCTACTTAAAAGAAGGCGCGCTTTTTCCTACCCTTCGAGGAAGGCTCCTGAATGACTTTTTAGCCAGATCTTTGATGGACTACTTTCTCGAGTAGCGGCGCAGCCAAAGTTTTTACCCTATTGGCCCAGAAGCATGGGATATAATAAATCAGATAAAGTTAGGGATTTATGTAATTTTGGCGTTAGTCGCCGGTACGGAATTAAACGAACATGGCTGCAATAAACAAACAACGCCCGGATAGCGCAAAAGCGGGTTGGAGCCCGGATCTGGCAGAACAGTCGGAGAGACCCGATCCAATGGGAAGACGCTACCACAGCGGGTGGGGCATTGCCAAGATCATCAACTGGGTGATCATGGCTCTGGCCGGAATAGTATTTTTTGTAATAATCTGGCTTCCTCATTTGGCCATGTGGGCTACGATTTCGGTGAGCGCCGTATTTATAGCCACCGTCCTCATGCTTTTCATCCTTCAGAGCCCTAAGGACGTAAATCCGTATTTGGATGAGAACGGAACGGCTGTGTAAAAAAAATGCTCGTCAAACTTTTGAGGCGCTACCTTAGGCCTTATAAGTTGGCGCTTCTGGGCCTGCTGCTTTTTCAGATCGCGCAGGCCTGTTTAAATCTCTACCTTCCCAATCTGCAAGCAGAAATCATCGACAAGGGCGTAGCGGTAGGCGACGAAAAGGCCATCTACCGAATAGGCTGGATTATGATAATAATCGCCCTCGTCCAAGGGGCGTGCAATGTCGCAGCCGTTATGATTTCCTCCTTTTTGAGCACCAGAATAGGATTTCTGGCAAGGAAAGACTTTTTCTATTCCGTGGAGAACCTTAGCAAGAAGGAGACCGACAAGTACTCGGTAGATTCCCTTATCACCAGGTCCACCAACGACGTCCAGCAGGTACAAAGCGCCACTTTCCAGGCTTTTCTTTTCGTCCTTCAGGCTCCCGTCATGTTTATAGGCGGCCTTGTAATGGCAGTGGAGCAAAACGGACCACTAACATGGTCCCTCGCCCTGGTGCTTCCCGTGATCATGGTGGTTGTAGCCCTGATCTTTAGAAGGATGGGGCCGCTATTTAGAAAACTTCAAAAAATCTTTGATTCTTTAAACTCCGTCATCCGCGAACAGATTACGGGGGTGCGCGTGATTAGAGCCTTCACAAGGGAAGGGACGGAGGAAAAAAGGTTTGGGAAGGTAAACAAGGACACCTACGACCTTCTGGTCCCCATAGGCTTTTGGATGGGGTCCATGGGGCCTATCCTCTGGTTCATCACTTCCATTGCAGACGTGGCGATAATGTGGTTTGGAGGAAAGCTGATAGAAGCTGGCCACATGCCCATAGGCGCCCTTCAGGCTTTCATTCAGTACCTCATGATTGTGCTTATGGGCTTTATGATGGCTGCAATGATGTCGGTCAGGCTGCCAAGAGCTTCAGTTTCCAGCGGAAGGCTGCTACAGGTAATAGACGATAAAAGCAGCCTCACCTGCCCTCAAAACCCCTATAAGCCTGAAAAAGTCAGGGGCGAAATAGAGTTTAAAGACGTCTCTTTCTCCTACCCCTCTTCCGATAAGCACGAAGCGGTGGAACACATAAGCTTTAAGGCAAATGTGGGTGAAACTACCGCCTTCATAGGCGCCACCGGAAGCGGAAAAAGTACGATTCTCTCCCTTGCCCAAAGGATCTACGATCCCGACGAAGGGGAAGTTTTGCTAGATGGCCACAACTTAAAGGAGTTCGACCCATCTTACCTTTCTACCCTCTTTGCCCCCGTCTTTCAGACGGCCAAACTTTTCACCGGAACCATCCGAAGCAATATGCTCTTTGGAAAAGAGGATGCGACGGATGAAGAAATTTGGAAAGCTTTGCAAATCGCTCAGGCCAAAGACTTTGTAGAGGGCTTCGGGGAAGGACTGGATTACAAGGTCTCAGAGGGAGGAACGAACTTTTCGGGCGGACAAAAGCAAAGGCTGTGCATCGCAAGAGCGATCCTTAGGGGCGCTCCCGTCTATACCTTCGACGATGCCTTTTCGGCCCTCGACATGGCTACAGATAAAAAGCTGAGGGAAGCTTTGAAGCCTGTAATTAAAACCTCCTCCATGCTCCTTGTGGCCCAAAGGTTTAGCTCCATAATGACTGCTGAAAAGATAATCGTTTTGGAGCGGGGAAGAATTGTCGGAGAGGGAACTCACGAGCAGCTCATGGAAAATTGCGAGACCTATGAACAGATAGTGGCCTCCCAAAGCGGGACAATGCAGGAATAAGATGGCCGGATACAAAAAGCTGATTACGGGAAAAGAGCAAAGGACCCTTATAAAAAGGCTTTGCTCCTACCTTTTTAAGTACAAACTGGCCCTGATATTGACCATTGCTTCGGGCCTTGTGGGCGTATTTTTGACGGTGCTTGGGCCAAGGCTTTTGGGCACCGCCACAAATGTCCTCTTTTCCGGCCTCATGAGCCAAAAACTTATGGACGCGGGCTTCAAGCCGGGCACCCCCAAATCTGTCATAATCCACATGATGGATTTGCACGGCATGGGAAAGCTTGCCGATATGGTCAAGGCCATGTCCATAAACCTCAAAATAGGGATGGACTGGAAGTATTTTGCGATCCTTTTGGTATGGGTGGGGGTCATTTACCTTATAGCCGTAGCCCTGAGGATATTTGAGAACTGGCTTTTGGCCAGAGTGATCGCCAAGTCCGTCTTTGAAATGAGAAGGCAGATAGAGGAAAAGATCAACCACCTTCCCCTGCGCTACTTCGATTCGGTTCCCAGGGGGGAGATAATGTCGACTACGACAAATGACGTAGACAACATCACCACCTCCCTTCAGCAAATCCTCTCCCAGCTCCTCTTTTCGAGTTTTATGATTTTCGGGGTCGTAATCATGATGTTTACGATTTCCTGGATTTTTACCCTGTGCACAATAGGGGCTTTGTGCATAGTGGTTCTGATTACGAAAATTTTCATAAACAAGTCCAAGCCCTCCTTTGTCGCCCAGTGGCAGGCAACTGGAGACATCCAGTCCCAGGTCGAGGAAGTGTACTCGGGAAACGAAGTTATAAAGGCCTACAACCAGCAAAAGGAAGTGGAAAAATCCTTTGACAAAAGAAACCACCACTTCTACAAGGTCACTTACAAGGCCCAGGCCCTTTCAGGAGCCGTGAACCCGGTAGACGGCTTTCTGGGGAACCTGATATTTGTGGCGATTGTAATCATCGGAGGAATTGCAGTTATAAGGGGCCAGATTAGCCTGGGAGACCTGCAGGCTTTCGCCCAGTACTCCCGCCAGATTCAAAGGCCCGTCGTGCAGCTGGCATCCATGTCTACAAACGTCCAGTCCGCCCTGGCTTCCTGCAAAAGGTTTTTCGACTTTTTGGATGCGAAAAACGAGGAAGAGGACAAGGCCACAGAGCACTTTGGGGAGGATGGGAAGAAGTTTGAAGGCAAAGTAGCATTTGAAAACGTCTACTTCTCCTACCTTCCCGAAGACCCGCTCATAGAAGACCTGAATTTTGCAGCCTCCCCGGGCCAGATGATAGCTATCGTAGGCCCCACGGGCGCCGGAAAAACCACGATAGTAAACCTTCTCATGCGCTTCTACGAAATTCAAAAGGGCGAGATAAAGGTATCGGGGATAAATACCAAAAATGTCAGCCGCCAGGATTTGAGATCTCACTTTGGCATGGTGCTCCAAGACACCTGGCTTTTCAGGGGAACCATAAAGGACAACCTGCTTTACGGCCTAAAGCCCGGAAAAGAGATCAGCGAAGAAGAGTTCATGGAGGCGTGCAAGAAGACGCACGTAGACGACTTTGTATCCTCCCTCAAGAACGGTTACCAGACCATGCTAGATTCGGACGCTTCCCAGCTTTCTCAGGGAGAAAGGCAGCTGCTTACAATTTGCAGAGCCTATATTTCCCAGCCAGACATCCTCATCTTGGATGAGGCCACAAGTTCTGTAGACACCCGCACCGAAATGCTGGTCCAGCAGGCCATGAACAGCCTTAGCCAAAACAGGACGAGTTTTGTAATAGCCCACAGGCTTTCTACCATAAGGGATGCAGACACCATCCTCGTGGTGAACCACGGAAATATCGTAGAAAAGGGGAACCACGAAGAGCTGCTGAAGAAAAACGGCGAATACGCCAAGCTCTACCGCTCGCAGTTTGCGGACTAGTTTTCCCTCATTCTGTCGGTGAGGGCCTTGGAAAGGGTGAGCTGGTCTGTGTATTCAAGTTCGGATCCTACAGGTATCCCCGAGGCCAGGCGGGAAATTTTGGCACTCCCGCGAAGGAGGGAAGAGATGAAGGTTGAAGTGGCCTCCCCCTCCACGGTAGAATCCAAGGCCAAAATTACTTCCGGCGCTTTTTCTTCTTCCACCCTTTTTTTCAGCTCCGCTATCCTCAGGTCCTGGGGGCCTATGCCGCTCAAAGGATCTATAAGGCCTCCCAAAACGTGGTACTTTCCCCTGTAAACCCCCGTCTTTTCAAAGCTCATCACATCCAGCGGCTTTCCTACTACGCAAATCGTGTTTTCCCTATTCGGATCCGAGCAGATTTTGCACACTTCCCCGTCCGACACGTTCCCGCAGATTTTGCAAAAGGTCAGATCGTTTGAAAGCCTCTCTATCGCCCCCTCGATTCTCTTTCCTTTTTGTGGCGAGGAAATGAGGGAGTAGACGATTCTTTTCGCGCTTTTAGGCCCTATCCCCGGAAGCTGGCTGAAGGCTTCTATCGCTTCTTCTATGATGTCCATTTAACCCTCTATCACCTTTCCTTCAACTTTTTTTGCAATTTCTTCCACGCTCAGGGGTTTTTCCTTGATCATTTCCCTTGAAAGCATGGAAAGCTCTTCAGTGCTCATATCTTTTACTTTTGTGACCACTTCGCCGTTTGCGGCCCTCTTTGCGGGCTGGATGAAAAAGTTGGGGCCGAATTCTTTTTTCACCGCCTCCCCCACTATTTTCGGGATCGACCTGTTTAGGCGCAGGGCAAAGGCGTGCTGATCTAAGGGAGTGGCGAAAGTGAGGAGGATGGCGGTTCTGCCCTGCCCCCCTTCAAAATCTATGTCTGGAATTTTTTCCTCTACCACATTCTCTTTTACTTCCTCCGGCAAATCCGAAAGCACCTTTTTCCACTTCTCCTTGAGTTCCTCCTTGCTTTGGGAGGGCGCGGCGGCTTTGCGGGGCAAAGGCGCAGGAGAAGGGTACGGGAAGGAAGAAGGAAGGGCGGGGGAGGGGGAAATCTTAGGAGAAGCACCCTGGGATCCGGTGAGCGAAAAAGAGAGAAGCTTGGATGTTAAAAGGTCCAAAGAAAGGCTTTGGGATAAAGAAAGCTTGAAAAGCGAAGAATAGTCCTTTATGGATTCAGACATAAAAAGAAGCTGCGACGCTTCTTTTTCCTCCTCCCCCTTTTTAAAGTTTTCCACCAGCTTTTCTCGGATGCTTTCTAGCAGGGCTTCCATCATGGCCGAGGGCTCAAAATCGCCCATTTTTTCTCCCAGATCGTAGGCCGTTTCAGCTTCAGATTTCAAAATGGCCCCAAGGTATCCTTCTACAAGTTCAGAGGGAAGGAGGCCCAAAATCTTCCTGCACCTTTCAGGATCTAGCTCCTCTCCAAAACGGCCGTTTATAAGTTCTTCCAGTACAGATAAACAATCTCTCACGCTCCCTCTTCCCTGTTTGACGACCATGTCCAAAACTTCGTCCCCGGCCTCTACCCCTTCCTTTGCACAGACGTCTCGCAGGTGTTTTTTCATTACGCCGGCCTCTACCAACTTAAAGGAATAGTGCACGGTCCTAGATCGGATGGTGGCCAGAACCTTTTCGGGGGCAGTGGTGGCGAAAATGAAGATGGTGTTTTTGGGAGGTTCCTCGACCACTTTTAAAAGGGCATTGAAGCCCTGGGTGCTGATCATATGGGCTTCGTCCAAAATAAATATTTTGTACCTGTCTCTTAGGGGGGAAAACTGGACTTGCTCCCTTAGGCTCCTAGCATCCTCTACGCTGTTGTGGCTTGCCGCGTCGATTTCCATAACGTCTAGCGAGCCCGAGCCCCCTCTTCCCAGCTCTATACAGCTTTCGCACTCTCCGCAGGGGTGGGAAGTGGGGCCTTTGGCGCAGTTTAGACACCTTGCCAAAATGCGGGCGCAGCTTGTTTTCCCACATCCTCTGGGCCCGGAAAAAAGGTAGGCCTGAGAAATTCTAGAATTGTCTATGGCGTTGGAAAGAGCGCTCGTTATAAGGTCTTGACCTATGACCTCGGGGAAAGTTTCGGGTCGGTATTTGCCATAAAGCGACATTCTCTATTTAGCCTTCCTGTAGATTTGATATAAAAAAATGGTATACAAAATTTGGGAAAAGGGGGGGCAATGGCAAGTCTAAGGACGAAAGCGGCAGGAGTAGTTCTGCAAGATGAGGGATGCGTAGCCGTGGTGCACCGGGGGCTCTATAAGGACTGGAGCCTTCCTAAGGGCCAAATCGAAGAAGGGGAAAGCGTAGCCCACTGCGCGCTGCGCGAGGCTGAGGAAGAAACTGGCCTTAGCCTTAGGCTTTTAGGGTTTTTGGGATCTACTTTTTACCCCACCCGCTTTGGAGAAAAAAGCGTCTTCTACTTTTCTGGAGAAAAAATCCCCCCCCTCTTGGCCTCAAAGGTTCAAAAAGGGCTTGGCACCAAAAGGTGGAAGGACAGCGAGACGGAAGAAATCCGTATTGTGGGAAAAGAGGAGGCAATAAAGCTTTTAAGTTACAACGCAGATCGCAATTTAGTTTCAACTCTCCTCCCCCTTCCTTCAAGCGCCCTTTTTTGGGCAAATCCCGATTTGGTTCCCCCATCATCCATGCTTTCTTTTTCTAGAACCCTTTCCTGTTTTGCCCCCGAGCGCATCTTCTTTTCCCCATCCTCCCTCTCTTTAGCTTCTTTTTATTCAAAGCTTTGCTCCACTCCGATTGCGCCGCTGAAAAGGTTTAAAGGGCCGGAGGGAAGGTTTTTGGTCTTGAGCAGGGAAAGCGAATTCGATCTCAAGAAATTTGCGGTTGCTCCCGAAGGGCCCGGGATTTACTGCTCGCAGATTGGAAGAGATGGGCTTTGTTCCGTCTCAGTAGTGCCCTTTTCCCCTTTCCCAAAGCTTCCCAAAAGGCTCTATTAACCTTTGAAAGCGTCTTTCATTCTGGCAAAAATATTCTTTTTAGGCTTCATTTCCTGGGCTGCCTGCATATTGGCCCCAGCCCCCGCATCGTGGAGGGAGGCAAACTTTTCCAAAACTTCTTTTTGCTCTCCTGAGAGGCCGGTCGGAATTTCAATTTGAATATGGACGACTATATCCCCCCTTTCCTTTTCGGATTTAGGAAGGCCGAGCCCGGGCATTACTACGGTCTGGCCGTACTGGGTGCCGGCGGGTATTTCAAGCTCTTTTTCGCCGTCAAAAGTTGAGATGGAAGTCTTGGTTCCCAGCGCGGCCCACGTCATAGGAATGGAAAGCCAGCAGTGAAGATCCTGACCCTTGCGAGTAAATTCCTTGTTTGGTGCAATATGCACTTCCACGTAAAGGTCTCCCGCGGGGCCTCCAAGCGGCCCCGCTTCTCCTTGCCCTACAATCTTTATGCGCGTGCCGTCTTCTATTCCGGCCGGAATCTTTACCTCTATAGTCCTTCTTACCCTCACGCGGCCGGTCCCCTGGCACTCAGAGCAAGGATCGGGGATGATGGTTCCGTGGCCCTGGCACTGAGGGCAGGGCACTGTGGTTAAAATCTGGCCTAAAATGCTTCTTTGAACCTGCCTCTTTAAGCCCGTGCCGTGGCAGGAGGGACAAACGATGGGGGCGCTTTTACTCTTAGATCCCGTTCCATCGCAGGCTTTGCATTTTGCAAAGGTCGTCACTTCAATTTGTTTTTCCGCTCCAAAGACTGCATCCTTTAGGCTGATGGTAAGGGAAACCAGGTCGTCCCCTCCGCGACTTTCACGGGGGATAGGAGAACTTGGGGGAGCACCAAATGGGCTCCCCTCCCCAAAGAACTGCCCAAAAATATCTCCAAGATTGGAAAAATCCATGGAGGAAAACCCGGATCCTGCGCCCCCGCCAGAGAAAGAAGATGCACCCATATCATATTGCTGGCGCTTTGCAGGATCGGATAAAACCGAATAGGCCTCGTTTATTTCCTTAAATTTGTCTTCAAATTGTTTTCCGGCGATGTCAGGGTGGTACTGGCGCGAAAGTTTCCTGTAAGCTTTTTGTATTTCCTCTTGGCTAGCATCTCTCGAGACTCCAAGAATCTTGTAATAATCATTCTCCATTAAAACTCCTGTCGGCCGAAGCGGGGGGAAATTGTTGGAATGCAAAATCTGACAGGCATTCGGCTACGCCCCGCAGAGAGGAAATGGCGCGGGGATAATTCATGTAAGTATTTCCAATCGATCCTATCAAAGCTTGCCAGCCCTCCGCTCCATAGCGGGCTGAAAGGACGGAAACATGCGAAAGGGTGGAGCTTTGGATTTCAGATCCTATTGCCACTCCTATTCCCTCTTGAGAGATTGAAGCCATAAGGCTTAAAAGGGCCATTCTCTCTTCCAGGGCGTCCAAAAGAGGGGCAAGCAGGTCTTTTTGCATCTGCCTGTAGGCCAGATCTATTCCGTATATGTAGACTTCCCTTTTCGCTCCGCTCATCTGCAGGCTTTTTGAAAGTTTTTCCAAAAACTTTTCCTCTTTTGCGCAGGAGGGGGTGATGGAAGAGATTTTGGAGGCGAGATCGGAAAGGGGGTGGCCTGAAAGCTCCCCGTTTATCCTTTCTACTTCCTTATTGATTTCCTCTTTGGAAAGGCCGGGGTTTTCCATCGCGCACTTTTCCACCTGACCGTTATCGGAAATGAGGATTATTGTAAGAAAGTCCTTTCCAACTATTTCAAGCCTGTGAAGAAAGAGGGAGGAAAGTGGAGGGGAGACGCCGATAGCAACCTGTCCGGTTAAATTAGATAAAAACTTTACCGCCCCCGCTATCCCCTCTTCCATGCTTGGAGCCGAAGCTAAAAGATTTTTTAAAGGTTTGAGGCGCGGGTCTGCCAAGTCGCGATCGGAGAGCCCGTCTACAAACTGCCTGTATCCCTTGTCGGTAGGAACCCTCCCCGCCGAGGTGTGGGGCTCCATGAGGTACCCCTCCCTCTCTAAGGCAGCCATGTCGTTTCGTATAGTAGCCGAGCTGATGGGGGTGGGAAACTCCTTTACTACACTGCCCGATGCTACGGGCTCATGAGTGCGTATATATCTTTCTACCACTATTTTGAGCACCAGCGTCTGGCGATCTTGGTGCACTCCTGCCTCCTTAGGCCCAAAAGGGAAGATATTAATATATCGTTTTAGCACTCAAAGCCTGAGAGTGCTATATTTTTTGAAAAAATTATTCTTTCTGTTAAATTTATGGGCCGCATTCTAATCTTTAAAATGAGAGTTTTCCCTCTCCATCACTGGTTTTCAATTAAGGATTGAAATGGATGAGTTGAAGAAGTCCAATTTGGATGAAAAAACCATAGCCATGTCTAAAGGCCTGATTGCAGATGCTGTGCAAAAGGCCGGCAGCGGGCACCCGGGAAGCGCAATCTCCATGACGCCCATCGTCTACGCCCTTTACCGCCACGTGCTCCGTCACGATCCCTTGGATCCAAAATGGGAAGGCCGAGACAGGTTCATCCTCTCTTCGGGCCACGCTTCCCTAGCCCAATACGTGCAGCTCTTTTTGGCCGGATACCTCACTTTAGACGACATCAAGGGCTACAGAACCATGCACTCTAAGACCCCGGGCCACCCCGAGTACGGCCTGACGGAGGGAATTGAGATGACGACCGGCCCTCTGGGGCAGGGCATCTCTACCGCCGTAGGCTTTGCCATGGCCTCCAGGTTCGAGTCTGCCCTTTTGGAA
Source organism: Aeriscardovia sp. (assembly GCA_017632945.1). Classification (GTDB taxonomy): domain Bacteria; phylum Actinomycetota; class Actinomycetes; order Actinomycetales; family Bifidobacteriaceae; genus RGIG1476. Next base: position 199,303 of record JAGBQH010000012.1, on the reverse strand, counting down.
AGCGATCTGTTCAAGCACGAAGTGTGGACGCTGTGCGGAGAAGGGGACATAGAGGAGGGAGTTAGCTCTGAAGCCTCTTCTTTGGCAGGGACTCAAAAACTTGGCAATCTCTTTGTGATATTCGACTGCAACAGAATTCAGATCGAGGGGGACACCTCCATCACCCTAACCGAAGACGTCTTGGCCCGCTACAAGAGTTACGGCTGGTACACCGACGTCGTGGACTTCAACACCCCCTCCGGATACAAGGAAGACATTCAGGCCCTCCTCAGGGCCGTAAAGAAGGCCAGGAAGGTGGAAGACAGGCCCCACTTCATACAGGTAAACACCGTCATAGCCTGGCCCACCCCCGGAAAGGCCGGAAGCGAGAAGACGCACGGAGCCCCCTTGGGAGAAGAGGCTGTAAGGGATCTTAAAAAGGAGCTGGGCCTGGATGCTGACAAAAAGTTTCAAGTAGACCCGGATCTTTTGGCCTATGCAAGGCAGTCTATAAAGAGGGGAGAAGAGGACAAAAGAGAGTGGGAAGAGAGATTTGAAGAGTGGAAGGATCAAAACCTCGATAAGGCAGCCCTCCACGAAAGGATGGAAAAAGGGAAGCTTCCTGAGGGGTTTGACAAGGCCCTAGACGATCTTGAAGAAAGCTTCTCTTTAGATCCGCTGCCCACCAGGGCCTCTTCCGGAAAAGCCCTAAACGCCATAGCCAAAGTAATGGCGGAGCTGTGGGGAGGAAGCGCGGATCTGGGGGGATCCAACAATACCATAATCGAAGGGGCAGCTTCCTTTGGGCCCGAGGGATCTGGAACCAAGCAGTGGCCCAACTGCTCTCCTTCGGGAAGGGTAATCCACTTTGGGGTGAGGGAATTTGCCATGGGCGCCATTACCAACGGCATCCTTTTGGGTTCTTCCACCCGCTGCTTTGGAGGGACCTTCCTTCAGTTTGTAGACTACGAGAGGGCGGCGGTGAGGCTAGCTGCCCTGATGGATATCCCCAATATCTTCGTCCTTACCCACGATTCGGTGGCCCTGGGAGAGGACGGGCCTACCCACCAGCCCGTAGAACACCTTTCCTCCCTCAGGGCCATGCCCAACCTTGACGTAATAAGGCCCTGCGATGCATTTGAAACCTGCGAGGCATGGAGGGAAATATTTGAAAAAGAAGGAACCTCTCCTTCGGCCCTGATCCTTACCCGCCAGAAAGTGCCCACCCTCTCCCTTACAAAAGAAAAGGCCAGGGAGGGCCTGCCCAAGGGAGCCTACGTCCTGAAGGGCCATGAGGACGACGACCTTATCCTCATGGCCAGCGGCTCAGAGGTCTCTTTGATTCTCGAGGCCGGAGAAGAACTGGAGAAAATGGGAATAAGGGCAAGGGTTGTATCTGTTCCATGTATGGAGTGGTTCGAGCGCCAGCCCCTTTCCTACAGGGAATCCGTATTCCCCGATGAAATAAGAGCGAGAGTTGCCGTAGAAGCCGGCAGCGCCATGAGCTGGTACAAGTACGTCGGGCTTTCCGGAAGGACGGTTTGCATAGATCGGTTCGGCCTGCAGGGAAGCGGAAGCGAAAATATGAAGGCTCTGGGCATGACGGTGGAGAACGTGGTAGAAAAAGCCTTAGAAAGCCTTAAGGAAGAATAAAAGGAGAAACAATGGCGAAAAACGAAAATATGGCACGCCTGGAATCAAACGGGGTGTCGGTATGGCTAGACAGCCTCTCTAGGGACCTTATGGGATCCGGAAAGCTTCAAAATCTGATTGATGAAGACGGGGTATGCGGCGTTACCACCAACCCCAACATCTTCTACAAGGCCATACACGGTTCCTCCCTCTACGACGAAGAAATAAAGGAAGGGGGCAAAAGTTCTTCCGACATCCTTTACAGCCTGATGGTAAAAGATGTGCGCACAGCCTGCGACATCTTCAGGCCCACCGCCGAAAAGAGCGATTGGGTGAACGGAAGGGTGTCACTGGAAATAGACCCCAATATCTCTGGCGATTCTGAAGCCATGATAGCCGCCGCCCAAAAAGTGTGGGAGAAGATAGAAAGAAAGAACGCCATGATCAAGATTCCGGCCACCCCCGCCGGATTTGAGGCTGCAAGGTTCTGCATAGGGCACGGAATCAGCGTAAACATGACCCTTCTTTTCTCCCTTCCCCACTACCAGGCTGCGATCAACGCCTTCCTAAACGGGGCAGAAGATGCACTCAGAAGCGACGTGGATCTTAGGCCTTTGGGATCGGTTGCCTCCCTCTTTGTTTCCAGAATCGACACCAAAGTCGACGCCATGCTAGACAAGATCGGCATCCAAGAGGCCCTTTCTCTAAAGGGAAAGGCCGCAATAGCCAACGCCACCCTGGCCTACGGCCTCTTTGAAAAGATGTTTAGTTCAGACCCCAGGTGGGCTGACCTTGAAAGGGCTGGAGTGCGCCCGCAAAGGCTGCTTTGGGCAAGCACTTCAGTTAAGAATCCCGCCTACCCCGACTGCCTGTACGTAGATTCTTTAGTCGCGCCCAAGACCGTAAACACCATGCCTCTTTCCACCCTTGAGGCCGAGGCCGACCACGGCAAGGGCGAGCCCTCCGATTTCAACTTCGACGAAAGCCGCAGGGTGATAGAGGGACTTGCCTCTCTTGGAATCGACATAGAGAAGGTAAGCGAAGACCTTCAAAAGGACGGGATAGATCAGTTCAAAGATTCCTGGAACTCTTTGATAAGCGAAATCGAAAAGAAGATGTAGCCTAAAAGGCGCACAAAAAAGTCGGACCGACTTTGAATTTAAGCCCGTCCGACTTTTTTTTATTATATCTTCAGTCCACAAGATCTTTGGAGTAGAAGCTGGTGCGGTGAACGTAGCCCAGCTTTTGGGAAAGGGAAATCATGGAGGCAGAAACGCTGTCAAAATAGACTGCGCACACATTTCTCGCCTTCAACTCCACCTCCCCCTGGGAAATCATATCGGCCATTATGCCCTGTTTTCTCTGTTCGGGGACCGTGTATACGTTGCACATATACGCGTAGTTGCCATTGTCTACCAGGCCCGGAATGTTGTGCTCCACCACAAAAGTGCATGTAGCGCCAATCTTTCCGTCGGTTTCGCTCACCAGTATCAGGGTGTTTACGTTGCCTATAGACTGTCTAATCCACTTTTCAATGGCCTTCACCTTGTCTGTAGTGGCATCTGCATCCGGGTGGAGTTCCTTTTGTTCAGCAAGTCTGAGCTTTACCAGCTCCTGGGCGTCATCTTCCAAAGCGTAACGTATCATTTCATCACCAAGCCGTAAATCCGAACCTCGTTAAAAGTCCGAGGCCGATTATCGTTGCAATCCAAATAAGGGCCACGATCACCGTTATGCGGTTTAAGTTCTTTTCGGCGACCCCGGAAGTGCTCGCGCTCTGCCCGCTTGCAGAGGCTCCGAACATATCCGACAGGCCTCCCCCCTTGCCCTTGTGCATGAGGATGAGGAGGGTAAGGAGGATGCTGGTTATTATGACCAGGATGTCTAGAATAATTACCAACGCCTTCACTATCTGCTCCCCTCTTCAGCCAGGCGCTGAAATATTGTGGCAAATTCCGCTGGGTTCAGGCTGGCATGGCCTACCAAAAAGCCCCCTAAGCCAAGTCCCATAAGTGAATCTATATTGCCCTCGTTCACCGATCCGCCGTAAAGAATGCGGGGGCAAAGACCGAACTTTTCCTGCATCTTACCTTTTAAAGCTAAAGTCGCTCTGCTGATGCGATCGGGGGAAGCTGTCATGGAAGAGCCTATCGCCCACACGGGCTCGTAGGAAACAATCACTTTTTCCCTCTCTTCGGGCTCAAGATCGCAAAAGACCTCGCCCGCCTGGGAAGTTATCTCTTCCCAGTCTTCTTCTCCCTTTTCCTTTTCTCCTACGCACAACACCGGAATCATAGAAGAGGAAATGGATCTTTTAACCTTTCCCACCAGCTCTTCTCGCGTCTCGTGGTGATTTTTCCGGCTTTCGGAGTGGCCCACCAGAACGTAGCGGCATCCTAGCTTTTCTAGCATAGATGCTGACACTTCTCCCGTAAAAGCCCCGCATTCGTGGGGGGAAACGTCCTGGGCCCCCAGGGATATGGGCAGCCGGTAGGAATTGGAAAACACCTGGGCCGTTCGCAGGCTGGTAAAAGGCGGGAAAATCGCCATTTCTACTCCCGCTTTCCACACCCTCTCTTCGGGCAGAAGCAAAGAAAGCTGGCGAAGAAAGTCTAAAGTCTTAAGGTGGTCCATATTCATTTTCCAGTTGGCCGCCAAAAGGCAGGGCGCAGGGGAAGAGGTCATGCTTACTTTTCCCCCAGAGCGGGAAGCCCTTCTCCCTTAAGAAACTCCAGCGAAGCTCCGCCTCCGGTGGAGATGTGGGAAAAGTCGCCGTCCTTAAAGCCGAAGGCATCTACCGCAGCCGCGCTGTCTCCGCCCCCTATTATCGTAAAGGCCTCGTTTTCAGTGGCCTTCTTCATGGCCTGGGCGATAAAGCGGGTGCCTTCTGCGAACTTGGGGAACTCAAACACGCCAAGCGGGCCGTTCCAAAATACGGTTTTGGAATCGGCAATCTTTGCGGCAAATTCCTCGCAGGTCTTGGGGCCCACGTCCATTCCCATCATGTTTTCGGGCACCTCGTAAGCGTCCACTATCTCGGTAGAAGCGTCGTTTGAGAAGGCGTCGGCCACTACAAGGTCTTTGGGGAGAAGAAACTCCACGCCCTTCTCTTTGGCTATCCTCATGCACTCCCTGGCCTCGTCTAGCATGTCTAGCTCCACTAGGGACTGTCCGATCTGCCCTCCGTTGGCCTTGATGAAGGTGTAGGCCATGCCTCCGGCCACAAGGATCCTATCAGCCACATCCAGAAGGTGGACGATGACTTTGAGTTTGTCTGAAACCTTGGCGCCGCCCATGACCACGGTATAGGGCCTTGCAGGGTCTTCAAGGGCCCTGTTAAGCGCCTTTTCTTCCTTGGCTACCAAAAAGCCCATGTAGCTGGGCAAAAGTCTGGAAACGTCGTAACTGGAAGCGTGCTTGCGGTGGGCCACTCCAAATCCGTCAAAGACGAAAAGATCTGCCATGGAGGCCAGATCCTTTGCCAGCTTCATCCTCTCTTCTTCGTCTTTGCTCGTCTCTTCGGGCCTAAACCTTATGTTTTCAAGAAGGAGGACTTCTCCGGGCTTAAGCTCCTTGGCCAACTTCTTTGAATCCTCCCCTGCGGCATCTTTTGCGAGGATGACCGGGGCTCCCAAAAGCTCGGAAAGCCTTTGGGCTACGGGGGCCAGGGAAAAGGCCGGATCCACTTTTCCTCCGGGGCGCCCAAGGTGGGCTGTTACAATCACCTTAGCTCCGCGGGAAAGAAGGTCCTTTATGGTGGGAACAGCTTCCCTTATCCTCCTGTCGTCTGTAATTTCTCCCTTTTCGTTTAAGGGAACGTTGAGATCGCACCTGACGAGGGCGGTTTTGCCCGTCAGATCTCCCAACTTTTCTATGCTTTCCATATTTTCTCCCCTCTAATCGGGTCAAGCGTATTTATAAAGAGTTTAATTCAAAAGGCATTGAATTTGTTTTGCGGCCTTTAGGCGCGGCCCTCCTGGGTGTCCATAGCCAGTTTATAAAGGCGCCTCATTCTTCCTGCCAGCGCATCCTTGCTGATAGGCGGATTTGCAAGCCTGCCCAGCTCGGTTAAAGTGGCATCGGGGTATTGGAGCCTGAGGCGCCCCGCCTCGATGAGGTTGGGGTTTACATTCTTTCCCTCCAAAATTTTAAGAGCCCTTTGGGCTCTTTGGCAGGCGCTCTGGCTCGCTTTCGAGCTTCTGTCCTTATTGGCCCTGTAGAGCTGGGAAATTACATGCCTCGTGTCCTCGTCTTTTTGGGCGTATGTGTTACACACCTTTATTGCCCAGTCTTTGGCGCCCAAAAGGTTTAAGAGCTTTAAGGTCTGGTCGGCCTCCACTTCCACGCTCTTCCTTCGCCCCTTGGTATTTATATGCGCATCCAGCCCTAAAATTGAGGCGTTTTTTACCAACTCCTGGGCCAACTCCGGCACGGAGCAGTAAACCTTGGCCCCTTCTTTTTTGTCAGAACTTAGCTCGCCCTGGGCCATGAGGGCCCCCCTCCACACAGCTGTGGCCGCAAGAAACGGCGGGACGCTTCCAAAAACGGGAAAGCCTGCAATGATCCTTTTGGTCTTCCTGTCTAAAAGCCTGGTGAGCAGCAGCAGTTTTTTTGCGTTCGTTCCCTCAAGGCGAAGGCAGAAGACAAAGCCTGCTCCCTGAGGTTCTTTCTTTACCTGAGAATCTATTTTGTAAGTCTCTTTTATGGCGTCGTGCAGCCACTTGGCCAGATCCTGGGATTTTAAGGGGCACTCCAAAACGAGCGCCCCGTTTGCAACTTTTATGACCATAGAAAGCCTGAGCATGGTGGCTATTTGGATTTCACGCATGGAAGGGCTTATATTCGCTTGTGCAAGTTCGCTATAAACTTCCGCCCTCACTCTTCGCCTCTCTTGCTGCTTTTTTGAAAGGATCTAAGCGCGCTAAAAAGCGCAAAACTTTAAATGCTTTTTAAATTTTGACTATTAGGATTTCGCCTCTATTTTACAGTCCTCACTTTTGAAGAAGATTTTTGCGCCTTAGATCCCGGTGGAAGGAGATGGCAAAGCGGTGCGATTCGTCCCTTACCTCCTCCAAAAGGAGGAGGACCGGATCGGTTCTGGAAAGAATCAGGGGGTAGGGATCTTCTTCCCTCCACACTTCCTCCAGCTTTTTTGACAAAGCTACTATGGAAACTTTCTTTCCTTTTCCCCCTTCCTTCTTCGCTTCTTCTATTCCCTCCCTTGCCGCCTTTAGCTGCTCTGGGCCCCCGTCTATGACCAGGAGGTCGGGGGAGGGAAGGTCCATTTCAAACCTTCGCTTCACCACTTCTTTGAGGGCGTGAAGATCGTCTGTTGAAGAAAGTTTGAACTTCCTGTACCCCTCGCTGTTTTTAAGGCCGTTTACAAAGGAGACGCAGGAGCCCACCTGGTTTTCCCCCTTGGCCGAATTGGAAATGTCGAAGCCTTCTATGAGGAGGGGGAGGGAAGGAAGGGAAAGGAGCTTCTCTGCCTCTTCCAGGCTTTTTCTTCTAGATTCCGCCTTTTTAAGGGAGCTCTTTTCCATCCGCTTTTCGCCTTCAAGGGCGTTTTTCTGGGCCTCTTCCAAAAGCCTTTTCTTTTCCCCTCTTTTGGGAATTTTCAGTTCCACTTTTTTGCAAAACATGGCGCAAAGCATTTCCTCTATCCCTTTTGCGTTCTCCGGGAGAAAGGGGAGGAGGATGGATGCGGGAAGGGAGGGGGAAGTTTCTTTGAAACCCTCATCGGGGTCCGAGATCCTTTCCCTCTTAAACCCTTCTTCCTTTCCGGATTGGTAAAAGGAAAAAAGGAGGCGGCCCAAAAGATCTTCCTTGGATTCGTCTTCCACAAAATCGGCTACCCAGCTTCTTTCTGCCCGGATGCGCCCATCCCGCACGCAAAACTGGTAAAAATAGGTCATCTCCTTTCCCTCTGCAACTCCAAAAACATCCTCGTTCTCTTTCATGCCGATTACTGAATTTTTTTCCGTCACCTGCCCAAGGGCTAAAAGCTCGTCTCTGGCCCTCGCAGCTTTTTCAAAGTTAAAGTTTTCAACCTGCTTTTCGATTTCGGCTTTTAATTTCGCTTCTTCTAGCGAAGCCTTGGATGGAAAAGAGAGGACGGAAGAAAAGTCCTTCACGATTTTTGCGTACGCCTTTTGATCGATTTGGCCTATGCACGGCCCCGAGCACCGGCCAAGTTCATAAAGAATGCAGGATCTTTTGTGGGCCAGATGCCTTTTGAAGACTTCGTCGCTGCAGGTGCGCAGGGGGTAAAGGTGGGTCAGAGGTCCAAGAAGTTTATAAAGCTTTAAGTTTGCAAAGGGCCCGAAGAGCAGGATACCCTTTCTTTTGGTGCGCCTGGTTACAAAGAGCCTTGGAAACTTTTGGCTGCAGGAGAGGGCCAGGTAGGGGTAGCTTTTGTCGTCTTTGAAAACGACGTTGAACCTGGGGTTAAATTCCTTAATCCAGGAGTACTCCAAAGAGAGGGCTTCTAGCTCGTTATCTACCACGGTCCACTCAAGGCTTTTGGCAGATAAAACCATATTGCGCGTGCGGGCCGGAAGGGAGGGGAGGGGCTGAAAGTAGTAAGAGAGGCGGTTTCTTAAGTTCTTTGCCTTTCCTACGTAAATCACCCTCCCCTCGGCGTCCTTCCACTTGTATACGCCGAAAGTTTCAGGAATTTCCCCCCTCTTGGGGGCGTTTTGAGGGTCTAGCATAGAACCTTTTTAAGGTAGCGCCCGGTCCAAGTGCCCGTCTTGGCCACCTGTTCCGGAGTTCCTGTGGCAACCACCTTCCCTCCCTTGTCTCCCCCTTCGGGGCCCAGGTCTATCACATAGTCGCAGCTCTTTATCACATCCAGGTTGTGCTCTATCACTACTAAGGTGTTTTTCTTGTCTACAAGCCTTTTAAAGATTTCAAGAAGCTTGGAGACGTCTTCTGCGTGCAGGCCCGTCGTGGGCTCGTCTAAAAGGTAGATGGTTTTTCCGGTCTGCTTTTTTTGAAGTTCGGATGCGAGTTTTACCCTTTGGGCTTCGCCTCCGGAAAGGGTGGTGGCGTTTTGCCCCAGGCTGATGTACCCCAGCCCCACGTCTTCCAGGGCCTTTAAGTAGCGGAGGATGGAGGGGATGTTTTTAAAAAATTGGCAGGCTTCGCTTACGGTCATGTCGAGGACCTGGGAAATGTTTTTTCCGTTGTACTCCACCTGCAAAGTTTCCCTGTTGTACCTCCTGCCCCCGCAGGCATCGCACTTTATCTGAACGGCCGGAAGGAAGTTCATCTCTATGTTTATCACCCCGTCCCCGTGGCAGGTCTCGCATCTTCCTCCTTTTTCGTTAAAGGAAAAACGGCCCGGCTTGTATCCCCTTATCTGCGCCTCGGGAGTTCTGGCAAAAAGATCCCTTATTGCGTTCCACACCCCGGTGTAGGTGGCAGGGTTGCTGCGCGGGGTGCGCCCTATGGGGGACTGGTCGATGTAAATCACCTTGTCCAGGTTTTCCTCCCCCTTTATCTTCCCTTCCTTTTCATCCACTTCGCACGACGAACCGTTCAGGTCCCTTGAAAGGCGGGGGTAGAGGATGTCATCCATGAGGGTGGACTTTCCCGACCCCGACACCCCGGTGATGGTGGAAAAAACCTGGAGGGGGATGGAGACGTCAAGATGCTTTAGGTTGTTTTTGTTTACGTCTTCTAGCCTGAGCCATCCGCCCGGCTCCCTTCTGGAAGAGGGGACTTTTATCTTCCGCTTTCCGGTCATAAACTGTCCCGTTATGGACAAGGGGGCTCTTGAAATCCCTTCCGGCGCCCCGGAGTAGATTATTTCTCCCCCTTCTTTTCCGGCCAAAGGCCCCACGTCAACCAGCCAGTCTGCGCTGCGTATGGTGTCTTCGTCGTGCTCCACCACTATCACGGTGTTGTCTAAAGCCTGCAGGCTTCGCAGGGTGGAGAGCATTTTGTCGTTATCCCTCTGGTGAAGCCCTATGGAGGGCTCGTCTAAAACGTACATCACCCCGGTGAGCTTGGAGCCTATCTGGTTGGCAAGCCTTATCCTCTGCGCCTCCCCTCCCGAAAGGGTAGATGCGGAGCGCATAAGGGTGAGGTAGTCAAGGCCGATGTCAAGGAGGAATTCGAGCCTCTGGCCTATGGCTTTAAGGGCGTCTTTGGCGATAAGCTCCTGCTTTGGGGTAAGAGAGAGGCTTTTTATCCACTCCGCCTCTTCTTTGATGGGCATTTGGCACACATCCACTATCGACTTTCCGTCGATCCAAGCCGCCAGTATTTCTTTTCTCAGCCTTTTTCCATGGCACTCCGAGCACAGGGTGGAGTGCATCCACTTTGAGTACCAGCTTCTAATAACTTCCGAGTCGCTTTGGGAAATTTTGCGATTTAGCCAGCGGGAAAGGGGTTCAAAGCCGTAAATCCTGCTCCTTTTCTGGCCCCATCTGTTTTTTACGGGCTTGTCTTCGCTAAAGTTCCACCCTTTGTAAAGGATCGCATCCTTCACGTTGTCGGGAAGATCTTTCCAAGGGGTAGTCAGCTTAAATCCCATCTGAAGGCTTAGCTCGTAAAGCTGCTCTGAGTGGTCGGTTATCTGGTGGTTCCAGGGGTCTATTGCGCCCTGATCTAAGGAAAGGGAGGGGTCTTTTATAACGCTTTTAAGGTCCATTTCTTCTTTTGTGCCAAGCCCCCCGCACGAAGGGCAGGCTCCCAAAGGGGAGTTAAATGAGAAGCTGCGAGGCTCCATATCCAAGTCGAAGCTGTGCCCGTTTGGGCAAGACACTTTCTCGCTGAAAAATTCGTCTTCCCTGCCCTCTCCTTCAAGAAACCTCGCCACCACGCTTCCCCCTGAAAGCTCAAGCGCCGTTTCAACCGAGTCTGTAAGGCGGCTTCGCTCCTGGGAGCTTAGGGAGATTTGATCGATTAGGGCGTAGATGGTGTGCTTTTCTTGCTTTTTTAAAGTGGGGGGATCGTCAGTCCTAAAGTATTTTCCGTCCACTTCAACCCTCACAAAGCCCTTGGAGTTTAAGTCCTCGAAAAGGCCCTCAAACGTCCCTTTCTTTTCTCGGGCGAGGGGAGAGAGGACCTGCACTTCTCCTCCGTGATCCAAGATCGCATCCACTATTTGCTCTGCGCTTTGCCTTCCCACCTCTTCCAGGCATATCGGGCAGTGGGGGATGGAGATTCTGGAGAAAAGCACGCGCATGTAGTCGTATATCTCAGTTACGGTCCCTACGGTGGATCTCGGGTTGTGGTTGGTGGTCTTTTGATCTATCGAGATGGTGGGGCTAAGGCCCTCTATGGAGTCCACTTTGGGCTTGGGAATCTGGCCCAAAAACTGCCTGGCGTAGGAGGAGAGGGACTGCATGTATCGCCTCTGCCCCTCGGCGCAGAGAGTGTCAAAAGCCAAAGAGGACTTGCCCGATCCTGACAATCCCGTAAAAACCACGAGCTTATTTTTGGGGATGGCCAAATCCACTTGCTTTAAATTATGCTCCGCCGCCCCCTTTATAACGATTTTTTTATTCGCTTCTACATTTGAAAGATCGTCTACAAAGACGCCCTCTTCTTGCAACATTTCGCCTTCTGTATTTTTTTGCAGGTTTTCTTATAAATACTCTAAAGTCTAAATTAGCTAACTTTTGTATTTAAGGAAAAATTCCATGTCAATCACAGCCGACGACTTATCTATAAGCTGGGGGGCGCGCCAGATCCTCTATCCCGTCTCCTTTTCCATAGGGGCGGGAGAAAAAATAGGCCTGGTGGGGAAAAACGGGGCCGGAAAAACGAGCTTTGTAAGGACTTTGGTAGGAGAGCTCTCCCCCGAGGGAGGGAAAGTTCAAATCCGGGGAACTTTAGGCTACCTTCCCCAGGAAACCCGCGTGGAAAATCAGGCTCAGACCGTGATGGAAAGGATTTTATCGGTAAAGGGCCTTTCTTCCCTTGCCAAAAAAATAGAGCAGGCGCAAAAAGCCGTAGAAGAGGGAAGGAACCTGGAAAAAGACATAGAGAAACTAAACAGGCTCCAGGAGAGGTTTGAAGCCCTGGGAGGCTGGAGCGCCAAAGCCGTGGCTACAAAGATGGCCTCCCGGCTCGAAATAGAAAAGTATATGGATTGCCCCCTTTCCGCCCTTTCCGGAGGACAGAAAAGGAGGGTGGAACTGGCGAGGATTATTTTTGCGGGAGCCGACACCCTCATACTCGACGAGCCCACAAACCATTTGGACGCGGAGGCCATCGAATGGCTGACGGAAAAATTGAAGGAGTTTGAGGGAAGCCTGCTTCTAATCTCCCACTCGAAAAAACTTCTAGACGAGTGCGCCACTTCAATCTGGTACCTTCACGACGGCGTCTTTGACAAGTACTCCCTTGGCTACAGCGCGTTTTTAAAGGAAAGGGAGGCGGAAGAAGAGAGGAAGGCCAAGGCCGCAGAGATTGCAAAGAAAAAAGCGGAAAGGCTTCTTAAAGAGAGCGCTTCTTTGGGGGCCAAGGCCACCAAAGCCGTGGCGGCAAAGAATATGGAAAGGAGAGCAGAAAAACTTCTCGAAGAGGGAAGGTTTGAAAGAAAGCGGGAAAAGATCGCAAATATCCGCCTTCCAGAGCCTGAAAAGGGGGAGAGGATTTTGGCAGAATGCCGGGATCTGTCTTACGGGTATAACGGAAGCCCATTATTTAAAAATCTGAACCTCACGGTGGAAAGAGATTCAAGGATCGCCGTTTTGGGGGCAAACGGAGCGGGAAAAACCACGTTCCTCCGCCTTCTTTCGGGCCTTCTTTGCCCCGATTCGGGACAAATCGAGCTCGGGGAAAAATGCAAGATAGGCTATTTTTCCCAGGAACACGAAAACCTCAAAGGGGACCTTACGATTCTGGAAAACATGATGGAATCCTGCAGCGACATGAGCGAGGAAAATGCCAGGGGCGCCTTGGGGAGTTTTCTTTTTTCAAACGACGAAGTGTACAAAAAAGCGGCAGTGCTCTCGGGAGGAGAAAAAACGCGCCTTTCTCTGGCTTCTTTGGCCCATTCGAGGGCCAACCTGCTACTTTTGGACGAACCCACAAACAACCTGGATCCCGCCAGCCGCGAAAAGATTTTGGAAGCGATAGGCGAGTACAAGGGGGCCTGCATTCTAGTCACCCACGACAGGGGAGCTCTGGAGGCTTTGAAACCCGATAGGATTTTATTGCTCCCCGATGGTGTTGAAGATAGATGGGAAGAGGATTACTTAGACCTCGTAGCGGAGGAATAGATTAAGGCAGAAAGAAGGCAAAATGAACGCCATGGAAAAGATAGCGGCGCAAATTGACGCGCTGAAGTTAAAGAATATGGATTTTGCAAAGGAGCCTCCGGGGGAAACCAGCGGCCTTATAGAAGTGGGGGGAGGAGAACAAAGGCCCCTGACCGTCGTGGCAGTGGGAGACTCCATGGTTCTGGGTTGCGGCTGCTCCAATACCAAGTACGGGCTCGTTCCGCAATTTTTAAGGCTCCTGGCAAAAAGAATGAACAGGAACGTGGAATGGAATCTGGTGGGAAAGTTTGGGGCCACCCTGACCCGGGTGCGCTACAGGCTCCTTCCCTCCCTGGAAGGGAACCACTGGGACGTTGTGATACTTTGCGCGGGAAGCAATGATCTTATGGCTTTCAGGCCTACCGATGAAAAGTGGAAAAAGGAGCTAAAAGAATCCATCGAGATGGCTAAAGCGCTGGCAGACAAGGTTATAGTCTTTTCTTCTGCCGAGGTTTACATGGTTCCCGCCTTTGGCAGGGCCCTTCAGGCCCAGCTCAAAAAAGCCACTCTCTACCAGGCTAAGGTCGCCCAGGAAGTGTGTGAGGCAAACGGGGCGTTTTACGTAAACCAGACGGTCGGCACCCCCCACGGAGACACCAAATGGTTCTGGTGCTCCGACTGCTTCCACCCCAGTTACGAAGGCTACAGGGTTATAGCCAACTGCCTTATAGGCCACTTTTCCGACAGCCGCATCAAAGATTTGGCATCTTTGGGGTTGAAAGATTGTAAAGAGTAGCAAGTAAACTGAATTAACGAGTAAAACTCCTGTCACGCAAAACGTGATCGACAAAGACCAGAGGAGGTTAAGTGTCTCATCCTTACGAAATGATGGCCATAATCAATCCTTCCATGGAAGAGGCCAGCGTCAAGAAGCTGATGGATCAGTTCATGAGCGTCGTCACTAAAGACGGCGGCGAAGTAAAAGATATAGATTACTGGGGCAAGCGTCGCTTGGCCTACCAGATAAACGGCCTAGACGACGGCTTTTACCTTGTAGCCCACTTCTCCTGCACCCCCGAAACCTGCGCCGAGCTCGACAGGCAGATGAAGCTGAGCGAGAACGTAGTGCGCACCAAGGTCCTGCGCGAAGACAGGCGCTAGGATGCCCAACGAAACTCCCGTAACCCTGATTGGTTACATGGTAGCCGACCCCGAGCTTAGGACTTTCCCCAGCGGAAGCAAGCTCGCTTCCTTCCGCGTGGCATCCACCCCCTACAAGGTGGACAGAACGACCGGTCAAAGGCAGGAAGAGGAAACCCTGTTTATGAACTGCACGGCTTGGGGGAACCTGGCCGATCACGTGATCAACTCCCTTGCCAAAGGGATGAGGGTGATAGTTCAGGGCTCCCTTATTGCCCGCTCATACCAAACCCAACAAGGCGAAAAGCGCACGACTATGGAACTTAGGGTAAACGACGTGGGACCGTCTTTAATGTATGCATCTTGCACTGTTACTAAAGACGAGTACGCATCCCAAAGCTACTCTAGAGCTCCCCAGCGCCAGGCTCCGGCTGCTCCGGCCCCCCAGGACCCGTGGGCAGGAAGCGGAGACTATTCCTACGGAGGGGGCGCTCCCGACAGCCCCCTGGGCATAGACGAAGATCCGGGATTTTAGGAGAAGAATAAAAGATGGCAAAAAGAATGCAATTTTCATCCAAGGTATACAAGAAGCCGGCCGGCTTTACTGCAATCAAGGTAGGAAAGGTTGACTACAAGGACGTGGCCCTCTTAAGGAAGTTCATTTCCGACAGGGGCAAGATACGCTCCAGAAGGATTACCGGTGTTACTGTCCAGCAGCAGCACAAGATCGCCAACGCTATAAAGAACGCCAGGGAAATGGCGCTCCTGCCCTACTCCACTTCTACACGCTGAGGTAAAAATGAGCAAACAAATCAAAGTTATATTGACCAAGGATGTTCCCTCTTTAGGATCTGCCGGGCAGAGCGTAGAGGTAGCTGCAGGATACGCCAGAAACTTTTTGGTCAGGCAGGGCCTGGCCCAGCTTTGGACCGAAAAAGCCGCCCAGAAGGAGGAAGCCGCCTTTGCCAAGAGGGACGCCGAAAAGGTGGAAAGCAGGCAGAAGGCCGCAGCCCTCAAGGACATGCTTGACGGCATTACCGTTATAATTCCTGCCAAGGTTTCCGAGAGCGGAAAACTGTTTGGAGGCATAAGCCCTGAAGCCATAGTCGAAAAGCTCAAGGACAAGGGCATAGTAGTAGATCCCAAGACCCTCCACTACGAGGCAATAAAGCAGACCGGGCGCTACAAGGTAGAGGCGCGCCTCTATCCCCAGATTACTTCCGAATTTACAGTGGCCGTAACCGAGGAGTAGTTTTCCCCCTCCTTGGGGGAAATGCATGCAATGAAAAGGCTGTTTGGTCAGTTTGTTAAATTCGCGGCCGTGGGCGGAATTGCGTTCTGCATAAATTGGTCCGTGATGAATGTGCTTCTTATGGCGCATTTTGGATCGATCCTCGGCGTATCAATTGGATTTTTAGTAGCCCTGGCCTACAACTACTCGGCCAGCATGAGTCATGTTTTCATCCACAGGCGCGATATGCCCCGTTGGACGGAAATGATGGTTTTCTTCTTAAATTCCTTTATTGGCCTGGGCCTAAATGACTTCATAGTCTGGATTTTTACCAACGTCATAATCTCTTCCCACCTCTCAGAGACAGACCACGTAAGGTACACTCTGTTTGCCAATATAGGGCTTTTGGTGGGTTCGGTAATAGTAGCTGCATGGAGCTTTACCGTAAGAAAGGTGCTGCTGGACGAACCCAAAGACGGAAACGAAGAGAAAACCGTCCTGGCCCATAAGCTGGGAACCTGGGCTAAAAAGCACACTCCAAAGGGGTGGCTATGACCAGAACCGTTTTTTATTTCATCAGGCACGGCCAGGTGGCCAACGCCCAAAAGGTTATTTACGAAAGGCTTAAAGGCTTTCCACTCTCCCTTACCGGTATGAGGCAGGTAAGGGAGACCGCCCGATTCCTTTCCTCGATAGACGAAGCCATAACTGCCAGCGCCCTTTACGCCTCCCCGCTTGAAAGGACGGTGCAAACAGCCGAGCTGATAGCGGAGATTTTAAATGAGAGGCGGAGTCTGGCGATTTTGCCAAAACTCAGGGTAAGGACCGACCCGCGCCTCATCGAAGCTGAAAACAGCTTCAAAGGCTGCAGGATGGGATACGGGTCCGCCTCTTTTTTTAAGGCCTCAAACTGGAAGAAGTTTTTAGATCTTAAAACCCCCGGCTGGGGCGAAGACTACGTAAAGATTGAAAACAGAATGGTTTCCTTCATCCATTCCAAGATCAACTTCGCAAAGGATGACACGATCCTGGTAGTCTCCCACCAGTCTCCCATCTGGGTTCTTAGGCATTTTCTAACTAAAAGCAGTACGCCTTTAAACCCGTTAATGCGCAAGGTAGATCTGGCTTCCGTAAGCAAATTCTGCATAGACGCGGCTACAGGAAAGCTGCTCAGCGCCTCCTACTTCAACCCTGCAGGAAAGATTCGCTGATTTTCTTTTCTTTCCTTTTGCGCGAATTTAGGTAGCTTTCTTTTGTGATTGTCCACTGGTAGGGAAGGCGGGGCACGTCAAACTTGACCCCCTTCTGCCTGCTGGGCAAAAGGCAGAAAATTATGTCCACCACCTGTCCGGGAAGCATAATTAAAAATCCTATAAACAAAAGCCTTATTTCCTCCCTGATGGAAGTCAGGAGGATGGCCTTGGCAGAAGAAAAAGTCATTTCGGAAATAAAGGCGGCACTTTGGGTAGAAGGGCTTTGAAGAGTGGAGGCCCCTCCCGAAGCTGAGGCGAAGGCCTTGTTTAAGTGGTTTAGCGCGAGCATTAACTTTGTGGCATCCGCCAGGGCCGATCCGGCCACCACGATGCCGGCAAGGGATATTACAGACCCTATAAGCATCCAAAGCGCGCTAAATCCGGCATCGTGGTAGCGCCTGGAGGTGAGGGAAAGGAAGGGAACCACCACAAACAGCAGCCCAGCTACCATAAGGGTCAGCAAAATAATGCCGATTAGGGAAGGATTGTAAAAAAACAGAACGTATGCGCACCAGCAGACTACAAGGTAAATAGAGAGCCACATGCTGGCGTACCAGTATTCGCTTTTAGAAGCTCTCCCGGAGAACTGGCCGTACTTAAAGAAGAATCTCGCGCAGGCATCCAGGGGGCTCGCCCCGTAAAGGGGCTGACTTAGGCGAAGGCGGTAAATTCTCTTCTTTTCTTCAATTTCCGGAGAAACTTCGTCTATTTCGATCATCCCCTATTTCCTTCCAAACTTAAGAAAACTCCTCTTTGGCCTGGAAACCGCCCATTCGCTAATCGAAACCAGCAGCCAAAGGAGGGCCGTCATCGCGATTATTACGATAGTAGCCGAAAAGATTAAAGGGGTTTGGAAGGATTCAAAGGCAGACTGCAGGACTATACCCAGCCCATTTCTGGCTCCCAGGTACTCTGCCGTGGCGGCAGTGGCAAAAACGTAAGCCGTGGCAATCTTCATGCCTCCAAAAATCTGGGGGGCTGCAAGGCGAAGTTTTACGTGGAGGAGAATCCAAAACCTGCCGGCTCCGCATGATTTGGCTACGTCCACGTATTCTTCGGGAACTTTATTAAGCCCCCTGAAAGTCTGCACGGCTATAGGGAAAATGGAAAAGACGGCAACCATCACACCCTTGCCCGCCGGGGAAAATCCGAACCAAATTATGAACAAAGGGGCAATGGTGATAAGGGGGAGCATCTGGGCTACCACTATGAGAGGGTAGAGGGAGGACTGCACGGTCTTGGAAGAGTAAAGTCCAATTCCGAGGGCCAGCCCCAGGGGAATGGAGGCTAAGAAGCCCAAAAAGCCTTCAAGGCCGGTAATCAAAGTGGCAGAAGAGAGAACCGAGGGCCAGTACTCTACGAGGCACACGCAAATCTGCCACGGGGAACTTAAAACCCTGGGGCTTATTTTCCCCGCGCACACGCAAATCTGCCATATTGCTATAAGGATCGCGAAAGTGCCGATCCCTATCCAGATCCTGTATCCCCTTTTTTTCATTTATTTATTTTGCATCTACGTACTGGTTAGTGCCTAAAGTCTGGGCGCTGGGCTGTGCCGGAGAGGGATCGGACTGGGTGTCGTAGACCCCGTTTTTCCACAGGAAGTCCAAATAGCTCTGGGCTTCTTGGAAGTTTATGTTTCCAAATCCTCCAAGCTCTGAAGCCGAAAGGGTGGTATCCGACTTTGTCTTTTCCCATGCGGCCGCTATCTGTTTGGAGTTTCCCCAGTAGTTGTTGTTTATTATGTCTTCCATCGAAGCTTCCGCAAGCTTTATAGGGACCTGGGTGGGCTTGGCGCCCTGAACCAGAAGGTGGGCGGCCTGTATGGGGTTGGCTATGGCGTAGGCATACCCCCTGGCCGTGGCATTTACAAATTCCTGCACCTCTTTTTCGTGCGCCTGCTCCCAGGAAGTGTTTACGGCGTATCCCAGCTGGGTGGGGTTGCCCGGAACTCCCCAGTCTACGGATTTAAAGCAGGTGAGCTTGGGGCCGTTTAGCTGGCTTTCTACCCCCTCCCAAGTGGCATAGAACCCGCCAAAGGTTCCCTTGCCGCTTTCCAAAGTCTGGAAGGTGGAAGTTCCGACGGTGATTGTGGAAAACTGCCCTGTCCCTCCCGCGTTCTTTATCATTTCCCTGAGCACTGCCTTTTGCTCGGCAGAGCCAAAGGTGACAAAGGTCTTTCCGCTAAAGTCCTTTGGGGTCTTTATAGATTTGTTTGAAGCCAGGGCGCACCAGATCGCCACGTCTTTTTGGGTGAGGTCAAAAATTAACTGCAGATGCGCTCCTTTGGCGTCGAAGGCAGCTACGTTGCTTAGGGTAGAAAAACCGATATTGGCAACTCCGGTTTCCACCGCCTGCTCTGCCCCGGCGGAAGAAACGGGCAAAATATTTACGTTTATCCCTTCGTCTTTGTAATAGCCCAGGGCTTTTGCGGCATAGAGGCCAACGTGATTGGTATTGGGGGTCCAATCCAGCATTACGTTGATTGTGGGGTCTGTATTTTGTGCGGCGCTGGTTTGAGACTGCCCGCAGGCCGCAAGTCCCAATGTAAGTGCCAGCACGGCCACCACAACGGATGCGGCTTTTATAATCTTTTTCCTCACTTTACCTCCAAGCTTTTTAGCTCGCTTCCTACTTCTTTTATATTAGACTTGCTCCTGTTAATTAAAGGGTGCCGATCCTAGAATTGAGGTATGAGTGCAAAGAATGATAAAGAAAAACCGGCTATTCCGGAGCATTTGAGATTAAGATTTTGCCCTTCGCCCACGGGCATTCCCCACGTAGGCATGATTCACACCGCCCTTTACAACTGGGCTGAAGCGCGCCACACCGGAGGCACCCTGATCTTTAGGATGGAAGACACCGACGACAGGAGGGATACACAAGAAAGCCTCGACATGATAATCGAGGCCCTCAACTGGATGGGCATAGACTGGGACGAAGGAATTGGAAAAGGAAATGACGACCTTTACTTCCAGTCGAGAAGGAAAGAAGTATACCAGGGCGTAGCCAAGCAGCTCTTTGAGGCAGGGTTTGCTTACGAATCTTTCTCCACGGCAGAAGAGATAGCCGAGAGAAACAAGGCCGCAGGAAGGCCAGAGACCTTCGGATATGACGGATATGACAGAAACCTCACCGAAGAGCAGAAAGAGGCCTTCAGGAAAGAAGGCAGGAAGCCCGCTCTTAGAATCCGCGTTCCCGATAAGGACATTAGCTGGGACGACCTTGTAAGGGGCCCCATAACTTATAAAGCGGGCTCCTTCCCGGACTTTGTAATCGTCAGGCCCAACGGAGACCCCCTCTACACTCTTACCAACCCCGTAGACGACGCAATCTTGGATGTGAATATGGTGCTTAGGGGGGAGGACCTCCTTCCCTCTACCCCCCGCCAGATCGTCCTTTACGAATACCTAAAGAAGCTGGGCATTGCCAAGCAGACGCCCCTCTTTGGTCACCTCCCCTACGTGATGGGGGAGGGAAATAAGAAGCTTTCCAAGAGGGATCCGCAAAGCAACCTCTTCCTTCTCAGGGATATGGGCTTTACAAGGGAAGGCCTCTTGAACTACCTCTCCCTCCTCGGCTGGTCTTACTCTTCGGATCAGGATGTCTTCTCCATGGAGGAACTGGTCAAAAAGTTTGACGTAAGAGACGTCAAGGCCAATCCCGCCAGGTTCGATCTTAAGAAGGCCATCTCCATAAATGCCTCCCACATCCGCATGCTGGAAACCGAAGACTTTGCAAGCCGCTGCGTGCCCTACCTCTTCAAAGAAGGGCTGGTGTCCAGCGGCAAGTGGGAGAACCTCTCGGCCGACGAAAAGGCCCTGCTTCTTAGAATCTCCCCACTGGTGCAGCCCAGGGTCCGCCTTCTTTCAGAAGCCGTGCCTATGATGCTTCCCCTGATCGACCGGGCAGGAGAACTCCAGTTCGAGGAAGGGGCGCTTGAACCCCTCACGCTGGGCGACAAGGAAATTCTCGACAGGACCCTTAAGGAACTGGAAAACGTCCAGGAAGAAGACTGGAAGGCAGACACCCTCCACACCCTTCTCACCGACTGCCTCATAAACGACATGTCCCTGCCGGCAAAGAAGGCTTTCAACCCGGTGCGCCTTGCCATCAGCGGAAAGAAGGTTTCTGCCCCCCTCTTTGAATCTCTGGAGATAATCGGAAAACCTGTCGTAATCGAAAGAATTTCCTCCTTGCGCTCCAAAATTTGACGTACTACAATTTAAGACGAGCACAGAAATGTGCAAGTAATCTCGCTGAGAAGCAAGAGGTTGGCCCCTATCGTCTAGTGGTCTAGGACATCGCCCTCTCACGGCGGTAACACCAGTTCAAATCTGGTTGGGGGTACTATCACCTATATTGTGAGACGGACAACTTAGGATATAAGTGATCAACCATTGGGGTATGGTGTAATTGGCAACACAGGTGATTCTGGTTCATCTATTCTTGGTTCGAGTCCAGGTACCCCAACCAGACAGGGTTATGCAGCTCCCTTAAAAAGCTGCTTTTTATATTCTCCGTTATTTTGATTTCATATATCTAACGCCAGTTTTAGTTTTCTACTGGATTTAGGGTAAAGTATAGAACAGGACTTCCCCCCTAAAAGATGATGAAGAGGAAACAGTTTATTAAAGATCATGGGTAACTACTTTCCAGTTAGACCCAAGAAGTGGAATGCATCTGGAAGTGCCTTAAATTATGGATTGACCCAGCAGAATTATTTGTGGGAAAAGCCTGGGAGCAGATTAGATTTTAAAAAGCTTTCAGCTGTTTCAAAGAGCCTCTCGTCAAAAGACAAAGCCGCCTTCTGTACCTCATCTTGTTTCCCTTTCTTGCAATAAACAGAGGTAGTGATTATAGATAAGCCTTGAATAAGGTTTAGATAAAAGCAACCTATTTTAAGCGGGCATTAAGTTTTTCTAGATACCCTTGTCAATTCTGGCTTGACGTCGGTACCTACCAATTGACATTAAAGGTTCACATTTCAGTCGACTGCTTCTATTTTTCTAAAATTAATAGAAATAATTTTTCTGATGAGCTTTATAAGATTGAGGACAAAGGCGTTGCCGAGAATCCATAAAACTA
Organism: Aeriscardovia sp.; assembly: GCA_017632945.1. GTDB lineage: Bacteria > Actinomycetota > Actinomycetes > Actinomycetales > Bifidobacteriaceae > RGIG1476. Next base: position 177,761 of record JAGBQH010000012.1, on the reverse strand, counting down.
TGGGGAGAAAGAGAAGGGCGCAAATGCCAAATTATGGCGAGAATTATCAAAGCAGCCAAGCTAAATATGATGCACTCTATGCTGAGTTGAAGGCAGCCTATGTCAAATTTCAGGAAAGTGATACCCCCTGTATTGTTGCTGAGGACAGATTACATTCCAGTCAGCTTAGGGTATTAAAGGCCGAAAATCATTATGAATATACTAAACGCAATTTGGAGTCCGCTCAGGCCAAATTAAATGTTGCCCAAGCCCAAGTAAACCGCAATTCTTACAATTTTAAATCTAAAGCTCTCGCTGCTCAGTATGATGCTGATGTTATCAAGGAAAAATTGGAAAAAACCGAAAAAAAATTGAAGTCTGCCAGGGAAAAATTTAAAAAGTACACTGGCAATAAAAGTATGAAAGCTAGGGATCGATATAATGCTATTTTAGCTAAATGCGATGCTTTTCGGGATGAATATGAGACATTCCAGACCGAATACGATGCCGCTAAAAATGAGTTGGATTCGTCAGAGACCGAATACGATGCCGCTTTGGGTAGACTTCAAACCGCTATTATCAACTGGGAAGCTACGGAGAGCAAATCAAATGCTGTCTATTATAAGTGGAATGAATTCAATGATGCCTTTAATAGATGCAGAACCGCATGGGCCAATTGGAAAAGTGCCTGCAGTCAAGAGGATGCCGAATGGAATAAGACGAGGACTAAATCTGGTAACTTTTCGTTAATTCTTTCTAGAATGGATAAACAGCGCAGTCTGGTGGATAAATATTCCGAGTCACTAGATCGGGACTTCGATGACAGTGCTTTCAAATATATAAAATATAAGTCCGCTGCTAGGAAATACATTGACGGTAGTTATGAACTCCGAGCGGCTCAGAATGGATATGAGACTGCTTTCAACAATTTGGTGTCCGCTGATGACAAAAAGTATGATTCCTGTCTTGATTGGGAAAACTCTAAAAACAGGTGTTATGCCGCATGGAATAACTGGGATGCGGCCAAGAATTAGGTATAAAAGCTACATATGACTTAAACCATTTGGGCGAATGCTCATCTTCTTTCTCAAAAACATCCCGTACATTGGCGTAATTTTTCAATATTGAGCGAGGATCGTTGCTCTTACGAGAATTGGCCTAACGTAATTTTTCAGCAGCCCCTTTCCCATGTTAGAGGAGTATACGGAAATCAAATCCTCGTTGACTTGACTAGGTGGCCATTTCCAAAAAAAAACTGGAAAAGTTTTGGTATTGAAATCTCAACGAGGGTCTTATTTCTAATATCAATCACATTCGTAACCTTGTTTCAATCATAATATCCATGTCTATCTATAGGAACGTAAAGGGTAGGCGTTTTATTCTTTTCTCACCTATATCGTAAACTGGCTTTCATAAATGCCAGAATTAAATGCCTTAGAGGAAAGTGAATTTAATAAGAGCTTGCAGTGCGCATTTTAAAACATTTGAAATCATAGAAAAGGCAAAAGCACATGGAGGCTTAAAGCGGATTATTATAGATTTGCACGAAAAGGCGGGAAAAGGCGGGGCGCATAGCCTTGCACCACAATTGCGAGCTCTTAGCCGAAGCGGTTTTACGGGGGCAAGGTGGATTGGCTCCGCCAAAAGCCTGTTTTAACTATAAAAAGAAAACGAGGAGCGACTATGGCAGACGATAAAAAGGACAAGCGTAAAGAACTGGATGACGATCTGGCCAACTTGGATGCAGATTACGCTAAGTTAAAGGCCGACCTTGCCAAATTTAGGGCCGACTGCGAAGAAATAGGCCCGAGGGAGATATAGTTTTCCCTTGGTTTTTAGGGGAAAGAACATTATTTTAGGGCAAATGAAGAATATCAAGTGGTGTTAAATGTCTAACTTTAGACAGTTTGCCCTTATTTTTTATTCATTTACTGTTAAAGTCAACCCAGTTTGAGGGGCCCTGGACGCACTCTTCATCCAAGGTTACAAATAAATTGACGGGGGCTTTTTTGATTACTTCCGAGCAATTGAACGCGATACAATTATAGAAATTAACCTTAGCAATTTTTATTAAGAGCTTCCCACCTAATTAGCGCGATATTTCGGTATGCGGTAAGAAGTACTATGAGTTCTAAAGAGCGCTGTAACTTATAACAGACCAAGTTATTCCAATTCCGGCCGTAACACCAGGTTTGTAAAAGTAAGAGAACTATTGTGATATTTTGTATGCCCCACTTCTTCAGCAATTTTGGTGCATTTTTTTGTGGAATCATATTGTTTATAGAGTGCTAACTTTAAAGTTTTGACACAAAGTAGTTTCTCTTAGTCCCTTTTTGGCTTTTCTAGATCTTTTTTAATTTGAAAAGATTTTCCCTATTTATGAATGGGGAAAGGTAAAAAAGCCCTAGGAGAGAGTTCCATAGGAGATTTCTAATCTTCTTTAAAAAGCATGTCTTCGTCATAGCAGCGCCATAGGGAAAAAGACATGTTTACGCTCTTAGGCATGTTTCCAATCCCTTTGCTCCATCACCTTAGAATGTGATCGGGCCTTTGAATAGGTGCGTTACCTTTTGTTTGGACTATTCTCCATAATTTGTTTTTCCCATTATCTACTGTATGCTTTTTATTGGTTTTTAAAACTGTTCCGTCTTTGAAAGGAACGTTATGGACTTTAATGAAGCCATTGAAAAACGTACGAAGTGGTACGAAGACACTTATTCTCTCCCTAAAAGAAATGCCGAAGGAAAAGCGTTTGAGGACCTGTGCGCTTTCTACCTTAAAAACGGGCCTTGGGGAAAGAGTGAAGGGGTCGCGGTCTGGTCGTGGGGTGATCTTGCAAACCCTCTTAGGTTAGAGGCCTCATCTAAAGAGGACCGTCTTCCCCAAGACACCGGCTGCGACCTTGTAGCACAGGACAGTGAGGGCAATTACTACGTAATCCAGTGCAAGTACTACCCGAACTCGACCCTCACCCTTGACGAGTCTCATCTTGCAAATATTGCAGCTTTGGCACAAAGGTACCATATCCCTCAAAACCACGTTATCTTCTGCTACGTTGCACAAAGCGTTTCCCCTCAGGCCTCAAACGTTCTTTCCCACTACACATGCATAAGGGAAGACGAATTAGATAATCCCGACTTTGACTGGGGCCCGATGTTTGGAGAAAAGAAAAGGGCGGCAAAGGAGTTAAGAGATTACCAGAAGGAAGCAATTGAGGCCTGCATAGAGGGCTTTAAAGCGGAAGAATATGAAGGAAAAAGGCAGGTAGGGAAGCTCATTATGGCCTGCGGTACCGGAAAGACCTTTACTTCTCTCTCTCTCTCTCTCTAGACGTCTTTCTCAAGGCAAGCCCTATAAGGTTCTTTTCCTCGCCCCTTCAATCGCTTTAGTCTCCCAAACTTTTCAGGCCTGGAGCCTTGAAGAAGAAATTTCCCCTCTCATCGTCTGCTCGGATCAAACGGCAGGAACCGGTAAGGGCTTGGATGATGAGATAGATGAAACCATATCTGATATTGCTTCCCCGGATGTAACTACCAATTCAGATGAAATGGTTCAAAAGTGGAAGAAGATTGAAGGGAAAAATAATCCTCTCCGCGTGGTATTTTCCACCTACCAAAGCATTGAAGCCGTAAAAGAGTTTCAGGAAAAGACTGGGGTCAGGTTCGACCTTACAATCTGTGACGAAGCCCATAGGACGGCATCCCATGAAGGGTCTCTGTTTTCTTTAGCCGCAGAGCCCAACTACATTGATACCGTAAAAAAGCTCTTCATGACTGCCACCCCCAAGATTTACTCCGATGCAGTTCAAGATAAGGCAAAAGACGAATACGCCACAGTGCTTTACTCCATGGATGACGAGGAAAAGTACGGCCCCGAGTTTTACAGATTCGGGTTTGGGGAGGCTGTAGATAAGGAAGTTCTTTGCGACTACAGAGTTTTAATCCTTGCAATGAGGAAGAGCGCCCCAAATCTTAAAGGATTAGAAAAGCTAGTCACTTCCACTAGAGTTGCAAAAGAGCAGTTAGAAAAACTTCAGCGAGAGATAAATAAGGCCAGAAGCGAAAGGACCCGGGCTCTGGCTAAAAAAGAGATGCTCCAATTTGAAAAACATCTCTCTACCCTTGCAGGAAAAATTCAGGGAGCATACATCGACCTTTCCGACCTTTCGGCCTCCAATCAGGGAGAAGTCTATGAAGACTTTGAGGGAAGGGTGTCTTTTAGGGAAGCGGGGGGTGAAAACTCTGCTGAGGATCTTAAAGATAAGCGCTTTGCCCACTCGGCCATAGGCTTTGCAAATTCGATAAGAAACTCCAAAATCATCACCCAGGCCCTTTCATCCGATGCTTTCCCCAGAAAAGACCCAGAGATTAAGTGTCGCCATATAGACGGGGAAATGAAAAGCGATGCAAGGCTCTCGGATCTTCTTTGGCTAAAGCAGGGTCAAAAGAATGACCAAATCAGGCTTATAACAAACGCCCAGTGCCTCTCCGAAGGAGTGGATGTTCCTTCCCTTGACGCCGTTGTCTTCTTTGAAAAAAGGCAGAGTCAGATAGGAATTATTCAGGCAGTTGGAAGGGTAATGAGGCAGGCCCCAGGAAAAAAGTACGGTTATATAATCATTCCCATAATGCTCTCAGATAATGAGACCCCCGAAGACATGCTTGAAGACAGTGATGAGTACGGAGCCATTTGGCAGATACTTCAGAGCATGAGGAGCGTGGACGAAAGGCTAGATGCCCAGATTAACACCCTCGCTCTTTTAAAGAAGGCTGAGAAAGGCAACAAGTCAAAGAAAAAGAAGAAGGGCGAAGAAGTAGACGAACTCCAAGAAAAGCCCCAGCAGCGCTCCCTGTTTTCTGAAGACATGCAAAAGAAAGTTGTCTCCTATATTCTTTCCAAGTGCGGAAGCTCGATGTACTGGGAAGACTGGGTGGGAAACATCTCAGGCTCCGTCAGGAACATGATTAATGAGATTGACGAATTGGCGGATACCCCTGACATCAGGCCCAAGTTTGAAGAGTTTAAAGAAAACCTATCTAAGACCCTTCACAAAGACCAGACGAAGGAAGACGCCGTAAACCTCATAGCCCAGTTCATTGTGACAAGGCCAGTCTTTTCCATCCTCTTCCCGGCCTCAGATTTCGATTCCAACCCGATTTCGAGGGCCCTTGAAAGCATTGCAGGTGACTTTAAGGATGCATACTCTGCATACGACAGAGAACTTGGGGAATTAAAGTTTTCCATGGAGCAGGCTGCAAAGGCCGTGGCGAAAGACCCTGCTGCAAGAAAGAGGCTAGTTAAGAACTTCTATGAAAAGTTCTACCAAAAGGTCTTCCCCAAAGAGGCTGACGCAAACGGAATAGTTTATACCCCCGAACCCGTGGTCGACTTCATGATTAAAGAGACCGACAGGATCCTTGAAAAGAACTTCGGAAAGCGCCTCCAGGATGAGGGGATTCAAATTCTGGACCCCTTCTCCGGTACCGGGACCTTTGTAACCAGGCTCTTGGATAAGGACCTCGGGGCAATAGATGATGAGCATGTAAAAGAAAAGTACGAAAAGGAAATCTGGTCCAACGAGATAATGCCCACGGCCTATTACATCTCTACTCTAAACATAGAAGATGCCATGAAGCAGAGGACAGAAGAAGGCCTTCCTTTCCCTGGAGCCGTTTTGACCGATACCTTTGGCATAAGCGAAGATAAGGTTACGCATAAACAGCCGTTAGGCTCTTCTTTCTCTCTCAACAATGATAGGGAGAATAAAGAGGAAGACAGTAAGATATGGGCAATTATTTCCAACCCTCCCTATAGCGCCAATCAAGGCAATGCCAATGAGAATAACCGCCATGTACGCTATGACGTCTTGGATAGTCGCATTGCTTCCACCTATAAAGCCTTGCAGGATTCAACTAACACTCAGTCCCTTAACGACTCTTATGTTCGTGCCTTCAGATGGGCTTCCGACAGGTTAAACGGCAAAGGCATTGTATCTTTCATAACAAATGCCGGGTGGCTGAGAAGCAGTTCAGGTGCAGGAATCAGACGTTCCTTTATGAATGAATTTAACGACATCTATGTCTACGATCTCAGGGGCAACGCCAGACTTCATGACCCTAAAGAAGGGGAAAGCGTATTCGATATCCAAACTCCTGTAGCGATCACGTTCCTCGTAAAGAACCCTGAATCTAACCACAGGAGCTCAATCCATTACATTTCCACTCCCGACTTTGCTACGAAAGAAGAAAAGCTGGAACTTCTGAAAGAGGCTAAAGAAAAGGAGCCCGATTGGAAAAGCCTTTCAATGGATGGCTTTGGAGATTGGTTCGACCATCGAGACGCCTCCTACTATTCTCTAATTCCCATGGGGATTAAGGAGAACAAAGATAAAGCAGATTCCGGAATCTTCAGGATATGGTCCAGGGGAATTGCAACAGGAAAAGATCCATGGCTCTATTCTTTCAACAAGGAAGATCTGCTCCAAAATGTTGAAACCTTTAAAGGCTTCTTCAATGAGGAACTTACAAGGTGGAACGAGTGGAAAGCAAACGGAGGCAACGGTAAAGCAGAAGATGTTGCAAAAAATGTAGTTAGACAGGATCCCACAAAGATAAAGTGGGGTCGGAGCATGTACCAACTACTGGACAGAGTTTCTTCGCCTCTAGAGTATAACGAAGGTTATATTCGCCTTTCACTGTTTCGTCCCTTCACCATGAAGTACCTGTACTTTTACAGACCTCTAATCGATATGACTTATTTGCAGCCTTCCCTCTTCCCCGAATCCGATTCGTCCAACTTGGAGATATGCGTAGCAGGCGTTGGGTCTCACAGCTTCTCATGCCTGATGGCGAATATATTGCCCGATCTTGATTTGATTCCTCACTCTCAGTGCTTCCCCCTCTACCGTTATGAGAAAGACAGTTTCGGTCTTGAAGGTTATGAAAGAAGAAGCGCTATCACGGATCAGGCCCTGAAGATGTTCAGGGAAGTCTACGGAGACACTTTGAACTCCGACCCCGATAAGGCCAAAGTGCAAATCTTCTACTACGTCTACGGTCTCCTCTACTCCAAGGAATACAGGGACAAGTATCAGGATACCCTTGGGAAAGTTCTCCCCCGCATACCCTTCTCTTCTCACTTTAAAGAGTTTGAAAAGGCTGGAAGGGAACTTGCAGCCTTCCATGTGGGATATGAAGAAGCGCCTAAATACGAAGGAATTGAGCAAGAAGGAAAGCCTGAAGGGGAAATCAGCGCTATGAGGCTCAATAAGGACATGGGCACCCTTACCGTAAACAGGCACCTTTCCTTTAAAAACATCCCCAAGGAAGCCTTCGAGTACGTTGTAAACGGCCGCTCGCCTTTGGCTTGGGTAGTGGACCAGTACAAGGTGAAGACTGACAAGGATTCGGGGATTGTTTCTGACCCCAACGATAGCACCATATCCGATATCTACTATGTAGCAGCTCTCATTCCAAGGCTGGTTACGGTATCCGTGAAGACGCAGGAGATTGTAAAGTCCCTGCCCCGAATAGACAGGCTTACCTCCATGGATTCTGAGATTGAAAGGATTTGGAGAACCAAGTAAATTAAGATAATCGCCCATGGCTTTAATGCACTTGAAAAGCCAGAAGATCTGAGGCAGAAAGTTTGCAAAACGATTGTTATTGCTTTTTTATTATCGACACTACGCCAATTTTATTATTAAGAGCCAGATCGATATCTATCGAACAGCTAAAGGTAATATACATCGGCTTTATGGATTGCGAGAAAGCCAGTCTTTTGCAAATAATGGCGTTGCCCAAATCCTTTGGAGAAGTTGCAATATATACTTTTCCTTTCGGAACTACAAGTGAATTAAAATTGCGAATGCTTAATAGATCCTGTTGCCAACCAGCATATTCATAATTTGGTGTTACATTATATTTTTTCCAATCCTGATCACTCATTAACTCATAAAAGTCGGCTGAGTTCCATATGGCACCATATGGCCTGTAACCATAGGACCGCATCTTAGCGATTCCCGACATGAGTGCGGAAGGCGTAATCTTATCCTCTAGAAAGTAGAAGGGCGGATTACATTTCTCATCAAGTTTAGAGAGAAAAGCTTTGTCTATAGACTCATTAACTTTATCGATGATTACTCTTTCGATATTTTGGTAAGTTGGGTCTATACCTTCAAAGCTCTTCGGATATTGTAGATCTATATGAATAGAATCGAGATTCACCGTATCCCACTTTAGTTGTAAACTTGCTTTCCCTCTTTCTTTTTCTATCATGTCCTTCGTAGTGGGGTTGTTAATTACTTTACATGTCAAAAAGTTTCTGCAAATTCCGCTGTTCTTGCACTCCTCCTCAATTATTTCCGCTTCTACTTTTGCAGCCTCTTCAAAATCAGGTTCATCAAGACAGTCCATAAATTTATTAAGTTTATCTATATCAATTAATATACTCATATTAATAATTCTACTATAGAAACTACAAGAATATTCAGGTATTTAAAACCTTGGGATTAATTTCAGGTTTGTCAATAGTTCTTTTCTCCCGGATTAGTGCACAATTCGAGCCTTTTAGGACTCCCACCCAATAAGGCTAAGAAGTAGATCTTTACTACATTCGCTGTGTTCCCTGACGCTCTTGGGAACGATCTTTCGCGCATACCTTTCTCTTCTCGCTTTGCAGAGTGTGGAAAAGTCGGAAGTGAACTTGTCGTTTTCCATATAGATTACTAAAAAGCACCCAAATGGAAAGATACTCTGCAAGTAGAAAAAGTCATGGAAGAGATAAGCAAGACAAGACTCAATAAAGATAAAGGCCCTCTACCGTAAACAGAATCTGTCCTTCGAAAACATCTTCCAAAAGGCCTTCAATTATATTGGAAGCAGTATTCCCTGTTTGAAGGTGTAATAGAAAACAGCATATGGCGAGGATCGATAAGGATTTGAGGATTATCCAACACTCCAACAACTGTTCCATATTTGAGATTGCGCATGTTGCAGCTCTCATTCCAAGGCTGGTTACGGTATCCGTGAAGACGCAGGAGACTATGGCTACACTTCCCTACATAGACGTTTACCTTCATGGATTTTGGGATCGAGAGGATTTGGAGAACTAACTAAAGCATGCCAGGTCTTAAGAGATGAACAGAAGCTTTTAATTCTCCCCTGGCTACCCTACAATGAACTTACGCATAGTAGTAATTCCTTTCCAAATTGGTTAAAAAAGGAAATTGTAAAGCTGCGGGATCATCTTTTCGTAGCTGCACATTATTTCCTTAATTCCTAGAATCCCAATTATCTATCGTGAAGCCTATCTTAAGTAAATGCATTGCAAACTACAACCGAATTCTTTGTTAGTTTCTTGTCTTACATGCTGATAGCTGGCATTATGGTGGCGACATTTGCTCTCTGTTTCTATTCTCTTATTTATTTTTGGGAGCACTCACACTGATCTATGGTTCTAATTATTTTTTACGGGTGTCTGACTTTTTCCATCCCCCTGTTTTTCAATCGTACAGTTCTCCTTTACTTAATATAGTAAGTGTGTCTTGGAACGAGAAAATTATTTAAAAAGTAAATAATTTAATTTGAAATTGGTTTTGTGGTCGTGCAGGCAGCAAATTGCTTATCTAGTCTTGGTACTTTCAGGAAGAATTTTTATTTCTTAGTTAAAACTAAAGATATCTGTCTCAGCATGCAGTTTCATAGTTTAACTATATACAAACTGAATTCCTTATTTATTTAGATGGGCAAACACTTCGATCCAACCATCTATATAGAAAATTGTTTCAAAACTTCAATCGGAGATTATTAGACATAGTTTTGATATAGCTCTTGTAATATTGATATATATACAATTTAAATAATTTATCCGATCAACTTGATCATTGTACTTTCCCATATTTTGAATCACAGTTTTGGAGAGAATCGTTATTACTTTGTCATATTCCTTTCCTAGAGCTTCCTTACTATTAATGGCATTCATTATTCCAGGAATAAATTCTGAGTGATCTTCATATTTAGGAAGCTCTGTACCGGCAGGAACTTCTATTATGGGTATGGGAAAACCGATATATTGGTACCCTTCCTCTATATGCTTCTTTACTCTTATTTCTTTTTCCTCATCTGTATGAGTAAATAGAATTTCTATATTGTTCCTGTTTTGATGTAAAAACTTTGATATGTCTTTGCTATTATTAGAATTTTCTATAAAAATTTCCTTAAACTCATGACAGAAACTATAAATTTCTTTATTTTGTCTTATTTCTTCATCAAGATAGCAACAATGTAGATCTTTTTTCTTATCCCTCCTATTGACTTTATCGCAAATTCCTTCACAACATTCCCCAGTAAATGTCTGACAGGGATCGGTACAAAAGACAACATTCTTTCCTTGGTTATTCAAGTTAATTAACCAGCTATAAATAGTTGAATCTAGAAGCTGTGACTCATCGACGAATATATAGTTATAACCTTTAAAAAACGGTTCAAATAAATTTAAATATATGTATTTTTTCAATTCCCTGCTATTCATACCAGCAATTTCCCTGTCAATTTGGCAACGTAGTGTGCACTCCTGCTTGATCAACGCTTCAAATTCTTCCGGAGGGAGGTTAGTTCCTGTCTTGCAAAGAATATTTTGGATGTATACGTATTTCAGAACGGGACTATTAGGAGGTTGAATAAAATTGAACTGCGGATAAAGATTAATTCCCGAACCCAATAGCTGCCTCCATGGTGTAACTTCCAACCAAACGAATGGCATTCGACATATATAGTTGTCACAACTATACTTCACCTCACGCTGCGGGCAGAAAACTACTGTCCTATCCTGTTGCTTCTTTCCTATTTCTTTTGCTACGTCAAAAAGTAGCAGAGTCTTACCAGTGCCCGCATCACCTATTAAGTAGAAGGGTTTTTTATTTTGTCTTGCCTCAATATCAGTTAGGGATTTTATCAACTCTTTCTCGCGTGTATTCTCCAGGTCTGAGAGCACGTATAATCCATGCTGCCACTCTTCTTCATCAGTTAACGGAGATACCAAAAGATTTCCCTGTGAGAAGAAGCGTTTAACCGTTTCCTCATTAATCCAGCTTGTTGTCGTTGGCAGAGACTTTACTATTTCACAAGGGCTTATACGATCAACTGTGCTTTCATCTTTTACTTGATAGCAAACAAAATTACCATCCTCAAAGCAAATGCCATAACAAAATAAGTGATTTTTAAGGAAATCCATTATATTTTTTTGTACTCCCGATTGATGACACAGAGGATGAGCAAGCAATTTAAAATGTTTCATTATTTGTTTTTTACATCTCTCTCGGATTTTACGACGTTCTTTTTCTACCTCATCCGATGTCCGGTTATTGAAATTTAGTACTTCCTTAAGTTCTATATTTATGAGTTTTCCATTGCCCATCTTCAAAAGATCAAATTCTTCGTTGAATAAATGATTTTCGTTCTCAGAAGTGTTTTTCATTTCAGAATCTGCTTGAAAATCCGTCTTGAGATCAACGGAATACCACCATCCATTTAATTGCGATGATTCCGCTCCAGATGATTGTAATTCTTTATATAGCTTTTTAATTTGTTGATATTCGTTAGGATGTTTAGGATTAAATTGTTCCTTAAATCCATTTTTTGCCATATCCCTCATTTTTGCTAAATTTATGGGATTCATTTTTCTCTTTCGATCATATAATTTATACTGAATCCTATTTTTATGGTCATATTGTTACGTAACTACCCAGGTTTTATTTGATATCTATTTCTTAACACTGCAACATTTTTTACTTCATAGATTGAGTTTCCTATTTAACTCTACGTTCCTTGCCATATACCTACGCACTTTCCCAGTAATTTGTGCATCTTCCACGAGAGTTTTCTAAATAATGTGCAAAATAAACTTTTATTTATTCCACAGGTTTGCGGAAATTCTCCAGTAATTCTTTTAGTACTTTTGACAGATAAATTCTGCCCTTATCCCATTCGCTTGCACTTTCTATTTCAGGGAAATCCAAATGCGGCAAAATTTCATCTTTGGCTTTGCTCAGTCTCTTTCTCACCTCTTCCTCGGATTGCTTCTGGACTACCCATTCGTCGAATTCCTTTTTTTCCTCTTCAGACTTAAAAATAGGGAGAAAATAAGTGAGCTTGTCAAAATCACTTCGTTGGAATTCCCAAATATTCTGGAAGTTGAAAAAATCTAACAACTTCCACTTTTGACTATCCTTTACATAATATGCATATCCGCCATCTATGCTTGGCAGTGAAAGTTGCGTGGAGTTATAGCAGCCTAGTTCGAGGGTTGGCAACGCAAATCTTCCCTCATCTAGCATCGTTATTTCTATAGCTTGCTCTAATTTGAGATCATCTTTTTCTAAGTATGCCTATAATACCACACACCTCTATTTGCCTGCGGTACTATATAAGCATAAAAAGGCACGTTTGAGGCGATACCTTCACCTTTTTTTATCAGTTCTAAATGATATCTTGAATCTGCTTCACAATAGAAAATATCATTATGGCCTTCGTCTCCTAGGGATACGTATTTCCAATCATCTTTTTTCAAAAGATTGAAGAATACCTCTATCGGGGGAAAGTTACCTTCTTCCCACATCTCTAACCTCCTATAGCAAATTTGCTTAAAGTAAAGTTATATGTTTATGTATACGTATATTATACTCTTTTAGGATAATATACTTTCCTCATGATAATCGGCTACAAGAATAGGTGAAAATAATTGGTAATTCGCGGAGGCGAGAAGGATTTACAGCATACTCCCGGTAAATAGCAACAGGGCAATTTCATGCCCTATGGTAATCAAGACTATTCAGAGAAATGATATGAAGAGGCTGTTTGAGTGCACCATTACGGCAAACCACGCAAAAAAGGTGTCATACTAACGTATTTTGAAGGAAACTGTAATATCAGGAGATCTCTAAATCCTTTCCCGAGAGATACACTCCCTTTTTCCTTTCTGGAGGGGAGAAACTCTGAAATCTAATTTTCTCATGCGAATTATTAGCCTTGGGTTTTTGGCTTACCTTTTGCTGATAAAAGCTGTCCTCTAAAATATCCTTAAATTCACTCATAGAAGCTTCTTTCAGAAGGATCTCCGTGCTTCTGCTCCCTTCTACACGACTGCAATGGCGCTATCTTCGCTTTCCCTTCACCTACCTACCTAGTTAAAGATGACTGCAGTGAAGTCTAGGCGATCCTCAGAAAGTTCAAGATATTCCCAAGACTTTAATATTGTCTATAGATGGGCACAATTTCAGTAGTCAGCTTATTCATAGAAGCCTCAAAAATGCTTTCTTCTTTCTCAACACGATCCAGTTCAATGAACGGTATCCAAGTTAATCTGCTGCCTCTTAGAGCATCAGTATTGCGATCTCTAAAGGGCAAGAGCCCAATTTTTCTGTTGTAGTAGTTCTACGCTTCGCTGCTCTCTTCTCTCCTACAGATATCTGACTCCGTAGGCTTATTTTCAGATTTTCCGTGCATTAGTTGAAAAGCAGATCGCAAGACGGAGCAAACGCTTCAGATCGCATTTTAAAGTTTTCCGTTTAGATGCCTAGGGAGTGAACGAAGAATGCGGAGATAGTTTGAAAGTGAACGATAATAGAGAGAAAGCCTATTTTTACCCCGCTGTGAGATAATCACAAGTATGAACACAAGCTCTAAACAACCTCAGCCTCCCCAGGAAGGAGACGTCCTGACCGTATGGGGAGGGGAGCCCCTGAAGGGCGAAATATGCGTGAGGGGGGCCAAGAATTTTGTAAGCAAGGCAATGGTTGCCTCCCTTCTGGCCCCGGGGGAATCGGTGATACAAAACGTCCCCGATATAAGAGATGTTAGGGTAGTTTCCGATTTGCTGCGTCTGCACGGGGCCAAGACCGAAGTGGACAAAGAAGCAGGGATTGTCAAAATAGACGCCTCTTCAATTTCCGTCGCCGACATAGCCGACGTTCACACTCTTGCCGGGTCTTCCAGAATCCCCATCCTCTTTGCAGGCCCTCTGCTCCAAAGGCTGGGCAGGGCCTTCATTCCTTCCCTTGGAGGAGACCAGATAGGTAAAAGGCCCGTAAACTTCCATCTTTCGATCCTAAAGCAACTCGGAGCCGAAATAACCGAAAACGAGAATGGAAGCATAGAGCTTAAGGCCCCTCACGGCCTAAAGGGAGCCATGATTCATCTTCCCTACCCCTCAGTAGGTGCCACCGAGCAGGCTCTTTTGACGTCTGTGGAGGCCGAAGGAAAGACTGAAATTTCGGGCGCCGCCATAGAGCCCGAGATTATGGATCTCGTAGCGGTGCTTCAGAGGATGGGCGCCCTGATAGCGGTAGATGTCGACAGAACCATAAGAGTGGACGGAGTGGAAAGCCTCCAGCCCTTCACCTTCAAGGCCCAGACCGACAGGATAGAAGTGGCCTCGTGGGCCTCGGCCGCTTTGGCTACCAAGGGAGACATCTTCATCCGCGGAGCCCAGCAGTCCACCATGATGACCTACTTGAACGTTTACCGCAAAATCGGGGGAAAGTTCGACGTGCAAGATGACGGGATCCGCTTCTGGCACCCGGGAGGGGACTTAAACCCCATAGCCCTTGAAACCGATGTGCACCCCGGTTTTATGACCGACTGGCAGCCACCGCTCGTTTGCGCCCTGACGCAGGCCAAAGGCCTTAGCATTGTGCACGAGACGGTGTATGAGAACCGCTTCGGCTTTACCGACACCCTGGTGAAAATGGGTGCCGTGATCCAGCTTTACAGCGAGTGTCTGGGTTCTCTTCCCTGCAGGTTCGGCCACAGGGGCTTTGTGCACTCGGCTGTCATTTTTGGGCCCACCCCGCTCCACGGGGCCGATATCGACATCCCCGATATCCGAGGCGGCTTTAGCCATGTGATAGGCGCCTTGGTTGCAGAAGGGCAGTCGCGCATCCACGGAATTTCCCTGATTGACAGGGGATACGAAAACTTCAGGAAGAAACTGGAAGCCCTGGGAGCCAGGATAAATTGATCTCAAGAGAAAGGTTGGCATGACTTCTCCGGGAAAACCCTCCCCTTTCCACCTCATCCCGCCCTTAAGAAACAGGCAGGTGGCCCTTTTATCAAAGAAGCACAGGCTGATAGACCCCACAAGGAAGCTATGCGGGGGAGGGTTTTTAAGGCAGCCCTGCCCGTTGGATGCCTCCTACGTTAATTTGCCCGTGGAAAAAAAGCTGATGGCCGCCGCCATGGCCTTTGTGAGGGCGAGGGCGAAAGTGTACTGCTGGGGCATCGAGAACGTGCCCGAAGAAGGCGTTTTCATTTTGGCCAACACCCACATCACCCAGCTGGATGTGCTAATTCCCATGGGCTGCATGCACAACCTCGGCCGCTATCCCCGCTTTATGGCCAAGGCCGAAATCCTCCGCTGGCCTTTCATAGGCAAGTGGCTTTCGGCCTTGGCCATGCAGCCGGTGAGGAGGAGAAGCGGAAAGACGAAGGAAATAGAATCCAGTTCCATAAAGTCCCTGCTGGCCGGCCAGCCCCTCTCGATTTGGCCCGAGGGCACTCTCACGCGCGACCCCGACAAGTGGCCGATGACTTTTAAACTGGGCATGGCCGAAATTGCGCTCACCGCTTCTAAAAAACTGGGCTCGCCCATTCCGATTTTGGTGGCCGTCACATGGGGGGCCGCATCAATTCGCAACTTTTGCCCCTTCCCAAGGAAAAACGTGGTCTTAGCCATAACGCCCCCGGTAGAGTACGCAGACCTTCTTCAAGGCGACTGGCAGGAGCCCCCAAAGGAAGTTGCTTTGGAACTTAACAGACGAGTACACAGGGTTATGGAAAAAGTGGAAGGCGAAATTCGAGGGGAAAAGCCCCCTGCGGCAGGGGTTTGGGACTACCACACCTCTTCCCGCCATCCCTTAGGAGAGGAAGAAAAATGAGCAAAATCGCAATCATAGGCTGCGGGGCATGGGGCACCTGTTTTGCAAAGATCTGCGCGGATGCGGGAAACGAAGTTCTGGTGTGGACAAGGGAAGAGGATGTGGTAGAAGAGATAAACTCCAACCATACAAACCACGCCTACCTTAAATCGGTCCTGCTTCCCGAAGAAATCCGGGCGACGGAAAATCCCGAAGACATCTCATGGGGTGAAATCGTGGTTTCTGCCCTCCCCTGCCAGTCTTTAAGAAGCGCCCTTCCCGCTTTCGCCCCCATTTTAGAATCTTTGGACGCCCCTGTCGTTTCTTTAAGCAAGGGAATGGAAAAAGGAAGCGGGAAACTTCCCACACAGGTAATAGAAGAGTGCCTCCGCGTCCCTTCCGACCGCGTTTTTGCCCTTGGAGGCCCCAACCTTGCGGCCCTTCTGGCAAAAGAGGAGCCCGCCGCAGCCCAAGTGGCAGGCACAAACAAGCGAGCGGCTGATCTGGCGAAAACTTTTTCAAATCCCTATTACTTTGTCTCCGATTCATCTGATCCCATAGGCCTTCAGGTTTGGGGGGCGCTTAAAAATGTGGCGGCAATAGCCTGCGGGATGGCGTCTGGAGCCGGTTACGGGGAAAATACGGCCGCGGTCCTGATTTCTGCGGCCCTCTCTGAAATAGAGGCCCTGTCCTTAAAGCTGGGAGGGAAGGCAGAAACCATGGAGGGGCCGGCAGGAGTGGGAGACCTTGTGTGTACGGCCTCAAGCCAGCTCAGCCGAAACTTTTCCCTGGGCTACAGAATGGGCCTTGGAATAAACGTGGAAGAGGCTGCCCGGGGAGTGAAGGGAGTGACGGAGGGCAAAGACACTATAGATTCAGCCCTCGCCCTTTCTAAAAAATACGATTCGCCGATGCCTCTGGCGCGAGCGATAAAAGAGGCAATGGAGGGCAAGACCGACTTTGCCACCCTCTTTTCCAAAGTGGCGGGAGAAACAGCATGAAAAAGACAGTAGCGATCCTATGCGGGGGAAAGAGCGGGGAGCATTCGATTTCCTGCGTATCGGCCGCAAGCGTGGCAAAAACGCTTAAAGAAGATTACCGTATAGTTCCCATAGGCATAACCCGGGAAGGAGAATGGGTATCTGTTTCCCTGGAAGAAATGTGCTCGTGGAACCTTAAAAGCATGCCTGAAATAAATCCTGAGGGCAGAGAGGAAATTTTAGTAAAGCCCGGATGCGGCCTTTGTGCGGGAGAAAAAAAGCTGGATATCGACGTAGTCTTCCCCGTGCTTCACGGCCTGGGGGGAGAGGACGGAGCTGTGCAAGGCTTTTTGGAAACCTGCTCCCTTCCTTACGTTGGATGCGGCATTTTCGCCTCCGCCGCCTGCATGGACAAGCACTACGCGAAGCTGATTTTAAAGGCTTCCGGACTGAAAGTGGCACCCGGAATAACCCTGGATGTAAGAGGGGGAGTAGATGCCCCCCTCGCCCTTGAAAAACTGGAAAAAGAAAAGATAAGCTGGCCCGTATTTGTAAAGCCTGCATGGGGAGGCTCGAGCGTAGGGGTGAGCAAAGTAGAAAAGAAAGAAGATCTGGGGGCTGCCCTGGAGGAAGCCTCAAAGGTCAGCTGGAGGATTTTGATAGAAGAGGGGATAAAGGGAAGAGAGATCGAGTGCGCGGTTCTCCAGAGGAAGGGGGAAGAACCCATAGCCGCCCTTCCGGGAGAAATCATCCACCAGTCCGCCGCTTTCTACGACTACGAAGCAAAATACGTAAACCCCTCCCTTTGCCGCGTTCAAATTCCGGCCGATCTGGATGAAAAAGACAGGGAAAACATCCGAAGCCAAGCCGTTAAAGCCTTTGAAGCGGTGGATGGAAGAGAACTTATGAGGGTGGACTTCTTCCTAAAGGAGGACGGCCAAATCCTTGTAAACGAAATCAACACCATGCCGGGCTTTACGGAAGTTTCCATGTATCCTCTTGCCTGGCAAAACCTAGGCATAAGTTACAAGCAGATACTGCTAGACTTGGTTGAAAGTGCCGTTTAGTCTAAGCTTTGTAATATGCTTGAGTAGTTTTAGGTACCAAGTTAAGGAAGGTTTAAGATGTCAGTATACTGCCAGGTATGCGGAAAGAAGCCGCAGACGGGGTACAGCGTATCCCACTCCCACAGGCGCACAAAGAGGCGCTTTATGCCCAACCTTCAGGTTTTCAGGGTTGAAGACGGCATGGGCGGAACCGTGAAGCTGAGGGTGTGCACAGCCTGCATTAAGGCAGGAAAGATCCGCCACAATATTTAGGCGCCGATCCGGTTTAGAAGGCAAAGGGTGCAGGAAAGGGTAAATCTGTCGGATCCTTCTTCTAGCCTTGCCGGAGACAAAAAAAATTTAAAGCTCCTGGAAGAAGTGGGCTTTAAAAGCGTAGAAGACCTGCTTGAGTATTCGCCGTCGCGCTACATTGAACCCTGTTCCATTTTCTCCCTCTCTCAAATGCAGGCCGGCCAGAAGGCGTGCATAATAGGCGAATTTGGAGAGCCTGAAATCACCTATCTGGGAGACAAGACCTACTGCACTGTGCAGTTTTTTGAAAAAAACTCCCAAAAAAGCATCGAATGCATGTTTTTTGCGGCAAAAAATTCCTACAGGCATTACCTTCTGCATTTTTTAAAATCTCTGGGCCTTGCAGCCGTGGAAGGGAAAAGCTCTCCTTTTGGAAGGCGTTTTCGCCTCATTCACCCCCAAATAACCCCTCTTTCCAGTAGGGAGGAAGCGGGGGCCTTTTGCCTGGAAGCTCAAAAACCCCACGCGGTATATAAAAGCCGCCATGGCGTAGATTCTTCAAAACTTTCAAAACTTATTTCCCTCGCCCTCAAGGAAACTGTCATTCCCGACATCCTCCCCCCCTCCCTTATCTCTTCCTACGGCCTTTTCCACCGAAAAGACGCCTTCTTTGCCCTCCACAGGCCCGAAAATATGGAAGAGGTAGAGAGGGCCAAAAAAACCTTCAAGATGGAGGAGGCGCTTATAAGCCAGGGCGCCCTTTTAAAAATGCAAAAGCGCTCAGGATCCGAAGAAGCATTCCCCATACTTTCCGGATCCGGCCTGGACAAGGTGCTAGAAAAAAACCTTCCCTTTTCTCTCACCCCCTCGCAAAAGCGGGCGGTGGAAGAAATCGGAAAGGAAATGGAAAAGAAAACCCCCATGAAAAAGCTGCTGGAGGGCGACGTTGGCACGGGCAAGACCATTGTTGCGCTCCTAAGCATGCTAAAGTGCGTTTCTGCAGGCAAACAGGCTCTCTTAGTGGCTCCCACGGTCGTTTTGGCCTGGCAGCACTATAAGAATTTTAAAAAACTGCTCAGCTTATTGGGGCTTTCTGCGCCCGATCTTTACTTCCTTTCTGGAGGCGTTAAAAAGGCCGACAAAGACGAAATAAACGAGGCTCTCATGGCCGGGCGCCCCTGCCTTATAGTTGCCACCCACTCTGCCTTTTATTCCCTGCGCTTTAAAAACCTGGGGCTGGCGGTAATAGACGAACAGCACCGCTTCGGGGTGATGCAGAGGGGGAGCTTTTCAGAGGGGAAAATAAGCCCCCACCTTCTTTCAATGAGTGCAACCCCGATTCCCCGATCCCTGGCCATGGCCTTCTTTTCAGACCTTTCAATCAGCCATCTTGAACCGAGAAAGGAGCAGGCTCCGGCAAGGACAGTTCTAATAGAAGAAGGGGAGAGCGAAAACATGGCCAGGCTCTTTTGGCACTGCAGAAGAGAAATTGAAAAAGGCAGGAGAGTGTTTGTAATCTGCCCTGCGGTAAAGAGCGGGGAAAAGATGCACTCGGTAGAAGAAATCTCTTCCAGGCTTTCAGTCCTCCCCCAGTTTAGGGGCGTGCCCATTTCTTCCCTTACGGGCAAAAACAGCGCTTCGGAAAAAGAAGAGATAATGGCTTCTTTTTCTTCAGGCTCTTCTCCCCTTCTGGTTTCTACCAGTGTCGTAGAAACTGGGGTGGATGTATCGAAAGCCAGCTGCATGGTCATTTTTGACGCCAACCGCTTCGGCCTTTCCCAACTCCACCAGTTCCGGGGGAGAGTAGGAAGAGACGGAACCCCTTCCTGGACATTTCTCATTTCAAAAGAGCCCGAGGAAGACGCCGCCCGCAGGCTGGAAGTCATGAAAGAAAGCTCGAGCGGAAGGGAGGTATCCGCCTTCGACATGCAAAACAGGGGAGAAGGAGACGTTTTAGGAGGAGAACAGGCGGGAAAATCTTCCTCCTTCAAATTCCTTAGCGTGATGAAAGACTTAGATATCTTACAGGCGGCTAAAAGCGAAGCTGAAAAACTGGATTTTTCTTCCTTCCCGCTTTTGGACAAAAAATCCGAAGAATTTTTGGAAAAGTACAAGTCGTTTTTAATAAGGTTCTGATGAGGATAATAGCAGGAGAATACAAAGGCCTAGAACTCGAAGTTCCAAAAAGCGGGACCAGACCCACCACTTCCAAGCTTAAAGAATCCATTTTTTCCTCCCTGGAAGCGAGAGGCGCCATAGGAGAAAGGGTTTTAGACCTTTTTGCGGGGAGCGGCGCCTTGGGTTTGGAAGCTCTCTCGAGGGGGGCAGGGGAACTGTGTTGCGTAGATTCTTCCCGCCAAGCTGCAAAATGCCTGAAGCAAAACGCCCTTCCCTTCCAAAGAGGGGGGAAAAGGGTAGAAATCCGGTGCGTGAAGGCTGAAAAGTTTTTGGAAGGTGACGAAAAAAAATTCGATCTCATCTTTTTGGATCCTCCCTACGGAATGGAGAGCGAAAGCTTTGAAAAAATACTCTCCTCCTCTATAAATTTGCTAAGCCCCGGGGGCTATATTATAGCCGAAAGGGAAAAAGAAGATTTTCATCCCCTCGGGCTTGAGTCCCTAAAAATCATGAAATCGGGTTCTACGACCTGCGAAATTTTAAAAAAGGCGGAAAAGTAAAATGATGGATTTTAAAGCTGGAGAAGATTTCATTTCCACCCTTAGGGCAAGGAGGAGCATATACCACTTGGGAAAGGCGGATGTGAAGGACGAAGAAATAGAATCCTACCTGCGGGAAATATTTTCCTCCGTACCTTCCTCCTTCAATGCCCGTGCGCAAAGAATTCTGCTTCTTTTGGGCAATCAAAATTTGCTGTTTTGGAGGGACTTAGTGCCGGCGGCGCTCAAAGAAAGGTATGAGGACCACCCCGAAGCCGAAGATGCTTGGACAAAGCGCAGGGGCCTTTGCGACAGTTTTTCAAAGGGAAACGGCACCATATTGTTCTTTAGCGACTCAAAAGTGGGAAGCGGCCTTAAAGAAACCTTTACCGAGTACGAGCCCGCTATAGACAGATTCCTCGCCCAGGAAGTGGGAATGGATGAGTACGCCATGTGGCTGGGCCTTTCAAAGATAGGAATGGGTGCCAGCCTCCAGCACTTTTTGGGGCTTGAAACTGCGGTGAGGGCCGCCTACAACGTCAATCCCGACTGGGTATTGGATGCGCAGATGCCGTTTGGATCCATAGAAAAAGC
The DNA here is from genome assembly GCA_017632945.1 of Aeriscardovia sp. Lineage (GTDB taxonomy): Bacteria > Actinomycetota > Actinomycetes > Actinomycetales > Bifidobacteriaceae > RGIG1476. Next base: position 156,343 of record JAGBQH010000012.1, on the reverse strand, counting down.
CCCGGCAGTCAAGGACAGGGCCCAGGCTCCGGAGCACTTTAGGGTAGTAAAGTAAGAGAAGTTCAGCCTTCGTAGTTCTTTCCCGCCCTGGCGGGATCTAAGTACTGAATCTCGGTCACTTCTATTACGGGAACCACCGTGGGCTTCTTTAGAGAGTGCGTTTCGGCGTACTTGCACGCATCTTCAAAAATTTTCCCGTCTCTGTGCAAGACAACTTTCCCATAAAAGCGAAAGCCCTTCTTTTCCTGCAAGTTTGCGGATGCTATGCAGATTTTGCCGTTGGCCTCAAGATTCCTGTAGGTCTGGCCTGCGGTCCTTTCGTAGTACATAAGGTGCGAATCGTCTAAAACCTGCATGCTCATCTTGGGGCCGAGGTCCAGTTTGCCTTCATCGCTTTCCGTGGCCACATAACACAGGTTGTGGTTCACAAAGTCCTTCATCTCTTCGGTAAGCTTCATTTAATCCTCCTTTTTCGGATTTTCTCCGCTTAAATTCCATCCCAGCTGGATTAAAAGCTTAGCATCCGATTTAGTTAAGTCTTTGCACTCAAGTTTCTCTATGAGGTCGGGCCTGAAGGCATCAGTCTTTTTCAGGCCATCTTCGCGCCTGAATTGGTCCACTTTCCCATGGTCTCCGGAAATAAGAATCTTTGGAGCTTCCATCCCTCGCCACAGAAAGGGCCTGGTGTACTGGTTGTGCTCCAAAATACCGGTTTCGTAGGATTCTTCTTCCAGAGACTGGCAGTTTCCCATAAAGCCGGGAAGAAGCCTGCACACCGCTTCAAGCATTACGCAGGCCGCGCTTTCCCCTCCTGAAAGTATGTAGTCTCCAAGGCAGAATCCCTCCACCCTCCAGCCACGGTTTTTGCACCATTCCCACACTCTCTCATCTATCCCTTCGTATCTTCCGCAGCAAATCACCAGCCACTTTTCTTTTGAAAGCTGGTGCGCCTTCTTTTGGGTAAAAAGGGGGGAGGAAGCGGAAGGGTAAAGGATGAGGGGGTCGCCTTCGCCTATAACTTTTTCCAACGCGCTTGCCCACACTTCGGGCTTCATCACCATTCCGGCTCCTCCGCCGAGGGGGGTGTCGTCTACGGATCTGTGTACGCCCTTTGCAAAATCGCGAAGGTTTATGGCATTTACTTCTACGACGCCTTTTTCCATGGCTTTGCCGAAAAGGCCCAGCTTCAAGACGTCAAAATAGGAAGGAAAAATGGAAATGAGATCTATCCGCATTAGAAAATTGCGCCTATAAATCCTATTATCACCAAAGCCCAGCAGATAAAGCTTGTTATCGTGCGCCACATCAAAAGGCTTCTAAGATTTCCCCTTGCTACAAGAAAGTTCCCGTTTTGGGGAGCATTTTGCAAAAACTGGGCGTTGGGGAAATTCTGGGGAGGAACGGACTTGAAGTCGGGATCGTTTAGGGTTCCATCTTTAAGGTCCTTAAGCCCTTGGGGGCCGAGTTTAAAGATCTTGACTCTCGCCAGCTCGTCTAAGCCGTAAGAAACGCTCTCGAAGAGAAGGGCCAGCATGAAGCACCACACTCCCAGCTCCCTGCCCATGCTCATACAGGTTGTGGCGCACATCAGCATAAAAAATAGGCTTATGGCGTCTATCCAGCACTCCCCGGCCTTGCGGGGTCCGCTGAATTGCGATCGAAAAATCATATTACCTGCTTTACAGTGGGTCGGAGCCGGCTAGTAACTGCATGCCGACAAAAGTCCCGTAGGTAGATTCATTATAATTTTTCCACTTTTTAAATCTACCTGCTTTATAAAATCCTTTGCCCAGGGAATTAGGCATCTGCCTTCCTCCCTTTTTACTTCAAGAAGGATCTGGGGATTGTCGATAACGCCGGTGACGGTGCCGATTTTTTCTCCGTCTTCCCCTTCTATCAAGAGGCCGGGAAGATCTTTAAAATATATCCCTCTTTCGTCGGAAGGCTCGGCCTGGGCGAAAAGCTCCTGGCCCCTCATGGCTTCCGCCTTCTCTCTGCCATCGACCTGGGAGAGGGAGAGAAGGATCTGGGATTGAAAGCTCCTTTTGCCTTTTACCGTATACGGGGCGCCGTTTTCGTCAAAGAGCACAGCTCCTTTTTTCAGGCGCTTTTCAGGTTCGTCGGTGGTGGGGAGAAATACCACTTCCCCCCTCACTCCGTGAGGCTTTATTATCTTTCCAACTCTGACTAAATCCATCTTGAAATCTCCAAAATCAGGACGGAAAACAAAAAAGAAAAAGGCCGCGGCAGGAGGGACCCTGCCACGTCCGAGCTTCCTTTATAAATTCTTACTCTCCGACTTCATCGGCCGCGTGCTTGGCCTTGAGAGCCTGGGCTTCATCCGAAGCCTCTTCGATCTTCTTTTGGGCGCTTACCTTCTGTTCGGGCATCTTCAAAGTGCCCTCTGCTCCGGGCAGACCCTTGAACTTCTGCCAGTCTCCCGTGATTTTAAGAAGCACCAGAACGGGATCGGAGGGCTGGGCTCCGAGGTAAAGCCAGTGCTGGACCCTCTCGGAATTTATGTGTATGAGGGAGGGGTTGGGATTGGGGTTGTAGTATCCCAACTCCTCTATGGCCTCTCCATCGCGCTTCTTGCGCTGATCGACCACCACCACGCGGTATTGAGGGTCATGAATCTTTCCCGTACGCTTTAGCCTGATCCTTGTAGACACGGCACTAACTCCTTTTTTAAAAGAAATCTGACCTCTCCATTTAAGTGGGGCATAAATAAATCAGTCATTTTTTTGCATGCGCCGCGCGAGAGGGGCGGGGGACGCATTTCAAGTTAAAGTATAGTACTTGAGCCCTTTTCTTTTCCAAGCCGGCTTATAAGGGCTAAATGATCGGTTCCGGCAATCTTTTTCGTCTTTACAAAGCAGCTTTTTAGGCCCGGAGAGTGAAGGACGTGGTCCAGTTCCAAAACTTCATGCCAGCCCTTCCATGTGGCCGGAAAAGTGGGGTGGGGGCCTGAATGGGTGTCCATAGAAGAATCTTTCATGCCGGATCTAAGAACCGCCCTGAAGGAAGGAAGATCCAAGGAGGAATTCATATCCCCCATCACCACCACAAAATCGGCCTCTTTTTTGGCTTTGGGTTCTTTTAGGCCGAGGCGGGGGCAGAACCTGGGCATTTTAACCTCTCTTCCCAAAAAGCAGAGAAAAGATGCCAGGTGGTTTACCCCCCATCCCCAGTATTCTCCTCCGCGGTGGGGGGACTTGGGGTGCACGCTTGCAACCAAGAGCACTTCCCCTTCAAAGTCGATCTTTATGGCAGGGCACTGCGCCGCACACAGATCCACGCTGGAAGGCGCGAAGGCGAGGGGCTCTTTTCGGCTTAGGATCATATTAAATCCCCCGTTGTCTTCCGGGCCAGGCTTCCCGCAAACCTGATAGGGGAAAGAATCGAAATGGGAGACTTTTTCTTTCAGATCGGAACTGACTTCCTGAAGGGCAAGTACGTCTACATCCTGCTCGTTTGCAAAATTTTCAATTTCTTTTGCGCTCGCCCTCCCGTACCTGCAGTTTACGGTCATAACCGTAAGAAGCGGGCCGGAAAGCTTGGGCCTTTTGCCAAAAAGGTAGGATCTTAAAAACCAGATCTCCCACAAAACAAAGATGCTCCCCAAAATCCCGCATCCCCAGTCCCCTCCGGCGTAGGAAAGGATGGTGAAAAGGAGCTCGGCCGCTGCGGCGTAGGGACAGAGCGCTATCAACTCTGTAAGGGGCCTTTTGCTGTCGACTCCCGCCGGAACGAGGCGCAAAAGAAGCCAGGCCGCAAAAAAGGAAGTGAAGACCCAGCAGACGATGTGAAAGGCGAGCATCCTACTCCAGTTTTTTATTGTTCAGCCTCTCCAAAAGGGCTCTCTCTTCCTCTTCCCTCTTGGCCGGATTTCCGGACTTGAATTTCTTTTTCTTGCCAGATCCCTTCTTTGAAGAGGGCCTGCTCGGAGTTGCGCCCATCCCAAAGTCTCCCATCATAGGCCCTCCGGCCATATTGGGGCCCATTTTTTTCATCATTTTGGAGGCCTGGGCGAAGCGGGCAAGAAGGGAATTTACTTCGCTCACATTCGTTCCGGATCCCTTTGCGATCCTAGACCGCCTGGAACCGTTGATAATCTCGGGATTGGCTTTTTCCTGGGGGGTCATGGAAGAAATGATGGCGGTGATCCTGTCTAGCCTGCTCTCATCCATGTCCTCTATCTGGTTTCTGTACTGGTTCATGCTGGGAAGCATCATGAGCATCTTCTTTAAAGAGCCCATTTTGCGGATCTGCTCCAAAGAGCTCACAAAGTCGTCAAGGCCGAAACTTCCGGCCTTTATCTTCTTTGCAACTTCTTCCCCGCTCTTTTCGTCAAACTCCCTCTCGGCCTGCTCTATAAGGGTGAGGGTGTCTCCCATGTCGAGGATCCGGCTGGCCATGCGGTCTGGGTGGAAGACTTCAAAGTCTTTAAGCCTCTCTCCGTCGGAAGCAAAGAGGATGGGCTTTCCGGTCATTCCCGTAACTGAGAGGGCGGCTCCTCCCCTGGCGTCGCCGTCCAGTTTTGTAAGGACGATTCCTGTAAAGCCCACTCCCTTGTCGAAGGCTTCGGCCACGCGCACGGCGTCCTGGCCAATCATGGAATCGACTACTAAAAGAACTTCGTTGGCGTTTACCGCCTTCTTTATCTGAGATGCCTCCTTTATAAGGGAATCGTCTACGGCAAGGCGGCCTGCAGTATCGATTATTACCACGTCATAGAGCTTCCTTTTGGCGTAGTCTAGGGCATCTTTTGAAACCTTGACCGGGTTCTTGCGGCTTAAAAATCCGCTGAGATCGGGGGTGTAGATTCCGGCTCCCGCTTCCTTGGCTACCTTGGAAACCTGCTCCACCGCTGCGGCCCTTTGAAGGTCGGCTGCCACCAAAAGGGGAGAATGGCCGGTCTGCTTTAACCAGTAGGCGAGCTTTCCTGCAAGCGTGGTTTTTCCTGCTCCCTGAAGTCCCAAAAGCATTATTACGGTGGGAGGAACTTTGGAAAAGCGAAGAGGCCTCTCTATCCCTTCCCCCAGGGCGCTTTCCAGCTCCCCGTAGACGATCTTCACCACCTGCTCGCTGGGGTTTAAGGACTTTGAGACTTCAGATCCCATGGCCTTCTGCTTTACCTGGTCGCAGAACTTTTGAACCACGGGAAGCGAGACGTCGGCATCCAAGAGGACCGTCCTAATGCCGGATACGGTCTGATCTATGTCTTTTTCGCTCAGCTTTCCCTTCGAGTGGGCGAAGGAAAAGACTTTTGTTAATTTGTCGCTAAGAGAACTGAAAGCGGTCATGGATTTTAGTTTATCCCCTCATCGGTATTTATACGGCGCCAGGAGGTGGAGCCTTTCTTGTCTTCCAAACCGATGCCGCACCCCTTCAAAAGGTCACGTATGGAATCGGCCTTTTTAAAGTCCTTTTCCTTCCGGGCTTCTTCCCTCTTTTCTATAAGGGCCTCTACCAGGGAGGAAAGATCTTCTTCTTCCTTTTTTTGGCCCCAAGCCCCACAGAGCGGGGAGAGGCCGAGGACGGAGAGCATGGAAAAGACGGCCAAAATCCCCCTTTCGCTCTCTTCTTTTTCGCCCGAAAGGCGCATGGAGGAATTTAAGGAGCGAAGTAAATCAAACACGCAGGCCAAAGCCCCTCCCACGTTTAAGTCCAAATTCATGGATGACACGAAGTCTTCCGGGAGGCTTTCTACTGGGAGGGCCTCTGCTTCTTCTTCGCTTATTTTCCTTCCGAGGAAGGTTTCTGCCTCCTCTTTAAAGCGAAATACCCTCTTTTCCACTTCCATTCCCTCTTTGCCGCACTCTTCTCCCCACTCGAGCATTGACCTGTAGTGGACGGAGGCCAGGGCGTACCTAAGGGCCCAGGGGGAAAACTGGCTGCAGACCTGCCCCACGGAAAGTCCGTTTCCCAAGGATTTGCTCATTTTTTCGCCCTTTTGAGTGACCCAGGCGGAGTGGAGCCAGTAGGAAGCGGTGCCCCAGCCTGCGGCCAAAGACTGAGCCATTTCATTTTCGTGGTGGGGGAACCTGAGATCCAGCCCCCCTCCGTGGATGTCAAAATCCTCTCCGAGGAACCTGTGGCTCATAGCGGAGCACTCAAGGTGCCATCCGGGCCTCCCCTTTCCGAATGGGGCGTCCCATGAGGCAGAGGAGGGTTCGCCGGGCTTGGGGGCTTTCCAGAGGGCAAAGTCTCTGGGGTGCCTTTTTCCCTCTCCCGCTTCCATCTCTTCGGGGAGGGGGTCTTTTCCCTGCCTTGTGAGGGCGCCGTATTCCTCCCACTTTTCCGTGTCAAAGTAGACGTTTGCGCCCTCCGCCCCTGAAGCGGGGGCCAAGTAGGCGTATCCCTTTTTGAGCAGGATTTCTACGAGCTCTATCATCTCCGGAATTTGCCCCGTGGCTCTCGGCTCGTAAGTGGGGGGAAGGACGTTTAAAAGCCTGTAGTCTCTTTCAAAGCTCCTTTCAAACCCGTAGGCCAAGGCCCACCACTCTTCTCCGGCTTCCTTCGACTTTTTCAGTATCTTGTCGTCGATGTCTGTGACATTTCTTATGAAGTTCACTTCATATCCGCTTTTTTCCAGCCACCGGCGCAGGATGTCGAAAGCTACGGCCGAGCGCATGTGGCCTATATGGGCCTCCCCTTGCACGGTCGGCCCGCACACGTACACTCCCGCTTTATTGGCAATTTTGGGTACGAACTCCTCTTCCTTCCTTGAAAGGGAGTTGAAAAGGTGAAGGGTCTGTTTTTCCATGGGCCTCCAATTTACTGGGCCAGGCCGCTTTTTTGCCTAAGAACCCTGCAAGACAATTCCGCGGCGTTTTCCTGGGCCGTTTTCTTTTTCTTTCCCCTCCCAACGGCTAAAACTTTTCCCGAAGGAAGGGTGCACTCTGCTATAAAGCAGTCTTTTTCTTCGTCAAACGAAGTGGGAAAAGAAGGCTCGCCCAAATTCATAGAGCGGGCCAAAACAAGAAGCGAAGTCTTCCAATCCATATAGGGGTTGGATCCCTCAAGGTTTTTTAGGTTGTCGTCAATCGTTTTTCTGAGCGCGGCCCCCGCAAGTTTTTCCGCGCTCTCCCATCCCCCGCTTGCAAAGGCGGCGCCCACCAGGGCTTCAAAAGTGTCGCAAAGAAGGCTAGATCTCTCTCTGTCCCCTTCTTTTCTAGCTCCCTTTCCCAAAAGCAGAAACTTGTCTAAAGACATTTCCACAGCTATTTTGGCAAGCCCTTCTTCGCATACCGCCGCCCTCCTAAGAGAGCTCATCTCCCTTTCGGGCATGGAGGGAAAACGGTTGAACAGGTAAATGGTGGATATTGCCTGGATTATGGAGTCTCCCAGAAACTCCAGCCTCTCGTTATTGGGAGCATCGGGGTGCTCGTGGGAAAAGGAGCGGTGGGTAAAGCTGCGCATAAGAAGGCTCGGGGGGATCTGCACTCCCATTTTTTCTGTTAACTCGGGCAGCTTCTCAAGGGTGCGCCTCCAGAGCCTTAAAGTTTCAACGGGCCTGGCTACTTCGCCCTCTTTCTCCCGGCTTTGCCTGTTGACGCTGTGGGCCATCGGCCGCCCTCCTGAAGATAAAAATTATGCCACCCTCTTTGAGAGTGGCGGCAAAGAAGCTCTACTCCTACTTTTTGTACTTGATGGCTTCCTTGTAAGTTTTGCCGCGCCAATAGCCGCAGAAGGGGCAAGCCGCATGCTGAAGGGTGGGCCTGCCGCAGTTGGGGCATTTATCAGTTGTCGTAGCATCTGCTTTCCATGCAGATCTGCGGGTGTGGATATTGGCACGCGAGGTCTTATACTTGGGCAGCGCCATTCTGACTCCTTTAATTTCTTCGGACTTACTTTTCAGATTGTAATTCTAAAGCCCTACTTTGTCATTTGTTCTTTCAGTTCGGCCAATTTCTTAAATCTCGGATCCACTTCGCGTTCGTGGGAGTGGTTTTTAACTTCATTCAGATCCGCTCCGCACTTTTGGCAAAGCCCTTTGCAGTCGGGCCTGCAGAGCCGGATCATGGAAAGCTGAAGGGTGAGCTCGTCTCTAATCAGGCCTTCAAAATCGGCGAAGTCTCCACAGAGGGGGTATATTCCGTCTTCGTCTATCTGGTAACTCATGGGCGAGTCTTCTTTCATTTCCTTTTCAAGGGGCATGAAGGCTGAAAACTCCACTTTAACCGGCCTCTTTATATCTTTAAGGCAGCGGGAGCATTTCCCCTCTTCGGTCGCAAAGATTTCTCCCTTCGCTTCAAGGCCAGATCTCATGGAAGAAAGGGTGGCTTTTAAACGTACCGGGCTTCCCTGCCTAACTCCGTAAAAAGAATCTCCAATCCCCGAAGGGGCCTTCACTTCAAGATCCACTTCCTGACGGGACCCCGGATTTCTAAGCAGCGCCGCTACCGGCACTTTATACTCGTTTTTCATTTGCCTCCGTTTTTTTGATTTATATTCTGTTTTTGCTTGAATTTTATGTTTTCAATTCCCCCCTGAGTCGTAGATTCCAACTTCTTTAGGGTTTCTACAAGGCTCTGGAGATTCTCCAGGCACCAACGTTGTGAAGACGCCCTAAGCTCCTCTGCCCTCTTTTGGGCCTCCGCCACTATTCTCGCGCTTCTTTCCTTGGCCTCCGCCATCAGGGCATCGGCCTTTTGGGAAGCGATTTTCACGATGTTGTCATTGCTGGAAATGTAGTCTGCCCTCTTTTGGGCCTCCGCCACTATTCTCTCTGCCTGCACTTCCGCTTTCCTCGTGGTCTTTTGGGCCTCCGCCATTGCCTGGCTCATTTGGGCATCGGCGTTCCTCATAAGTTCTACGGCGCTTTTAAGTTGGGTGGGCAGGGCCTGCTTTAATTCGTCTAGCAGGTTTTCCAAAGAAGATCGGCTTACTTTCACGAGATCTTGATCCATAAACCCGCTTCTGGCATCCGCTAGGATTTTATACATTTTGTCTATAGGCGAGAAAACATCTTTAAATTCGCCCGGCTGCTCTTCTGCCATCGATTCCTGCCTGAACTTAAGGATAAAGCTACACCTATTTTATAATTTTCCCCTAAGATCAAATCATGATGACAACTGATAAAGCTCCCTCTACTGCGGTAAAAGAGGAATCTAAAACACAGACCGAAGAAGACAGTGCCACTAGCGGGGATTTTGCTTCCGAAAAGTTCGCCCACTACGTCTCAAAAGAAGAACTGGAAAAAGCGAAATCCGGAAAGCCCGTGGTGGCGCTGTGCGGAAAGATATGGATTCCAAAGCCCTACCGGGGAGGGCCCATCTGCCCCGAGTGCCAAAGAATCTACAATTCCCTCTCTTCGGGCCCGCAAAATTAACGCGCCCGAAGCATTTGGGTCTCGATCACGGGTTCTCCCGGGGAAAGGGAGAGAATCTGGGCGGGGAACTTCTTAATTTCCTCTTTGCACCTGCCCCTCGCCCTTAAAAGGCCTTCTTTGCCGCACAGCTCCTCTTTGGGCTTCCCTTCTTTTGCCACGATGTGGAGCATGGGGACGAGGTTGTCTTTTTCCATATGGGATTTTTCCCACTTTTCTTTGCACTCCGAGCTGCCCATCACCACGATCTCTTCTAGGTACTTTCCGTCTTTCATGGATCTGTAGACGGACTTGGCGTAAGGGTACGTACTTTTCCCTGCGCTCTTTTTTGAAACGGGCTGCATTTTCCCATTTTTGTCTTCCCTTTCAACGAGCTTGTAGACCATCTGGCTTGTGGGGATGCCTGAACCCGTGACCAGCCTTGTGCCTATGCCGCAGGCGTCAACGGGCGCGGAATTTAAAGAAAGCAGGGCGTACTCGTCAAGGTCTCCTGTGACTGTAATCTTGGTGGAAGATGCGCCAAGAGCGTCGAGCTCGGCCCTCACCTCCCTTGCAAGGGAACCCAGGTCTCCCGAGTCTATCCTCACCCCTTTAAGGTCCCCTCCTGCGATCTTTACGGCAGAGGCTATCGCCTTTTTGACGTCAAAGGTATCCACAAGGACAGTGGAATCCTTATTGTTTTTAAACTGCGCTTCAAAGGCCTGCTTTTCCGAGTCGTGCACGAGGGTAAAACTGTGGGCGCTGGTTCCTATAAGCGGAATGCCGTAGAGAAGCCCTGCCTCCATATTGGACGTCCCTTCAAAACCTCCAACTATCGCAGCCCTGGCGGCGGCCACCGCCGCCCACTCGTTCATCCTTCTGCTTCCCATTTCGTAACACGGCCTTTTGGGGTTTACGTGGCTCATCCTGCACGCCGCGCTTGCCACGGCCGAATCGTAATTCAATATAGACAGGGAAAGGGTCTCTAAAAGCAGACCTTCTGCATAACTGGATTCCACCTGCATTACCGGAGAGAGGGGGAAATAAATGTCTCCCTCCAAAAAGGAACGCAAAGTTCCCGTGAAGCGGAAGCCCTCCAGCCACTTTGCCGTTTTTTCCGAAATGATTTTTTGTGAAAGCAGAAATTCCAGCTCTTTTCCCGTGGGCTTCATATCCTTCAACGCCGACAGCAACCTGCCCAGTCCTGCAAACACGCCGTACCTTCGGCCCGGGCCCAGGCTTCGGGTGTATACCTCAAATACGCACTTTCTAAACGCCGATCCGTCAGACAGGGCGTCGTTTAGCATGCTGTACTCGTACATGTCGGTTAAAAATGCCGTCGACTCCATAATTTCCCGTCCAAATAAAAAAAAGTTTTGCAATAGAGATTATCGCAAAACTTTCGTAGCCGTACTGAATATTTTTTAGCCTATGGCCTCTTGTTCTTTGGCCTTTCTTTCAGCGTTTAGCTTCCGCCTCTCCTCCTTGGGGATGGTGGAAATTGCAGAGTAGCGGGGAAGGGCTTTGTCCAGGCCGTAAAGGATATAGCCCAAAATAAGGAAGCCTATCGTAAAGTAAATAATCATTTTGCCCATTTCGCCCCATCCGATCTTGGGGATATCCACAAACCAGTAGGGATAGGGGTTGTGGCTTCCGGGGTCTACTCCAGCGTTGGGCCAAATGGCCGCCCTTATCAGGATGAAGGCGAACCAGCAGTAAGCGTAAAGGGGCCAGGTGAGCGGGTACCACCACTTATAACGCTTATGGCGCTCAAAGAGGAGGAAATCTAGTGTAGCCATGATTGGAACCGTTATATGCACGAGGGCTGTGTTTGGAATGAAGCCGAATGCCTTCCACTCCGTGGCGTAATCGGGGGCCGGGAGGAGGGTATTGGCCACAACTCCCGTGATGATTATGCACAAAGTCACTATTCCCTTAAGCCACGGCCATGGCCTGTAGCCTTCAGTTAAAGTGGAAATTCCTTCCCAGATGAACACGATTGCAATCGCAAGGTTGCTTTGGAAGGTGAAGTAACAAAATTCTTCCCACTGCCCTCCGACATACCCCTGGGAGATGCCTCCCAAGGCAAAAAGAGCCACGAGGAATTCAAAGATCGCTATTAAGATTTTCCGCGTCATTCCATAAGTATACATGAAATTTTAAGATTATTTGGTTTCGCATTTTATAGACTGATTTTGTGGACAGCATAAAATCAGACTTTCAAAGACCCGATGGCAGGGAATTTGACGAACTGAGACAGTGCAGGGTATACCCGCACTGGACGAGCAACCCCGAGGGATCTGTGCTGATAGAGTGCGGAGGTACCAGGGTGTTGTGCACGGCTTCATGGGAAGATCAGGTGCCCTCATGGAGGGCCGGAAGCGGCCTGGGCTGGGTGACGGCCGAATACGCCATGATCCCCAGGGCCACCGGCACCCGAAACTCCAGGGAAGGCGGGAAAAATTCCAGAAGCCAGGAGATAAGCCGGCTTATAGGTAGATCCCTTCGCATGGCGGTGGATTTTGAAGCCATGGGAGAGTGCGCGGTGTATATCGACTGCGACGTCCTGCAGGCGGACGGGGGGACCCGGACGGCATCGATTACAGGAGGCTGGATCGCCCTCAAGGAAGCTGCGCAATGGGCCCTGAAAAACGGCAGGGTGGCCAAAGACTTTATAAAGCACCAGATTTCTGCCGTGTCGGTAGGGATAGTAGAGGGAGCAGAAGTTCTGGATTTGCCATATGCAGAAGACTGCAAGGCCTCTACGGATATGAACGTGGTCCAGACGGAGTCGGGAGAGTTTGTAGAGATTCAGGGAACCGGGGAAAGGTCCCCCTTCTCTTCTTCCCAGCTTTCCTTCCTCCTCGATCTGGCATCCAAGGGAAATAAAGAACTGCAAATCAAGCAAAGAGAGGCGCTGGCATGAGCGTTTTGGTTACTGGAGGCTGCGGATACATAGGCTCCCACATCGTCCGATCCCTGAAAGAAAAGGGAGAGGAAACCGTAATAGTAGACGATCTAAGTTACGGAGATGAAAAGAGGGCCGAGGGCTCCAGGTTTTACAAGATGGACATCTGCTCTCCGGAGGCCAAGCAGGAGCTGCAAAGGATTATGCAGGAGTGCTCCGTCAAGGCCGTAATCCACTGCGCCGCTAGAAAGCAGGTGGGAGAGAGCGTAGAAAAGCCCATTTTCTACTACAGGCAAAACGTCGGCGGATTTTTAAACGTAATTGAAGCCATGAAAGACGGCGGGGTGAAAAATATGATCTTTTCATCTTCAGCCGCCGTTTACGGTGAGCCCCCGGTAGATATAGTGCCGGAATTTGGGGTAGAAATGGTGCCCATCAACCCATACGGCCAAACAAAGCTTTTTGGGGAGTGGATGGGAAATGCGGTGGCTAAGGCGTTTGGGATAAATTTCTGCGCTCTGCGCTACTTTAACGTGGCAGGATGCGAGGGCCCCGATCTTGCAGATCCCTCCACCTTAAACCTCATCCCTATAGTCTTTAAGCGCCTCTCCGAATTTAAGGCCCCCGTGATTTTTGGAGACGACTACCCTACTCCCGACGGGACCTGCGTAAGAGACTATATACATGTCCAGGACCTTGCCCGCGCCCACGTATGCGCGCTCGAATACCTCGAAGGGGAAGGGAAGAAAGAATACTCCGCCTTTAACGTGGGGACCGGAAAAGGGACTTCTGTAAAGGAGATAATAGAGGCCATAAAGAGGACGACGGGAATTAATTTTGAAGAAAAGATCGAAGCAAGGCGCCCAGGCGATCCCCCAATGCTTATAGGCAACGCCGAGCTGATAGGAAGGGTCATGGGCTGGCATAGCGAAAAGAGCCTGGAAGACATCATTTCTTCCGCCTGGCAGGCCTGGCAGGCAGGCCCCAGGAGAATTGACGTGGAGAAGTGGAAAGAGCGCTCCTAAATTCTGCTTCCTTTAGTGTTGTAAGAAGAGCATGATTCTAGCTGCTTTCTTCTTGCCAGCTTCATCTGCTTTTTAAGCCACACCTGCTTTGCGGGGTTGACTTTCTTTTTTTCAAGCTGCTGCCTGTAGACCGGGTACCACAGGTGCATTATCGGGTAAAGCGAAGTGAAAACGTACTCCGGCCTGGTGGTGCGGATGTGTCCCGGATGGGACTCGAATGTATTTTTAAACCGGCGCATGTAGGTAAGGAAGTCTGACTTGGAGTCTTCCATGCGCCTTGCGCTCATTCCCACAATCATTTTGGGGTTGTAAGCCGTCTTTAATCCGTTGGCTATAAGGTGCAGGGAAATATCGATGTCTTCGTGGATTTCATCTGCCAAATCCTCACATACCTGTCCCTTGATTATGTTCCAGGCCTTCGCCCTCACGGCCATATTGGATCCAAACAGGAGCACCTTTCCGCCGTCCGCCTTGTAGACCCTTTTTCTTATTTGGTTGTCTCCGACCAGGCTAACTATCCTCGCCGGCATATCGTAGTAGGTGACGGGGCCGGTGAGGCCCATAACGGATTTGTCATGGGCAAAGGAAGAGGTCACCACTTCCACCCAGTGCGGATCCATCATGCAGTCGGCATCAATACGTCCAAAGATGTCTCCGGTGGCATGTGCAAAGCCAAAATCTCTGGTGGGAATAAGCCCCTGGCGCTGGGACTGGTTTAAGATTTTTACGTTGCAGCGGGGGTTTTGGGCAATAAATTTTTTGACTATTTTTTCGGTATTGTCTGTGGAATTGTTGTTTACAACCAGTATCTCTTTGGCGGCCACAGTCTGCCTCGTGGCGCATGTGAGGCATTCCGCTATTCTCTCTTCTTCGTTCCACGCGGGAATTATCACTGACACCGATAACATACTTATATGATAAGTTAAATGGGTCTAAAGGGATATTTGGGGCCCCTTCCGATATTTTTTGGATAGATGGTGCAGGGAGAAAAGCCGAAGAAAGAAGAGAAACGGGGCTCGGCCCCCGAATTTGACAAGCGCATAAATCTGGGTGAGAGCATGCCCAAAGGAGATGCGCGCCATGCCCCCCCATGGCTCCCCAGAGCGCTGGTTATGACGATAGTATTTGCATTCCTGGCGGTTTTCGTATGGAAAATCTGGGGCAACGTACGGGGGATAGTCTGCGACCTGGTGGTATGCCTGTTTTTAAGCCTTGCAATGGAACCGGCGGTAAGGTGGCTTATAAAGCACGGATGGAAAAGGGCTATGGCGGCCTTTTGCGTATGGCTGTGCGTGCTCCTTTTGGCTGGAGGCTTTGTGTGGATCTTTGGCAAACTTTTTATCACCCAGGTCACAGACCTGCTCTCTTCGGTCCCCAAGTTCTATCAGGATTTGCAAAGGTACGTCGATTCACACACTTCCTTCAAACTGCCGCAGATTAAAAATCTGGGATCCTTTGTGCTGAAAAGGGCCCAAACTTCATGGATAGGCAATTTTGCTTCCACGGCGGCCAGCGTGGTAGGGATGGTAAGCCACTTTGCGATCTCTTTTATGATCATTCTTTTCGTCACCTACTACATCCTCGCCTCCGGACCCAAGATGCAGAGAAGCATTTGCTCCTGCCTAAAGCCGTCAAGCCAGAAAAACTTCCTTATAGTCTGGACGGTGGTACAAAACCAAGTTTCCAGCTTTCTCTCTTCCCGCATTATCTTGGCGCTGATTTCCAGCATCTGCATGGCCACTTACATGCTTATAATGCGCATCCCCTACTGGCTCCCCCTTTGCCTTATGTACGCTTTGGTTTCCCAATTTATCCCCATGGTGGGGGCTTTTATAGGAGCCATACTGCCCCTGGCGATAGTGTGGGGAGACCAGGGTTTTAAATGGGCCCTGTTTTTGGCAATCTACATCTTCATCTACCAACAGATAGAAAATATGATCCTGGCCCCCAAAATTCAACAAAAGACCATGTCGGTGCACCCCGCCATAGGCCTCATAGCCGTATTTGTGTTTGGGGAAGTTTTTGGAGTTTTGGGATCTTTCCTCGCCCTCCCCATAACGGCGAGTTTGGAAGTGGTGTTCAACGCCTACTTTATGCGCACGGGCCTGGTCGACTCCCCCCTCCTTTCGGATCCGAAGCCGGAGAAAAAGTCGAAAATGGCCAGGGCGGCGGAAGCTTTTGAAAAAAAAGTTTCTCCTCTTTCTTCGCGCTTTCCAAGGAAAGCTAAGGGATCTACCAGGCGAGCCTACAGCATTCAAGAGCAGCTGCGCGATGCCGGCCTTGCCTACGAATCCTACAAACCTGATGAGGAATTGGATTCTAGCAAGACGGTCGCAATGGTAAAAAGGGATAAAGATAGAAAAAAAGAAGGGCTGGAAAACCTGAAAAAGGATTCGCCCAGAACCCATTGGGAGGACAAGGAGTGAAATGCCTATTTTGACTTTTCTTGACTGGTTCCTTGCCCTGGTGGGAGGAGCTATGGTGGTCTACGAAGTCTTCTACCTCATAATGGGGCTTTTTATAAAACCCATAGTATTTCCCCCGGCCCCTCAAGACAAAAGGTACGCCATTCTAATTTCCGCTAGGAACGAAAGCGAAGTAATAGGGCAGCTGATAAACTCCATCAGAAAAAACGACTACCCTCAAGATCTTGTAGACATCTGGCTTGTTGCAGACAACTGCACAGATGACACAGCCCAGATAGCCACATCCCTGGGTGCGCACGTAATAGAAAGGCACAACACCGTCCAAGTGGGCAAAGGCTTTGCCCTAACCTACCTTTTAAACCGCATGGAAGACGAGAAAGTGGCCGACAAATACGACGCCTTTCTCGTGTTTGATGCAGACAACCTTTTAGATTCCCACTACCTTACGGAAATGAATAAGGCCTTTCACAAGGGGTTTCAAATTCTTACAAGCTACCGAAATTCCAAAAACCTCTCTGAAAACTGGGTTTCTGCGGGAGCAGCCCTCTGGTTTATAAGGGAGTCCAGATTTTTGAACAACACAAGAATGTTTTTGGGCTCCAGCTGCCACGTCGGGGGAACGGGTTTTCTTTTTTCAAGGGAAGTCATGAAGAAAAACGGGGGCTGGAAATTTCACCTTCTCACCGAAGACATCGAGTTTACTTTAAACTCCATTATCGAAGGCTACACCATAGGCTACTGCGGGACAGCTGTCCTCTATGACGAGCAGCCTACCAGTTTTACCCAGAGCTGGAGGCAGAGGGTGAGGTGGAGCAAGGGGTTTTTACAGGTCTTCAGGTACTACACCATCCCCCTTCTTCGCAAAATGTTTACAGATGCCGAGTTTGCATCGGTGGATCTGATGCTGATGGTGTGCCCCCTTACCGTGTTGTGGTTCTTTCGAGAAATTTTGGGAGTCATTTTCATCTGCTGCGGAATTGTCACTTGGCAAAGCCAGCTAATTTCCCTTTACAACTGGCTTTACGGGGTGGGCTGGAGCATAGCGGGCATGATGGCTATAGCGGCCCTCACCGCCATAGCCGAAAGAAAAAGGATCGGCGCCAGCAATAAAGAGCTTTTGGCCTTCGTCCTCTCTTTCCCCATCTACGTTTTAAGTTATATCCCTATTTCCTTCCAGTCCCTTTTTGCAAAGAGCCAGTGGAAGCCGATAGTGCACCATAAAAAGCAAGGCGGGGAAAATGAGTAAAGAAATGAAAAAAGCTGTGGGGTCGGTAAGAGGCTGCTTTAAAAGGGCCGGTCTTCAAAGAGGAGACAGGCTGCTTTTAGCCTGCTCGGGGGGAAGGGACTCTTTGGCTTTGGCAAGGGCATCTCAAATCTGCGCGCGCGCCATGGGCCTTTTTCTTTCTGCAGCCGTGGTGGATCACGGCATCCAAGAGGGAAGCTTTAAAGTGGCAAAGGAGGCAGAAGAAAATCTCAAAAAACTTGGAATCCAAGATTCCCGTGTGCTTAAAACATCTCTGGATCGGAAGCAAGTAAAGATCAACGGAGTGGAGGCTGCAGCCAGGGAGGCCCGCTACAAGGCACTTATAGAGGATGCAAAAAGGGAAGGGGCCAGGGCCATTCTCCTGGCCCATACCAGAACCGATCAGGCAGAAAGCATTTTGCTAGATGCCTGCAAAACCCCTTCCTCTTCTTCGTGGAAGGGAATGGAGGAAGAAACTAAAAGGGAGGGCCTCCTCTTCCTTCGCCCCTTCCTCTCCCTTTCGCGCAGCGAAACTACCCAAATCTGCAGGGAAAACAAAATCCTTTGGTGGGATGACCCTACAAACGGAGAGGGCGGGGAAAAAGCGGACCTGCCGAGGCGGAGCCGAATCAGATCCCAGGTGCTTAACAAACTGGAAGAAATTTCGGGGGGCGGGGCCGAGGCCCATCTGGCCGCTTTCGCTTCCATGCACAGGGAAGACGAGGAATTTTTAAACGCCCTTGCAAAAGACGCCTTAAAAGGAGCCAGATTCTCTCTTCCCTTTTCCTTTTCTTCTTCCCGCCTCTCTTCTCTTCCTCTTCCCATAAGGAGGAGATGCTGCAGAATTATTCTTAAAAACTTTATAGATAAAAGAGGGGCGATTGAAAAACAGGTGGAAACTTTTATGAGAATTTTGGAGAGAGGCAGGGGAGAAGAAAACCTCCCTTCTGGCCTCCTTCTTCGCGTAAAAGGGGAGAGCGTAATAATAGATTTATGTAATAATTGATTTTATGGACATAGAGGATGTCAGGGATGATATCGAAAAAGTTTTGCTGACCAAAGAACAGATTCAAAGAAAAATCAGGGAGACAGCCCGCAAAGTTGATGAAGATTACGGCGGAAAGAATCTTGTGCTTATTGGAGTGCTCAAAGGCGCGGTAAACGTAATGACAGCCCTCATGGGCTACATGCACACCACCTGCCCCATAGGGTTTATGAGTCTTTCAAGCTACGGTGAAGGCTTTGAATCTACAGGAAGCATCAAGGTCCGCTCGGACCTCAACGTAGATGTTGAGGGCAAGGACGTCCTCATAGTTGAAGACATAATAGACTCGGGAAATACCCTCCACTGGCTGGAAGGGTATTTACTTGAAAATAAAAAGGCTAAAACCGTAAATGTCTTCCCACTTCTTAGCAAGCCCTCGCGCAGGAAGTGGGATATTTTTATTAAGTACCCCGGTTATGAAATTGAAGACGAGTTCGTCATAGGATTTGGTTTAGACTATAAAGAATGTTACCGCAATCTAGATTCCATTGCGGTTTTGAAGCCTTCCGTATACCAGCAGGAAAGGATGTGAAATTTGCCCTCCCCAAATTCAAGCAATGGAGGCCACAAGCGGTCTTTTTGGAGTCAGCCGTGGGTGTGGATCGCCTGCATTTTAATTCTCGCCTTTCTTCTCTTTGAGTTTCTGGGCAACCGCGGAGCTAAGACCATAACCACTCAGCAGGGCCTAGATCTTTTAAAGCAGCAGGGCTCTGTACAGGTAGATTCGGCCACAATAAACGGGCCCAAGCAGATCGTCAGCTTGCAGCTTGACAACAACTTCAGCACCACCATCGACGGGAAAACCGTAAATTACGGCAAGGATGTTCAGTTCTACTACGTCCTTTCACAAGGGGCCCAGGTGGCTCAAGCCGTGGAGAAGGCCACTACAAGGGCCGGGTACAAATACAATTCCATAGTCCCTAATAACAGCGTGTGGAGTTCTCTGCTCACATCGCTTCTTCCCCTAATTATCCTCTTCCTTCTCTTCTGGTGGGCCATGAGCAAACTCCAGAGCGGAGCCGGAGGAATTATGGGAATGGGGGGCAAAAAGAGCAACCGACTCCCCAATTCCGAAATCCCGAAGACAAAGTTTGCAGACGTGGCAGGAGAGCCCGCTGCCGTGCAGGAAGTGGAAGAGATCAAGGACTTTCTCAAAGATCCTTCAAAGTACAGAAGACTGGGAGCCAGAATCCCGAGAGGCGTCCTTCTTTACGGCCCCCCCGGAACAGGAAAGACCCTTTTGGCCAGGGCTATCGCAGGAGAAGCAGGGGTTCCCTTCTACGCCATGGCGGGCTCCGACTTTGTGGAAATGTTTGTAGGCCTTGGAGCTTCCAGGGTAAGGGAGCTGTTTGACGAGGCAAAGAAACACGCCCCCGCCATCATCTTCATAGATGAGATTGACGCCGTAGGGCGCAAGAGGGGCTCTGGGATGACAGGAGGCCATGACGAAAGGGAACAGACCTTAAACCAGCTTCTGGTGGAGATGGATGGCTTTAACAATGACACGGGCATAATCGTGATCGCCGCCACCAACAGGCCAGACGTCTTGGACAAGGCCCTCTTGAGGCCGGGTCGTTTCGACAGGCAGGTCGCCGTAGAGGCCCCCGACCTTCAGGGAAGGGAAGCCATCCTAAAGGTGCACGCCAAAGGCAAGCCTTTCGTCCCCAATATCGACCTTCACCTCATAGCCATAAGAACTCCGGGCTTTACGGGAGCCGACCTTGCAAATGTGCTAAATGAAGCCGCCCTCCTCACTGCCCGCTCCAATGCCCAGCTGATAGACATGAGAGCCATAGACGAGGCTATAGACAGGGTGATGGCAGGACCTAGAAGGCAGTGGAAGGGAATGGCGCTAGACGAGCTGAGAAACACCGCCTACCACGAGAGCGGCCATGCCTTGGTCGCCGCCTGCATGCACCACACCGACCCCGTTACGAAAGTGACGATCCTGCCCAGAGGAAGGGCTCTGGGCTATACGGCTGTAATGCCTCAAACCGATAAGTATTCGGAGACCAGAGACGCCCTTCTCGACCAAATGGCCTACGCCATGGGGGGAAGAACGGCGGAGGAAATAGTCTTCCACGACCCCACCACCGGCGCCTCCAACGATATAGAAAAGGCCACCAATATCGCCAGGGCCATGGTGCTCCAGTACGGCTTTAGCCAGAAGCTGGGGGCCATAAAGTGGGGAGACGAATCTGACAGCCAGGACGCCATGGAAGACATCCGCCCCCACCCCTTCTCTGAAAAGACGCAGGAAATCATAGACCAGGAAGTGCTGGCTCTGGTTGAAAACGCACACACGGAAGCATGGAGGGTAATAAACCAGAACAGGGCCATACTCGACGAGATGGTAAAAGAGCTCATGGAAAAGGAAACCCTTGGTCCCGCCGACCTCAAGCGCCTCTTCGCAAACGTCATAATGAGTCCCGAAAGGCCGCAGTGGCTCAGCAATCCTTCCAGGCCCGTCTCCGACATTCCCCCCGTTCCCATCCCAGAAAAGCTCGTCCACTCCATAAAGACAATCGACACCCCATCCCAGCCGAACGCCGAATCGAACAGATAAGAGTATGAAAGCCAGAAGGACCTCATGGGCAGTGATGGTCTGCGCCTTGGGGGTGGGCGTGGCTTTGGGCTGGGCTTTTGCAAGATTTATAGGCCTGACTAACCTTCCGCTCCTTGGCACTACCTATGCGGCTTCCGGAATTATGTTTCTTTTGGGGCTGGGTCTACTCATAATGGGCCTTACGGTGAAAAGGTATGTAAAAGGCCACCTTAAATACCTAGATCCCGGCAGGGCCTTTTTTACCCTGGCCTACGCCAAGGCCCTGTGCGTAGGAGGGTTCTTTCTTGCCGGCTGGTTTTGCGGCCAAATTATTAACATAGCCTCCAAATCCGAGGCTTCCTTTTTCAGGCACGCTTTGATTACATGCGCCATAGCGGCCTTTGTAAGCCTTTTGGACGGAGTGTGTGGAATCGTAGTTGAAAAGTGGTGCCAGATTCCTCCCAATGGCGGAAAAAAGGACGAAAAAAGCCCCTCCCAAACTGAGGGAGGGGCAGGAGCAGAGGCGGCTTAGCCTCTTGTAAGCTTCCTTCTTATCATATGGGGCCGGCTCGCTTCCTCTCCCAGCCTTTCTATCCTATTTTCCTGGTAGGCCTGGAAGTTTCCTTCAAACCAGTACCAGCGGGATGGGTCTTCTTCCGTTCCCTCCCAGGCCAGGATGTGTGTGGCGAGCCGGTCAAGGAACCAGCGGTCATGGGAAATTACGACTGCGCACCCAGGAAACTCCTCCAGGGCTTCCTCCAAACTTTCCAAAGTCTCCACATCCAAATCATTTGTGGGCTCGTCTAAAAGCAGGAGGTTTCCAGCCTTCTTTAAAGTAAGTGCCAGGTTCAGGCGGTTTTTTTCTCCGCCCGAGAGCATCCCGGCCAGCTTTTGCTGGTCGGAACCTTTGAAGCCGAAACTGGCGGTGTAGGCTCTGGAAGGAATTTGCTGCCCCCCGGCCTCTATAAACTGCTCTCCATCTGAAACCACTTCCCAAAGCGTTTTCTTTGGATCTATCTTTTCCCTGTTTTGATCCACGTAGCTGATTTCCACGGTAGATCCAAGCTTGATTTCCCCCTCGGTGGGCTTTTCAAGGCCTGCAATCATCTTAAAGAGGGTGCTCTTGCCCACTCCGTTGGGGCCTATCACTCCTACGATGCCGTTTCTGGGAAGGGTAAAGCTAAGGTCCTTCATCAGGGTCCTGTCTTCAAATTTCTTGGTGAGGTTCTTAACTTCCAAAACTTCGGATCCCAGGCGCGGGGGGACGGGGATGTGGATGTCTGTAAAGTCCGACTTTTTAGAGGCGTTTTCTTCTGCCACCATCTGGTCGTAGCGCTCAAGCCTTGCCCTGTTTTTGGCCTGGCGTGCTTTGGGGGAAGATCTTACCCACTCCAGCTCGTTTTTTATCCTCTTTGCCAGCTTTGCATCCTTTTGCCCCTGTATCTCCATCCTCTTTTGCTTGGCTTCAAGGTAGGTGCTGTAATTGCCTTCATAGCCGTAGAGGCTGCCTCTGTCTACTTCGCAGATCCACTGCGCCATGGAGTCCAAAAAGGCCCTGTCGTGAGTGATGGAAATAACCGATCCCTTGTAGTCCTTCAAAAACTTTTCCAGCCATAAAATGGATTCGGCATCCAAATGGTTCGTGGGCTCGTCTAAAAGCAGGAGGTCGGGAGCCTGCAAAAGCAGGCGGCAAAGGGCCACCCTTCTTCTCTCTCCTCCGGAAAGCACGCTTATTTTCGCGTCTTCCTCCGGGCACTGTAGGGCGTTCATGGCCTGTTGGAGCTTGCTGTCTATTTCCCACCCTTCGGCAGCATCGATTTCTTCCTGAAGCTTTCCCATTTCTTCCAAAAGGGAGTCATAGTCGGCATCGGGACTTGAAAGCTCCTCGCTTATCTTGTTGTAGCGGTTGAGCTTTTCTTTTATGGGCCCTATCCCCTCTTCCACCACTTCTCTTACGGTTTTATTGGGATCCAGTTCGGGATCCTGATCTAGAAGTCCGACCGTGGCGCCCGAGGCCACCTGAACGGAGCCGTTGGATGGTTCTTCCTTGCCGGCCATTATCTTTAAAAGGGTGCTCTTGCCCATTCCGTTGGGTCCCACTACCCCTATTTTTGCCCCCTTTAGGAAGTTGACGGACACGTCCTGCAAGATGACTTTGTCGCCAAAGGCTTTTCGCACGTGGTCCATCTGGAAAATAAATTCTGACACTGTAGAGCTTTCTTTAGAAACTTTCCTTTGCTATCGCAAGTCTTATCGAATTTTATCAACTGCCCTTAAGTTACTCCTTTGGCTTGCCGAAAAATGGCGGAAAAGAAAAAGCCTTCCGCTTTTAATAAGCGGAAGGCTATGGGCTTTAGGAGCGCTTAATCCCTATAAGAGTCCGGAAGGTACTCTCCAAACCTTTGCTCTACGAAGGAAACCAGCTTTCCCTCTTTGGCGAGCTGGGCAGAATCTGCGATCTCGAAGTTGGGTCGATACTTGTCTGGGATGGTCCCGTTCGAGCTGAAGCCGAAGATGAAGTTGGTAGCTATCCGGTAAATAATTTCAGATGGCGCCATTCCGAAGACCTGTCGGGAGAAGATGTGGTCAAGCCTTTCTTTGTCATCCGGGAAAAGCCGCTTCATTTCAGAATTCCGATAGAGCCTTTTTACGACTTCTGCTATAAAAAGCCCGCTCTTTATATACAGGTCGGCAAACGTATGATCGGGATCTGCAAAGCAGCCGGGCTCCTCTTTTTCAAAGAGATCTACCATATGCTTCACCACAGCTTTGGGGGTGAAAATCTGGTTGGTTTTTTGAGGGGGGATATAGTCAAAGATGTCTCTGTCGCTTTCTTCTTCAAACCAGTTCGCCAGCTCGCGGCGCTTTTTCATGAAGTAATTTATGGCTTCATTGAACACGGCGTCGTTAAATACGTGGCCCTCAAAACGCTTCTTTTCTCCGCTCTCGGGATCGAAGTAATCTCCTCCGTTGAGGAGGTATTCGAAGTCCTCTTTGGAGATGCCCGTCACTTCCTTGAACACTTCCTCCGGAATGCCGTCTGCCAAGTTCTCAATAGTGGTTTTTGAAGTTCCGTCTTCGTTATAGACCCCATAGGCCATCAAGAAGGTAGGTATGGCAGATGCGAGGCTGCAGAGCTGCTTCTTCTTTGCCTCTATATAAGGATTTGCCTCCCTTTGTTCCTTTTCCTTTGTCGCCTCTTCCGCGACAATCTTTTCGGCTTCCTCAGTGGCCCGTTCCAACCAGCGCTTCTCATATTGCCCCTGTTCGGCTTCAAGGCTTTCAAACTTCAAGTCGAAAGATTCATATATCTTTCGCCTTTCTTCTTCGCTGTCTTCAGGTTTGAGGCTTTCCTCCTTGTCTTTTGCAATCTCATTTTTGCGTATGCGGTAAGAGGCCTCCATAGCCTGAAGCTCGGGGACTATCTCCTGGACAATCCTTTTTTCGCATTTTCTAAGGAGGTCTTCAGACAGTCCTCCATTCTCCTTTGCTTGCTCTATTACCGGAGAAATGACTTTTTCTTTGGCGAACTTGTCGCACGCTTTTGCCGAGGAGTTCTTTTGAGGAGAATTGTGCACCCGATCAAAGCTTGGAATATTGGAAGGATCGAGATCGGAATAGACTTTCTTTCCAAAAATCTCCTCTTTCCGTAATTCCGTCTGTTCCTGCGTGGGTTTGACATTGCCTTCTGCATCGAGAGACTCCAGAATGGAAGAGTCGTCGTTCTCCTTTTCTGCCGGAGAATCTCCGAACTGCTTTACGTTCTGCAAGATTCTGTTGGACTTAGGGTTTCTGACCACAATTCCGATGTTTTGAAACAGCCCGTCATAGTGAAATCCCCTTTCCACCGCCTCCCTTCCTTCGGCTTTAACCGGGAAGGCTATGATTTGCTCAGGATTCAGATCTATCATTTCCCCTTCCTCGTCTTCGCTTATGACGGGGAAGAAATTGAGGAGGCGTCTGGAATTTTCTTCCCTTCGGCGCGTATCCAGGTATTCGCCTTCTCTATAGGAACAGAGGCTGTTTGCATAGGCATCATAAATAGTCAGAGCCCTGACCGGGTCGAAGTCGAAGACGTAGGAGTTCTGCTTGCGACACTCCTGCAGTTTTCCGGCAACTCTTGTTTGGAAGCTGTAGGGATTTTGGGTGCGGAAAGCAGCCTGTACATATCTTTCTTTAGATTTAAGGTTTGAAAGCATTAGTATAGCGTTCCATTCCGGGACAGTGATTCCGGTCGTGAGTTGCCCTACGGAAAGCGTGATTGTCTTTTTACCGCTTTCTATCGCTTCCCGGACTTTCGCTAATGATCCCTTGTTGCTTTCTGAAAAGCTTTCCTCCTCAAATTCCGCATCTCCGTTTTCATCATTGCTTGTCTTTCCTACAGCTTCCACTATCCGATAATCTTTGAAGAAGGGATGGTTTCTAAGTTTCGTGGCTAAGGCTTTAACAGAGGAAATTCTGTTGAGTAGCCAGAATGTATGGCGGAGCTCGGCTCGCAACTCTGGAGTAGAGAAGGGGTACTTGGCGTTCGATGTCAAAGCGTTTAAGAACTTGTCGACAGCCTCTTCGTGTTCGAAAGCGTTGTGGGAATTTGTTGCAAACAGCTCATTTAGATCGAAAGCCCAGCTGTACAGATCGCCGTCCACTACAGTTCCTTTTTGAAGCTCGTCTAAGACAAGATCGCTTATTTTGTAGGTTAGCATATTCAGTCTGGGCATAGCTTCGTAGGGGTTGCAGTCTTTGCTTCCCCATTCCTCCTTGGCTTCCTGCTCGTCCTCGTAGGTCCAATTGAATATGGCGCCCACAGGGAATTTATTATTTGAAAGAGCCTTGAAGGGAGTGCCGGAAAGGTAAAGAGTGTAGTTGCGGCTGATTTTCTCGAAAACCGTCTGGGTCTCTACAGTATCTACGGCCTCATGGGATTCATCGACAATCATAATGTCGAACTCAAGTCCGCTGATATATTTCAGCTTGTCTACAGTTGCCGTAGGATTGAAATACATAGATCCTTTGAGGTCTTGGAAACTTACAAAGTATATGGTCGGCTTACCTATGTTGGAGTCTTCAGACTCTACTAGTAGATCAGATACGCTTTTCAAATACTTTTCCCGCGTAATGCATAGGGGGTACTTTTCGGGCTGCTGCAGATCTTTAATATTGCTTATGAAGTAGTATTTTTGACTTCCCAGATACTTTGCATAATCTCTATACCAGGAATCTGCGATTATGGGCCTATTAGTGACTACCAGGATGCGTTTAAACCTCATGCGTTCGCAGAGGGCGTAGGCCGTCAGGGTCTTTCCGAAACGGGGCTTCGCATTCCACAAAAAGTCGCTACCCTTACCAGAAGTCTCGAACCATTGGACGGTTTTTTCTATTGCTTCTCTTTGTTCTTTTCTGAGAGGAGGAAAGGGTGCGACCGAAGGGTCGTCCTTTAAAATTCCCCGGTTTTCCTTGAACTCGTAAAGACGCCGTTTTGCATCCTCTGGGGAAATTTTGAACCATTCCGAGGGTTTGCCGTTTTCATGGGGCATTCTCTCGCACCCCACCCTCTCGAGGTAGTCATGGAACCCGTGATCTTGATTGAAGATTTCTCCGTCGTCATAAATGGCAGGAAGATCCCATTTTAGTTCGGCCTCTACATTTGCGGTAAAAGTCTGCTCTTCAATTCTCTTTTCGACTTTACGCTCTGTATACCCAAGCTTTGTCCAACCTCTTAGTTTGGGATAATCCGGAATGATATAAGCATAAATTCTAGGGTTGTAGAGACGATATGGAGCTACATACTGTGAGATTCCATTTTGCTTTTCCATCACTCCATCTCCTTTACGTTGCTTTCAATAAATGCGATCTCTTCAGGAGACAGGCCATACTTTTTGTATAGCTGCCGGTCGATATCGGGGATAGTTTGGTCCCAGTCGATGTCGGAGGAAGGAGTGAAGTCCTGCCATGGTACGTACTGCCATGTTTTTATTGGGTTATGTTGAGTCACTTTTAAAATTCCAAGCATTGCCCTGGCAAATTTACTCTTCACGTATTTCAGGCATGCTTCGGCTTCCTGGCCGGTATCAAAAGAGCCGATGCTTATAAAGCTCTGAGTATGACCAATCAGGGGCTTGCCAATCAGGGGCGTAGACAATGTCTCCCCAAGTGCCCCGGCACCATTGGCTTCGGGGACTAAAACTTTCCATTTTTTAAGGTTTGGATGATTTTGTATGTAGTCTTTCCGTATATAACGTCCAATACGACGTGGCTCTTCGTGCTTTTGTTTGGGCTTATCAATTCCCATAATTTTTATATAGTCTTTTTGCTCTGCACCAAGGGGCAAGTTATCAAAAAAAATGATGGAGTCCAACTTATCAAAAATATTGGTTGTTAATGTACGCTTATGCCCCTTGCTAAGTAGGGCTATAACTGAGGGGTTTTCCAGATGCATTTTGTCTGAAAATTTATAACTGTCGGTCGAAAAGGCAAAATCTGTGATTGATTGTTTGGAAACTTTCCAGACTTTTTGTTTTATAGCAGAGAGTTCTTCAAAGGGTATAAAGTCTTCTATGGGGGCGAAGTCTTTTTTTTCATCTCTAAGAGAGATACATACCCCCCCCCTTCTGATCGGTATTAGGAAACACTTTTGTTGCATCTGGTTCATACATCAAAACTTTGAAATGTGAATCTTGCAACCTATCTATAGTGAATTGCTTAGTTTCGTTTTTCTGTTTTCCATTAAAGGTTAAAAACTTAGCAGAAGTGATTAATTCAACCTTCTCCGCTATCCTGAATGAGGCCTTCATAAAATATTGATAGATTGGCTCATCGCTAGTATCTTCAAGTGGATTGTGAAACGGCGGATTACCTATAATCGCATAAAATTGTTTCATATTTCTGCTTCCTTCGAATTTTACCTTATCAAATGAAGTTGATCGGTTCTGATTCCAAAATCGAATCCGAGGATATGCCACTTTAGAAAAAAGATCATTTGCCTGTCTTCGCAATTTTTCCCTTTCAGGGAATAAATCTGTGAGTCCATCCATCTGCCAGAAGTTCCATGAAATTATGTTGGCCTCTTTGAGAAGGAGATCGCGATCGCAAGTCCTATGAAAGCGCGCTTCAAAGTTTTCAAGGAAGGCATCCAACACATTGACGCGGGCTATAAAAAGGCTGTCACCCTGGAACTCGTAACCGTAGACGGACTTAAGCGCCGCTTCGGCCTTTTCTATCCAGTCTTCATCGCCTTCCGCGGCCTTCTCTGCTACTTGGAGCTTTCTGTCCAAAATTCCAACCCGTTTTTCCAATGGTATAGGCTTTCCGGTAGCAGCATCATAACGGGAAGTTATAAAGGGAGCCTCCCCGCAGGCAATCTCAAGGTAAGTCTTGTCTCGCCCTTCCAGATCCTCCCAAAGAGCCTCTGTCATCTGTGAAACTACTTCAAAGGGGGTAAAGACTTCCGCATAGGTTTTAACCCTGGACTGCTTTTCCGCGTCCTCCTTAAAAGCCCGCGGACGGATTGCCGATACCGCGCTTTGGCAGACCGGGCTTTCCCAATCGCGCCCCTTATAGACGTCAGTGGCCCAGATGATGTTTTTTTTGCGAGATCTGTCTAAAAGCAGGATTTTCAAAAGCTCGGAATATAGGGAATTGTCTTTGTGCCGGATCTTATCGAGGCTGAAAGAGAAGGGGAAAAGTTCATTTTCGCCGTTGATAAGTCCGGTTTTTTCCATGATTTCCCCCGCCTCTTCCTCTTCCCGGAAGGAGGGCGCTCCCTCCAATCCAGTATTGGAATCGTCAATAACCGACCCTGAAACTATACTATATCTAAAAATCTACTAATTACAGATTCATTTCCTCTTACATCAGCGCAAAGGGGAAACACAAAAATCCCCGCACAAAAGCGGGGAGGAAGTGGGGATGCAGGGACTTGAACCCCGGACCAACGAATTATGGGTTCGCCGCTCTAACCGACTGAGCTACATCCCCTCCTTGAGAAAAATATACACAGAGGCGTGTACATTCTCAAGTCTTACCAGATCCTGACCCTGTCTTCAGGATCCAGCCACATGCCGTCTCCGGGTTGGACGTCATAGGTGGAGTAGAAGGCGTCCACATTCTTTAGAACCTGATTGGTCCTAAACTCAGCAGGAGAGTGGGGATCTATTGCCAAAAGCTGCTCTGCAAAGGCGTCCCTTATCTTCATTCTCCAGATCAAAGCGTAGGTGGAGAAGAAGGATATGGCCTCTGCATCCCCCATTTCCTTTAGAGAGGAAGCAAGATCCTGCAAAGTGTCTACCTTAAGGCCGTGGTGGAGCGCCAGAGCTTTAAGGGAGATATCCACTCCGGAAAGGTCGCCTATATTTTCACCTATGGTCATGGCGCCGTTTACGTGGGGAGCCTGATCGGCCTTTCCTTCCTTTGCGTACTCTTCTTCGAGTTGCAAAGGAACGAGTTTGTTGTACTGGTCGATTAGTTTTTGAGTGAGGGCCTTGAAGTTCTTTCTATCTTCATCGGTCCACCAGTTTTCAAGGCGACCGTGGCCGTCATAGCAACTTCCCTGATCGTCGAAGCCGTGTCCAATTTCGTGGCCTATGACACAACCTATGCCGCCAAAGTTCGCGCTCTTGGGCCTGTCGGGACTGAAGAAGGGATCTTGCAGGATGGCAGCAGGGAACACTATTTCGTTTAAGGTGGGCTCGTAGTAGGCGTTTACGGTCTGCGGATTCATCTCCCATTCGCGCTTGTCTACCTTCTTTCCTGCCTTCTCAAATTCCTTGGCGCTAAGGAAAAGGTAGGAAGAGCGCATGTTGTCCATGAGATCTTTATCATCGCTCACTTCCAGTGCCGAGTAGTCTTTCCACTCTTCGGGGTAGCCGATCATGGGGGTGAAGAGCGAAAGCTTCTCTAGGGCTCTTCCCTTGGTTTTCTCTCCCAGCCAGGTGCTGTTAGAGATAGAGACCCTGTAAGCCTCAATGAGGTTGTTTACGAGCTCCTGGACCTGCTCTTTGGAAGAAGCCGGGAAATGAAGGCTGACGTAGATTTTTCCTACTTCTTCTCCGCTTATGGAGTTTACAAGGCCAACAGCCCTCTTCCACCTGTCTTTTTGGGCGGGCTGGCCCTTGAGAACTTTGCCGTAGAAATCAAAGGAAGTCTTATCAAACTCCTCGGTGAGGAAGGAGGCGGAGTTGGTAAGCAGGCGAGCCATGCACCAGGCCTTCCACGCATCTACCCCTTCACTTTCCCAAAGGCCGTTGAGGCCGTCCAGGAAAGAGGGCTCATGGACTATCACTTTTTCTATTGCGCTTTGGAAATTGATTGGAACGGCCTTTGACATGGGCTCAGATTCGTAAGAGCTCTGCACATATTCAACCCAGTTCGGAATGTTGAAGTTGGAGAGCTCCTTGGAGAACTCGTCTCTGGTCATGGGGTTGTAGGTCTTGATGTCGTCTCTTACCTGGACCGAATCCCAGTGGAAATGGGCAATCTTGGTTTCGAGATCCACTACTTTGTCGGCCAAATTTTCAAAGTCATCTTCCCCTATGAGCCTAAAGAGGGAGGAAAGCATTTTGCGGTAAGCTTCCACGATCTTTTCATAACGGGGCTCTCGGTAATAGGATTCGTCGGGAAGGCCGATGCCGCCCTGCATGATATGCACTGCATTCATCGTAGGATCTTTGGGATCGGCGAAAACCATTATTTCAAAAGGAAGATCTAGAAGCGATCCCAGGGGGGCCATGGCTTTAAGAAGATCGTCCATAGACTGGGCGCCCTTTATTTCGGCTATGGATTTTGAAATTGGTTCGATTCCCTCCTTTTCAAGAGAATCTTTATCCATGAACTTTCTGTAGAGGATGGAGGATTTTAGATCCTTGTTAGCCGGATCTTCGAGGATGGAATGGATGTCTTCGTCACTTTGCTCGGCGAGCTTGTCGAAGGTGCCAAACCTGGATTTGTCGGGGGGAAGGACGTAGGTGTCAAGCCATTCATGATTTATATAGCGATAAAAGTCATCTTGCGGTCTATAAGTTTTATCTGATTTTGTTCGCATGTTACCATTCTATTTATTACTGCCAGATCTTAATAAGGCTTGGATTTAAAGCGTATGAAACAAAAAAGAAAAGAATATAGATCCTTTTTGTCCATTGCGGCCGCCTTTACGGTTTTATGCATCGTGGCTTTATTTTCCGTCACCGCTTGGGGGGACGGGAAAATCGGCAATAGTTTTTCAATACTGAAAAACGGGCTTAAAGATGGAAACGGCACGAAGGCACAATGGAAGCAGCCCGTCACGCTCCAGGTTGTCACAAGCCTTCCTTCCGACAATTCCGAGCTTCATTTTGAAATCAGCGTTCCAAGCGAGGGCATTACGGCCCAGCTTCAGGACAATTCCTCCGATCTTCCCACAAAGCTTAGATGGACGGAGCCTTTAGAAATTGCGGGGCTTCCGGCAAGCAGCATACCCGGGATTAGTATCCGCTCCAACGGAGGGAACCCCATTTTTACGGGGGGAAGCGGAAAGGATTTTGAAGTCTGGCTTACGAAAGATTCCTATTCCTATATCGAAAAAAATGGCTTTGCACCCGCTACTTCCTCTACAGATCAGTCAAGTACTGCTGGGATTAAGGCTGGAGGGCAAATCGCACTGACGTTTCAGATTATGCTAAACGATGCCGCAACCCAAAACAACGTTTTATCCTCCAAGGTGTACGTTGGAAGCCAGGCCTCCGATCAGGAAAGCGTAACCATTGAAAGTACTACTGGAAACCTTCCTCTGCAGCCTGTAGTAACCCAGGCAGTACTTATAGACGGAAGGGTAGACCCCAGGATAGTGTCGAATCCAAACGTATTTCCGAATACAGCTACATTTGCAAGAGATGGGAATCCCGACTCTCTAAAGGTAAATGAGAAGGTTTATATTCAGGCCCAGACCCAGCTTCCCAACCCCTCCCTTATGAGCGGAGTCTATTCCAATTTTTCTTTTAAGATTCAGCCTTCTGCGGGTCTTACCGTGATCTCCTCCTATGAGATAGCGGGAATAGAGTGCAAAGATCTTCCTTCCGGATGCAAAATAAGCGGAACCCAGGATTCGTCAGGGACCCTGGCAGGAAACAACAAAGTCTTTAATGAGATCACCCTCACCTCTCAAGACATCACTTATATAGAAAACCACGGCCTTTCTCCTGCAACCAGCGACAAAGAAGCTTCAAAACCAAAATCCCTCTCTCCGGGAGACGAGTTTGCGATCACTTTCCAGGCCTATGCCAATGCTGAGATAGCGCAGGTCTTCAATAACGTCCAGGTCATTTATTCGGGTCCCACCGGAAACATCAGCCTTTCTTCCTCCGTTTCAACTCTTGTAATCAACATGGCCACAGGAAAGACGTACAAGATAGACGATACCGAAAAGGAAAGCAGGCTTGAGGTGCTGGACTCTTCCGGACTTGTGACATCCAATACCTATTTCCCGGAAAACAAGTGGAAAAAATGCAGGCTTTGGTCACAATGCCCACTCCTGCCACTCTCCGCTACCCCCACACCCTTGCAATTACAGTGGAAGCATCTAATGGAATTAACTTGGACTTCCAGTATGGATCCGAATATTACAGCAGTCAGCCGAATATAAAAATTGCGGGGCTAATATGGGCCTCTTTAGTCGAAAAAAGCAACTGTACCCCCCAGTTGCAAAATGTCGCCTTAGACAGCAGCGGAAACCCCGAATCCAACATTAAAACCTACACCCTTTCCATTCCTGGAGACGTACTGCAGGATTCTGTAGAACCTCAAGGTCTTTCTCCCGCAACCACTACTTCCCCTCAGGGGCAATACCCTGAAGGGATATCCCCGGGCGGAAAATTTGCCGTGACATTCTATGCTATGTTGAGATGAATAATCAGGCGGTAGAAGACAATCCGGTAACGGTGAAGGTGGGGGAAATGCCGTTTGCTTCAAATAATGCCCTAACTGCAAACTGGACAAATACCCCTTACCAGGTACAAACCGTTCTGCATCCGGTTCCTGACGGGAATCTGCAGATTGTAAAGTCTTCGGGAACTACGGCATCCCAGATTTATGCCACCCACGTTCCTTCGGCCCTTCCTCCTTCTTCCAGCGTGGAAAATTCTTTCAAGCTTCAGCTCTCTACCACCCTCATAAAGGGCGTCTCTTCCATGGAATTTTTCATAGACCCCTCAGAGGGGGTTACAGTAGACGACCAAATTGCTAAGGGGGAAGTGGAGGTAGGGGGGATTCCAGCTTCAGAATTGCCCGATCCTTTGCAGGTGACCTCAAATCCTCAGGATGTAGCTTTAGGTCGGAAAGACCCACCCTTAGAGTTTAAGATCGACAGTGCAGATTTAGCCTATATAAATTCTCACGGGGCTTTGCCTGCAACGACTTCCAACCCCCAAGGAAAGAATACGGGGGTGGAATACGGATCAGATTTTGCTTTGACAATCTGGGGGTATTTAAACGAAAAAGCCGTGATTACTCCAAACAATGTAACGGGATGGATAGTTACAGGCCTAAACAACTCTTCTTATACGACAGACAAGACTACGGTAAATTTGGTACGCACTTCTCCCATAAATGTAGAAACCCACTTTATAAAGGACGGCTACTACCAGACCAGAGAGATGTCGGGATGGGGTGTGGCAAGCGAAGGGGTTCGCGAAACGCTTCAGATTTCCATTACGATGCCCACCGAAGAAGAAATTCAGGCCTATAAACGTATGACCATTGAAGTACAGCCTGAAAAAGGCGTGACGGCGATGAGCTGGGCCCCTTGCCAAGTAGGATGCATAAATTACAATGTCGACAACTGGAACGACATTTATCTTGTGGGCAGCAACTTGTGGTCCTGGCAAAATCATGGGGTCCTCTACACCATCTACCCCTATGAAGGAAATGAGTGGATAACCGGAGGGAGCAAAGAGAGCTGGAACGTGGCTTTGGGGATTCCTGAGTTGAACTATATCCAGCAGTCGGGCCAGCTAGCCGCTACTACTACCCGTCCTCCTACCTGGGCATCAGGCGTGAAGCCCGGAAAGCAATTTTCCCTAAAGCTTCCCGTATACCTGAATTCTGATTCCACCGAAACCGGAAACCTAGTGAAAGTCACGGTATTTTGGGGTCAAAACGCCCAGGATGGGATGGCGAAGACCGCTTAACTTTGACATAGTCAAAAATGCAGCTGATCTCCCTTCGCTCCTCCCCTTCACAGGCGGATCTAAAGTAGGGCCTATCGTGGTTTTGAGTTTGTCGCTTCTTACCTGCTCTTTAATGGGAGTTATTTTCTACAAAAGAGAGAAAAGGGAATAGAGTGCAAAAGTAAGAAAGGGTGTGGTACAATCTTACTTGCTGCGGATGTAGCTCAATGGTAGAGTCTCAGTCTTCCAAACTGATGACGCGGGTTCAATTCCCGTCATCCGCTCTAAGATTCGGGGCTGATTTAATTTCTCCCCAGTTTTTTCAGGCCGGTTTTTCCGGCTTTTCCTTTTTTAGTCAGGAAGTAAAAGACTACGGCTATTGCCACCATGGCTAGGGTCAGCCAAAATCCCAGCCCGAAGGAAACCTTACCTCCTTCAAAAACTGCAGCAAATCCCGTTCTTTTTCCTACGGTAAGCGAAAAAGATGAAAGCATGACAGCGCTTCCCACGGAAGCGGAGTAGTTGTTTATAACGCTAAACATTGCGTTGATGTCAGGGGTTTTGGATTCGGGAAGCATGCTGCAGGCTCCCGCTATGGTGTTGGTAAATAGGAAGGCAAACCCCACTCTTTGGAAGAGATAGAAAAAGCAGGTAAGACCGGCATTCAAAAAGGGTTGGAGGAAATAGACTAGGGCCGTTCCGACACACATCATTACCGATCCAGCCAGGAGAGGTGCCCCATATCCTTTTTTGTCAGCCCACTTTCCGGAGGCTATGGCCCCTATAGATCCCAAGAGGCTTCCGGGGGCCAAAATCAGACCGGATATGAAGGGGGAACTTTTGAGGGCGTACTGGGCATAGGTGGGAATAAGGGCCTGCATTCCGATATTTATCCCTTCCGACAAAAAGTAAATTGCAGCGCCGCAGGCAATGACCGGAAGCAGGAAGAGATCCAATTCAAACAGGCGCCTTCTCTTGTTGCGGTTCGTTAGGACGAATATGGCCATGATGACCACTCCCCCTACCAAAAGGAGCCAGAACTTCCAGTCAAATCCGGATGAACCCGCAGAGGAAATTGCAAAATCCAAAACCGCAAGCCCGAGAGCCATGAGGGCAAGGGAAAGGAAGCTAAATTTACTGTCAGTGCCCTGAGGCTTATTTTTAACGAAGGGCACGGTCATAATGAGGGAAATGACTACAAAAGGCACAAGGCTCCAAAAGATCCAGCGCCAGCTTGTGAAATTTTCAAGCCAGCCTGCCCACATGGGTCCCAATGCAACAGCTACCCCGATGAGGCCCCCCAGGATTCCGGAGGCGGTAGCTCTTTTGTGGGGAGAAATTTGGGTGAGAATCAGAAAAAGCGTTGTGGGGTATTCGAGTCCTACTGCCATGCCCTGAAAAATCCTGCCAATTACCAGAGGCGCGAAGGAAGGTGAGAGGGCGCACAAAATCGTAGCCCCCAAATACAAGGAGCATCCGACTATTTCCACTTTCTTTGCGTGTACCTTTTTAAGTATGTAGGCAGTGGAGGCCGCTACCACAGCCTGGGCGAGCATGTAGCCTGTCGTCATCCATTCTGTGGCGTTTACGCTCACACTGAAGTCTGCCGCAATTTTCGGGTACATCACGTTTATGCACTTATTTGCAAAAGTCGAAGTAACAGCCAAAATCGTACAGGCCATTATTCCCAGGTAGACCATCCACCTATCTTTGGAGGCATGCATAATTTCCCTCCCAGCAATTGCTTTTTACCCCTTGCATTGGTTGCAGCTGTCTAGTAGAATGATTCATGGTTTCGCCCCCGTCGTCTAATGGTCAGGACATCAGACTTTCACTCTGACAACAAGAGTTCGATTCTCTTCGGGGGTACTTTTTTATGCCCTGTAATTTTCAATAGATTTTTCTGCAATCGAAGCGTCATTGTACTTTGTGCTCATTGGTAAAGCATGTGAATTACCAGATCAGGGCGGTTTTAGAATGTGTAAGTAGTTTTTAGACAGCATGCCTAAAGAGGGAAGTTTTCATATGAATGCTGCAAAAAAACCAAAACAACTGGGGTTTTGGTCAATCTACCTTCTTGGTATAAACGGGGTAATAGGTTCCGGAGCCTTTCTTTTACCGCAAACCATCTACCAGTACATGGATTTGATGAGCATTGTGGTTCTCATAGCAGCCGCTATAACCGTGAGCCTGATAGCTTTGTGTTATGCAGATCTTGCTAGTAGGTTTTCCGGAGCTGGAGCCGCGTGGCTTTATTCTTACCACGCCTTCGGGCCTTTTGTAGGCTATGAACTTGGGATTTTTGTATGGTTCCTGGGATGCTGCACAGTCGCAGCTGAAACCGTAGCCCTCTTCACAACTCTTCAGGCTTTCGTTCCCGCTTTTAATAACGCCCAGATCCGCGTCTGGTCCTGCATAGGCCTGGTTGTAGTTTTCGGAATTATTAATATCTTTGGGCGCACCCTTGTAAAGTGGGTCGACAATATCTCTTCGGGCGCCAAAATCGGCGTCATCATCCTCTTTATAGTGGTTGCCGCCTTCTTTATGCACGGAGCAAACTTCCATCCAGTTCTTCCCGTGGCCGCCTCTAAGGGGATTGGCGCCTTTTCTTCGCACTTTGGCAATGCCTTCAGCGTAGTCTTCTATATGTTTACCGGCTTTTCCTTTATCCCTATCGCCGCAAGCCAGATGGTAGATCCCGAAAAGAACATCCCCAGGGTGCTTATAGGGGTCATGATAACCGTCACCATCCTTTATGGCCTTATGATGCTTTTTGCCATAGGCGTGTTAGGAGCGAGCATGGTCAACTACTCCCTTCCAATAGCCGTGGCCTTTAGGAAAGCCGTAGGAACTTGGGGCTACATAGTGGTGATAATAGGAATGCTGATGTCAATCTTTGGAGTGGGCTTTGCCACCAGCTTCAATACCCCGGCCCTTATGTCCTCTCTTTCCAACGAGCACGCCATGCTTCCCAAATTCTTTGGAAAGACGAACCGGTTTGAAGCCCCGTGGGTAGCTGTGATAATCACAACCATCATCAGCTGTTTTCTTGTCACCCAGTCCTACCTATTCTTGGTGGGAATGATTGTCTTCGCTTCCTTTGTTCAGTACGTCCCCAGCATTATGGCCGTTATGAAATTTAAGCACGACAAAAAATTCCCCAACCACGGCTTTAGCCTGAAGGGTGGATACACCATCCCAATAATCGCCCTCCTAATCGCTTTCTATATGGTTTTCCAATTCACCCTGAAGACGATAATTTTGGGGGTATGCGTAGCCGCGGCCGCGGCCATACTCTTCGTATTCCTAGATGATAGGAAGATGTTTAAAGGTTTCTCCCTTGAAGAGATAAAAAAGAACATAGAAATGAAGAGGGAAGCGGAGCTAAAGAGAAGGGAAAAGAAGATAGAGAAAAAGGAGAAAGATCTCCAGCTTAAGCTCTCTTCTTCCAAGGACAATTCAAAGCCGAATCCGCCCACACAGGCTCCCGCATCTAAATGATGCAAACTTTTTTCTTTGAGTAAAATTGCAACAGTCTCCAATTTTAAAGGGTTAGGGTATAGGTGTTAGAGAAAAAGCGTCTCTGACAATTGGGACAAAAAGGAAGTGTCCAATGAAAGAACTAACGGCAGACGACATTAAGTCCTATGCGGACAAATACTGCTCCTGCAAGTTCAACAAGGTAGCCCAAAGGGCTGTAACCACCAATGGCATTTACAAAGCAGCCGAGGATATGAACGCCATAGACAGGGATGGAGATTCCAACTTCACCTTCTTTATCGACAACGTTTCTATTGGGGCTTCCAACCAGAACAAGTCCGGAAGATGCTGGATCTACGCTTGCCTTAATACCCTCAGGCAGCACATGATTAAGACCTACAAGATGGCCGACGACTTCGAGCTCTCCCAGAATTACCTTAACTTCTACGACAAGCTTGAGAAGAGCAACTACTTCTACGAAAACGTAATCCGTACCGCCAAGAAGCCCATGGATGACAGGGAAGTGTGGTACATCTTCGCCACTCCCCAGCAGGATGGCGGCGACTGGTGCCTGGTATGCGCGCTCATCGACAAATACGGCGTCGTACCCAAGGACGCTATGGGCGAAACCAGCTGCTCTATAACTTCAGCTGAACTCAACACCATCCTCAACAGGAAGCTTCGCAAGGATGGCCTAAAGCTCAGGGCCATGGTTGCTTCCGGCTCCAGCGATGACGAAATTTCCACCGTAAGAGCTGAAATGATGGAGGAGGACTACAGAATCCTCGCCATCGCTCTCGGCGTTCCGCCCTGCAAGGTGGAATTTGAATATAGGGACACCACCGATAAGAAGGAATTCCACCAGTGCGGACCCCTCACTCCTCACGAGTTCTACAAGGACTTCATAGGAGAAGACCTTAACGACTACGTCATTCTTATGAACGTGCCTGACGTAGACGACATGCCTTTCGGAAAGCTCTACACCATTGAGGATTCCGGAAACATGGTGGGCGGACGCCCCAACCTTTACCTCAACGAGCCTATTTGCGAGCTGACCAAAGCCGCTCTGGCCCAGGTAAAGGATGGCATTCCCGTTTGGTACGGATGCGATGTCCTTCAGCAGTTCGACAGGGATAAGGGCATAATGGACCTCGATCTTTATGGCTTCAACGACCTGTTTGGAACTGACTTCAACTTCCGCAAGGGAGACATGTTCTCCACCAGAGAGTCCCTTCCCACCCACGCCATGGTTCTGGCCGGAGTGGATCTTCAAAATGGAGAGCCTGTAAGGTGGAAGGTTGAAAACTCCTGGGGCGACAAGATTGGCAAGAAGGGCTACATGGTCATGAGCCAGGCTTGGTTTGAGGAATACACCTACGAAGTAGTGGTGAACAAGAAGTACCTCACCGACGAACAGAAGGCAGCCTTCCAGACTGAGCCTACGGTACTTCCGTTCTACAACGGAATGCAGCCTACTAAGTAGGTTCTGGAGGTTTTTTATGGGATCTGAAGAGAGCGGTCAGAGCTTCTCTCCAGATCCCATATCTTTGCCTGAAAAGGCCAGCGGCAGGCATACCAAATTAAAAGTCATTTCCACAATCGTCTTACTGCTTGTGGCAACCATCCTTCCCTACTGGATTGGCAGAAGGATGGCCATAATGCGCACTGCGCTGCTCATAGAGTTTTTCAAACAGATCTCCCCTATGGGTTGGGCCCTTATAGGATGGCTCATAGTTACGTCCATATTCATATGCATGGGCGGAGCTCTGATATTTAAAAAGAAGATCTGGTGGCTCCTGTCAGCCTTAATCCTTTACTGCGTGGTGCAATTCTTATCGGGATCTTCGCTTTTAAAAAGTAATTTCTGGTACGCCACCTACGTTGTATACAAGCGTTACAGCCTTTTTCCCAACGCCTTAAATGTGGGGATAATAACCGGCGTCTTAGGGATGTTTATTTTTGCCATAGTTTTTATGGTGCTTTTAATTTTTGCCAAAAAAAACTCGCGTTTTTCCCTGCTTTTAAAGGGATGGTCCGCATGCGCGTTCTTTCTAGTCTGCGAACTTATCCTCATCTGCCTTGTAGTGCTTTTTGGGTTTGTTCCTCCTACAACCATCTGATTGTTACTCTTAATTGATATTATGAAAATGACGTGTATCGTCTGCGAATGGAGAGAGCCGGCCATAATGGAGGCCGACATCGCATTACCAGATTTTAAGGAGACATTGTGGCACTCGTCGACAAATCAAAACAAGAAATAATCGCCGAATATGCAACTCATGAGGGTGACACAGGTTCGCCTGAAGTCCAAATAGCCCTATTGACCAAGAGGATTATCAATCTGACTGAGCACATGAAGGCAAACAAGCATGATTATCACTCCCAGCGCGGTTTGCTATTGATGATTGGAAAGCGTAGGCGCCTTTTGGCCTACCTGAAGAAGGAAGATATAAATCGTTACCGCACCCTTATAGGGAGCCTGGGGTTGCGCCACTAGGCGCATGGTTGCCCTTAAAAGTTTATAAGGGCAAGGTAAGGAGCAGTTGTGAAAGATAACGGCAAGGTCGTAGCCGTTGAAGCTGAAATAGACAATGGCAAATACGGCAAGAGAGTCATGAGACTGGAAACAGGCTCTCTGGCCCAGCAAGCTGATGGGTCGGTGGTGGCATATTTGGACGGAAAGTCCATGGTGCTTTCAACCACTACCGTAGGAAACCTTCCAAAAGAGAGGTGCGACTTTCTGCCCCTCACGGTGGATGTAGTTGAAAAGATGTACGCCTGCGGCCAGATACCGGGTTCTGTCTTTAGAAGAGAAGGAAAGCCCACTGAAGAGGCGGTTTTGGTATGCAGGCTCATAGACCGATCTTTGCGCCCCCTCTTTCCTCACACGCTTAGAAACGAACTTCAGATTATAGATACGGTTCTGTCGGTAGACCCCGAAGACAGTTATGACATCCTCTCCCTGAATGCCGCCTCAGCTTCAACATGCATAGCAGGTCTGCCCTTTAGGGGACCGGTAGGAGCGGTAAGGCTGGCTTTAATCGACGGAGAATGGCTCGCTTTTCCGCGCCTTTCGGAAAGGAAGAGGGCTGTTTTTGAGCTGACGCTGGCTGGAAGGCTGACCGAAAAAGGACAGGTGGCCGTAACTACCATAGAGGCCAGCGCAGGAAAAGATGCGTGGAACCTTATACACAATGAAAACCAGCCCAAGCCTGACGAGGAGCTTGTGGCCGAAGGCGTGGAATTGGCAAAGCCCTTCATACGAATGCTTTGCGAGGCTCAAATAGAACTTAAGCGAAAGGCTGGAAAGCCCAGAAGGGAAGTCGTGCTCTTCCCTGAATACGGAGAGCAGCTTTTTAAGCAGGTAAGCAAAATCTGCTCGAGGGATTTAGATGAGGCCCTCTTAATTCCGGGCAAATTAGAAAGGCGTGAAAAGCTCAATGAAATCTTAGAGCATGTGCACGTCGAAATGGCCGAAGCGTTCAAGGATATGGATCCAGAAGAAAAAGAGAGGCAGATAGACGCCTCCATTAAGGAGATCCAAAAAGAAATCCTGAGGGATCATATTTTGAAGAGTGAAGAAAGGGTGGATGGAAGAGGCCTGGACGATTTGCGCTCCATCACGGCTGAAATTGACATCATTCCCAGAACCCACGGATCTTCCCTCTTCCAGAGAGGGGAAACCCAGGTTCTAGGAGTTACCACCCTAGGAACCTTGCGCATGGCCCAGCAGCTAGATTCCATTTCAGGTCCAGAATCCCGCCGCTTCATTCATCAGTACAATATGCCTCCCTTCTCCACTGGTGAGACCGGACATCTGGGTTCTCCCAAGCGCAGGGAAATAGGGCACGGGGCTCTTGTAAGAAAGGCGCTCGCCCCGGTCCTTCCGGAAGAAGATGAGTTCCCCTACGCCATAAGGCAGGTGTCCGAGGCTATAGGATCGAACGGGTCCACTTCCATGGGATCTGTCTGCGCCTCCACCCTTTCCCTGCTGGATGCCGGCGTCCCCCTCAAGGCTTCGGTAGCGGGGGTTGCCATGGGCCTTATATGCGGGAAAGTCGGAAACAAGACCGTCTACAAGGTCCTCACCGATATTTTGGGCATTGAAGATGCCTTCGGAGACATGGACTTTAAAGTCGCAGGCACTCCCGAGTTTCTAACCGCCCTCCAGCTCGACACCAAGCTCGACGCCATTCCGGAAGACGTGCTAGCCTCAGCCCTTTATAAGGCTAAAAAGGCCAGGATGGAAATACTGTCCGTCATGGATGAGTGCATAGATGAGCCGGCTGAAATCAGCGATCTCGTGCCCGTAATTCTCACCCTTCATATTCCGGAAGACAAGATCGGAGAAGTTATAGGGGCCAGAGGCAAAAATATAAATCAGTTCCAGTCTGACTACCACTGTGAAATAACGGTGGAAAAGGACGGTACGATTTACATAACCTCCCAAAATGCCTCCGATGCCAAGAAGGCCTCCGATGCCATAGAGGCTATCACCGCTTCCAAGATCCCGGAAGTTGGAGAGGAAATGGAAGGAGAGGTGGAGAGGGTTACAAGCATCGGCGTATTTGTAAACCTCGCCCCCGGACTTGACGGCCTTCTGCACATTTCCCAGCTTTCCGACCGTCTTGCAACTTCCAAAGATGGGATAGAGAGCTTGTTCCATGAGGGGCAAAAGATAGAAGTCGTGGTAAAGAGCATAGATTCGCATGGAAGGGTCACGCTTGCACTTCCTAAGTCTTCTTCCGCACCGTCTCAAAGATTTAAGCGTCAGGCAAAGGCGAATAGGTACCAGGATTCTTACGAATACCAGGAGCCTTCCAGAAGCTTCCGGAGGCAATCCAGGTTCTCTGAAAACAGAGAAGAGTTCTCGCCCTACAGGGACTCTCGCGAGCGCCTTTATGACAGGGGCGAACGAAGAGGGGGCGGATACAGGTATTCGCCGGATTTTGACAGAGATTCACAGGATCGCCGTTCCTCTTTCCCGCGCAGGGAAAGGTCTCAAGGACGCTATAACTCAGGATCTTCTTCCCGCTTTGCCGACTTTTCAGAAGACAACAACCTCTATTCCCAGTACAGGCAGGATAGAGATGAGCGGATGACGCGCCCCCGCAGGCATATTTCTCATGACCGTTATGATGACGAAAATTAGTCTCTAAACGTTTTAAAAGGCGCGCAGACAATGCGCGCCTTTTTTGTATCCTTTGAAACCCGCGGGATTTAGTACAATTATTTAGTCAGACTTCATCGTAGAAATCGGACTTGTTTATCTACCTTGTTAAATTTTCCAAATTAACAACGTTCTTGGAAGGAAATCGATATGGACAGTGGAGATGGTGGTGTAAGTAGTAACACTCCCACTGTGGCGCAGTCGGAAAGTTATTCGGTCCCCGATCACGGATCGAATTATCCGGTTCTGCATTTGAATCCAAAAACGAAAAAGGCCTACGTTTCGATGCTCTCTTTGGCAATGATGAACGTTGCCATTATTGCAGGCATTGGCAACTCCGTTCAGATGGCTTTCTATGGATTCTCCTCTATCACGTTCTTCATAATCGGGGCCATAGTATTCTTCATCCCAACAGCTCTTGTAGCAGCGGAGCTCGCCACCGGGTGGGCCGAAAACGGCGGAATTTTCCGATGGGTAAGTGAAGGAGTCGGAAGGGGATGGGGATTCATGTGCGTCTTCATCCTCTGGATTCAGCAGGCTTTGGTATTAGCCCAACTCCCTGCCTCCTATACTTCTACCATCCTGTTCTTTAGCCCGAACTTCAATAAGGCCATCGCCTTTGCGGAAAACCCCACTCAGTATCTTGGGGAAGGCGGTTTTATAGGCATAATGATTGCCTGGCTGCTATTCCTTTATGCGCTGGCATGGCTCGCCAGCCGAGGCGTTAAGGCCTTCGATAGGATCGCTTCCTGGGGCGTTACCCTTGGAACCATCCTGCCTCTCCTTTTCATGGTCATTTTTATATTTGTCTGGCTAGGAGAAGGAAATAAGCCCGCCTGCTCTTTTGCTGGTTCGGCATTAGTTCCGCAGTGGCAGGGAATGTCGACCATAGCGCTGGCCGCCAGCGTGTTCTTCAGTTACGCCGGCATTGATATGAATGCGGCCTATGTAAAGCAGCTTAAGAATCCTGAAAAGCAGTATCCTAGGGCTCTGCTTCTCACCATTTTCATTTGCCTGTGCATATTCATCTTCAGCACTCTCGT
The DNA here is from genome assembly GCA_017632945.1 of Aeriscardovia sp. GTDB lineage: Bacteria > Actinomycetota > Actinomycetes > Actinomycetales > Bifidobacteriaceae > RGIG1476. The sequence continues at coordinate 113,012 of JAGBQH010000012.1, read as the reverse complement.
GGTAGCAGCAATGATACCTGAGGGTCAGATTAACGTTATTTATACTCTGAACGCCGTATTTAAGGATTTGGGCGCCACAATCGGCTTCCCGATGCTGTACTTGGTAGTGGTCTACCTCGGTCTTTTCAATATGATAGCGGGAAACATTACCGCTTTTGCAGCTCCTTCCCTTATGCTCGGCCAGTCCGGCAGGGCGGGAATGCTTCCCAAGTGGCTTCAGCGCACCAACAAGCACGGAATGCCTTCCGGCCTCATGTTCGTTCAGTGCGTGATTTTGACGATTTTATCGTTTGTCATAGAGCTGATACCAAATGTAGAGGGCTTTGTCATACTGCTGACGCAGGCTATGACGGTCCTCTACCTTGTCTACTACATACTGATGTTTATCACCTTCGTGCGCCTCAAGTACACCCAGCCCAATAGGCCCAGGGCCTTCAAGTGCCCCGGAGGAAAGACCGGCGCATGGATCGTGGCAATCATCGGCATTGCCGCTTCCTGCCTTGGAATTTTGATGTCTGTATGGCCTCCTGCCCAGGTGGCTCAGGAAGTTGGATCTCCTGAGGTTTATGTGTGGACGATAATCGTCATCTGCTGCATAATTCTTGCAATACCGTTCCTCATTTATTGGGCGGCTCGCAAACACAACTGGGTAGATCCTAAAAACAAGTTCGCTCCTCTTACTTGGCAAATCGAAGGCTTTACCAAGCCCACCAAGTCTCTGTCCAATATACCTACAACTATTCTTTCCTATGATCAAAACCCGATGGGAATGCCTATCAAGCACCCCTTCAGCCCTGATGATCGCTTGGCAAATCTGCCTACTCAACTGGTAGACGATGTTAAGGCCGTAGGCAGCGCTGCCTAATTTGAATTAAGCAAATTCAACTCCTCCCATAGGGGAGTTGACATATCTAATTTGGTAACGTTTTCATTTTTTTCATTTTAATATTTGGTTAAGTCTATCTATTCTTAAATTAAATAGAGTAAACAAGTGCACCAAAAACACTTTTTTATTGAAGCGTCCCTCGTTTCAAGAAGGTGAACTTATGACAGATACAGACAGTTCCTCGAGCGTTGCCGCTCAGGGAACAAGCGGAAGCGTGGGAGTGCCTGACGCCTCGAATTATCCTAAGATTTCAAAGGCTGCCAAGCGCCAGTACATGTCCATGTTCGCATTGGCCATGATGAACGTGGCTACTATTGCCGGCTTGGCAAATGACCCCCAGCAAGCTTTCTACGGTCTTTCCTCAATTACATTCTTCGCAATTGGGGCCATAGTATTCTTCATCCCTACGGCTTTGGTAACGGCAGAGCTCGCTACAGGCTGGCCTCGAAGAGGAGGCATCTTTAGGTGGGTAGGAGAAGGAATTGGCAAAGGCTGGGCGTTCTGTTGCCTATTTATCCTTTGGATGGAGTGCTCCATCAACTTCGGCGTGGCCCCGGCTTCCGGCGCAGCCACCATTCTCTTCTACGGTCCTTACTTCAATAAGGCTGTCGCTTTTGCAGAAAACCCGCAGTTTGAAATTTGGATTGTAATAGGCTGGCTCTGCTTCTACTGGTTCCTAGCTTTCCTAGCTACCAAAGGCCTTAAGATCTTCGCCTCTGTAGCAAAGTACGGCGTGATGATAGGAAGCCTTATCCCTCTGGGCTTGATGATTGTCCTGCTCATAGTCTGGTTCTGCGAAGGACACCACTCTGCCATGAGCTGGAACGGGGCTAACCTGATTCCTAAGTGGCAGGGCCTTTCAACTCTTTCGTTGGCTGCAGGCGTGCTTTTCAGCTATGCGGGCGTAGATATGAACGCAGCTCACATTAAGGAACTAAAGAAGCCTGAAAAGGAATTCCCGCAGGCCATCATTATCGCTATGATTTTGGCCTTCCTCATCTTTGTTGTGGGAACTCTGATTATCGCCACCGTGATCCCCTATGGACAGCTCAACGTGCTTTACACGCTATTTGCCACTTTCAGGGTCCTGGGCGCGACCTTCGGGTTCCCATGGCTCTACATGGTGTTTACTTGGGCTCTGCTTTGCAACACCATAGCCATGACCGTAACTAACTTCGCAGGCCCCTCCTTTATGCTGGGACAGGTCGGCAAGGCCGGCTTCCTTCCCAAGTGGAGCCAAAACTACAACAAGCACGGAATGCCTTCCAAACTCATGTATATCCAATGTATATTCATGACGATAATCGCATTCTTGGTGACGCTGCTTCCAAACGTCGAGGGCTTCGTAATTTTGATTACCCAGGCCATCACCCTTCTTTACCTCTTCTACTACGTCTTGATGTTCATAGCTTACCTGAGGTTGAAATATGATCAGCCCAACAGGCCCAGGGCCTTCAAGATTCCGGGAGGAAAAGTCGGAGGCTGGATAGTGTGCATAGTAGGCCTCATAGCCTGCGGATTTGGTATGGTTCTTGCCGTTTGGCCTCCTGCTCAGGTCGCTCAAGAGGTAGGCTCTCCCGTCACTTACATAGTGGTGATTTTGGCCATTACGGCGTTCGTGATCATTTTGAGCTGGATTATTTACCTGATTTCCCGCAAGAGCAAGTGGGCAGATCCTAATAACGTGTTCACCCCCTTCACCTGGCAGATTGAAGGACTGAAGAAGCCTGGCAAGAGCCTTTCAGATATTCCTACGGAAGTACTTAGCTACGACCAGAACCCCATGGGTATGGAAATAAAGCACGTCTGGGGCAAGGACGCCAAGCTAAGCGAAGTGCCGGCTGAAATAATCGAGGGTGCAAAGAACGCTGCATAAAAAGCGAGCAAGCTGATTAGAAAAACCGCCTGCCGATTTATGGAGGCGGATTTTTTATGCGCAAGTTTCCAGATTTAAAGGTACTGAAAAACAGATCCGGGTTTCGCCAAAATAAAATTTTTTCCGAATGCATTATATTTAAAGTAACTTAACTAGACTTAATCATAGGCTTCTTTTTCACATCCCTTGAAAGGCAGAGATGGCAGAACGATTCAAATCAACCGCTTTCGGAGGCGGTTACAACAAAGAGCAAGTAGACCATGCCATGGAAGAAAATGAGCAGACTATCAGTCTGCTGCGCGAGCAAATCCGAAATTATGATGACAGAATATTAAATCTGGAAGCCGAACTGGCAAAGGAAAAGGCGAAAAAGGACACAAACAATAAGAACTCTTTTGCATCTCTAGGGGCCAATGCCCAGGCTCTTTTGGCTAGCGCAGAACAGACAAGCGTGGAGCTTTTAAACAGGGCGAAGGCGGATGCCAATACCATTAAAGAGTCTGCCACCCATGAATCGGAAACACTTTTAAACAACGCGAAAAACGAATCCAACAGGCTCCTTTCCGAAGCTAAGGCCCAGGCTTCTTCCATGCTTAACCAGGCCACCAAGCAGTCCCAGGATCTGGTAGCTGAAGCCAAGGAAAAGGCCACCCAGCTTTCGAGCCAAACCACCAGAGAATGCGACAACCAAAGGCAGAGTTTGGCGATAGAGCTGGAAAACTCCAGGCAGGAGCACGAAAAGAAAATGGCGAGCTGGAAAAGCTCCCAGGAGCAGGCCATAGCCAATAAACAGGCTCAGGCCGACAGCCAGATTGCCGATAAGCGCAAAAGCGCAAACGAAGAGATAATGAAGCAAAAGAGCGCCGCCCACGATCAAATTCAGCAGGATCTCGCCGCAGCGGCCCAGAAGCGCGCTCAAATTGAACAGGAAGCCAGCAATGTTCTTGCTGCAGCTCAAAGGCAGGCGGGAGAAATAATAGATCAGGCCAAAGCTAAGGCCGGACAAATTGAAGACGATGCTACGGTGCAAAGGTCTCAAACTCTCGCCAAGGCTGCAAAAGAATACGATGACACGCGAAAGCAAATCCAGACCCAGCAATCCGAAACCACCCAAAAGATAAACGATCTTTTAGCCCAGTTGGAGCAGCACAGGCAAAAAACCCAAAAAGAAAGCGATGATTTGCTTTTGGCAGCTCAAAAGGCAAAGCAGGATGCCGAAGCCTATGCCGATTCCAAGCGCAAAGATGCTGAGACCCAGGCTTCACAAATACTCGAAAAGGCGAGAAATGACGCCAAAAACGAGATAGATGCCCAAAGAAAAGCAGCTAAGAGCGAGATCGAGGGCCTGAAAGCACAGATAAATCATCTTCATGCCACCGAAACGGAGTTGACTTCAAGAGTAGAAGAAATAAGGACCATGTTCTCCCAGACCTTTGGAAACTTCTCCCCCATCGCCACTCCCGCCCCCGATGAGGAAGAAAAAGACGAAAAGGCTAATGGAGATAAGGCGGAGTCTGCCGATAGGGCTAAGAAGGCAGGAGATGCCGCTTCCAACTCCCAGAAGAGCCAAACTCCCGCCCCCAACGCCCAGCCCGCTTCCGGGGAGGAGAAGGGGGGAGCCCCCGCTGCGCCTAAAGAGGGTCAAAAGCAGCAGTGAAAGTAGCCGTCTTAGGAGCTCTGGAAGAAGAAATCGAGCTTTTAAAGTCCTGCCTTGAAGGAACTTGCTCTTTTGAAAAAGCCGGGATGGAAGTTTTTGAGGGGTCTTTTGACGGAATTAGAGTAGAATGCGCCAAAAGCGGGATGGGCCTTGTAGCCGCGGCCGCGGCTACGCAGTTTTTGATAGATTCCTTTGCCCCGGACGCCCTTATTTTTTCCGGAATTGCGGGGGCTTTGTCAAATGAATGCGGAATCGGGGAAGTGGTAATTGGAAACAGCGCCGTCTTCCTTGATGCCGATATGGAGTTGATAAGCCAAGACAAGCCACATCTTGACCAATTTTCTTCCGATCCCCATTTGGCAGATCTCGCCTCCCTCGCCCTAAAAAGCCTGCTTATCCCGCATATAACCGGCAAATTGGCTAGCAGCAACCGCTTTATAGGATCTAGCGAAGCGAAAGAAAAAGCGAAAAGCCAGTCGGGGGCGGATGCTGTGGAGATGGAGGGAGCGGCATTTTTGCAGATTTGTTCTAAAAATGATTTGCCTGCCCTTGTACTAAGAACCATAAGCGACGGAGCGTGCACGCAGTATGCTTCCTTCCACCACTTTGACACTTCTTCCTACTCCCACCAGTCAAACAAAGTGGTGCTAAAGATACTCGAACTTTTATCTTCTGAAAAAGTTGGGGGAAAGTTATAAAATAAACTTGCGCATAAGCCGAAGACCGTTGGTAAAACACTTTGTTTTCCAAACTTCCTCGCCAAGGAACGCCATCACAGGCTCAATCGTTTTGTAAATAGGCGAATCTGTCAGTGTAAGTTTCCCGAGGATCGGATATATGCCAGGAAGGAAACTTGTGAAAAAGTCAGCAAAAGAAGAAGTAGTTAAAGATCTGGCAGAGAAATTTAAAGCTTCCCAAGCTGTGATATTCACTGAGTATCGTGGACTTTCCGTCGCACAGGTAACCCGACTGCGTTCCGAACTTAAAGACTGCGACTACATTGTGGCAAAGAACACTCTAGCCCGCATAGCAGCCAAAGAAGCCGGAATGAACGGGGTAGACGACCAACTCACCGGCCCTTCTGCAATAGTCGTAATGGGAGAAAACTACGTAGAGAACGCAAGGATTTTGCGTGATTTCTCCAAGTCCGAGCCTAAGTTGAAGGTTAAGGGCGGCTATGTAGACGGCAGCGTGATGAGCGTCGAGGAAGTAAAGCAGCTCGCAGATCTCAAGACAAGGCCCGAAGTTCTGTCTATGTTTGCCGGAGCCATGAAGGCCAGCATAGGAAAGCTCGCCAGAGTGCTGGTAGCTGTTCCTACCAAAGCAGTCAGAACGGTAGATGCTTTGGGTGAAAAGAAATCAGAAAACTAGCTATAGGGATAATTGAAAGGATTTTTCATGGCTAAGATGACTACAGAAGAACTTCTTGATGTTTTCAAGGAAATGACCCTCGTGGAACTCAACGAGTTCGTAAAGGCATTCGAGGAAGAATTTGACGTCACCGCTGCTGCCCCCGTGGCCGTGGCTGCAGCTCCTGCCGCCGCTGCCGAGAGCAACGCCGAAGATGAGAAGAGCGAATTTGATGTAGTTCTCACTTCTGCCGGAGACAAGAAGATCCAGGTAATCAAGGCCATCCGCGAGCTGACCAAGAAGAGCCTGGGCGACTCCAAGGCTCTGGCCGACGGCGTTCCTTCCACCATTCTCTCCGGAGCTTCCAAGGAAGATGCGGAGAAGGCTAAGAAGGCCCTCGAAGATGCCGGTGGAACAGTAGAACTTAAGTAATTTCCTTCCTTTAAATATTTTTTAGGCAACTACTTTAGGTAGTTGCCTATTTTCTAATTAGATCCCTTAAAAGTAGGGAAAAAATAAATAGATATACTAAAAATTGTTTTGACGGTAGCAAATATCCATCCTGAAATTTGGGGGCCGCATGGAAAGCAGTGAGCACAATTGGCTCGTAACCGTTGTAGGCACAGGACAAAAGGGAATATTTAAACCCGGAGACCTTGTAATCATAGGTAGGACTCCTAAGCATTTGCCTACTCCCGGATCTTCTTTTGTGCGCTTTAATATAGACAATCCCCAAAAATCTATGAGCAAAAGGCATGTTTCCCTTCAAATAGACTCAAGCGGGGCGAGGATAAAGGATCTGGGATCTACCAACGGGACATACCTGGTGAAAAAAAATGGAGCTCTGGTAAAACTTCCGGTAGGGGAAGAATTCCTCCTGGACAAGTCTCCCGTAAGACTGCAGCTGGGAAATGTCGGAATCATCCTTGAAAAGACAGAAGATCAGTCAAAGGAAGGAAATGATGACAAAAAAAATGGGGATTTGTTTGCAAATTCCCCTTCATCCCCGTCAGCTCCGAGGAGCGTCAAGGATATAAGGGAAGCTATGGAAGAAAGGGAGGGTGAGCCTACCTTTCTGATAGATGCTGGCAGCGTCGCGGAAAAAGTCAAAGAGAAGCAGGAAAAAGAAAAAGAAGAAGCTAAGGCCAAGGCCGCTCCGGAAGACAAAGACAAAGAACCCGGAAGAGAAGAAGAAAAGAAAGAGGAAGAGGAAGAGGCCGAAGAAAGCGAAAAAGTCGAAAAAATTCAGGAGGAGAACAGGCAAAAGGCAAAGCTTGTAGATAAAGCCATAGAAGAAAGGCTGGAAAAAGGCGACTCTCCGCTGTCCATCCCTTCGGCCACCGTTCCCCTTCCCAAGGCAAGATCCACTGAAAGCTCCCTATTTGAAAGGCTAACCCGCGCAAACAGGGGCCGCTCTGAAATCATAAGGCTAAGCAACGGCATGACTTCGGAAGAGGCGGAGAGAACGGAAAGTTTTGCCAGGCAGTTTGAACTTGCAAAGCATCGCGAAATGCTTCCCTTCCTGGCCTTAAATCCTTATCTTTATTCGGATCTGTACATGTGGCTAGAGGCTCTGGGAGATCCAGTAATAAATGCTGCTTTGCAAACCAATAGGGGATACCAAACTTTTAAAAAGGACGGAGGGAATGATGGAAAAATCTGAAAAGCTGCCATGGAAGCCTGAAGCTCTGGAGAAGTTGAAAGAGTGGGGCAGCTCTAATTTAGAAAAGAAAACGCCAGATCCCCTCAGCAATATAGCGAGTTTGAAAGCCGGTTTGGATCTTTCCAATGCAAGTCCCAATGGAAAGTCAAGGCTGCTTTCAAATGTCAAAGTCACTCTCCCCATGCTTTTTCCAAATCCCACCCTCTTTACGATAGCCAAAAGGGCGTTTTCCCAGATTCTTAATCAATGCAAATCCGAAATAAAGCAATGCGGATTTGGAAAAATCAACCTCGCGGCAGGTATAGCCAGATGGAATGGATCTAGCAGGCAGATGCCGATCCTGATTTATCCCCTCGAAATTGAAGAGGGAGAAGAGGATCTTTCAAAGGTCGCCATAAAGTTGGGGAAAAGGCCCATGGTAAATCCCGCTTTCATCAGGGCAATGCGAGATGACTTTGGAATAGAATTCGATTTTTCCTCCCTTTCTTTAAACCTGGATTCCGGACGCGAACAATTTATAAATCAGGTGGCAAAAGAAGTCGGGGAAATGGTTTACGGCTTCAGCGCAGAACTTAGATTCATAATAGGCTGCTTTATCAATCCGGAAGTGTTGATTCAAGACAGGACTTCCCGCCTCATAGAAGAAGTTGAACAGGGGAAATGCGAAGTAAAGCTCCTGAAAGACTTCCTTGAAGGAAAGCAGGCCCTTCAAAGGCCTGTAGAAAATGAAGATTTGGACCCACATGACGAAAAAGAAGTGGGGGACGTGTCCAACAGCACCAGAAGGGCTGCTAAATTGGCTTCCTTGGGACAGTGCATCTTTCTGGACAGCCCGACATCTTCCGCTTCAGTTTCTCTGGCTTTAGCCATCGCTTCAAGATGCGCCTGCGAGGGAAAAAGCGTTATCTATTCATCTCCTTTGGGCGAGCAGAAAGAGGCTTTTCTAAAGTGCGCTAAAGACGAAGGAATTTCAAACCTCGTCTTGGATGTAGACGATCACAATTTTGCAAAAGAAATAGATGCCCAGCTTTCCAATTCTTTAAGTTTTCAAAGCGAAGAAGCCGTTACAAATTTCAATCGCATTGCAGACGAGTTGGTGGGTGTAAAGTCTCGCCTTTCCAAGTACTTTGGAGATCTGCATAAAAAAGTTGAACCCTGGGACCTCTCTGCCTACCAGGTTCTCGAAAAACTCCTTCTTCTCAGCTCTAAAAAAAGCAGGCCCAGCAATAGGGTGAGGCTGGATGAAGATGTGGCAAAAAACTTAAAAGACAGATTAAGTGAAGCTTCGCAAAAGATTGAGCGCTTTGGAGAACTTGGAGGTTTTTCGCTCACGCCTCAAGATACCCCCTGGTATAAGGCCCTCATCTTTACGACCCAAGAGGCAAAGGCGGCCGAGGAGAGGGTGGAAAGGATTTCTTCCACTCTTTTGCCTGAAATAAGAAAAGAGGCAGCCTTGGCAGTAAAAGAATGCGGATTTCCCGACGCTTCCACAGTAGAAGAGTGGGGAAAGAATGTAACCATGCTAAACAACCTTCGCAAGGCCCTCGATCTCTTTTCGCCCGCAGTTTTTGACTTGGATTTTCCCTCCGTACTTGAGGCCACAGAAAGCAAAGAGGAAAGAAAAGATTCCCAGATGGGATTTTGGGAAAGAAAAAAGCTTATAAAGGAGGTTAAAAGCTGTATAAAACCTGGGGCGAAAGTCGAAGATCTTCATGGAACGCTTCAGGCCGTGTCCCTCCAATACCAAAGGTGGCGTACTTACAGTTCTGTTCCAAAAGTAACGATACCCGAAGAGCTGCCGTCTATGGTGTCAAACCTGGAAGCCTTAAATTCAGATTTGACGGCTTTAGACACCATACTCCCGACCTCATCTCCCGACGGCGTTCTTTCAAACGGAAATTTTGATGCAATAGAGTCAAAAATTTCCAATTTGAAGAAATCCGAAAAATCTTTGGAAACTCTTCCCGAAAGGGAAAGCCTTGAAAAAGATCTCAGGGATATGGGGTTGGAGGATCTGTTAGAGGATCTTAAATCCAGAAAGCTCGATCCCGCCTTTGCGGGAGATGAGCTGGAATTGGCATGGTACGCGAGCGTATTCGATCTTATAGTGCAGTCTTCCCCCCTCATTGCCAGCCAGGACGGCCACCTTTTGGGGGAAACCGCGCAAAGGTTTGTGGAATTAGACAGATCGCACGTTAGATCCACGTCTTCTCTGGTAGAGAGTTCATGCATGTCAAGGCTCTCTGAGTTTCTTTATTCAAACACCAAAGAAGCTAACGACTGGCACTCCCGCCTCTCTTCCCCCTCTTTCGATTTTTCACTTGCCCAATTTGAGGCGAAGGGTTCCAATCTTTTAAAACTTGCCAAACCCATAATGGTTTCCACCCCCGCCTCCATAGCCACTACACTTCCCAATAAACCTCTGGCCGACGTTTTGATAATAGACGCATGCCAAAATGCCAAAAGCGCAGATATCCTCTCCCTCCTTCCTTTGGCCAAAAGCTGCGTCGTGGTTTCTGACCTTTCTCTTTCTTCTTCACCCATCCTCTGCTCTTTAGCCCCATTCATGCAGAGAGTGGAAGTTAAAAGATGGGCGAAATGCGATGAAAGGTTGCAGGACTTCCTCTCTAACTGCGGAGTTGAGAGGATGCTTCTTCCCCCTTCCTTCAAAAACAGGCCGGAAGTGGCAGGCCACGCGCTTTCCGGATGGGGGGTCCCGGCCCGTTCCCAAGATCTTGTGGAAAGCACAAGCCAGGAAGCAGAGTATGTGGCAAAACTTGCAGCATTTAGACTGAGCCAGACCGCGCTTCTGCCTTCCTACCACCTCACCGTCATAGCTTTAAATCCGGTTCATGCAGAAAATGTGGCAGAAGCTATAAAAAAGATAGGCGTCAGGGAAAAATGCCCCGAACTTATAGGTTCGTACATATCCGTTGAAGATATCTCAAATGTGGCCGCCGCCCGGGAGGGGGATGTAATAATTACGGCAGGCTACGCAAAAATGGGCGACGGGAGGCTTGTGCAGCAATTTGGGAAAGTGCAAGAAGAGGGCGGAGAAAAGCTCCTTCTTTCGGCGCTGTGCCTATCGGAAAGGAGACTAGATATCGTCTCTTCCTTTAAGGCTGAAGATCTGGATGAATCTAGACTAACCGAGGGCACCAGGCTTTTAAAGGATTTGGTTTCATGGTCGCAAAATCTTCCTAATTTTATTCCCCCCTCCAGCTGCGCCCCTTCAAATACCCTGATAAAAGATCTGAAAGAGAGGGTAAAACGCGAGGGGTATGGGGCAAAAGACTATTTAGGATACAAAGATGGAATAAAAATTCCCTTGGCTGTAGGAAAAAAGGAAGATCAGCCCGATTTGGCCGTTTTCACAGATGATGCCAAATTTATGTCTATACCGTCTATGCGCCTACGCTACAGAGGGTTTGCCGATCTCATTAAACCAATGGGCTGGAGCTCTATATTCTCATGGTCGGTGGGAATGTTTATAGATCCGGACAGGGAAATAGAAAAAGTGACAAAAGCCCTCAATGCCGCAAATCCTGAAACTCGTTCGATGGGGATTGGAGACTTGGAAGATGATAAAGGGTAGAAAATACAAAAAGAGCTTTAGAGAAGGAGGGGAAACGAAAAGCGAATTTTGCGTAAATTGCGGCTTTGAACCGGAAAGGCTCAAATATCTTGAGCTTCCTCCTCATTTTGATTCATTTGCTTACCGGAAAGGTTCTTTTTCGTAAATCCGCTCTCTACTAGATCTGTGATGGTAACGGGCTTTTCCTGTTTTTCCAGTTCATCTTTTATCTGTGAAAGCAAAGTTATGATTCTTTCATCGGTGTCCGTCCCCTGAGATTGGGCAGCCTGTTCTATGACATTTAACTCCTGACTGCGATATTTGGATTTTGCCAGTTTTTTCGATACGTCATACATCTTGTTGATAGGAACTATAACAAGAAAATAGATAGCTAAAGAAATAGTCAAAAATTGAATTATGGCATTTAAAACAGCCCCAAAAGATACAGTGGCTCCGTTATAGGTAAATGTCAGGATGTCTTGCATGTTCTTCTTTCCGAAGAGCATGGAGATTAAGGGGTTTACGATGCTGGAGACAAACGTACTTACGACCGAAGAGATGGCCGTGCCCATGACCACGCCTATGGCCATGTCAACTATGCTTCCCCGTGTGATAAATTTTTTAAATCCGGAAAAAACGCCCAGATCGTGGAAGGAAGAAATATGGTAAGAAGTCATACTTTAATTAAAGTATGGCCCTCATAAAATCAGTCTCCTTTTTTAGAGGATTTGCTTTTAGAGCTGTCTGTCCTGTAAAAGCCGCTTCCTTTAAATTGAATGGAGGCGGGGGTGTAAACCTTGTGGACCTTTCCTCCGCATTTAGGGCATACCGTTATCGGCTTATCGTCGAAACTCTGGTACTGGCTAAACTCGTATCCGCAGTCGCTGCATTTATACCTGTAAACTGGCAAATTTTTCTCCCTTCCGTATTTTGAGTTCTTAGGTTTTTAACAAGATAAATTACGAATTTATTCTACCAACCGCGGTTTGTCAGGGCATGCGGAAAAATAGAAACCTATTACCGTGGCCAGGTATCGGGAAAGAGTGGGGGAAGCCGAGCAGAAGATTTCGTGCCTTGCACCTTTCACTTTGCGTATCCACACTAGCCTTCCTTCTCTTTTTGCCTTTCTTACAAATTCATCTTGCGCCCCTGGGTCTACCAGACAGTCTTTTTCTGCCTGAAAAATTAATGTTGGAGTCACAATTTTCCTTATCTGCCCTTCTCTTGAAATATCCCAGTCCATTCTCAAAGCTTCTCTGCTCCACCTGCAGCAAGGGTCAGAAAGATGAAAGAGGGGGGAGGGGAGGCGCTTTGAAAAATACCACTCATCTCTTACCTTGTAGGAGGAAGGAGCGGCCGAGGAGGGAGGGATAAATCCCGTGCTTCCCGGAATCCTCATGTCCTCTTTTCCTATGAGGCACATAACTTCAGCGGCAGCCTGCATGATAAAGGCCGGAAACTGCATTTTGGGAAGAAGCATAGGGGAAGAAAGAACAGCCCTGTCAAAAAGAAGGGGAAACGCTTCTTCCACCGCCGCCCCGATGGCTCCCCCCATGGAGTGGGCAAACAGAAAAAGGGGACGGGAAAGGTAGCCCTTTTTCCTCGCATCCTCCACTACGGCTGCAAAGTCTCTTTTGTAGTCTTTCCAGTGCAATACTTTCACAACCTCAGGATCGGAAATTTCCCTGGAGGAGAAGCCGTGGCCCCTATGCTCTACAATCAGCACGTTAAGGCCGTACTTTAAAAAGTACCAGGCCAGCTCTGAAAATCTCATTTCAGACTGCGTAAAGCCTACAAAAATCACTACCGTTCCCAGGGGCAAATCAAATGACACTTCCCGCATAGACTTGTCAAAAGATGCCGCGTTATAAAAGACCCAGTGCACAAAACCCGTGCCCGGCTTTCCTTCTTTTATCCCCTTTACCCTGCAAAACTTTCCCCTTATAGGCGTCCACTCATCGCTTCTGCATTTTTTTAAGGAGGGGAGCACTTGCATTTTCATTTTTTCTTCAAATTTCGACGGCTCTATTACTTTTAAGGGAGAAATAGGAAAAATAGGTAAGGGAGATCTATTTAGCATCATATGATCCTGTTATTTTGTAGACAGATTTTAACAAGAGACTTTATACGTCTATCTGTAAGCTTAAATCCATGGATAATTTTACGCCTGAAAAGGCTAAAGATACCACATCGGAGCATCCATGGCCCGTAGCATGGGCCGTATCTAAATTTTCAGAAGCTGTAAAAAAATGGCCCTTCCTTTGGGTAGAGGGGCAGATTGCCCAAATAGACTCAAAGAGGACGGCCGTTTATATAACTCTTAAAGACTTGCAGCAAAATGTCTCGATGCAGGTCACAGCCTTTTCCGCCGCCGCTGCCCAGTGCAGAAAAGCGGAGCTCTCCCAGGGGGACAAAATTGTAGTGTATGGCCAGCCTGATCTGTGGGTGGCCAAGTGCCAGTTCTCCCTGCAGGCCTACGAAGTAGAAAAATCAGGCGAGGGGCCGCTTGTAAAAGTCATAGAGGCCCTGAAGCAAAAGTTTGCCGAGGAGGGCCTTTTTGATTCCTCTAGAAAGCTGCCCATTCCCTCTTTCCCGAGAAAAATAGGCCTCGTATGCGGGGCAGGCGCCAGAGCTGAAGGAGACATAGTCACAAATTCCCTTCTTCGCTGGCCGGATCTCGACTTTTACATAGAGCATGCAGCAGTGCAGGGGAAAAACTGCCCCTCTGAAGTGGCGGCCGCAATTAAAAAACTAGATGAGATGAACCTTGACGTCATAATCGTGGCCAGAGGAGGAGGATCGTACGAGGATCTTGTAGGCTTTTCAAGCGAACAGGTGGTAAGGGCTGCAGCTGAGTGTAAAACCCCCCTGGTTTCAGCCATAGGCCATGAGGGTGACTGGACGCTTTTAGACCTTGTAGCCGACAGGCGCTGCTCTACCCCAACGGATGTGGCAAAGACAATCATTCCCGATTTTATTCAGGAAAAAGAAAGGGTAAAAAACGCCCGCTCCATGCTCACAACCCTGATGGAGAGGATAGTGGCCTTGGAGGATGGAAAGCTGTTTCGCCTCACTTCTTCTCCCTTTATGCAGGATCCCTACAGGCTTATAGAAAATCCCAAAAGGGAGCTAAAAGATGCCAGAAAAGATATGTCTGTAGCGCTTTCCATGAAGTTGGACGAAGAGATGTCTAAAGTATTTGCCTTCTCCGCTTCCTTAAAGTCCCTTTCCCCCTTTTCGACCCTCTCCAGGGGCTATGCCCTGGTGGAAAAGGGAGGGGGGATCCTCTCGGGAGTTAAAAACCTGAAACAGGGAGATGAAGTGAAGATTGTAATGCAGGACGGAGAAATGAAGCTGAAAGTAGAAGAAATAGAGGTCAAAAGATGAAAGAAGAGCTGACGGAAGAAGAAAAAGAAGCTATGGACTCTTTAAACTACGAAGAAACCAGAGACGAGCTGGAAAGAGTGGTCTCGGCGCTCCAGACAGGTGGGCTTAGCTTGGAAGAGAGCGTGCACGCATGGGAAAAAGGGGAGTACCTGGCCAAAAGAGCGGAAAAGATGCTGGATGGAGTGAAAGAAAAGATAGAAAAGGTACAAAAGGAACAACAGGCGGCAGGTCAGGCGGCTGGAACGCAGCTCAATCTTGGTAGGTAACAGGCAGTTTTAATGAGCCAGGAAAAATCTCAAAAAATTGGAAAAACGGGGCTTTCGGCCCTAATAATTAGTTCGGCTATCGGTACGGGGATCTTTGGACTTATGAGCCAGCTGGCTTCAGAAGCTAGTCCGGGATCTGCGATAGTGGCGTGGGTAATAGTTGACGTAGGATTTGCAGCTCTGGTTTATTGCTTAAACCACCTGTCCCAGGCCAGGCCGGATCTGGACTCCGGGATCTTTTCCTATGCAGGCGCGGCTTTCGGCCCTCTGGGGGAGTTTATATCCGGATGGGGGTACTGGCTGGCCAGCTGGGTGAGCAATATCGCCTTTTGCACGATGATTATGAGCGCTTTGGGCAATTTCCTTCCCGCTTTTAAGGGAGGGCAAAACCTGCCTTCAGTGCTCTTGTCCTGCGCCGTAGTGTGGCTGATAACGCTTTTGGTGATGCTGGGCCTTAAAAGCGCATCCTTTGTAAACGCTTTGGTCACTTTTTGCAAACTTATCCCGCTTCTGGTATTCCTCATAGTTATGTTTGCAGCCTTTAAGGCCGGGATGTTTACCTCTCATTTTTGGGAAAATGTGGCTTCATCAGGATCGCCTTTTACCGCAAAATCGCTTTTTACCCAAATTCAGGGCAGCCTCATATACCTCGTTTTCGTATTTGTAGGTATCGAAGGTGCAAGCGTGATGGGATCTAGGGCAAAAAAGAAAAGCGACGCCACCTTTGCCACCGTCATGAGCCTTATAGCCTTAATCCTCATCTATGGGTTTATTTCCCTTTTGCCCTACGGGGTTATGACAAGGGCCCAGTTGGCCGCACTTCCCCAGCCCGCCATGAGCGGAATTTTGGCAAACACTGTGGGAGTGTGGGGAGAAGGCTTGGTAGATGTGGGGCTCATAATCTCCTGCCTGGGAGGCCTCCTTTCCTGGACCCTTCTTCCTGTGGAAACTACCACCCTTTTGTCTCAAGACAGCCTTCTTCCCAAGGTCTGGTCCAAATCAAATAAGCACGGCGCCCCCCTGTTTTCGCTAATAATTACGGCGCTTTTGGAGACCCTGTTTCTTTTCAGTTTCCTTATAACTTCCAACGCCTATAACTTTGCCAGCGCCATATCCTCTACTACTGCTTTGGCCTGTTATGCATTCGTGAGCATATATGAAATCATGTACTCGGCAAAAAATAAAAAGCCTCTGGGCTTGGTTATGGGGATAATTTCCGGCCTCTTTGAAATTCTGGGACTGGTGATTTCCGGCTGGCAGGAAGTTTTGCTTCTTTCGATTTGCTATGTTCCGGGATTTGCCCTTTTCATTTACAGAAGGCGAAAAGAACTTAAAAAAGGCCAAATTATAGCCATGATTTGTATCCTTGCCCTGGCTATTTTGGCCGTGATTTTAATCTGCATGGGCATTATCTCATTCTAAAAATGCTATAATTTAGGGGCGCCCTGGTAGCTCAGGGGATAGAGCAGATGACTTCTAATCTTCGTGTCGCCGGTTCGAATCCGGCTCAGGGCACTTTTTTATTTTGTACTTTGTGACATCTTAAGGCTCCCGTCAAGGGCGAGCATTGCATCCTTAATTCCCGAAAGAGAGGGAGTTTGGGAGTTTAATTCGTTTTGAAGATCTGAAATCCTGGACTCAACTTCCGTTTTAGAGGAAGAAGAAAGAGAGGAAAGGGAGCTGTTTGCGCTCTGGATAGCCTCCTGGGCCAAAGACTTTTCTTCCTGCAAATTTGAGACGTTTTCCTGGGAGAGGAGGGAAACGGAAAGGTAGGATAGATTTTCCTGCTTGGAGCCCAAGGTTTTTATGAGGGCCTCGTTTGCCTCTATCGCTTCATGGGTCCCTGCACTGCAAAGCGCCGGAGAAGAGTCAGTTTTTGCAGCCAGAGCTTTTTCAAGATTTGAATAAGCCTGAGACGACTTGGCAGACGAGGTATTTAAGATGTTTGTAGCCGAGGTCCTTTCGTTTTCAAAAGATATGGAGGCGTCACGGGCCTGGGAATAAGTCTGCGAGCACTTTTCTTCTATTGCCTTTTTTCCATGGTAAAAAGCAATGGCCCATATTCCCCCCAAAATAAGGCAAAATCCAAGGGCTATTCCTGCAAGCAGGGCGGTTTTGGATTTTCTTTTTTCTCCTTCCTCATCCTCCTCATCTTTTGGCTCTTCTTTTTCTTTTTCGCTCATCTTTCTTCATTCTTTCCGGCCATGATTCTCCTTAAATCCTGCTTTTTTTCCTCTAAATTCTGTATTTGGCTAAGAATTTCTTCTACGCTTCCTCTCCCCTCGGTAAGCTCCTTTTTGTAAAAGACCTCTTTTTCCATTATTGCCAACTCTAAGATCTTTGCTATTAAGGAGGTGGAAAAAACTGTGCCGTCCGAAGCGGGGGGAAGAGGAATGGATGCCAGAGCCGGCACGGTGGGGTAAAGGGCCGAAGGCACAGATTCCATAAGCCTCCTTACCCATTCTTTGGATCCCGCTTCTTTTGCCGCCTCTATTCCGCCGGCAGCTTCCACCGCCATGAAAAAATCCTTAAAAACGGGAGCTTTAAAATTATCTTCTTCCAGATTTTTCCACAGGTCGGAATCTATGTCCTCCGGCCTCTGTACGACTTCTGCCATAAGCTGCTGCTCGCAGGCAAAAACCGGATCCTGTACGCTTTCTTTGTGTTTTTCGGGCTCTTTGGCCTCCCGCTCTTTAAGGCGGCCCTCCTCTTTTTTCCGTTCCAGGTTTTTTATGGATCTTTCTACCAAAATCCCGATGCGCTCTGAAAGCTCGGGAGAATCTACGGACTTATTTTTAAAAGCTAGAAGCATGCTCTTGGTCAGTTTGGAATCCAAATAAGGCAAAAGCAGGGAAGAGAGCTTACGCACAAGGTACTGGGTATAGAGCTCTCGCAAAAATGCGTCCTTTATGCTTGAAACCACGCTGGTTGCAGCCTCTATTTTTTCCGCTTTTTCCACATCCTCTTTTTTCTCGAAGTTATTTAAAATTCCGTCGATTATGAACTCATATATAGGCTTGGCCCTTTCAACAAGTCCTTTTAGCGCCCCCTCTCCTTCTTCCATGCGCAGATCGCAGGGATCCATGCCGTTTTCCGTCCTGGCTACAAAGGTTTGAGAAAGGAAGGCAGAGTCTAACTCCATGGCTTTCAAGGTTGCCTTTTTTCCGGCCTCATCTCCGTCAAAAGCGAAAACCACGCGGCTTTGCTTTTCAGACTTTAGCTGGATTTTTCCTACAGCGTCATCTTGTATGAGCCTGCGCAGGATCTGGGCGTGCTCATAGCCAAACGCGGTTCCGCAGGCTGCAACGGCATTTTTTACTCCGGAAAAGCGCATGGCCATAACGTCGGTATACCCCTCCACCACCACTGCCGATCTTGAACTCGCTATCTCTTCTTTTGCCAGGTTCAAACCGAAAAGAACCCTGGATTTTTTATAGAGCGGAGTTTCGGGGGTATTGATGTATTTGGCCTCTATCTTGTCTTCTTCAAGCACCCTTCTGGCTCCAAAACCTATAACCCTGCCTGCCGAATCAAAAATGGGCCAGGTCACTCTCCCCCTGAAGTAGTCGTAAGCGCCTCCGCCTTCTTTTTTTCTGGCCAGTCCCGCATCTATTGCCTCCTGGACGGTAAATCCCTTTGAGACAAGATGTGAAAGGAGTGCATCGTAACTGTTGGGAGCCCATCCGCAGCCAAATTCCTCTCCTTGTTCCAGGGAAAATTGCCTTCCTGAAAGGAAGTTTTCAAGGTGCCTGGCAGGATCGTCTTTTGCGCTTTGCTTAAAAAAGCTCTCGGCTTCAGCACATGCTTCCAAAAGCCTGGAGCGGGTAGAAAACTTTGTGGGTCCAGATCTCTGCTCTAAGTGGAGGGGGATGGAATAGCGGTCGGCGAGAATTTTCACCGCTTCCTGGAAATCTACGCCGTCTCTTTTCTCTATGTAGTCAAATACATCCCCTCCTTCTCCGCATCCAAAGCAGTGCCATGTGCCAAGGGAGGGGCGCACAGAGAAGCTGGGGGTTTTTTCGTCATGAAAAGGGCACAGCCCCATATACATCTCCGAGCCGCTCCTCTTTAGGGTGACGGTTTCAGAGATCAAATCATAAAGGTCGGCAGCTTCCCTGACCTCTTCCACTTCATCTTTTGGAATAGAATAAGCCATCTATCCCTTTATCTTTTCGTAAAGGCTTATGAGTGAGGCATCGGTTAGGCTAGCTGTCTGATCGCAGGCGCACCTCAACTTCTCATTTTCGCAATCCGCTTTTTTCAGATCGTCTAGGTACTGTTTTTCAAAATACTTTTCGGGAGTTTTGGTTTCCGCCAGCGTCGTAATGACGGTTTTTATGATGTCTTGCTCTTCAACCTGCTTTTTTTTGTAGCTTTCATCCGATGTGGCGGCGTAGGCTGCAAGGCTCTTTAAAAGTTCTATTTCCATTTTGGTGTCTTCCGGAACTTCAAGGCTCCCCTTGTACCTTACCAAAGGCTCTCCGCCCTCTTTTTCTTTAGTAGCTTCGACAATGGAATAGGCAAAGCGGCCTATAAGGGCGCTGGTCAAATTTTTAAGATGGGCTAAAGATTTCCTGCTTCCATCCACTTTTTTCCCAAAAAAGGAATTAAAGGAAGCAAGACGCAAAAACGCCTCCTTTAGGCCCTCAGGATCTTCCTCTTTGTTGTACCATTCCTTCATTCCTTCTTCCAAGGGAGCCATGTTGTCAGGCTTAAATTTTGAAAAATTCGTGCCGCATTCCAAGGCGTCTTCAAAGTCATGAACGCTGTAGGCTATGTCGTCGGAAATGTCCATAACCTGGCATTCCATGGGCCGGCTGTGCTCTCTTCCCTCCTGCTTTACCCAAAGGAAAGCCTCCATGTCTTCCGGGTATACGCAAAACTTCTTTCCTCCCTTTATGTACTCGGGAGCCTCGCTTTTAGTCCACGGATACTTCGTGCAGGCATCTAAGGAAGCTCTTGTGAGGTTCAGGCCGTAACTTCTTCCCCTCTCAAAAACTTTGGGTTCCAGCCTCGTCAAAATTCTGAAGGTCTGGGCGTTCCCTTCAAATCCGCCTATGTCTTCGCATACCTTGGCCAGAACTTTTTCACCGTTATGGCCAAAGGGAGGGTGGCCCAGGTCGTGAGCGAGGCAGGCGCAGTCCACCACATCCGGGTTGCACCCCAACAGGCTCCCAATCTGCCTGCCTATTTGTGCCACCTCTAAGGAGTGGGTAAGACGGTTCCGCACAAAATCGTTATAGCCGGCCACTCGCACCTGAGTTTTCCCTCCCAGCCTTCTGAAGGCGGAAGAGTGGATAATTCGGGCCCTGTCCCTTTCAAATTCTGTGCGCAGCTGTGACTTTTCCTCTTCGGGATGCAGCCTTTCCAGATCATGGGCGCTGTATCCTGCAGGTACCGATCTTTTAGAAGAGGCCTCTGACTTTTGTTCTTCCATTTCACTCCTAAGAAAGCACGCATTCGGGGCTGAGAAGGGAAAGCTCCTTTTCTCCTAGCTCTTTTTTGGCATTCAGGTAGAGCCTGGGAATCTTTAAAGAGAGATTAGTGTAGATCACGTAGCTTATATTTTCCGATCTTTTGGCCCAATCATCGGCGGTAGGCTCTCCTTTTTCTTCCCCAGCCCCTGCTCCAAAGAGGCGCACGGTGTCCCCCTCCAAAATTCCAAGACTTTCTGCAGGAGATCCCAGATCTATCATGAACTGATCCATGCATACTTTCCCGCAGGCCCTGGCTATTTTTGGGCCTGAGGAAGAAAGGATTCTTACGGGGGCGCCCATTTTTTCGCTTCCGTTGTTACTCCCGCCGGCCGTGCGCAAAATGCCGTCAGCGTACCCCAGGGGAACTATGGCAAGAGATGTTTCGCCCTTCGTTCTATAAGTCCTCCCGTAAGAAACGCTTCTTTCACCCTCCACGTCTTTTACTTTTGCCAGTTGCGCCTCTAAAGTAAGGGCCGGAGTGAGTCCGAAATCCTGCGGTGACCCCAAAGAATAATCTGCGGCATATCCATAAAAGCTGTTTCCGGGCCTGACCATGTCGAAGCGGGAAAGGGGCATGGAAAAACTGGAAGCGCTGTTGGATATATGCTTCAACAGACCTTTAAAACCGAAAGACTCGGCTTTTTTTACAAACTCCGAAAAGTTTTTTAGCTGAAAGTCGGTATATTTTTCGCTTTCACTATCAAGAAGATCGGCTGAGGAAAAATGGCTCATAATGCCTACGATTTCTAGCCTGCCTTCCTCTGAAAGCCTCTTTAAAAGAAAAAGCGCATCTTCAAATTTTTCCGGCAGAAATCCGTTTCTGCTAAAACCTGTGTCGACTACAATGTGAACTCTGGCCCTCCTGCCTTCCTTCATTGCGGCTTGGGCTACGGCCTCTATTTCATCTATGGATCCCAGAGCTATATCTATGTCTTCTTCAATCATCTCCTCATAAGGTGACCAAACGCAGTTGGCAAGCCATGCCAAAATGTGGCACATGCCTTTGCCGATTCCCCCTTTTCGGATCGCAAGAGCTTCCTGGGCCTTGGCTACTCCTATCCAAGTGCAGCCTGCCTTTATGGCAGCCAGGCAGGAAGGAATGAGGCCGTGCCCATAGGCGTTGGCTTTGACTATCCCCATTACTTGGGCCGGTGCGAAACGGGAACACATAAGGCGCATATTTTTAATAAGGGCGGAAAAGTCTATTATCGCCTGTCCCGGGAAAGATTCTAGGGCCCTTAAATAGTTATTTTGGCCCTCGCTACTTAGATTTTTGAAGTCAACTACGCTTCCCGCCATGCTGTGTTTTTGGCGGGGGCTGATGACTGGAAAAGACATTCTGACGCAATCCTTGTGGTCTTCATTTGTAATTTCAATTCTTACTCTAGTTTATCTTTTCGAGCTGCCCATAAATAAGCGTTTGGTAAGTTATCCGCAACATCACTTGCAATGATGGGATGACCCGGTCCTTCAAAGCTTTCGCTTGCGATCTTGGCCGCTAGATTGTGAAGATAGACCGCAGTGGCACAAGCTTTTACAAATTCTTCCTTCCCTTCCGGTTTGCAGGAAGCTAGAAACCCTGCAAGAAATCCCGCCAACACGTCTCCAGTGCCGGCACAGGCTAGAAAATGACAGTCGGCATTTACTTCTTCTACAAAATTTCTGTCGGCAACTACCGTGCAAGATCCCTTTAAAAGCACAGCGCATGAAAAAAGACCCGAGGCCAGTTTTGCAAAGTGGACGGGATCTTTGAGAATAGCCTGTGCTTCGACCTCTATTCCCCTCTTTTTAAAAAGCCGCTGCAGTTCTCCGGAGTGGGGGGTGATTACCGTAGGGACGAGGGAAGTGAAGTCGAGAATTAGATCCATAGCCCCCGCATCTAAAACTAGCCACCCCCTTTGCTCGCGGTACATGGAAGGATCGGTAAGCAGGCGCCTTACCAGATCACCTCTAGGGTCTTGGGAGATATCAGAAATGCCGGAACCCACAAGGAAACTGTCGCACTTTCCTATGCCCATAACCATTTCAGGGCAACTGTTTAAAACTAAAGAATTGCAAAATTGGCTTTCTCCAATGTATCTGCAAAATCCAGCTCCGCTCCTTAGGGCTCCCTTAGAGGATAAGACTCCGGCCCCAGGAAAGCGATTGGATCCCGTAAGAAGTCCAACTATGCCTCTGGAATACTTGTTGGATTCCTTATCGGGGTAAACGATAAAAGAAGCAACTTCATTTGCGCTAATTTCCATACCTGCTCCCCTTTTCTCTGCATCACAGTTTGCCGTATACGTTTTAAAGGGTGACCACATTGTTTTATCTTAACCATATGAACGTCTTTGAAATTAATATGGATTTTGTTGGTTTTTGCTGTCTAAAACACTCAAAAATTGAAATGAATTTCTATGCAGCGGCCAAAAATCGGTTGCAATAAAGAGATAAATTTTGCCTCTGAAATAAATGAGTTAAGAAAGTTCAATCAGATTTTGATACTTTCTCAAATTATTTGCAGCAGAGTTTCAAATACTAAAAGCAAAGCGCATTGCTAAATTATTGCTATATAGCAACTATCGGAGATAAAAGACTAGCTGGTTTGCGCTGATACCTACTGCTGCAAAACACTTTTTTAGTTTGCTGGTTATCCCATTAGCATCCGTATGAACATTAATTTCGTAATCATTTGTCACCTTGATCCAATTCTGACTGCCGACTTTACCGGATGGTTCGTCAACACTATAACGAAGCCATGTAGATTCTTCAGAAAGATTCAGATGGGCCGGCAAGTCATATTTTTCACAGAGGATTTTAATGACATCAGCAAACATATCAGACCATTTTTTTACATCTTTAACCTCCGAACCCTCAATTTTGTATCCGGAAATTTTCAGATGGAGTGAAGAAATATTGTTCGGACAATCTGCCAAACTTATTTCCTTATCAAACTCTTCCTGACCCGATTCAGGTTCGCCATCTTTTTGCTCAACCTCAAGCGCAGTCGGTCCTTCTTTCGTTTTATTTACCGGGAAGATTAACGTCCAGATTTTCTCCGCATTTGTCGTATCTTCACTTCCAATTCTTTGGCCACTTTTTATTTCTTTGGCAGTGGCCCTGTATAACCAATCAAGTTCCTCTTTATTCCGTTCAAGCAGCCAGCGCTTAAGTCGGGAAGCGTACACGGTTGCTGGAAGGTCGTTTAAAGTTTCCTTCAAATTTTTAACGGTGTAGTGTAATAAGGTTTCGACATCACCATCAGAAAGTTTGGACAATTTAAACACCCAGTAGGGTTCGGGATCCATCACATTCGGATCTTTGCTATCGGTGTAAAATCTAAACTCATCTCCATTGGATAAAATCCCGATTTTTACGGTATTAATTTGGCCACCGGGTACTCGGAAATATTCGTCTAACTGATTTACATGCTTATCCAAAGGTTCGCCCAGCTGCTTGCACTCAACAAGCATTACAGGCTGAGAATTTAAAAACAGGGCGTAATCGACACGGGTGTTACTGCTCCGTACGCCCCTGTCAAATTCCGGGACAGCGGCCTCGGGGCTGTTCGGATCTTGAAGGTTAAAGCCCAGATCGCGTAACAAGGGCTCTACTATATAATTTTCAGTCTGCTTCTCATTCCATTCCGAAGGGGGGGGGTAACTCTCGCGGATTGCGCCTCATATTGAGAAGTAATCCTATCCTTGAGCGTATCCAGTTTCGACTTTAATTCGGAAAATTGTTCTTGTTCCATACTTCTAATTTTACGTTTATTGCAATACCTGTATATGCTGTAAATCCTCTAGATTTCCATGCCTGCTTACATTGCGTTTAAACAACGAAACCTGACAGCCTTAACGCAGGGTTTGATGGAGATCTTCAAAAAGTATTTGATTAGAATAATGCAATTTTATTTTGGAAACAGGTATACTCGATCATTTCACCCTCATCTATCTTTTTCAAATGATAAGTTGCCTTCTCTGATTTACGCTCGATTAGTATTGCCGCCTTTTCAGAGTTGCAAAAAAGCCGCGATCATATAGCCGATTCTTGATCCAGCATGCTGATTTATGCTTAGCCAAATATCCCAGAATTAAAAGATTTTACGTTGAATTTTAATTTTTTCTGCAAAGAATTTTTGTTCACTTTTCCGTTTTTCTTTTTTCACATTGAGCCTTTCTTAAATTGAATGAATTTATTTAAATTGATTATCTAATTGTTTACTGATATGACATTTGATAAACTTTAGCAGTCTTAAAAATAGGCCAGGAGAGAAGAAGAATGAATTCAGAGGATGAAGAGCCTCATGGTGACAAGCCTTTTGAGAAAAGTGCAAAGAGCAACAAGATTGATAATCAACTAAAACAAGGGGAAGATTCTATTTCTGTAAAAGACGGAGAGGATCCTGAACAAGAAAAGAAACCGACTGAAACGAAAAACGCTAGTCAAATAATAGGCAGCACCAACGCGGAGAGAGTCAAATCTACAGCTAAAAATTCGAAAATGAAACCAGTTCCCCCATTTTACCTTATAGGGCTTATAAGCCTTTCTGCGGCAGCTTTCGGATTCTGTTTTGCCTCATTCACCGAATATGCTTATACTCAATACAAATTTATCGTTACACGTAATTTCTAATGGATCTGGATATGTGCGATACTTGCCGCGATCATATTTCTTGTAGATTTGATTACGCTACTTATTTTAAAGGGCGCAAAACGAGTCAGCCCTTTGAAGAGACTCCTATTTGCTAGATTCTCCATTCCATTTGTCGCATCAGTTATCATTTGCATTATTGTAGGCTTAGTTGGAGGGAAAGCATATTACAACCACATTGACGCTGATTACAAGGCTGACAACTTCTATATAAATGAAGCCTTACAACAGCAAAATGGAAACTCGGATTCTAGTACGGATAACCTATCAGCATCTTTAATGCCTAGCCATACAGCTTCAGATGCTGTCGTAGCTGTAACTCTTGCAGCTACATGTACAAAATATGAAACTAAAAGTCAAATTTCCAACGATGATTTGGCATTTTTCAATAATTCAGGGAATGGAGGACCATCTATTTTAGTTGGCGGACCTACTCCATTAGATCCAATAATGAACTGTATTATACAGGAACTTCATATGCCCAGTTCCGTCGAAACAGAACTAAAAGCGGATATAGCCCAGGTTGTATCTGTCCTACAAGAAAGTCAAAATTCTAATCTCCTAACCAAACTTTCAGGGTTGCCGAATATCAATACGAGCTGGAATCTAAAAGATGGATCCACTATTTATTTAAGTTATGGGCCACCCGCTATTCCGCTAGGTTCATGGTCTGCATTAATTGGCGTTACCAAAAGCATTTTGTCTGGAACATCTTCATCACCATCCGAAAGTAGCACCAATGCAAATGGAAATTCAAATTCTAGTTCTATCAATAGCAATGCAACTACTCAAGAAAGTTCATATCAAGACGCACTTATGGATATCGATTCCACAACTACTGTGTGTTCAAATTACGAAACGCAAAATGAGATTTCAAACAATGATTTGTCGTTTATAGGTTCAACAGGAGGAGGTCCAGTAGTAAATGTCAGTGGGGCTAATACATGGGATCCAATGATGACGTGTGTTGCACAGGTACTTCATATGCCCAGTTCCGTCGAAACAGAATTAAAGGCTGCTATAGCTCAAGCTGTCCTAGCGATAGAAGGTAAGATTAAAATTTCATTTTCTGATTTACAACAAATTTATACAAGTTGGAATCTAAGTGATGGCTCTAAAATTTATCTTGGATATAGCGGACCTGCAGACCCAGCTGGTGCATGGCTCGCTAGTTTTGGCATTACAAGCCAAAAACCATAGATATTAGATTTCCAGCTTATCGTGCTTGCTTCCATTACACCTGGAACATAGCACCTGAAGATTTGAGGGCACGGTTTTCCCGCCCTTTGCAATGGGGATGATGTGATCTATTTGAAGCCCCACTCTATCCGGCATATACTTCCCGCATATCTGACAGGTGTAGTTGTCCCTCTTCATGATTTCTTCCCTAAGTTTTGGAGTGAGCAGCTTCCTTTGGTTAGCGCTGTCCCACTTTTTTAGGGTAGTTTCGTAATTTATGGAGGCCAGCATTTCATCTCTTTGCGCAAGATATGTGTAATTGCAGGCAAAGCCTCCTACCCTATTTTTGACCTTATAAGCCGTCCTCTGATAGTTTCTCTGCTGATACCTTGTCTGAAGGCGGAAGACTACAAAGCGATAAGCATGATCGTCGTCTACAAGGGCTTTAAATTGTTTTTCCCGCCTTCCTTTTAAATGGCTGTTTTCTATTTGCCTTCTACACTCTTTCTTCCATTCCCTTATTCTGGCATGTTCTTTTTCTATATCCCTCATGCCGTGTTCGATAAGGTACTCGTCTACCAAATCCTGTGTGTCGGGCTTTTTTCTGCCGGAAATATCTATAGTGGCGGTAAAGTAGGGATAGCCTCCGAAGGGAGATTTAAGTACAAGGTAGAGGATGATGGGAGCTGCGATCGCGACCAGTATTATGCAACTTATTGCTATAAACATACCCCTCCCATTTTATCTGCAAATGCCTGTTGCAAACTGCTTTTAATTGTAAAGTGGCTCGTATATCCGCGCTAATTTTGCTGATCTTCCCCCTGGTTTACTTGCAGCAATTCCCCATCTGAGAGCATGTATTTCTCATGATGAATAAGATTTGTTATCAAAGTCGGATGCAATTACGCTTCCTATGGCGATCTCCGATACCATAGTCACTTCATGGGCGTTTTACATGGGAGCATCTTCAGACCCCTGTTTATATCTTTTGAAATTTACAGATTTTATTTGGATTCTTGCCAGTATTATCAATCGAAAATCTGTCGGCGTTAGATATTTTGCTATACAAGGCCTTCATGGGGCAACAGAAAATTTTGCTGATATTACTCTTGCTTTCTTAGTGCTTTCTTAGTTGTCACTCTCTTCACATTTAAAATCTCCTTGCCTCAAATCATACCTGTACCACTCCTTGCCCGTTTGGTAAAAGCCGATTGATTCAAACATATGTCTGCTTTGAGAGTTAAAAGAATAAATATTTGCTTTAACAAAATCCATCTTTTTTTCGCGGGCAAGTTTTAGCATTTCCTTTGCGCAGCGGCGTCCAATATGTCGATTTTGAAATTCCTTGCAGACTATAATGGCAATTTCCGCATTCTCTCTTAAAGAAACGTCCCCAACTAATTTTCCCCTGTATTCGATGAAATAACACTCTCCATGCGAACAAAGAAACTCATACATGCGGTGCAAAAGATTTAGATCATAGGGGCTGTCCCTGTTGTCGACCTGTTTGCATACGTCTACATCTTGGTACCAGGGTAAAGAAGCTTCATCATTTTTGTAATAGGGAATCAATTTGATTTCATTATCTACAATTCGTTTTTTCAATTTCATTTCTCCGCTGCAGAATGCTTTATTAAAATCCTAGGCATGTTTCTCCCCACTTGATGTGAAGCTCTACACTCAAGCCATCCCTAGTCTGAAGTTTATATTCTGGAAGGCAATAGAAACCGAATTATCATATTTCCTCTGGGGGCACTGGGCGAGCTTCCTTTGCAAAAGTGCAAAATTAAGCCTTTAAATAGCCTCTGAGCATCGCTTTATCATTGCGATCCGTTTATAAGGTACAGAGCGAGACAGGCAAATTGAAAGGGAGTATAAGTCGCCCCACCCTAACGGGAAATTTGCGCCGTGGAAAAATTCTCCAGACAAATTAAAAAAGCCGGCCGAGAGGGCTGGCTTTTATTCTTATCTGCTATTGCAACCAAATCCGGCTTTAACAAAGCCAAGGCTAATACTGCCTTAAAGTGGAGTCGCCGGGAATTGAACCCGGGTCCGACGGTTCCCTATCCAGCCTTCTACATGCGTAGTCTATATACACAGTTTTTCAGCCTCTGTATCTCTATAGACAATCTACAGACGGCTTAGCTTTCAAAAGTCCCGTCCGCGCCCGTAAGCTCCGGCGCGGAGGCAAGCCTTTAAATTATCATCTCCGCTTTTTCCAAGGCTTTGATGAGCGGAGGGAGTAAGGCGCCGCCTAATTAGGCAGCAAGCACAAACTCAGTGCGATTTGTATTCTTGGCACTTATAGTTTTGCAGAGGTCTTTTACGGGCTACTCTGCATTCCCGACATGCCAGCTGGATGAAGTAAACCGCCGTCGAAACCTGTCGGCCCCAATCTAGTGAGATTTTATAACTTTTCCTTAAGAAGTTTAAGTATCAGAGTATTAGTCTTCACCACGCTCCCGGCTCCTATGGTGACTAAAACGTCTCCTTTATGGCTCCATGAGGCAAGTCTCTTCGCCCCGTCTTCAAGGCTTTCAGCCATTTCAAATTTTTCGCCTTCCCCTAAAGCTTCTGCGGCTTCTTTCATTCGGTTGGCGGTTACCCCCGGGAAATTTGCCGGATCTTGCCTGGCTCCGTAAATGGGTAGCACTACCACTTTATCGGCCGCGCAAAGGGATTGGGCGTATCCTTTGGCAAAATCTTGCACCCTTGAATAGTCAAAGGGCTGAAAGAGCGCTCCAATTCGGGAAGAGGGATAACTGGATTTAAGGGAAGAAAGAAGAGCCTTTAATTCCGTGGGGTGGTGCCCGTAGTCTGTAAAAAGCCTAATTCCGTTTTCGCACCCCAGCAATTCAAAACGCCTGGAGCATCCCAAAAAGAGGGAGGAGGCATGGGCGGCGGAACCAAAGTCTACTCCAACTTGCGTGCAGGCTAAAATAGCGGCAGAGGCGTTCAAGCAGTTATGCAGCCCCGGAATTCTAAGCTCGACTTCTGTCTTTTTTCCTGCAAGGCTCAGAGAGAAGGAAGAAGAAACGGGGGAAGATGCCGGGAAAAAGCGGATATTGTTTAGCATGGCGTACTTTTCTTCCCTGAAGCCTTCAAGCTCCAGATCCTTAAACTCTTTTACGCCGTAGCCCAGAATCTTTCCCTTTTCTGCTTCGCAAAGCATCCCAAAAAGTTTCCTGTTTCCCTCGTCATCCATGCACATAACGCATTTTTCGGAGTGCTTTATAAAACTAAGGAAGTCTTTCCTGTAATTTTCAATGGTTCCAAAGTGGTCGAAGTGATCTCCGTCGCTGTTGGTAATTACTGAAATTTTTGGCCTGTACTTTAGAAGGCTGCTGTCAGACTCGTCAGCTTCAGCCACAAATACCGCTCCTTCCCCCTTCCTCCAGGCCTCTTCGTTTCCTTCCTTGGTTCTAAAGGAGCTGCCCAGGGCCCAGCTGGGATCTCTCCCCACGACAAGGAGGATGGATGAGATGAGAGACGAAGTGGTAGTTTTCCCATGCGTTCCGGAAACCGCAATTCCCTCTTTTTCCCTCATCAAAAGATCTAAGATGTCGCTTCTGTGGGCTAGGGTCATGCCGCTTTTTTTGGCAGAGACAAGATCGGGATTTCCTTCTTTTATGGCGCTTGACCATACTAGAACGGCGCTGCCGTCCATATGCGATCCGTCCTGGGGGTAGACGGGGATTTTAGCGTCTTTTAGCTCTTTTGTAATTTCGGTTTCTGCAATATCGCTTCCGGAAACTTTTATGCCTTCAGCATTCAGCAGCCTGGCCAAAACGCTCATGCCGTGACCGCCAATGCCGGAAAAGAAGACGGATTTCAGATCTTTTACGCTTTTCCCTTCAAGTGAAGGAAAAGCAGGAGAAGGAAGGCTACTCATGGTACCTATGGTAGTTTGCGAGCTGTAAAATTTCCTCCGCCATGACGAGAGCAGCATTTTCTCCTGAAAGTTCCCTGGCCTTCTGACCCATTTCTTCCAGTTTCTTTTTATTGGTGATGAGGGGGGGGATGTACTTCTTTACAAATTCTTCGGTGAACCTGGAGTCTTGCACCATTACCCCCCCTCCGTTATCTACGACGGGCTTGGCATTGAACTTTTGTTCTCCATTGCCTATTGGAAGAGGAACGTAAACGGCAGGCATCCCCATGGCTTCCATCTCGTTTACCGTCGCCGCCCCGGAGCGGCATATGACAAGGGAGGCGGCTTTATAAAGCAGGGCCATATGCGGGAAATAATCTACAATCCTGTAATTTCCGTCCTGCGCAAAGTATTGGCCGGCCTGAGAGGGGAGGAGTTCTCCTACGGCGTCTTTGCCCGCAAGTTTTGTAACCAGTTCGGAAACTATCTCGCTTTTGCCTTTTCCGCACAAATGCACCACCTGGCACACCTGCAAAAGCTCTCTGGATGCTCCTGCCACCGCCTTGTTGATGCTTAGGGCCCCCAAAGATCCCCCCGTCACAAGTAGCACTGGAAGTTCCGGCTTTAAGCCCAGCGCCTCTATAGCGTCCCTTCTGCATTCTTCAGGGTTTTCCCTTCTGGCTCTGGCGGCCTCTATGACTTCTGCCTTTAAGGGAAGGCCCACCCTCTCGACGGTCTTGCCGCGCCCGGGTTTAAGTTTCGCGCTGTCGTAGGCCGTGCCTATGTAATCGGCCCATCTGGCCCCAAGCTTATTTGCTATGCCGGCCATGGCGTTTTGCTCATGGATGGCGATGGGGATCTTGAGTTTTTTGGCAGCTCTGTAGCAGGGAGCAGATACGTACCCCCCCACTCCGGCAACGCAGTCTGCATCTACCGCCTTCAGTATCTTTTCCGCATCCCTCACTTCCTTGGCCCACTTTGCAGGAAATAGGGCGGTGGAAGGAGAGATGGAGCGAGGGAAGGCGAGTTTTGGAATGGTTTTAAGCGTCAGGCCGCTGGCGGGCACCAGCGTCTCTTCCATCCCGCCCGTGGCTCCTATAACCGTAATCTTGGCTTCTGGGGAAAGGATTTTTATCTGCTCGGCTATAGAGATGAGGGTATTTATATGGCCTGCAGTCCCGGCGCCGGCCAGTACTACGGAGAGCTTATCTTTCATGCACGCAGTTCTCCCTTGAGGGCCTTTGCAAATTCCCTGAACTTGTCTCCGCGCTCTCCCATATCGCTGAACTGATCTCTGGAAGCGCAAGCAGGGGCCAGAAGCACTATGTCTCCGGGTTCGGCTGCGCTGTAGGCCTCATCTACCGCCTTTTTCATCGCGCTAGATCCGTCTTCCTCTTTTATTTCAGTAAAGGGAATTTGAGCCTCTAAAAGCGCCTTTGCAAAGCCTTCCCTGTCTTTGCCTATCAAAATGGCTTCTTTTACCTTTCCGTAGGCTTTTTCAAGAAGGGGGCGCATATCGCAGTTCTTGGCTTCTCCTCCCACTATCCAGATTATCCCTTTGCCATCAAAGGCCTTTAAGGCCGCCAGGGCCGAAGCGGGGTTGGTGGCTTTAGAATCGTCTATAAATTCCACTTCTCCCCCTTCTTTTCTCACTCTCGGCCCGTCTTCGAGCCTGTGGGCTTCGGGCCTGAACTTGAAGAGGCCCATGGCGACGTCTTCGGGTTTTACCCCCATCGCCAGAGTTGCCGCGCAGGCTGCCAGAGCGTTTTCAAGCCTGTGGGGAGGAACGCTTCCTGCAAGCTTTAGGCCCGAAAGGGCATCTTCTTTGCACACCCTTCCGTACGCAAAGGCGTTGTCGAAGATCCAGCCGTCTTCTATTCCAACCTGGGCCGGGGCGGGTTTTTTAAGTGAAAAGCCCACTTCGATGCATCCCATATTTACATTTGCGCTTTTGGCAGCTGCCGCAGTGACGGGATCGGAAGCGTTGTAGATTACCGCCCTTTTCGCATTTTCAAATACCTTGGCCTTATCCCTGCGGTATTCTTCCATGGATCTGTGCCAATCGAGGTGATCTTGGGCAAAGTTGGTCCAGACTGCAACTTCCAAAGCAAGAGAATGGGTAAAGTGAAGCTGACTGCTGGAAAGCTCCACTACCACTACTTGGGCGCCGGGCTTTCTGCAGGCCAAAGTGAGGGGGTAGCCGGTATTTCCCCCCTCGGCGACGCAGATTCCGCATTCCTCGAAAATCTTGGTTATCATCTTCACCGTGGTCGTTTTGCCATTAGTGCCTGTGACACCAATCCACGGAATTGAGCGGCCTTCTTTGTCGCGCGGGCGCGTTTTCCATGCAAATTCCACTTCGCTCATAAGGGGAACGTGATTTTCTTCAATTGCCTTCATAAGCTTGGAAGTGGGGGCAAAGCCGGGGGAAGTTACCACGGTCGTTATATTTTCCCAATCTACCTGGCTGGGATTAGAAAAATCGCCCTTTCCCTTCTCGTCAAAGGTTTCGCACTTCACCCCCTCTTTTTCCAAAAGATCCTTCACGGCTAAGCCCGAAACTCCAAGCCCTGCCACAAGGACTGTGTCTAGAAATTCGCCTCTTCCTATAATTGCCATATTGCCTCCTTAAGTCTTAGTGTATGGGTCCGCTCTTAATGAGCCAGTCAGAATAGAAGATAATTAGGGCTATTATTACGTACCCGCACTCTATCATCCAAAACCTTGTAACGACTCGGGTTTCAGGCCATCCCATCAGTTCAAAGTGATGGTGGAGGGGAGCCATCTTGAAAACCCTTTTGTGAAACATATGGAACGCTCCAATCTGTATCACATCCGACATGGTTTCCATTACAAACAGGCCCCCGAGAATGACGGACAAAATCTCTATGTGTAGGCTTACCGACATCGCCGCAAACAGGCCTCCGAGGGCAAGAGAGCCGGTGTCTCCCATAAAGATCTCAGCAGGGTGCACGTTGTACCACAAAAATCCCATGAGGGCGGCCACGCAGGAAAGTGCTATTATCACAAGATCTTGGGGATCGGATGCCACATAACGAAAACCCGGAGCAGAAGATCCTATAAGGTGGTAGCTTTCCCAGAAGGCTATGACGGCAAAGCCTATAAAGGCGGAAATTCCCGAGCCCGCTGCAAGCCCATCCAAGCCGTCTGTAAGGTTAATGGCGTTCGTCCACGCAGCCATTAGAAAGTTCACCCAGATTATGAACAAAATTATTCCCAGGACGTTTCCTGCGAAAGCCAGGTTGATTGAAGAATCGGCAATCCATGAAATGGAAGTTCTACCCACTCTTACCGGAGCTTTCCTTGGAAAAAGCAGGGAAAGCACGGCATAGCCCGAAGCTACAAGGACCTGGAGGATTAATTTGGCGTGGATTGTAAGACCCAGATTCCTTTTCTTTTTTACCTTTAAAAAGTCATCTATAAAGCCTATTAGGCCAAATCCTACCAGACAAAACAGCGCCAGGAGGGCTGAAGGGGTGGGAGATGTTCTGTGGGCGGCGTAGCGGAAAATAGCCGCTGCACCCCAGCCTATGAGGATGGAAAGGATTATGGCCACTCCCCCCAATGTGGGGGTTCCCCTTTTCACCTGGTGGCTTTGAGGGCCGTCCTGCCTGATGTACTGTCCATAGTGAAGCTTGTTTACTAGAGCCATAACTGCGGGAGTCAGGCCAAAAGAGGCCGCCAGCGAACAGACGAATGCTATTATGTAGGCTACCACTTAAATCCCCTTTTCGAGGTCCTGTGCCAAAGAATCGAGGTGGAAGGCATGCGATCCTTTGAGAACCACGAGGGTCTTTTCTTCTTCTTTCACTCTTCTTTCAGCTTCCGCTCTCGCCTCCTCCAGGCTTCTTACCAGTAGGGATCCGGGCACCTCTTGGAGGTAACTTTTGGCCAGAAAGTCTTTTGACTCGTCTTGGCAAACCACTATCAAAGATCCCGACGCATCCCTGACCGCCTTTCCTACCTGCCTGTGGTATTCTTCCCCTTTCTCACCCAATTCCAGCATAGGGGAAAGAATGAAGAGGGGCCTGAAGGATCCGGCCCTGCAAATCCTTTGCGCAATTTTTATGCAGTTAAGCATGGAGTCTGGGTTGGCGTTGAAAGTGTCGTCCAAAACAAGGCATTTTTTGCCAAGCTCTTCGCTTTCAAAAAGGCTAAGCCTGTGGGGGCTTATCTGCGAAAGTGATGATAAGGCCTTCCTGATTTCTTCGTCGGGTATCTTGCATATTTTTGCGCAGGCTGCGGCCGCGATGGCGTTTGAGGCGCTGTGCTCCCCCAGGAGGGGAAGGCTGACCTGCCCGACATTTTTCCCTTCGAGGAAAAGATCAAAACTGGGTCTGCCGAAGTTATCTAGCTTCAGATTTTTGGCGCACGCTTCCATTCCGGGTTCAAACTTTAAAGAAAAGTAGCACACCTTTGCCTTAGTGAGGGAGGCCATTTCGCGCACGCGCCTGTCTTGGACATTTAAAACCGCCGTATCGGAGGGTTTTAGGTTTTGCACAAGTTCGCTTTTGGCTCGGAAAATGTTTTCCCGCGATCCAAATTCGCCTTCATGGGCAAACCCTACCCTAAGTTCCAGTGCCACATCGCAGGGAGCTATCGAAAAGAGGTGGGCTATGTCCCCTATTTTGTTGGCTCCCATCTCTGCTATAAGGAAGTTGGTGTCGCTCTTTACTTTAAGGCAGGTTAAAGGAAGGCCAAGCTCATTGTTAAAAGATCCGGTGTTGGAGACGGTAGGGGCGAAGGGGGAAAAGATCTGGGAAAGGATGTCTTTTGTGGTGGTCTTGCCGACAGATCCCGTGAGGGCGATTTCGGTAAAGCCGGGCTTCTGCCTCCGTTTTTCAAGGTTTGCCTTGGCAAGAGATGAAAGGGCGTCTACAGAATTTTCCACCAAGATTTGGGGGAGGGGACAGGAAGAATCTAAAGCGTGGGTTAAAGCCGCTTTAAAGCCCTTTCTGTAGGCCTCTTTTATGAAAAGGGCGCCATCCGTCTTTTCTCCCTTAACTGCTACGAAAAGATCGGCGGGGTGAAGAGTGGAAATCGACACGCTTTCAATTTCCGCTTTTCCATCCCCTATCAGTTTTCCCCCCGCTTCACGGGCTACTTGCTCAAGACTTGTTTTTATCATGGCTCTCCTCGGGCCGCTTTTTTTCTTTCTCCGGCTCTGCCAAAGACCTTTGAAATTCTTCCGATATGCTTACGGCTTTCCTTATGGAAGCTGTGGTAATTCCCGCCGACAGGGCCATGGAAATGGCGGTTCTCACCGAGGCTTTCCCCATGGGAACCACGTCGATTAGCTGGTTGAATACATCCTTGTCTAAAACTTCTAAGGGGTCCAGGGTGTGAGCCACAATCCGGGTGGAGGTGTCAAAGACGGCTCCATAGAGCGGCTCTTCCTGGGGCTGGAGGGTTTTGGGGTTTCCCGGCTTTGAGACAAGGTTCAATACTTTGCTCCCCGTACACACATCCACGTGGGTTCCCGTAAGGGCAAGGCGCGAAAGAGTTGAAGGATTGGCCGAAATCACCATGGCGCTTGCGCCCTCCTCTACCGCCTGGGCTTCGGTCTTTTGCAAATCCACAGCATCCAAGGGATAGCTAAGTTCTAGGGGCCGGTCGAGGATAGAGGAATTGTCGTGGTCTATGAGGCATACGGGGTTCCCGAGTATGTGCAGAAGGGAGGCCAAAACAGGGGCCACATCTTTGGCGTCCATGCTAAAACACGCAAACATCGCCATTTTTAAAGACGGGTCGCCCAGAAGGAAGGAAGCTATGAGGCCCAGATTTTCCCTCCAGTTGTTCATGTAGATGATTGGGATATCGAAAGACAGTCCAGATTTCTGTTCACTTTTTTCAAGGCCGATTCCGTAAGCTCCCATGTCTTGGGCCCTTAACAGTTCTTGGTTGTCCGAAAGGGGCGAAGGCGGAACGAAAAGAGAACCCTGGGTAACTTCTTCGGGTTTTGTGGCAATGGAAGTAAAAGTAACGCATGAGGCGAAGGGCTTGTCGCAGACGGCGTCAAAAGTGTGCACTATGTATCCGATAGTCAGACGTAGATAAGAAATATCTGCCAGCCTATTCATCCTCTCACCTTTTTATTCAAACTCTTCCGATTATAATCTTTGATTTTTATTCTTTTTGAAGCCTCAAGCACCTCCACCGCCCTGAGGCGCACTGAATGGGAGCGAGAATTTTTCTTTGTCTCTTCCTCTCCGGCTTTGAGCGCCCCCCGGGTTAAATCTTTGAAATAAGGTTCGGGTTCGAGGGGGAATTTTGGAGGCACTTTAGGGCAAATTCCTTCCTGAAAGAAGCTTTTTACAATCTTGTCCTCCCCAGAATGGTAGGACTCGACCATGATGACCGAACCCGGATGGCATATCTTTAGAGAAGAAGTTAATAGTTTTTCCAAATCCGATTTTTCCCCGTTTACTTCCATCCTTACCGCCTGAAAGACCCGCTTTTTAGTTTGCAATCTTTCTTTAAAAGGAGTGTGGGCATCCAGAATGCTGGAGAGTTCCCCCGTGGTTGAAATTTCCCCGTTTTTTCTTTCTTCGGCAATAACTTTTGCAAGGTAGCGGGCCCGGGGCTCCTGGCATGACTTAAAAACCCTTTCCAGTTCTTCCTGGCTCCAAAAATTTATGATTTCCTTTGCAGAAAGCGGAGAAGAGCTGTCCATCCGCATATCCAGGTCCCCAGATGACATATAGCTAAACCCCCTCGCCGTCTTATCGATTTGAAGGCTGGAGAGGCCAAGGTCTGCAAAGATAAAGTCAGGGCTCCTGCCGAAAGAAGAGGCGATGGAAGCTATATTGGCGAAAGAATCGTGCACAAAAGCGATCCTGCCGGTTTTATTCAGTCTTTTTTTGGCTATTTCAAGCGCCTCTTGGTCTTTATCGATGCCTACAAGGAACAAGGATGGGAACTTTTGCAAAAAGGCCTCGCTGTGTCCGCCCAGGCCCAAAGTGCAGTCGATTGCAAAGCGAGGGGTGTCCAAACTGTGATCTAAAATTTCCAAGCATTTGTCTAGCATTACGGGCTGATGTGTAAAGTCTTGTTCCATAATTTACTTTCAGAATCCGGTTATATTAAGAGGCATTCTAATAAATCATGACAAATAAAGGGATGGGAAACTCGGATCCGTACGAGTTGGAACAGAAGAGGGTCGATCGTATATACGGCCGGTTTGACGAAGTAAAAAAACTGGTCAAAAAAAGGCTGAGTTCAACCAGAACCCAAAAAGACCTAAACCTAACTTCCATGACTGAAAGAGATTCTTTTGCAGCCATGTACGAAGACAGGCTTTCTCTGCTCCGGGCCGGAGAATACAGACTGGTTTTCGGAAAACTGGCCATGAAAGAGGGAGGGGAAAGATATATAGGGCGTATGGGCCTTTTGGAAGGCCAAGAGCCTCTTCTTCTCGATTGGAGGACGAAAGCTGCCAGCGCGTTCTATGAGGCTACCTTTTTAGACAATATGGGGGTGCGCCTCAGGCGACACATCACAACCCAAAACAGGGAGGTAGTAAAACTTGAAGACGAGCTTTTGGATCTCACACCTGCAGAATCTGAAAAGGAGCTCGAAGAAGGGCTTTTAAGCGGAGAGGGAGCCCTTCTGGCCTCCCTGGAAGAAGGGCGCACTGGAAAGATGGGGGATATAGTTTCCACCATTCAGCGCGAGCAAGATAAGATCATACGAATGCCTCTCGAATCTACCGTAGTGGTACAGGGGGCCCCGGGCACAGGCAAGAGCGCGGTTGCGCTTCACCGCGCTGCCTATCTCCTTTATACCTACAGGGAAAAACTTCAAAACAGCGGCGTGCTTATCATAGGCCCCTCCCAAGCTTTCGTGCACTACATAGACGATGTCCTTCCGTGTCTGGGAGAAACCGATATCCTTATCCGCACTATGAGCGAAATGCTGCCCGGGGTAAAAGTAAATTACTCAGATTCGCCTCTCGCTTCCAAAGTTAAGGGCGACCTCCGCATGGTCCACGTCTTAAAGTCGGCAATCCAAAGGTGCATTAGGATCCCCAAGCAGATCCCCGCTATTTTCCTAAACGGGGTAGAGCTGAAGCTAAAAAGGGAAGAAATAGAGCGGGCTCAGGAAATGGCAAAAGCAGCAGGCCCTTATGAAGTGGGAAGGCGCGTTTTTTTGGACTCCATGTGCTCCCTTCTTTTCAACAAATACGAAAACCAAGTGGAGGGGATTTTATCGGGAGAGGATGCTGATTTCATCCGCCTGCGCATACGCACCAACTCCCAGGTCCGCTACGCCCTTAACCTCTGCTGGCTTCCCATTTCCTCCCGCTGGCTTTTAGACGATCTGTTTTCTAAGCCCGCCAAATTAAAAGCGCTGGCGCCGTGGATGAGCGAGGAAGAAGTGGCAAGCCTTATAAGGGAAAAGGGAAAGACGAGCGAAGGAGACATACCTCTGCTGGATACCGCAATGGATCTTCTGGGAGAAGATCTGGTGCTTAAAAATACGAATCGGAAAAGCGAGGAAGAGGAGTTTGCGAAGGCCACGATGGATTTGTTCGGCGTCTCTTCTTCCCTCGTTCCCACATCCTACCTCCTCTCTTCTCTCTCCCCTTCCGAACAAAAATCGCTCCCGGAGCGCGCTGCAGAGGATCGAAAGTGGCAGTTTGGCCACATCATAGTAGACGAGGCCCAAGAACTTACCCCCATGCAGTGGAGAATGCTTAAAAAGCGGTCCACCGCCCGCTCCTTTACCATAGTGGGAGATATCGCCCAAACCACTTCCCTTGCGGGAACCAGAAGCTGGAAAAAGCGGCTTTCGCCGGTTTTTGGCAAAGACTGGGTGCTTTGCCCTCTAGACATTGACTACAGAAACCCCAAAGAAGTAGCGGAAAAAGCATGTGAATTTGCCCAGAAAGAGGGCCTAAATTCGGGAGAGATACGGGCCGTCAGAAGCGTTAAAGATTCGCTGGAAGAAATAGAATGCGATGACCCGCAAGAAGAAGGGGTAGAAAAGCTTGTAGAATGCGCCAAAGAGTTTGTGCATTCATCTAGGGGGACGGTTGCCCTGATAACAGGGAAAAAGTTGGAAAAGGAAATAAGGGAAAAGGTACAGTCCGCGCTGGAAAAGGAATTTGGAAAAGCGGAGGCTGAAAAACTTACCCAGGGTGGATGGAAAAGCCAAATTGCCGTGCGAAGCATAGAGGACATAAAAGGAATAGAGTATGACGCTGTGGTACTCATAGATCCCCCACAGCCATCTGAAAAGAATGGGGAAGAGAGGAAAATAGCGGCAAGCAGACTGTATGTGGCCATGACCCGGCCCACTCAAAAGCTGGTAATCGTAAAGAGAAAAGGCGCCCGCTTATTTATTTAGAAGTCTGCAAATCAGCGGCAGCTCTTTTAAAGTCTTCAGCGCAGGTAAAGTTCTCATACACGCTTGCAAATCTTAAGTAAGCTACGGCGTCCAGTTTTTTTAAGGGTTCCAATATGGCCAGTCCTATCTGCCTGCTAGACACCCTTACAACTCCTTCGGAGCGGATGGAATCTTCCACCTGCTGGGCTATGGCCAATATGTCTTCGGTTGTTACGGGCCTTCCTTTGCAGGCTTTCTTCAGTCCCTTTACTATTTTCCCCTCGTCAAAGAGTTCAAACCTTCCACTTTTTTTGCTCACTAAAAGCTGGGTCGACTCTACTGTAGTAAACCTTCTGTCGCACTTTCTGCACCTCCTCCTCCTTTTTACTGAGGTGCCGTTTTCGCACTCGCGGGTATCTATTACTTCAGTTGAGGGGGACTTACAAAAAGGACACTGCATTAAATTTCTCCAGGGCTTATCAGCCTGGCCATCTGCCTTGCATACGACTCGAGCTCCGCATCGCAAATCCATGGTATGTACTGGCACGAATCTGTAGAAGACTGGCCGTAAAGAGAGATGAGGCCTGAAAGCTGGTCTTTCCACTCCCCAATCTCTTCTACCAGCGCATCCTCTCCGCTGCTTAAAAGGGTAGAAAGAAATTGGCCCGATACTCCGACCCACTTTGCGCCCAAAGCCAGGGACTTTAAGATGTCCAAAGGATTTCGTATTCCTCCCGATGCGATCACTTCAGGAAGCGGAATCGCCTCTTCCTCGGGAAGGGAAAGGAGTTCTCGGGCGAAGCGGGCATTTATAAGGGACTGCACGGTAGAGAAGCCGCATTCGGAAAGATAGGAAAAGTCTCCTTTTTCCCTTCTGCAGTTTTCTATGTCGCAAAAGTTCGTTCCCCCCTTTCCAGACACATCCACTGCCTCTATCCCCATCTCTGCCAAAGCCTTTATGGATGCGACGTCAAACCCGAATCCCACTTCTTTGACTATTACGGGTACCCCGGCCGCCTCGCGTATGGATCCTATTTTTTCTTTCCATATCCAGTTTCTGTTTCCCTCGGGCATCACAAGCTCTTGGACGGCGTTTACATGAATTTGAAGTGCTATGGGGTCTAGGGACTTTACAAGAAGCTTTACGGTTTTAACGTCCGTATTGGCGTTGACATTTACGAGCACAGGCTGATTTGTGAGCTTTCTTGCCTCAACGAAGCCTTCGAGAGCATCCGGGTTTATCTCTACAAAGCTCGCCGAGCCAAATGCCATCGGAATCCCGTTTTCCTCGCTGGCTTTGCAAAGGCTCCGGTTTATACTGTCCCCCTCTTCAATCCCCCCCGTCATGGCGTTTATAAAGAAGGGCGCCTGAACGCGGAAACCAAAAAAATTGCATTCCGTATTCGTGGAGTTTGAGATGGTTTCGGGCAGGGTAGGCCTCACCAAAAAGATCTTGTCGAAATCATTTTCTTCCGGCCTTTTACTGTGGCGCGCCAAGGCTATATGATCCTTTTTTCTGGCCGCTGCAGCTTGGCGCAAAGCTTCCTCACTCATTTTCCTCTTTCAGACTTAAAACCTCGCTCAATACTCTAAATCCGGTTCTTTTCCAGCTTTCAGAGAGTTTTGAGCACTCTTCCTCGTTTCCAATTGCCAGTGCGCAGTCCCCGCCTCCGGCTCCGGAGGTCTTGGCGCAGATTTCAAATGAATCTGCGATTTTGAGGGCATGCCTCACGCCTCTGCCTTCCAGAGGTATCTGGTTCAATTTACTAAATGATTCCAGATTATACCTAGACAACCGTATGGCCCTAAAGAGGGTCCCCGCATCTTCTTTCTCTATACCTTCTTTTGCCCTCAAACACAGCTCGTCGGATCTGGACACAAACCTCAAAGGAAGGTCTACCCCGCTTATAAGAGAGGGAGTAGAAGCGGGATGCCTCGTCCAAAGGGCTAGAGAGGAAATAAAAGAAGGAAAGGAAAGTTTTTTGGCAAAAAGGCCAGGCCAGCTTTTAAATACCGCATCAAAAGAAAGGTGCTTTAAAAGCCAGTTTCTATCAAATGAAGAATAAAAGACGGGCCCTAAAAGGCAGGCAGCCACATCTCCCCCAGAGCCCGATTTTTGCCATGAAAAGTGGGCGAGAATGGAAAGCTTCAGCATTTCTTCCTCTTTAATTTTTGCCCCGTAAAGGAAGCAGATGGCGCGGGTAAGGGCGCAAACCATGGCGGCAGAAGAACCAAAGCCCAGTTTTTTTCCTTCTTCCTGTAGTTCGCTTCCAATTTCAATTTGAAGCGTGAGGCTCTTTTGCGTAAGACGCCTGCAAAACCCCTCGATAAGCCTCAGGGCAAAAAGAGAAAAACAGCGTTCTGGAGGGACAGAAGAAGTAAAAGTCCCCTTTTTCCATTCAAAGGAAATCGGAGAAAAAAGGGAAGAAGATAGGCGTCCCTCTTCCCCCTCTTTTGCCTCCACCCAAAGCTTTCTTTTCGTAGGAGCGATGATGGCAAAGGATCCGGGCCTCAAAACCGCATATTCTCCGCACAGGTACAGCTTTCCTGGCACTTCAATCTTCACTCCACGCCTCCACCCCGGGGCCCGAAGATGCAGGGAAGCATGAAACGGCGCCTTCAAAGGCTCTTTCGGCCTTTTCCCGTACAAAGTTAAGATCTTCTTTTCTGCACAAAAGCGCCGCGTTTGAACCTGCGTCGCAGCTCCAGTAGCAGGAAACTCCTTCCTCCCTTATTTCTTTTGCCAAATCAAAGGCCTTAAGCGAATAGCTCGAAAGATAGGAAAAGCCGCATGAAAGGGTGAGGGCGTGCATCTGGCAGGCGTTCCTCTCAGAAATTTGCCCTAGCCTCTCAAAAGAATTGTCTTCTATGGCCTTTCTAGCCTCTTTGCACGCTTTTCGGCATTCCTGCCTCCAGGCGGAAAAGAAAGGAGAGGTCTTTGAAAGCCTCATCCCTTCGGTAGAGGAAACTTTTTTCTTTTCTGCGCCGAAGGAAAGGTAAAGGACGCAGATGGGCATGGAGGGTTTTTCTTCTATTGGGACGGCAAAACTTTCTTCGCTTTCCCTTCCTTCCTTCCACAGCACAAAGCCCCCAAAGACGGAGCGGGCGGCCGAGCCCGATCCCAATCTCGATGCGACGGAAAGCTCCCTTTTGGAAAGAGAGAGCCCCATCTCTTTGCCAAAAGCTGCAGCCAGGGCGCAAAAAGCGGAAGCGGAGCTGGCAAAACCCGCGCTTTTAGGGACGAAGTTTTGCGAATCTACGAGGAAGTGGGAAGGGGGGAGGCGGAAGAAAGAAAGGAGGGCAGAGAGGTAGGAAAATACCCTCTGGGCCTCTTTGCCTTTTTCTTCCTTTCCATCTAAAACAAACCTGTCTTCTTTAGAAAACGAAAGTTTGGTCTTAGTGTAGAAGGCATCCAAGGTCAAAGAAAGGCTGGGGGCAGAAGGCAGGCGCAGCTTTTCGTTTTCTTTTCCCCAATACTTTACGAGCGCCAGATTGGTATGGGCCAGGGCAAAAGAGGCCATCAGATTTCCTCCATCCATGAAGCAAAGTCTGAAAAACTTCTTTGCGCTTTCCTGGCCAAAGCCTCATTTTCAAAGAGGCCTATGGCGCATCCCCCCAGGCCAGATCCCGTCAGCTTTGCACCTAATGCCCCCGCATCCATGCATCTATCCACTATTTTGTCGAGTTTTGGAGTTGAAAGGCCAAGCTGCCCTAAGAGGGAATGGG
Organism: Aeriscardovia sp.; assembly: GCA_017632945.1. Lineage (GTDB taxonomy): Bacteria > Actinomycetota > Actinomycetes > Actinomycetales > Bifidobacteriaceae > RGIG1476. The sequence goes on along the minus strand of JAGBQH010000012.1, from coordinate 70,117 downwards.
CTTTTGTCATGTTCTTCCCCACCTGTTCGGCTTTGCCCCAATTTTCCTCAGTTTCTCCGCATACTTTGCAAAGCTCTTCTATGACTTCTTTCTTCTTGGGGGAGCGGGACACTTTTTTGATAGCGCTTTTCGTCCTTCCGCCCTCTCCGCTGTAAACCACGAGAAGGAAGGCGTTTAAAGGCGGAAGGGGAGAAGAAATTCCTTTGGAAAAAAGAATTGGGGTTTTGCTGGCGCAGGTAGAAAGGTCTAAGCCGCTGGCTTTTCCATGCACTGCATCTTCCGCCTCGGAGCAGAGATCCAAAATTTCTTCCTCATCCATACCCATGCGAAGTGCAAAATTGATAGATCTCGCCATGGCAAGGGAGCTGGCAGCCGAAGAGCCCAATCCCGCGCCCTGAGGTATAGAACTTTTAAAATGGAGGTTTACGCAGTGAGATCCCAGCATTCTTCCCGCCAAAAGGGAAATGCCCGCAAAATTTTTGGGAAGGTCTCTTAGCCTGCCGCAAAAGCCGTCAGTATTGATGGAACTTTCAAAAAGCGTAGGGGAACAGTCGACCTCTATTTCAAGGCCCGATAGGGGTACTGCTATGGCAGGCGATCCGTAAAGCACGCTGTGCTCCCCCACGATTATCGCCTTGGCGTGGGCGCGGGGGAAAGGCAATTAAAGTCCCAGCTGGGAGATGTAGTCCCTAAGAACGCTGGCGCTAGATTCCAGCCCGGCCTTTTCAGAGGCGTTTACGGGGGTAGGAAGCTGGGCTACCACGCCGTTCCTGTTGACAATACTGGGCACCGACATGCACACCCCGGAAATTCCGTGGAAGTCCTTAAGGAGGGAAGAGACGGGAAGGACCCTGTCTTCGTCCTTGAAGATCGCTTCAAGAATTGTCACAGCCGACATAGCTATGGCGTAGTTGGTGACGCCCTTGCCCTCTATTACGGAGTATGCCGCATTCTTGGTGTCTTGGTGAATCTTGGATCTGACTTCCTCGGTGAGGGGCTCAAAGCCGTGGAGAGGGGTCCAGTCAAGGAGGGGCACTCCGCCTATGGTGGCGCTGCTCCAAAGCGCCACTTCGCTGTCTCCGTGCTCGCCGGCGATGTAGGCATGGATGTCTTTTACATCCACTCCGGTCTGCTTTGAAAGAAGGAAGCGCAGACGGGCGGAATCAAGGTTGGTGCCCGATCCAAAGACCTGCCCCTCGTCTAGGCCGCTTAGCTTCAAAGTGGCGTAAGTGATGATGTCTACAGGATTGGTGATGAGAAGGTAGATCGCATCGGGGGCTACCTTTACGAGCGGAGGGACGATGGACTTCATCATCGACACCGTCGACTTTGCAAGGTCTAGGCGGGTCTGACCGGGTTTCTGGTGTGCGCCTGCAGTCACTACAACTACATTCGCTCCGCGGCAGATCTCCACGTCGTCGGATGCATCCAGGTGCACCTTGGGCAGGAAGGCCAGGCCGTGCTGGATATCTGCAGCTTCCGCCTTTGCGCGCTTGAGATCTATGTCTTCCAGAACTATGGAGTCAGCTACGCCTTTTTGGGCTGCTGCGAAAGCCAGGGTAGATCCGACTGCGCCCGCGCCTATAATGGCCAGTTTTGTAGGCTCAATCTTTGAATTGTACATGCAGACCTCTCGTAATTGAAAATGTTGTAAATTATTTACATAATACTACTAACCCAATCCGCCCCTTGGGGGCCAAAAGAGAAAAAGAAAATTTGCCAAATCAGTATTTTGAAAAAAATCCTTCCTGCCAAAGCCGGGAAAGGGAAATCCACGTTAATTTAGGAGGAAAAGAAAGATCCATCCTTACAGATTCGGGAGTCTTTTCAGCCTCCGGTATGGATAAAGGCACAAGCGTCTTTCTTCAGTCAGTCCCAACGCCCCCTCCTTCATCTCGCGTTTTAGATCTTGGATGCGGATGGGGCGCTATAAGCTTGGATCTTGCCCTTAGAAGCCCATCATGCCAAATTTGGGCTTTGGAAGTAAATGAGAGGGCAAAAGAGCTGTGCAAAAAAAACGCCGAAAAACTGGGCATTAAAAACATAAGGGTAATAGAGGAGGGGCAAAAGACCCCGGATTTTGATTTTATCTACTCCAATCCGCCCGTAAGGATTGGAAAAGAAGCCATGAGAAAGCTTATCGGTTCATGGATGGCTCGCCTCAAAGAAGGGGGAAAGGCGTACATGGTGGTAAATAAGCATCTGGGATCCGATTCACTTATGGCATGGATGAAAGAAGAGGGATGGAAGGCACAAAAGATAAAAAGCAGCAAAGGTTACAGGGTGATAGAAGTTTGCAGGTAGAGTTTTCTTATCCCGATCTACCCGTCTCCAAAGCCAGAGGAGTTATAAAAAACGCCATTTCAACCCATCAGGTTTCCATTCTTTCAGGGCAAACCGGGAGCGGAAAAACGACGCAGCTGCCCAAAATGCTTTTAGAGTTGGGAGCTGAAGGCAAAGGCCAGATCGTCCACACCCAGCCCAGAAGGGTTGCAGCCAGAGAGACTGCAGCAAGGGTGGCCAAAGAAATCGGAGTTGAACTGGGAGAGGAGGTAGGTTACCAGGTAAGGTTTGAAGAAAAGCTAAGCCCCCGAACCAAGCTCAAAGTTGTCACTGATGGCATCCTGCTTTCCGAAATACGCAAAGACCCCCTGCTCAGCCGTTATGGCGCCGTAGTAATAGACGAGGCCCACGAAAGGAGCCTCAATATAGACTTTCTTTTGGGGTTTATGGCCAAAATTTTGAAAAAGAGGCCGGATTTAAAACTCGTTGTCACCAGCGCCACTATAGACTCTGAAAAATTTCAGTCCTTCTTTGAGAAAGCTCTCGGACAAAACGTGCCCGTGATAAACATAGAAGGAAAGACTTACCCCGTAGAGATTCTTTACGAGCCCTATGGAAGCCAGGAAGCCTTATGCGAAACGGGGGTCTTTAAATCCCTGGATTTGGACCTTTCCCAGCAGGTGGCCAGGGCCGTGATGGAAGAAATCAACTTTGATCCCTCTGGAGACATCCTGGTCTTTGCTTCCGGACAAAGGGAGATTCAGGAATTTTCCGATGCCATAGAAGGGGCGTTGCCTGCAAGATACAAAGATGAAATAGAAATCCTCCCCCTCTTTGCCCGCTTGGGCTCCAGCGATCAGAGGCGCATTTTTGCCCCCCACTCCAAGCGCAGAGTGGTTATAGCCACAAATATCGCAGAAACCTCCCTCACAATTCCGGGAATTAAATACTGTGTGGATCCGGGGACTGCGAGGGTGAGCAGGTACTCTAGATCCAGCCACATCCAAAGGCTTCCGGTTGAAGAAATCTCCCAGGACAGATGCGACCAGAGGGCCGGAAGGTGTGGCAGGGAAAGCGAAGGAATAGCTATAAGGCTCTACTCTGAAGAGGACTACCTTGCCCGCCCCCGCTACAGCGAGCCGGAGATCTTGAGGACAGATCTATGCCAGGTAGTGCTTCATATGCTTTTTTCAGGCGTTGCAAAGAGCGTAGAAGAGATAGAGGGCTTCATGTTTTTAGATAAGCCCAACATGAAAGACTTCCTCTCTGCTTTAAACGAACTCGAGGATCTGGAGGCGGTGCGGGTTGAAAAGGGGCACATAAGCCTTACCCGCATAGGCTACCTCATGGCAGAGCTGCCGGTAGATGTCAGGCTGGCCAGAATGGTGGTGGAAGCGGAAAAATACGGACCTAAGATTTTGGCCCAGGTCCTTGCCATAGTTTCCTTTTTCAGCGTGAACGACATTTTCAGGGAATCTGCCCAGGACCCCGAAAAGGCGAAAAGAATGCAGAAGATGTTCCAAGATCCCTCTTCAGATTTCCTTTCTGCCTTAAATCTTTTCTATTTTCTGTTTGAAACGGAAGGCAAAAGCCTCAGGAAAAAGTGCGCCCAGTTCTTCCTCTCTTACCAGAGGGCTTACCAATGGAAGGAACTTTTCTCCCAGCTTTCTTCCGTAATGAAGCAAAGAAAGACGGAAGTGGGAAGGGTAGTTCCCGAGGGAGAGAGGGAGGCTGCGGGCGAAACCGGAGAGGTTACGGCCTTTAAGTGGGATGAAGAAAGAATCCACCTTTCCCTCCTCCCTTCCCTCCTTCAGAACCTAGGCCATCTTGAAGAGCCTAAAGACAAAAAGGACAAAAAGGATCGGAGAACCCTTTATAAAGGGGCGAGAAGCATAAAATTTGAAATTTCCCCCTCTTCTGGCCTCTACAAAAAGAAAGCTGAATGGGTGGCTGCGGCTTACCTCCAGGACACCGGACGCCTCTGGGCAAGGGGAGCGGGAAAAGTAAAGCCGGAGTGGATAGAAAGAAGCGCTGGAAGGAGGGGTAAATACCGTTACTCCTCTCCCGTGTGGAGCCAAAGCGCAGGAAGCGCCGTTACTAAGCGTACGCTTAGCGTATACGGGCTAGACATTTTGCAAAAAACCGTATCCGCCAAGAGGCTTTTCCCTTTGGAAAGTAGAAAACTTTTGATTTCGGCCCTCGCGGGGGAAAACGTAAAAAACTTTGCGGGGGGCGAGTTTATAAAGGAAAACCTCAAGATTTTAGATGAAGCCGAGGAAGAGGCCGCCAGAAACCGCACGAGCTTTGATTCAGGGGCGCTGGAAGAGTTCTACGATTCCGCCCTTCCCGAAGAGGTAGTGGATGTAAGATCGCTTCAAGAGTGGGAAAAGAAGGATCCAAATGCAAAAAAGGCTCTGCGCTTTAGAGTAAAAAGCACAAGAAATGAAGAGATGTACCCCGGATTTGCAACGGTGGCCGGGGCCAGCCTCCCTCTCTCCTACGCTTTTTCCCCATCCGATCCTTTGGACGGGGTCACCCTCCACGTTCCCCTCTCCCTCCTTTGCAAAGTTGAACAAAAAGATATCCCTATCCCTCCGGGCTACAGATCCGAACTCATACTTGCCGCTTTGAAGGCCCTTCCTAAAAAGATTAGGATGCAGCTTTCGCCTCTAAGCTCCTTTGCCAAAAAAGTGGAAGAAAAAATGGGGGAGGGGGAATTTTTCAGTTCCCTTTCCTCCCTTTTAAAGGAAAATCTTCAGATCGTTGATCCTATAGATTGGGATGAAGTGAAGAGCAAAATCCCTCCCTATCTTCTATGCAACATAAGCGTGGAAAAGTGGGGGGAGAGAAAGGAAGCGCTAGAAGTTTCAAAGGATCTTAAGTACCTGAAGAAAAAGTATGCCCCTATTGATGAGGCCGAGAGAAAAGAAAGGGTACAAACCGAAGTAGAAAGGCTTAAGAAGGAAGGAAACCTCCTTGGGGCAGGGCGCGTTCTTAAGGAGGCCGGACTCAAGGGCAAAGGAGAAGAAGTCATCCTCGAGGGGCTCGTAGAAGGGTGCAATATCTCGGAAGAAAGGATTTTGAGCCTATGGACCCCGAAAGAAAAACTCCTCCTCTTTTCTTTGGAAGATAAAAAGGACCTCTGTGGGGATTTAAAGAGAAAGGCTGCTCTTTCGATTATTTCCTCTCTTCCCTCAAGCGAGGAAGAGCTTTACTTTGCCCAAGAGATGCTCCAAAGAAATATTGAAAGCGAAATTAAAAAGATGGGGGAAATCTACCTGAAAATCGCGGTAAAGAAAAAAGAAGTCTTAAGGCAGGCCTCTTCTTCTCCCCTTTCCATGCTTAGGACCGTAAACGACGTGCTTGGCCATCTTTCATCCCTTCTTGAGCCGGCAAACCTTTTCAAGATGAGCGCCGAGGAAGTAAAAGAAGTCCCAAGGTATATTGAAGCAGACCTTTTAAGGCTGAAAAAGGCTCGCACAAATTCCTCGCGGGATTTGCAATGGCAAACAGAAGCCAAAGAAGCTCAAAAAATAGTCCAGTCCTTTAAGGGAGGAGAAAAGGAAAAAGAGGCCCAGAGGATGTATGAGGAATTTTTGATTTCCCTCTGGGCCCAGGAGATGGGGACAAAAGAAAAAGTGAGCTTGGAAAGACTAAAGAAGCTTAATAATTAAAAGATCTGCTTTAAAAGAGTGAGGGCCTCTTCCTTGGTAAGAGAGAGGCTGTTTACCGAGGTCCCTTCCCCCTTAAGTTCCGAAAGATTTGAGATTCCCACAAGATAGTTCTTAAGGGCTGGAAATTCAAAAAGGATGATGGGAGGGGCAACCTTCTCTTTCTCTTTTCCTTCCTTATACACTTTTGCCGAAAGGTTTTGATCCCTGTTTACGATCAAGACCACTTCCAGCCCTCTAAAAGTTTGGGTGAGGATGCGCGCATCTTCTTCCGGATCGCGATCTTTTACGTTTAACACCGCAAAGGAGCCATGGTTTGCGTCAAAGCAGTCTGCCGGAATTTCACACAATGTGCACATGCTGCACAAAGAGATCTTATCCAAGCCGCTTATTATTGCCGCATTCTTGGGCTTTACTCCCATCATTTTGGAAAGTTCGCTTAAATCTCCAAGCTCATCCTCTTTAGCCTGCTTGTTTTCTTCCCTCTCTTCCCCCTCTTTTTCTCCTTCTTTGCCCTCTTCCTGCTTTTCTCCGTCTTCAAACTCTTTTTCGTACTCGCCAAAAAGATCGTCAAATTCGTCTTTCATTTTCACTCCTTTGCAAGCTGGGCTGAAAGGCTCTTCATTTCTTCTGCCATATTTACCATTGCGGAAGGAGAAGAGGGTTGGGATTGGCCAAGGAGCTTTTGAGCCTCAGAGGTAAGCGACTGAGGTGCGGAAGACCCTGCCTTCTTCAAAGTAGCCTCGAGATTTGCCTTTTGCGTAGAGAACAGGGATCTGGCCCCGTAAATTCCGGCGACCTGGGCCTGCTGGGTAAGCTCGTAGCCGTAATTTTTTGCCTGTTCTACCCACTGATTTAAAGACTGGGTGTAACTTTGGGCCTCCTGGGAGTTTTGGGGAGCTTTAGTCATGTAGGAGGGAAGGGAGGAGACGAGGGTGTTGGCCAGGTTCCATGTCTGAGAAAATGCCTGCACGCTCGAAGAAGAGGGAAGATCTTTGGAAAGCTCCTCTTCGCTTGAAGAGGTGGAAGAGAGGATGCCCTTAAGATTGGCCTCTTCCTGCCTGGCTGCGGTTATTGCGCTCTTGTAGCTAGGGGTGGAATATGAAGAGTGGGAACTGACGGCCCAATAGATTATAAGGGCTATTATGAGCAGAAGTATGGCTCCGATAATATAGAGCCAGATAAACTTCCTTTTCTTTTTCCCCCCATCCGCCTGCACTTCTTCGCTTACGCCTATTTCTTCCAATTCGCCTAGGATGCTTTGATCGTTTCTGGGGCTTTCTTCCATCTTCATCCTTATCGGGCTATGCAGTTGGATCCGAACAGTTCTTTTACTTCTTCCACCAGACGCATGCTTCTTGAGATCTTAAAACCTTCTCCGCAGCAAATCTTTGTCAGCTGCCCCTGGGGGCCTTTAATTTCCAGTATTACCCTCGCATTTCCCTTGTGTTCTTTCATCAGGGTTACCAGTTTATCTATGGACTGGGAAGTAGCGAGGCACCCCTCTATGAGAAGCTGCAAATCGGCTTCTCCCCCCCTAGCGGAAGGGGAAAGGGGAGATGAGGGGGCGTAGGAGGGTTTCTTGAAGGGTTTTGGCGCAGGGGAGGGGGATGGCTTTAAAAGAGGGGCATCTTCTAGGCTGCAAATATCTTTTACCTGCAACTCCACCTCGTCTTCTTTTTCCTTCTTCACTCCTAAAAATGTCAGAGGCTCCTGTGAGTCCAAGAATGTTTGAAACTTCTGATAGACGTCTTTAAACAAAAGGCACTGCACGCTTGAAGTTAAATCTTCCAGCGTTACCAAGGCCCACACGTCTCCCGATTTGGAAGTTTTTTTCTCTACCGCAGTTATGAGGCCTGCCAGCCTAACCTTTCCATCAGGCTTGTCCTTTTTAAACTCAGATATGGTCATATCGGAGGCAGAGCGGAGAAGATCGGCACTTCCAGAGAGCGGGTGATCGCTTATATAGAGGCCCAGCATTTCCTTTTCATAGTTCAACTTGGTCTTTTTATCCCATTCATCTTTTTGGGGGATATTTATTACATTCATCTCCTTTTCTCCGCTTGCAAGAAAGAGATCTCTATGACCTTGTTCCCTTTCCTTTTTTATATCAGCCACCTGTTTTAGGACGCTTTCACATGCGTCAAACAAAGCGTGACGAGTAAGTGGACTTAAAGAATCAAAGGCGCCGGCTTTGATGAGAGACTGGGCTGCGCTCCTGTTAAGGCAGGAAGCGGGGAGGCGCATAAGGAAATCTGTGAAGTCCTTGTAGTTTCCTTCTTTTCTGGTATCCAAAATAGTTTCCCCTACTTTTTCTCCCACATTCCTTATGGCAGACAAGCCAAAACGTATAATCCCTTTGCCTGCAGGGGCAAATTGATTCTGGCTTTCGTTTACGTCGGGCTCCATGACATTGATTCCCATCCTTTTTGCCTCCGAAAGATAAATGGAAGTCTTATCTTTGTCATCTTTGGCATTTTCAAGAAGGGCGGCCATAAACTCGGTAGGGTAATTTGCCTTTAAATAGGCAGTGCGATATGAAATCATGGCGTAACAGGCGGAGTGAGACTTGTTAAAGGCGTAACCTGCAAAGGGAAGGAAGACGTCCCACACGTCCTGGGCTGCCTTCTGTGAATAACCGCGCTCCGTCATGGCCTTGAAGAAGGGGCCCTGTTCCTGGGCCAAAACTTCCGGTTTTTTCTTTCCCATGGCCCTTCTGAGCACGTCGGCTTTTCCAAGAGAGTAGCCCGCAAGAATGCGGGCGGCAGCCTGAACCTGCTCCTGGTAAACGATAAGGCCGTAGGTTTCATCCAAGACTTCGGAGAGCGGTTTTTCCACTTCCGGGTTTATGGGTTCTATTTTTTGTTCCCCGTTTTTCCTCTTTGCGTAGTTGGTATGGGAGTTCATATCCATCGGCCCCGGCCGATAGAGTGCTATGACAGCTGAGATGTCTCCAAATTTATCGGGCAAAAGCTGGCGAAGGAGGGCCCGCATGCCGTCAGAATCTAGCTGAAATACGCCAAGGGTGTCTCCCTTGGCCAAGAGCTCATAGGTCTTCTTGTCATCGGTAGGAAGGTTTTCCATGGAAAGCTCTTCTCCGGTCATTTCCTTGATATTTTGAAGGGTATTTTTAATGACAGTAAGGTTGGAAAGGCCCAAAAAATCATTTTTTACCAAGCCCAGAGTTTCGCAGGTGTGGTACTCGAAGGCTGTAGTTATTGTCCCGTCGCTCCTCTTCATCATGGGAGCGATTTCCTTTATGGGAATCGACGACATTATGGTAGCGCAAGCATGCACTCCGGTCTGGCGTATAAGATCCTCTATGCCCTTGGCCTTTTCTACAATCTTTTTGACATCCTCGTCGCTTTCGCAAAGCTCCCTAAACTCCTTGGCCTCGGCGTACCTGCCGTTTTCCGGGTCAAAGATTTCCTGAAGGGTCATATCCTTTCCGCCCTTCATGGGCGGAAGCGCCTTAGTAATCTTTTCTCCCATCGAGTATTCGTAGCCCATAATCCTGGCCGCGTCTTTTAAGGCCTGCTTTGTCTTTATGGTTCCATACACAACGCACTGGGCAACTTTGTCATGGCCGTATTTATCCGCCACGTATTTAAGTACTTCGCTTCTTCCTTCAGGATCAAAGTCGCAGTCAATATCTGGGAGGGAAATTCTTTCCGGGTTCAAAAACCTTTCAAAAATAAGGCCGTACTTGAGAGGGTCTAGTTCAGTTATCCCAAGCGCATAGGCGACTACCGATCCTCCCGCCGATCCTCTTCCGGGCCCTACTTGAATTGCATGCCTTTTTGCCCACCCTATGTAGTCGGAGACCACAAGAAAGTAGCCCGGAAACTGCATCTGGCAGATTATTCCGCTTTCATAATCGGCTTGTTTTGCAACTTCTTCGGGAATGCCTTGGGGATACCTTTTTTTAAGTCCCTTTTTGACTTCGCTTAGAAACAGGCTGGTTTCATCCCACCCCTCTGGGCAGGGAAACTCGGGCATAAAAGCTCCATCCTGGCTGTCTTCAAACATGACAGAACACCTGTCTGCGATTTCGATGGTGTTTTGGAGGGCAGAAGGGATATCGGGGAAGAGATCGGCCATCTCTTCGGCGCTCTTTAGGTAATAGCCCTGCCCGTCAAATTTGAACCGTTTGGGATCGGAAAGCTTAGATCCCGAATTTATGCACAAAAGGCAGTCCTGGGCCTCGGCATCTTCTTTGCGCACATAATGCGAATCGTTGGTGGCTACCAAAGGGGCATGCAAAAGATTGGCTATCTTTATAAGGTCTGGAATCACCCTTTTTTCAATGTCCAGGTCGTGGTTCATAAGTTCGACATAAAAGTTGTCTTTCCCGAAAATATCCTGCAGGCGCGCCGCTTCTTCCAGTGCTTTATCGAATTGCCCAAGGCGCAGCCTTGTCTGCACAGCTCCGCTTGGGCAGCCGGTAGAAACTATGATTCCCTCGTGGTATTTTTCGAGAATCTCCAAATCCATACGCGGATGGGATGTTACCGCATCCAAACTGGCCTCGCTGCTTGCTTTTATGAGGTTGGAAAGCCCCGTATTGGTTTCGGCCCAAAGGGTTAAGTGGTTGTATTCTCCCCTTGCCGATACGTCGTCCCCTGCTTTCTGCTGTTCTTCTGTGCCCCACTGCACGCGCATTTTGTCAAACCTGGAAGTGCCGGGAGTTACATAAGCCTCTATTCCGATTATGGGCTTTATGCCGGCTTTAGTAGCCTCCTGATAAAGTTCATAGGCCCCATGCATGTTTCCATGGTCCGTTATGGCTACAGCTTTTTGGCCCAGCTCTTTTACTCTTTTTACCAAATCCGGAATTCTGGCAGCCCCGTCCAACATGGAGTAATGGGTGTGGACGTGAAGATTTACAAAGTCTTGGGAGCTTTTCATTCTCCCTACTTTACTCCCCGTCTCTGGCTAAAATATCTAAAGACTTTTCCAAGTCTGCTGGGTAAGGTGCTTCTACTTTCATCCACACTTTTGTGACAGGATGGCGAAACCGCAGGGAAGTGGCGTGCAGCCATTGCCTGTCTAGGCCCAATTTTTCATCCATCTTCGGATTAGATCCGTAAAGGGTGTCGCCGGCAAGAGGATGGCCTGTAGAAGAAAAATGAACCCTTATCTGATGGGTGCGCCCGGTCTCTATATTCACCTGGGCCAGAGTAAAACCCTTGAAAGTTTTTAGGGTTTTGTAATGGGTAACGGCCTCTTTTCCATAAGGGCAGACGGCAAAACGGAACTTAGCCCCCGGAGCCCGGGCTATGGGGGCCTCTATGGTGGCAGCTTGCCTGAGATACCCCGAAGCCAGTGCGTGGTAAGTCTTTTCAACTTCATGAGCCGCAAATTGCCTTTTCATTTCAATGTAGCCCTCATTGGATCTGCAAAGAAGCATGGCTCCGCTTGTTCCCACATCCAGCCTGCTTACCACCCCCCTTCTTCCTATAGGCCCGTCCTGGCAAAGGCTTACCCCCTGCCTCTCTAGGGCTTCGGTTACGGTCTCTCCGACCCAGCCCGCACAAGGGTGAGAAGCAAAAGAAGCGGGCTTGTTTATAACGACTATATCGAAATCCTGGTAAAGGATTTCTAGAAAAGAAGCGTGAGACGGAGAAGGGGGAGAAGGAGATTGGACTTCTAGCGTTACCATATCCCCCTCTTCCAGCTTTTCGCTTTTCTTCGCCTCCCGATCCAAGAAAGCTTCTTTGCGCTCTATAAGGGCTTCAGCTTTAGCCCTGGAGACGCCTAGCATTTTTGATAGGGCTACGTCAAACCTTTCACCTACCAGGTTTTCGGGAAGAGGTATCACTTTTTTCATTTTCCCCCCTTAGGTCGTCAAAACGAAAAAGAAAAATGCAAATACATACCGCGCATAAAAAAAGGTAAATGTCGGCGAGGTTGCCTATAAACCAGCCATAATCTATAAAGTCCACTACGCACCCGTTTAAAAAACCGTGGGCATGGATCAATCGGTCGGCGAGGTTGCCGGCCCCCCCTGCCAGGCCCAGCGAAAAGGCCCATAACAAAAGGGTGCGGCGGGAGAAAAAAATGCCGATGGCAAAGGCTACGCATCCTATAATCTCAACAATTCCCACGATCCACGTGTGGGAGGCTAACACTCCCAAGGCTGCTCCTGAATTGCAGATGAGGCGCAGGGAAATCAGGCGTGGAATAAGGGGAACGCTTTTTGAGGCGAGGTAGGAGCGCGCCAGCTCTTTTGTGGATAGATCGACTCCTAAAAGCAGGATGGAAAAGGAAAAGAAGAAGACCTTCTCCGCAGCCCGTTTTCGCTTCTTTTTTGTGTAATCAGCTGAGGTCCGAATCGGAGTCCTTTGAATCGGAGCCATAGTCGTCGCCCTTGGATATCTGAGCCATAAGCTGCATCAGGAAGTCTTTAAGCCTGGACTTATAGTTGGCCTCAAATTTCTTTAGCTCCTCCAGGTTTGCTTCGATAGTGCGGGTGTCATCAAAGAGCTTGTCTTTAACTCCCTTTGCGTAGTCGTCAGCCGAAGTTCTGATCTTCTTATCATAGCTTTGTGCTTCAGACCTCACGGTAGTGGCGTAGTTGTCCGCTGAAGTTCTTTGCTTGTTGCTCTCCTGCTCGGCTATGGTCTTGGTGCGAGAAGAGTAATCGTCTGCATCCCGGCGCACCTTTTGGCTGTACTCATCTGCCAAAGCCTTAGTCTTCGTGCTGTACTTATCAGCTTCTTCGCGGGTATGACGGCTGTATTCTTCGGCATCGCTTACAAGGGCGTTGTACTTCCTTCGCCCTTCTTCTATCATGGTTTGCCTGCTTGCATCGCCCTCTGCCACTAGCCTGGCCTCTTGAGCCTTGCCCTTGTTTACATACTGATCGTGAAGCTGCATTGCCAAAGCTAGCATGGCGGTGGCCTTTTCAGGTTCCGAAGCTTCTCCCTCGCCTGCGCTGCTTATTCTCTTCAAACTGCCTGTCTCTGCAGGAGGTTCGGAAGCGGCGAGCCTGCGCCGCAGCTCTTCTTCCGTCCTCCTGCTTATCTGCAGATCTTCTGTGAGCTTGGCGATCCTCTTATCCTTTACGCTGTCAGCATCTTTCGATCCCTGCTGGGCGCTCTTAAGTTCATCTCGGGTATCTTCCAACTTTTGAGAAAGAGAAGAAACCTGGCTTTCAAGGTGGGATCTCTGATTTAGAAGGTTATCCTTTTCAGATCCTAGATCTTCCAACTGCTTCCTGAGATTTTCAATCTCTTTTTCCAAGCCACCATCGGTCGACTCGGTCTTTTGGGTGCTGGCCTGTTGCGCCGCCTTCTCCAGATCTTGGGCCTTCTTTTTCAGATCTTCATTTTCCTGTTTAAGGCTCTCAAGTTCTTTTTGGACTTCTTCAGAGGGTTCCTGCTGGGGCTTTTGCTCTTTACTCTCTTCTTGCTTATTAGCTTTCTTAAGTTCTTCTACCTGGGCTTCAAGCTCTTTATTTTTGTCCTCCAGCTCTTTTACTTTTTCGTCATCATGGGCAGGGCCCACCATAGCGGCAGCCCCGGTTCTATTCATGGCATTTGAACTGAGAGCGTCGATAGTCTCCGTCACTTCATCCAGGAAGCTATCCACTTCGTCTATGTCATAACCTTCACGAAACCTGGTCGTATTAAACCTATGGTTGCGAATGTCATTGGGCGTTAACAGTGCCATTTATCTTCATCTCCTCCTGAATGGCTTTCAATTTGCAAACGGATCGTTATTGGCATTTTTATTCGGTGTCCCGTCAAGGCTGACTTGCGCCGGGCTTAGGATAAACACCTTAGGCGTCACACGCGCTATTGAGCCCTGCAGGGCAAATATGACTCCAGACGAAAAATCGAAAATTCTATACGCCGTCTTTTCGTCCGCAACTTCACTCAGGTTTAAAACTACAGGAATTCCCTCCCTTATAGCTTTGCCCACAGCAGGGGCATCCTCATAGGTTTTCGGGCACAGCGTCGAAATCCTGTTCATAGATCCTCCCGGGGATCGGAAAGAAGAGTAGGGAGATGGAGAGGGCGAGGGCGAATGGATAGAGAACCCTGCCACTGAAGTGTCGGAATCGAAAGACACGGAATTTGCCTCGCTTTCAGGGTGTGCAACTGCTTCTGCTTCACTCGGGGGCGTTTCTATATCCGCCATCCCGAGATAACCCATTGCCTTTTTAAATCGACTCAATGCCGGTACCTCTCATCCTTAACGCAAGAAAGGAGGAATATCTATATCCCCCGTGTTGTCGTCGTCAGCCTCTTGGGCTGCGGGCTTAGGCGCCACATCGGAGGGAATCTCCTGCTTGTCACTCAAATGCACAGATTGTATTGGGGGCACCTTGGAAGAAAATGAAGAAGAATCGGTAAGATCTTTTTGTTTAAAAAGCGGAGCAGAGAAGTCGTCAATTTTCTCCTGCTTTCCAGACTCAAATCCTGCCACTATTACCGTCACTTTGATTTGGTCTCCCATGGTGTTGTCAAAATTGACGCCCATGATGATTTGAGCCTCGGGACTGACGGAACCTTTAACCATTTCCATGGCGCTGTCTACTTCGCTCATTTCCAGCTCTTCGGATCCGGAAATTATTACAAGAGCTCCATGAGCCCCGCTGATATTTTCCTCTATGAGTGGGGAACTTATGGCCTTTTCGGTAGCCTTAAGGGCCCTGTCCTCCCCGTCGGCCGTAGCCATCCCAAAGAAGACGGTGCCGGCATTTTGCAGGACTGCCTTTACATCCTCAAAGTCCACGTTTATGTACGCCATGGAGTTGATGAGGCCGGTTATCCCTTCAATTCCCGCTATAAGGGCGCTATCGGCCATAGAGAAAGCATTCAAAAGCGTGATATTTCCGTTTCCCTCGATTTCGCACAGGCGATCGTTTGGGATGACGATTATGGCATCTACCTCTTTTTTAAGCTTCTCTATGCCTTCCTCCGCCACTTCGCTTCTTCTAACTCCCTCAAAGGAGAAAGGCCTAGTCACTACGGCTACCGTGAGGGCTCCCAGCTCCTTGGCTATGTGGGCCACCAGGGGGCTCGCTCCCGTTCCCGTTCCGCCGCCTTCGCCGCAGGTTATAAAGACCATATCGGAGCCTTGAAGGGCCTCCTGTATCTGGGCTTCGTGCTCTTTGGCCGCCTCGGCCCCCTTTTCAGGATTTGCCCCGGCCCCTAGGCCCCTGCTGGCCTCGTCAGACAATTCAATTTTTATATCCGCATTAGAACGGGCAATATCCTGCCTGTCAGTATTGATGGCGATAAAATCTACGCCCTGCAGTTTCGCATCAATCATGCGGTTAATGGCATTACCGCCGCCGCCTCCTACCCCAACGACGCGTATTACAGTGTCGTTTTCGCCTGCAGCGTCATCAAACCCCTCGTTTTGTGCCACTTCTTAACACCGCCTTGCCTCTCATAATCGGGCATTTAATTTTAACTTTATAGCATTTGATTGAATATTAAAATTCAGTTTGGATCTTTTTAAGAAAGTTCAATAAGACGCATCCAACACATCTAATCCGAAGAGAGTTTCCTCTTCTTTATCTGTAAGGGTATGCGAATCTAGCCATCCATAGGGCAAATGGACTTTCTTCTGAAAACCGCTCCTTCCCCTGGAGGAAGTTACGATATCTTCATCCGGTTCAAGTGCGGGATCAAAAGAATCCAAAATGGAAAAAAGCTCATCTTCAGAAGAGCTCTGCATAACTGCGCTCCTGGCTTCTCCTCCCACAGGGTAGCCCCTAAGGTACCAGCCAAAGTGCGATCGCATGGCCTGGGCGGCCCTTTGCTCTTCGCCTTCCATAAATTCGACCATCATTGAGAAATGCTCTTTTATGCAGCAGACCACCTGGCCCAAAGTGGGGACAGTTACCTGATCTATTCCGTTAAAGGCCGCAAAGATATCGGAAAAGAGCCAAGGGCGACCTTGAGAGCCTCTTCCCACTGCAACCCCATCGCATCCCGTTTCCTTCATCATTTCTACGGCGTCCCGGCCTGAAAAGACATCCCCATTACCTATAACAGGAATGGAAAGCTCTTCTTTTAGCCTCTTTATCTCTTCCCAGTTCGAGTGCCCTCCGTAATACTGAGCGCACGATCTGGCATGGAGAATAACGCCGTCTGCCCCTTCTTCCTGGGCTATCTTTCCGGCTTCAAGGTAGGTCTTGTGATCCTCGTCAATTCCGGTGCGGATTTTGGCGGTAACGGCAATGGGCGCGCCTGCACACGCTTTTTTGGCCGCGCCAACCACTTTGGCGAATAGATCGTATTTCCATGGAAGGGCAGATCCCCCGCCTCGCCTTGTGATTTTTGGAACAGGGCATCCAAAGTTTAGGCCTATATGGTCGACATGCACCTTGTCGAGCACGATCTTAAGGGCCAGAGAAACTGCCTTCGGGTTTATCCCGTAGATTTGAAGAGAGTGGAGCTTTTCTTGAGGGGAAAAGCTAAGCAGCCTGAAAGCCTTTTCATTTCCCGCTATCAGCGCCCTTGCCGTGACCATCTCGGCCACATACATCCCTTCTCCCTTTCCAAACCTTTGGCAAAGCACCCTAAAAGGCCAGTTGGTAACTCCCGCCATGGGGGAAAGAAGCATAGGTGTTTGCAGCTTTAAGGGCCCTAGGCAGAGCGGCCCTATTTTACCTTCTTGCATGGCAGAACCTGGCAAAGGACTTGGGAAAGAGGACTTTGCGATCTTGGCCTTTAAGAGCGTCTGCCTGTTTCTCTCTTTTCTCAGCTCGCTTTTTTCGCTATTCATAGTCTTCTCTTGGGGTAAGGCGCAGGGAGAAAAGAGAAGAGAGGATGAAGTCTTTCACTTCACAAATCCTCATCCTCTCTTGGACCATGGAGTCCCTATACCTCACTGTAAGACTCTCATCTTCGGGAGAATCAAAATCTATAGTGAAACACCACGGGGTTCCGATTTCATCTTGCCTTCTGTACCTCCTTCCGATGGCTCCGGCCGAATCGAAGACGACATTGAGATCTGAGAGGCGGAGCTCTTGGGCGAGGTTCTGGGCCATAGAAAGGAGAGGCTCCTTTTTGGAAAGGGGCAAAATGGCCGCCTTTACGGGAGAAAGTCTGGGATCTAGATGGAGGACCGTTCTTTTTTCCGCCTTTCCCTCGGCTGAAATCGCCTCATCTTCATCGTAGGCATCCATAAGGAAAGCCATAACCGAGCGGGTCAGGCCTGCGGCGGGCTCGATTACGTAGGGGAAGTACCTCTCCCCGGTTGAAGGATCAAAATAAGAAAGGCTGCGCCCGGAGGCATCGGAGTGAGTTTTAAGATCGAAATCCGTCCGATTCGCAATTCCCTCCAATTCTCCCCACTCCAATGAATCGAGGCCGAATTTATACTCTATATCCACCGTCCTCTTGGAGTAATGGGCCAGCTTTTCTTTGGGGTGCTCAAAAAGCCTTAGGTTTTCTTCCTTTATCCCCAGCTCCGTGTACCACCTCTTCCTTTCCTCTATCCAGTAGGAATGCCACTTTTCATCGTCTGCAGGAGGAACGAAGTATTCCATCTCCATTTGTTCAAATTCCCTCGTGCGGAAAATGAAATTGCCGGGGGTGATTTCATTTCTGAAGGATTTTCCGATATTTGCTATTCCGAATGGAGGCTTTTGGCGGGAAGAAGAGAGAACTTGAAGAAAGTCGACAAAAATTCCCTGAGCCGTTTCAGGCCTTAGGTAGTGGAGGCTGTTTTCGTCCTCCACAGGGCCCAGATTGGTGCGCAGCATCATATTGAAATCGCGCGGTTCTGTCCACTCCGTCTTTCCGCATGTGGGGCAGGGGATGGAAGAAATGCTTCTCTCTTCTCCCCCGTGCTTTGCGGCCCACTCTTCTTCCAGATTGTCGGCCCTGTACCTGTGGTGGCATCCCAGGCACTCTACGAGCGGATCGTTAAAAACCGTGACGTGCTTGGAAGCTACCCAGACCTGGGGAGGGAGGATGATGGAAGTGTCTATTCCTTCCACGGAAGCTCTGGCAGTTACCATGTAGTACCACCACTGATGCTTTATGTTTTCTTTTAAAGCCACTCCCAGAGGGCCGTAATCCCATGCCGATCTGGTGCCTCCGTAAATCTCCCCCGTCGGGAAGACGAAACCTCTTTGTTTTGCCAGCGAAACTAATGCTTCAAGTTTGTTATCTGCCACAAGTCCCCTTTCTTTTCATATTCAAAAAAATAATAATGTCAGGTCCAAACCGAACCTGACATTATCTACAATCGCCTCGGATAAGTTTAAAGGCCGAGCTTGCCAGCGGCCGGCCTCTCATCTATGGAGGGCATATCCTTGGCGTCCGCCGCATAGAACTTCTTCAAATCAGAGTAGAGCTTGGGAAGGGCGTCTTTTGCCGTGTAGATCATGTGTCCGGACTTGTAGTAAGTCAGGGCGATATTTCCTTTGAGCTCATCGGGAAGCTCGATGTGATCTACATCGTACTCAGTCTGATAGAAGGGGGTAGCCATGTCGTAGTACCCATTGCCCAGCATGATCTTAAGTTTAGGCTCCTGAAGGATGGCGTAGCACATGTCGTGGAGGGTGTTGGGGAATGGTACGTATCCCCACTCGTCAGCTTTCACGTGATCGGGGAGCTTGTGAGTCCATACCCAGCCCTTGCCGGGAACGGTGGAAGTCCAATCGAAGGGAGCGAAAGCGATGCGCTCCTTGTCGGTATCCCAGCCGAGGGTGCGCCTCAAGTAATCGTTTACAGTGGCCTCGTAAGCGGGGGAAAGGAAGGCGTCGTCGACTATGAAAGTCTGATCGGCGCTTTCAGGATCTGTATCGTAACCGGATACGCGTCCGTCGTACCTTCCTACGACTTTGTCTTCGCTGCGCAGAACCTTCTTGCGGAACCTGCCATCCGGAACGCGCAGGGAAGAAGAGAGCAGGTACTCTTCGCTTAGGCCGGTCATCTGTGCATACTTCTTGGCTATGGCCTTGGCATCGTCCTTGTCGAGCCTGTTGCCCATAGAAAGTGCGCGCCTGTAGAGCTCGGCGAACTTTCTGGCTTCCTGGGCCCACTCCTCTTCGCTCTTGCCCTCTCCGGCCTTCTTATGGTACTGGGAAATCATGGCATAGGTGGGAAGGTAGCCTATGTAGTATTCGTCGTTGTCGTCGAAGGTGTAGGAGTAGTCGAAGATGCAGGAAATCAGGCAAGCCCCGGTGAGAGCGATTCCTTCCTGTTGCATCTTAAGGGTCAGAAGGCTGCCTCTCGTGGTGCCGTAGGATTCGCCGAAGAGGTACTTGGGAGAGTTCCATCTGCCGTACTTGGTGCACCAGTTCTTGATGAAGGTGGTGAAGCCTGCGATGTCCCCGTCTACGCTCCACAGATCCTTCTTTGCCTTGTCGGCGATGATGGAAAAGCCTGCGCCGGGAGCGTCTATGAATACGAGATCGCTGATGGGAAGCAGGCAGAACTCATTGTTGTCCACTATCTTGTAGGGAGCTCCCTTGCCTTCAAATCCCTCGGGAAGGTCGATTCTCTGAGGTCCGAAAGATCCCATCATAAGGAAGGTGGAGGAAGCTCCAGGTCCTCCGTTGAAAATAAAGGTAACGGGCCTGGAAATATCGCTTTTCCCGTCAGAATCTACGGCTTCAAACATGGAGTAGAAGATGCTGGCTGCAGGCTTTACATCGTTAGTGTCAATCTTAAGAGTTCCTACAGTAGCCTTGTAATCGATCTTTTCCCCGTTGGCGCTCCATGTTCCCCTCGTGGAGTGCTCTTTATCTGCAGGGAGATCTTCGGGAAGGATAACGTTCGGATCTTTTTTGGCAGTGTCTTGAGTCTTAGTAGTTTCTGTATCGCTAGACATTTTTAACCTTCTTTTGGCTTAAGCACTTTCAACGCCTCCAAAGCGCCTAGAGCGCCTGCAGTAGGCATCTATAGCGCGCCACAGCACTTTCCTGCCGCAATCTGGCCAAAGCTCCGGCTCAAAATCCAGTTCTGCGTACGCGCTTTGCCACAGCATGAAGTTGCTCAGCCTCTTTTCGCCGGAACTTCTCATGATCAAGTCTAAATCAGGGATATCGGAATTATACAAATGGCTTGCAAAACTTTTTTCGGTAACTTTTTTCTCCCCCTTGGCCAAAATTTCGTTTACCGCATCCACTATTTCGGCCCTCCCCCCGTAGTTTACGGCAAAGACCACGTCTATGACTTTATTGTTTTTTGTGATCTCTTCGGCTTTTTCCAGTTCATTTATTACCGAAGTCCAAAGCTTGGGCCTTCGCCCGGCCCATCTTACCCTCACTCCCCACTCATCCATCTGGTGGACCCTTCGGTGGATTATGTCTCTTGAAAAGCCCATAAGGAAGCGCACTTCTGCAGGAGATCTATTCCAGTTTTCCGTGGAGAAAGTGTAGAGAGTGAGGTAGCGCACCCCGGCCTCTATGGCGCCGGCAATAGTGTCGAAGACGACAGGTTCGGCGGCTTTATGGCCTTCGGTGCGCGCAAGGCCTCTTTGCTGTGCCCATCTTCCGTTTCCATCCATAATCACTCCGACGTGCCTGGGAACTTTTCCTTCAAAGTGGGGGATGATTTCTGGATGAGAAAAAGGGGGATCTGGGCGGGAGAGGGAAGTGTAGTCTTCTTGGGCTTTCATATTTTCTCCCTGATTACCTTTAGCGAATTAAGTTTGCGATCCAAATAATAATTTACCCAGTCTTTTATAAGCTTTTCCACCTTCCCATCCGGCTCCCTGCACTTTTCCCACTCTCCCAGGAGCAGGGCGCAAAAGAGCTCTTTTTGAGGCTTTGAAAACCGAATGGCATCGGCGCTTGCACACTTTTGGCATACCCATCCGCCCTTTTGCATGCTGAAAGAAAGAAAGTCTCCTTCCCTTCCGCATTCGGCGCAAGCCAAAATTTCAGGCTTCCAGCCGGCATTGGCCACAATCCTAAGTTCATAGGAAAGCAGGATCTTCCACGCTTCCCTCTTCTTTTTGCTGAGGGCCGAGAGAGCTCCCCATAAAAGCAGGTAGTCGCCCTCTTCCCCCTGGGAAGGCTCAAAAAGCTTTTCGGTTATTTCGGCCATGAGGCAGGCGGCAAGGTATGAGTCGTAGTCGGAAGAAAGGTAGAGGCCGAATGGGGAAAGCAGGGAAGACTGAGAGAGCCTTGAAAGCTCGCTTTTCCCTTTCCAGTACACAAATGAATCTCTCATAAAGGGAGCCAGAGACGATCTCATGGACTTATTTTTTTTAATGCTATTGGAAACCAGTCTGGCTTTGCCGTGGTTTCGGGTGAGAACGGAAAAAATGGCGCCCGCTTCCCCCAGAGGCCATTGCCTTAAAACTATCCCTTCATCTTCGATCAGCATTAGTAAAGGAATAGCCCCCAGAAGGCCAAAACCAAAAGTACGAGGAGCATAGTGATGGCCAGGATGATTATGTAGCCCATACCCATCTTGCTTGAGGCTATAAAGTGGTCCCGGCTCTCTAGAAATTCAATCTGCCTTTGCGTTTTCGGCTTATTTTTCCCTTTAAACCAGCCTTTCAGGCTCATAGCCTCGAAAAGGGAAGTGATAACCATGGACCATGTCCACACCACGACTACGCACGCCGCCTGTATCACGTACCAGCTCCAGTAGACCATCCCCCCTATTTTGGGGGCGGCGCCCCACGCGAGAAACGCTACCCTTATAACAATTTGCGTCACTGCTGCAATAAACAGCCAAAGGGCTATAAAGCTGGCGAGGGCTGAAAAGAAAATATCTTTTGCAAAGTTTCCTGCAAAGGCTACTGGCCTTTTGTCGTGCTTGCACAGCGCTGCGATCTTGTAGCCTAAAACTACAAGGGAGTAAACAGCTGTGACGATTATAAAGAGGATAAGGAGGCTGTGGAGCACGATGGCGTACCACATCCCCACCGGGTCTGAGTGCACGACGGGCAGCCCTATGGACTGGTAGATTTCATGGCCTGCCACTTTCGGGGCGGTCTGCTTATAATTCAAGACCATCCCCGCGCTCCAGGCTAAAGTCTCCTGAAGGTAATGATCGGCCAAGGTGGTGTCGCCTGCGGCGCCGTTTCCTATGCGCAGGATATGGTCTGCAAAAGGATAGTCGCGCAGGACGAAGTTTTCATTTCCGGCCTCCTGGGCCATCTGCATTATTTTGGCCATGCCGTCGACCTGGGAAGTCATAACGTCCTTAGCTCCGTAGGCCAGAAACGTAGGTATGGCAAAGCTTCTTGAATTGAAGGGGTTGCAGTTTCCGTCTTTCAGCCCTAGCCCAGGAAAGTCTATGCTAAATACCTTCCTTACCATCGACTGGTAGCCCGGATTGGCTCCGATTATGGAAAAGTCCTGGGCACCCACAAAAGCCATGGCCCTTCTGGGTTCAAAAAGCATGGGAGAAGCTAGGATCTGGAAGGCTATTTTGTGATCCATATCCAAAATATAGGGCTCTATCCATCCCGATTCGCTGTCGCAGTGCACCCCTATGGCGTTGGGGTCCACCCCGGGAAACTTTCGCATCATGTTTATGGCCTCGTCGTATACCCGGGCCATGGAAGGGTAGTCTCGCGTAATGGGGGTGGTGTGCCAGACGGGCTTGTCGATGGTGGCTGCCACAAATCCGGCTGAAGCAAAGTAGTAAGCCTGGTCCTGGAAGGCCTCAGTTGCGCTTCCAGTTCCGGCTCCAGACAGAAATATTATTCCTGGCATTTCGCCTTTGTCGCCTATCGGGTAATGGAGCAGCATCCTTATGTTCTGCTTGTCTCCCGTCCCCTCTTCTACTCCAGTGAACTGTTCAAGCTTTAGGCCTACCTTGTATTTTCCCGTCGTCAAAGACAGGGCGCAAAGCCCCACCCCCTGTGCCTTTTGCGCCGAAGAGCACTGAACCGATTTTGAATCCGGAACCATGTCCACCGCAGTGTTGCTGGTCACAGGTTGTATGGTTCGATTCAACGGCTTATCGCTCCAACTCACTTTTGCCGCCTGGGAGGCGAGGGCCAAAAGGACCATCAAGACTATAAAGACGCAAAGGGTGCTGGTAAATCTGAGGCTTGCCGGCCAATAATATTTGTGTTTTTTTCTGCGCGGTTTTTCTGTAAAGAGCATAAGAAGGCTATTTCTCATCTCCCTTGGAGGAAGAACTTCGCTTAAAGCCAAGGAAGCTTTTACTTTGCGCATGCCTGCGCCTCGGGGCGGCCTTCTTTGGTTCATAAAGCGGGGCTGACTCAGCCTCTAGCGCAGGAGGCAAAATAGGGGCTGGCCGGGTGGGCGTCTCTTCTGAAAGGGGAGGAGAAATTCTTGAGGGAAGGGTCTGTTCGCTTTCCTTTTCTGACTTTGAAACTAGAGAGCTTAAATCTGCGTGTTCGGCAGGGGCCTGAAGGTAAACTCTTTCTTTTTCTTCTTCTCCCCCCGCTTTCACTTCTTCCACAAATCCCCTGCGGACAGGCTTGACAGTAGTAGGGTCTGGCATCCTGTAGCCCAAGCGTTTGAAAGATTCGATTCTGTTTAAAACCTGTACCACCCGGTTGAGATAGGCATCCACGGAAGGCTCGCCATATCCCCTTCTCCCCTTTCTCTGCGTAAAAACGGTATCCGATACATCTATGGCGTCAACATCCATGGGTTCCCTTAAGCGGGTATCGGGAGAAATAGAAAGGTGCTTGCAAATCGTGTACCAAGAGTCGTCCATCACCTGGTCCACCTGCTGCCTGTCGTAAGAGATGGTTTTTCTCTTTCCCTTATCAAATCTTTTACACAGCGGGGCCAGCTCCCTGGGTTTTAAAGACAAGGCCAAGGCCAAGGTTTCTTCCATCCACCCCCTTTCACCCCTGTATTCAACTTCCCATCGGGTGTGCTTGTCGGAAACGGCTTGCTGCAGGCGCATCAGAGCCCCGTCCACGTCGCTTATCCTGTAGCCTCCCTTTTGCAGGTCGAAAGAAGAGATCTGCACAGATTCCTGACTCATGGCAGGTTTGGCTTGTTCATAAAGCTGATGGGCTTTGGAAAGAAATTCATCTACCTGAGACATGTTGTATCCCCATTTGCGCCCGCGCACCTTTTGTAAATTGGCTTCCGCGGCAGCACGAGATGGGCGATTCTTTTTTCTTCCCATCAGACTCCTTAGCGAATGACTTCTACATAAAGGATTTTAGTTTATAAAAATACATGTTATTATGATTACAGATTTGCCCTGGTAGCTCAGTGGATAGAGCACCGCTCTCCTAAAGCGGGTGTCGTGCGTTCGATTCGCATCCAGGGCACTTTCTATATCCTCTTTGCCATTTGAGTGGAATCCAGAACAAAGAATCTTGTTTTAGCCCCAAAATAAGCCTGAAGCCTTCGATCCAAATCTTTCACTGCCTCTGCGGTGCGCATCCTAGAATCTGCGTCCACAGATTCGGAAAGAAATAGGATCCTTCGGCTCTCCTCTGTGGCTTTCAAGCGCGGTGAAATTTTCCAATTAATGCATCGGCTCGCAGCCCCCAACTTGTCCATATAGCACACTTCCCCTTCACGGGTGAGGCTTTCTTTTTCCTCATCCAGAAAAGGATCGCGGCCCCGGCTTAGGCATAGCCCCAAAAATCTTCTAACCTTGGAAACGTCCAGAGCCGAAATGGGGACGGAAAAATAGAGGCTGACAGCCTTAACCGTTTCGTCTACGGGCCCTATGGATTCAACTGTTCCTGCGTGGGCGCGGCTCAAAAGCGAATCTAAAGAGCAACTAGCTCCCTTGTCTGCCGTAAATTTTTTAAAGGCTTCTCTCCACGGCTCTAGGGGGTCTGGAAGGGGAAGGCCCTCTTCCTTTTTTTCTCTCCCCTTCACGCTTTCTACGGCAGTTTTAAGGTCGGCCATAGGGTTTCTGTCTCCTAGGCGAAAAGAACCCATATCCGCTTGCAGGCAGAAGAGTGTAAAGCGGGGAAGAAGGGAAAAGACCGCCTCCTCCACATAGATTTTCACTTGCAGGTCTTTGGAGTAACTTTTTCAACCAGTTTCTTTGCTTCTTCTATGGCAACTTCAAGCTGCTCTGAAGAGGAGAAAGACTCGGCGTATATTTTGTAAATGGCTTCAGTGCCCGAAGGCCTGACTACAAACCATGTATTTCGGCTCTCTACCTTTATTCCCCCAAACTTTATCCCTTCCATCGTCTTGTCGGTTATGCAGGAAACGGGCTCAGAACCTATAAATGGGCATATCACTTCTTCAGGGCTTAGGCTTTTTATCGCTTCCCTCACTTCGAGATCGGCTTCGACATCCACCCTTTTGTACCAAGAAGGCCCAAACTCTTTCTCTTCTTGTTTGTGCACATCCCTGGGGGCGCTGCCGCAGGAGGCCATTTCAATCGCCAAAAGATCGGCCACAATGCCGTCTTTGTCGGTAGTCCAAAGCGAACCGTCCCGGCACAGCAAAGTCAGCCCCGCGCTCTCTTCTCCGGCTAAGGACACCCTTCCCTCTATGAGAGGATCTACGAACCATTTAAATCCGGCCGGAACCTCCCACGCTCCCGAGCAGTACCTTTCGGCGGCCTTGCCAATAAGGTCGGAAGAGACCACGGTCTTTCCTATTTTTTTATCCTTCCCCCATTTGCGGTGCGAAGAGAGGTAGAAAACGGCGGAAGCTAGAAAGTAGTTGGGGTTTATCACCCCCTCCTCCGTTATGAGGCCGAATCTATCGGCATCCGGATCGGTGGCGCATACAAGATCCAGATTTTGCCACGCCTTGTCCTCATCTAGCTTAGCCTTTACTCCGGCCATGGCATCTTTTGAAGAGGGATCGATTCTTATCTTTTCGTCGTGATCTAGGGTCATAAAGGACCAAGTGGGGTCTAAAGTGTCTCTAAGCTTACAGATCTTTACCCCGTACCTGTCGTTTATAGCTTCCCAGTAGTCTATGGAGGCTCCGGAAAGAGGATCTACGCCAATTCGGGCGTTTCCGCTGCGGATCGCATCAAAGTCTATGACCTTGGCCAGATCCTCCACGTACATCCCCCGGTAGTCCAACTTCTTTACCCATATGCTTGAAATGGCCTTTTGAAAGGGAATCCTTTCAACTTTCTTCCAATCCTTTAGGATTTCGTTGGCCCTCTTTGCGATGCGGGAAGTCAGGCCATCCGGGGCGGGGCCGCCCGAGGTCGAATCGTACTTAAAACCTCCAAATTCTGGAGGGTTGTGAGAGGGGGTTACTACAATCCCATCGGCCATTCTTTCACGGCCCGAGTTGTATTTGATTATCGCCCTGGAAATTACGGGGGTGGGAGTGTAAGGCCTCGAATCTATAATGATTTCCACCTCGGCTGCCGTTAGCACTTCTATCGCTGTTCTCCATGCGCATTCGCTTAAGGCGTGGGTGTCTTTTCCTATAAAGAGGGGCCCGGCCACCCCTTCTTCCTTTCGGATTTCGGCTATGGCTTTTGAGATGGAGACTATATGGGCCTCATTGAAAGAAGACGACAGGGAGCTTCCCCTGTGCCCGCTGGTGCCAAAGGCCACCCTTTGGGAAGCCAGCTGCGGATCCGGGACAAGCTCATAGTATTTTCTTACTAATAAATCGGGATTTATCAGATCTTTTTCTTCTGCCGGTTTTCCGGCTCGCGTGTATTCCATAAGACAAGAATAAAGTATTGGGAAAAGATCTTTAAGCTTGCTTCAGGTTCTTCCTAAGATCTGCCAATGGAATGAAACCTGTAGCGTCCACGTCATGGGATCCCTCTGGGACCCTGAGGATTAAAGACTGCCTTTCTACTTCAACCAAGATGCTGGAGCTTTTGCCCACTACGTCTCCGTCCAGTTCTATAGGAGCTTTTTCCCTGAGGCGCAGCCTTGCTTCCACCCCCTTTATCTCTTCCATCGTGAAGGCGTCATTTAAAAGGGGCTCTCCCTCCCTGGACTTGGATTCGTAAAACAGGCCGCTTATTAGTTCTGCCCACCCCAGCAGCCCTTTTTGAGTGTCTAAAAGCTTAAAATCCAAAATTCCGTCAGTGTATGACGCCCCGGGCATGAGGTTTAAAAGCGGAATCTTCCCGCAGTTTCCCACAAGAAAACTTCTAAAGCGCACGTCTGAAAAACGCACAATCTTGTCCTCTTCGTTTTTTACGGAAATATCTCCCATATAGTGCGGGGTCAAAATGCTTTTTAAGCCCCCCAGCACGTACGCCCCCCACCCCAGGTACTTTTTAAGCGAGAGGTTGGTCAGGCCTATCATTTCCGCATCGGTTCCAATTCCGGAAATCAAAAGGAAGCGGTGTTTGAAATAGGGATCTGTAGAATCTAAAAATCTCATGCTCCCCATGTCTATTTTCTTAGAACCATGAGAGACGACCACCTTTAGAGATTCTTTTACATCCAAGGGAAGTCCGACATTTTTTGCAAAGAGGTTGGCGGTGCCTATGGGAAGCACCCCCATGGGTATTCCGCTTCCGCACAGGGCGCTTCCCACCGTCCTTACTGTTCCATCTCCCCCACAGGCCACTACGACTTTAGCTCCCCTCTCCAGAGCCTCTTTGGCGCAGGCGTATCCATCTTTTTCAATCAAAGTGTCTATGAATACGGGAGGCTGCATGTGCCGTTGGGCGAAGAACTCTTTCACGGTTTCTTCCACTTTTGCCGCTCTTGGCTTTGAAGGGTTAATGATAAAAGCGTAATCGGCGCTTTGGTCATCTTCCCGGATTTCTATCCTTCTGTCCCTTATCTCCTTTTCGTCCCTTTTCTTCTTGGCAAGTTTTATCAAGCCTCTGACTGCGCCCGAAAGGGCGGCAAATGCGAAAACAAAAAATGCAAGCCTAAAAACGGTGGATATAAACGAGCGATGTTTTTCATTTTTCATGTATTAATTTCCCCTCTTTTCTTTCTAATCTATTACAAATCCCTGCGTTAAACATTGCCGGATCGCAAAAAGCGGAGGGCGCTGTCCTGTATCATAGCTTTATAGAACAACAGCGAATTGGAGCTTGGAAAATGATAGATATGCAGCTGCTCAGAGACGATCCTGACCTGTTTAGGGTCTCTCAGGGGAGAAGGAAAGAGAGCGTAGAGCTGGTAGACGAAGTGCTGGCTTTGGATAAACTGCGCAGAGAATCTCTGACCCGCTGGGAAGAGGCCAGAGCGGAACAAAAGAACCAGTCCGCACTATTTGGAAAAGAAGACAAAAGGGAAAAAGAGAGGCTGGCAAACGAACTTAAGGCTTTGGCCGAAAAAGTAAACCTTCTGAAGGCCGATGCCGACAGGGCAGAAGAAAAGTGGAAAGAAAGCGCATGGCAGCTTAGCAATCTTGTCTCACGTCTGGCTCCTAACGGCGGGGAGGACGACTACAAAGTAGTAGAAAAAATCGGCCAAATCCGAGATTTTGAAGAAGAGGGATTTAAACCCCTGGACCACCTTACCCTCGGGGAAAAGTGCGGGGGAATCGACATGGCCAGGGGAGCTAAAGTCTCGGGCGCCAGGTTCTACTTCCTGACGGGAGATATCGCCAGGCTTGAACTAGCTCTTGAAATGCTGGGGCTTGAATTTGGAAGGGAAAACGGCTTTGTGCCTACCATAACCCCTACTTTGGTCAAGCCTGAAATAATGGCGGGGACAGGATTTTTGAACCAGCACGCCGATGAAATCTACCGCCTGAGGGAGCCCGATGACCAGTACCTCGTTGGCACTTCCGAAGTGGCCCTCGCCGGTATGCACGCCGATGAAATCTTAAACCTTGAAAAGCCCCTCAAGTACTGCGGCTTTTCTACCTGCTACAGGCGCGAGGCTGGGGCCGCCGGAAAAGACACCCACGGAATAATCCGCGTCCACCAGTTCAATAAAGTGGAAATGTTTGTGTACTGCAAGCCTGAAGAAAGTGAAAAAATACACCTTGAACTGCTGGAAATGGAAAAGTCCATGCTTTCAAAGATGGAAATCCCCTTCAGGGTTATAGATATTGCAGCAGGGGACCTGGGAGCCTCTGCCAGCAGGAAGTTTGACTGTGAGGGCTGGATGCCCACCCAGGGGCGCTACAGAGAGTTAACTTCCACTTCAGACTGCACTCAGTATCAGGCAAGGCGCCTCTCCATCCGCTACAAGGATGGGGACAGAAATGCGTACTGCGCAACTTTAAACGGCACTCTTTCTACCACAAGGTGGCTGGCATGCATCCTTGAAAATCACCAGATGAAAGACGGGAGAATAGAAATTCCGACAAGCCTCAGGCCCTATATGGGAGGGCAGGAATTTATTTTGCCCGCACTATAGGGTAGAATTGCTCTCACACGGATAGGTGCCAGAGCGGTCGAATGGGATGGTCCTGAAAACCATTGAACCTTTTATGGTTCCGCGAGTTCGAATCTCGCCCTATCCGCTTACTTATATCGGGAGAAGTTCCAAAGACGCCATGGAAATTTCCAGCTTTAACCAGCTTCACGCTTCAGTCCAGCTTCCAGGCCTTCTGCTTTCGTCTCTAGCTCTTATGCGCGGAGATATTTGAAAAGGTTAAGGGGTTAACCGCCCACACACAAAAACTGTACCTTCCCACTCACCCACCCATCCAAGGGGTAAAACTGCGTTTTAATTTTAAAAAGAGGAAAAATGATCGACATTAAAACTCCCAAAGAAGTAGAAGAGATGAAGCCGGCAGCTCGTCTGGTAGCAAAAACCCTAAAGGAGCTAAGTGAAAGCGTTAAGCCGGGGACTAACCTTCTGGAAATAGACGAGTACGTCCACAAGGTCGTAAAGGATACGAAGAACTGCTCCTCTCCCTACGTAGACTACGCTCCCGACTTTGGGACAGGCCCCTTCGGCCATTACATCTGCACTTCCGTAAACGACGCCGTTCTTCACGGAGTTCCCTACGACTACAACCTGAAAAAGGGAGACCTGCTCTCTTTAGATCTGGCCCTTAGCGTAAACGGATGGGTAGGAGATTCTGCCTTGAGTTTCTTAGTAGGAGGAGAAGGATCCGAGGAAGACAAGAAGGTGATAAAAGCCACCGAAGACGCCCTTGCAGCAGCAATAGCAGAGGCGAAAGTGGGAAATCATCTCGGAGACATCTCCGCAGCCGCAGGACGCGTGGCCCACGAAAGGGGATACGAAGTAAATACCGTCTTTGGAGGGCACGGAATAGGGCGCCAGATGCACTGCGAGCCGTACGTTCCCAACGACGGAAGGGCCCACAGAGGGTTTAAACTCCGCCCCGGGCTTGTGATATGTATAGAGCCGTGGCTTATGGAAGGCACCGATGAGATCTATCAAGATCCTAAAGACGGGTGGACCATAAGGAGCGCGGACGGATCTAGAGGGGCTCACAGCGAGCATGAGATTGCTATTACCGAGTCTGGCCCCGTGATACTGACTGCAAGGTAAAAATGGCGGAAGCTGACGAAAGACAAAAACTCTCCCAGATAGAAGATCTGTTCACATCAGTGTGCCGGGCGATAGACCCGGAAAGCATAAAAAAGAAGGTAAAAGAGCTCGAAGAACAGACGTCTGCAGGCAACCTGTGGGACGACCCCGATTCGGCTCAGTCTCTTTTTGCATCCCTTTCCGCAAATCAGGCTTTGCTTTCCAAAATTGAAGAGCTGAAAACAACCCTCTCAGACATTTCTCTAATGATTTCCCTTGCCCAAGATGAAGGAGATCCCTCGCTTTTGCAGGAAGCCGATAAGGAAATGAAAAAAGCCGAAGAGCAAATTTCTTCCCTCCAGCTTCGCTCCCTTTTGAATGGGGAATACGATGAAAGAAATGCCGTCGTCACTATTAGAAGTGGAGCAGGAGGAAATGACGCAGCTGACTGGGCCCAGATGCTCCTGAAGATGTATTTGCATTGGTGCAAGAAAAAGGGATACGAAACCAGCTTGCTCAACCTTTCCCAAGGGGAAGAAGGGGGAGTGAAATCTGCCACTTTCCAAGTTATGGCTCCCTACAGTTATGGGATTTTAGCCAGCGAAGCCGGCACGCATAGGCTTGTTAGGATTTCTCCTTTCGACAACCAGGGCCGCAGACACACAAGTTTTGCAGGAGTAGAAGTGATTCCTCTGGTAGAGAGCTCGGATGAAGTAAAAATCGATGAAGGGGATCTGCGCATAGATACCTTCCAGTCTTCAGGTCCCGGGGGCCAGGGCGTAAATACCACTTACTCAGCAGTAAGAATCACCCACCTTCCCACAGGCATCGTGGTAAATATGCAAAACCAAAGGAGCCAGATACAAAACAAGGCCCTGGCCATGCAAATCCTCCAGTCAAAGCTCTTAGCCATTAAAAAGCAGGAGGAAAGAGAAGAGAGGAAGGAATTGGCAGGGGATGTAAAGGCCAGTTGGGGGGACCAGATCCGCTCCTATGTCTTTCACCCCTATCAGATGGTAAAGGACTTGAGGACAGGAGTGGAAACTTCAGACGTAGAAGGGGTATTGTCCGGAAATATAGACGAATTTCTCTCGAGCGGAATGCATTGGAAAAAGCAACATGAAAAATAAAAAGGCCGACGACAAAACCATAGCCACCAACAGAAGGGCCAAGTTCGACTACTTTCTGGAAGATGAGTTGGAGGCGGGCCTGGTATTGGTGGGAAGCGAAGTAAAATCCCTGCGAGATTCTAGAGCTTCCTTGGCTCAGTCTTTCATTTCAATAGACAAGAAAGGCGAAGCATGGCTGGAAGGGGCAAATATTTCCGGCTACAACTTTGCAAACAGCTTTAAGCACGATTCGCTAAGAAAGCGTAAGCTTCTTTTACATAAGAAGCAGCTTCTAAAGCTCGCCCAGAAGTTGGAGGTAAAAGGATACACCCTAGTTCCCCTGCGCCTCTACTTTAACGATGAAGGCCTGGTAAAGCTGTCTTTTGCCCTTGGAAAGGGAAAAAAGGAATACGATAAAAGAAGGGCACTCAGAGAAGAAGAAGACAAGAAAGAGGCTCAAAGGGCGCTGCGTCTGAAAAACTTAAAGAGGAGCTTGAAGGCGTAAGAAAGATAGCTTTGAAAAGGAGGCACGGCCTCACCTGAAATTTTCAAACTAAAGGAGCAAATAAATGAGGAGCTACCACCGCAACAACGTTCTTAAAAAGCACGTCAGGTACTTCCTCCTTTTTTTCTCGGTGGCGGCCTGTGTTTTAAGCCTAGGTTTGATTTTTGGCCTCAAGTCTTATGCTTCCCCATCTGTTTTTAATCCCGATGTAGAGCTGGAAGCCTTAAATTCCAACGGCACCGTAGATACCAATCCTTCCTTTAAAATGGCTCAAACGTACCATATGCAACTGAGCGCGATCTTGCCCACGGCCCAGGACGTGGAAAACGAGGGCAAAGCCTTCGCCATGGGGGCCCAGGTAGCCGGAGGGGTAGAAAGCACTGCGCTGGGGATGTTGGGAACATGGGCTGTAAACCAGCAGTATGCCCCAACTCTGGCCGGTATTAATCTGTCGGAACAATACAACGCAACGAGCAATAATTCGGTGGGAGTAGAAGAAAATATAATAACGCAGGCCATAGGGGGAATATCCACTTCAGGCTTAAACTCGGCTACCAATGTGTGGAGCGGGGCTGGGGAAGGGTGGACTCTAACATTCAATTCCTCTGCCATAAGCTTCTTAGAACAGTACGGGCATAAGGCCGCTACCGCCCAGGCTCCTACGGCTTCCGCTACGGGCCTGCAGCCGGGCGACAGGTTTGGGATAACTTTTTACATAAAGATTTCTTCTTCCACACAGAGCAGCAAAAACAAGCTAACCGCCTATAGCGGCTTTGCAGGCAGTGCCACCCAGAGCCCATCTTCCTGGTCTTCCCTTTCCACCAGCTCCATTAACATGGCTCCCCCCGAAACCAAAAACGAAGGGGATTTGAACGTGGAATTGGGACAGATAAAGGAAGGCCTTTTTGAAAAAGATCAGACCCTTTCTGCACCTCAGGGATCTTCTTTAGACTTTCAAGCGACTTCTTCCCTCCCCGACCCTTCCTCCATGACAGATCAAAGCTCCTACTTTGCCTTTAAACTCCTTCCCTCTTTAGGGCTTAATTTGACAAATCTTCAGTCGGCAAAAGTAGCCGGCATTCCCCTTTCAAGCCTTGATGCGGGATGGAAAGAAGAAACTTCCTCGGGGTCGGATTCAACTGTAGAGGGCGGAAGGTTTGCCTACTGGGTATTGGAACTTAGCGCAGCCGATATTTTGCAAATTGAAAAGGACGGATTTGCCCCGGCTTCTTCTTCCCAGCCCCAGGCAAGCACTCCCGGAATTAAAGTGGGTTCGCCCTTTGCCTTAACTTTTTCAGGCCAGCTTTCAAGCAATCCCCCTCAGACTTCCTACTTAAGGGCTATTACGGGGCTTAAGTCCCAGACGGCATGGAGCCGGGTTTCGCCCTCTCCTGCCCAAATCGCAATCTCTTTGGAGGGAAGCACAGAAGAGCAGCCTCAGGAAGAGATGGAGATTAACCTTCTTAATTCTGACGGCCTCGTAGAAACATCGAGCCCCTACTACTACTCGACTAAACTGGAGACTACTTCAGACTCCTCTACCATGCTTAACAGCTCTACCGGAAAATTCCGCTTTCAAGTAGTAATCACTCTCCCAAATCCTGCAGATATGAAGGGAAACGAGTCCGCTCTGGTTATTAAAAATATCCCCGGACAGGGCTTGGCTCTTCCAAATCCGGAGTATATCCTGACCAACATTTCCGCTTCTTACTCGCAAAACGGACAATTCTCCATAGCGGGCCAGCCTATTGGAAGCGACAAATTAAAGCCAACTTTCAAGACCAGCTGCGAGAACACGGTCGCAATGATAGAGGGAAGCCAAGAGGGTTCAAGCTATTGGGAACTGGTTTTAACTCCCTCGGAAATTGAAGAGATAGAGCAGTACGGTTCGGGTCCCGCCACTCCTTCCTCCCCCCAAGGGGCGTCCGGACTACAACCCGGAGACAAGTTCGCCATCGTCTTCAACGGTTTTGTGACAAATAAAGCCTCTGGCGTCGTGACAGATCAGCTCCAGCTTTCATGGGCATCTCAATCTTCCTCGGATCTGGAAGAAGAATCCCAGCAGGTCATTTCTACCCAGTCTGTTTCTCTCTATCCCCAGACTCTGACTGTCGCCCCCGCAGCAAACTTGAATGTGCTAGACCAGGGATACATAAACCAAAATCCCTACACCGGCCTGCAAACACCTATAACCTACCAGCTCGAAGCAGCGCTGCCCAATCCTTCTCAAATGACCGGAAAGTACTCCACTTTTAGCCTGACGGATGCTCCCAGATCGGGAGTGAGTGTGGAAAATCCAGAAGAAAGCCCGTCCGATTTTGAGATTGCAGGCTTGCCTCTTCTTAGCGTTCCGGGCATAAAGGTAAGTTCTTCTTCGACAAATGAATGGCTAGAAGGAAACGAAGCTAAAAGCCAGAGCTTTACAGTAGAACTTTCGGTCTCCTCGGTAGAATACCTCGAAAAGTACGGCTACTCTCCGGCCACAAGAAGCGCCCAGGCTTCAAAAACACCTGCAATTAATCCAGGTTCCCTTTTTGCTCTCACCTTTTCCGGAGAGCTAAATTCTTCCGCTCCTCTCCAGCACTCCAATTGCTTTAACACGGCTTATAGCTTCTACAAAGGAAATGAGGACGGGCAAAGTTATGAGGAAAAGTCGACCCTGGCATCAGTGGGAGTAAAGTATAACGGCATTTCCACTTCCCTTTCAGCCCAACTGAACGTGGTGAACCAATCTACGGGGCTTTTGGAGAGAAATCCCGTCTATGCCCCCGGTGAACCCATAGAGTTTCAATTGACCCTCACTCTTCCCGATCCGGCCTCCCTTATCAACACTTCCGCCGCCGCTCAATCCCTCACAATCCCGGGTTGGTACGGAGTGCAGGTATCTCCAGGAGAGGGAATGGAGGTTGAGACCTTTCTTTCCAACTCCACTTATGTGGCCGGCATGGAATACCAGGGCAACTCCACTTTGCAGGGAGACTCTACAGTTTTTGGAGGCCTCAGCCCTCAGCAGCAGGAAGACAATCAGCAATATATTTCCGGTTCCTCCTCAAACTCCCCTACCATTCCCTCCAAAGATTCCACCTACTGGGGAATGGCCTTTAACTCTGCCGGTGTCAAGTACATTGAAGAGAATGGAGAAGCGGCAGCAACTTTTTCCTCCAAAGCCTACAAACCTGTTGGGGGTTTAAAACCCGGAGATAAGTTCGCTATAACCTTTTATGGAGAACTTTCATCAGGAGTTACGGGAGCCTCAAATGCCCTTTACGGGTTTGCAGGTTATCAGAGCAATTTCCCGCAAGATCCTGGGATGTCTAGCGGATGGTGGATTCTATGCAACGGACAGGGAGCTTCTACCGTAAACTACCTTCCCACAAACGAGCTTTGGAAGTATGAGAGGGGAAGCTACAAAAGCGCGACTCTCTACGTCTCTGCTCTTCAGGTTTCTTCTCCCGTTTCAACTATTCAAGTAATCCAAAACGGAAAGGTACAGGAAAACCCCTCCTACCCCCAGGGGAATCCCATAGATTTTCAAGTCTCATCCACCCTTCCCTCCTCTGAAAATATGGTAGGAAATTACAGTTATCTCAGGATAGAAATAACTCCCGAATCCGGAATTAGCCTCTACAACGGGGCTCTTGCTTCAAACTCGCAGTACCTTACCGTGGGGGGAAGCCCTCTTTCTTCAGTTCCTGGAGTTAAAATTTTGAGCTCTTCTTCTTCCGCTTCCATTGAAAATCCGGAAAGCGTAAGCATAATTTTCTCTCCGTCCTCAATCAGCTATCTGGTTTCCAAGGGGTTGGCCCAGGCGGGTAGCGTGGAGATAGATGTCGTCGGGTACCTAAACCAGAACGCTTCCCAAACCCCAAAATCCAACAATATCGAGGCCACATCTTTTCTGGCTCCTTCGGTGAGCGGAGACTTTTCCCTGCAATCGGAACAAAGCGAAATCAGCGTTCAGGAAGAAGAGGAAATCAGCATTAAAAATCTTCCGTTTACCGGAGACAAATACATAAGCATGTTTATGCTTTCCGTTTTTAGCGTTCTTCTCTTTGCGGCAGGCGTGGGAGCTTGGGAAATAAACAAAAAGTTCAGGAGAGAATAAGAAAAAAGGGAGAAGAAATGCTTCCCCTGAGAGGAGGCGCGGGGGCGGAACATATATAGTGAAAGAAGAACCATTACATTAGTTTGGCAGCTACGGAGGTAAGGCTTGGAAGTTTACCGTCGCATTCGCAAAAAAACACCTAAAAAGATCGTTCTTTGTTTCTTAGTTATAATCTGCGCTTTGGCAATAGCTTTGTCATTTGGATTGCGATCCTACGCCAACGCCGCATTTAATCCAGATGTACAGATAAATGTCTTAAATTCTGATGGCCTTGTAGAAACCAATCCAAACTTTAATGAGAAACAGCCCTACTATAAGCTGCAGCTCAGCGCAGTGCTCCCAAGCGTTCAACAGGTAAACAATGAAAGCAATGCCACGGGCTATGCTATTTCGGCCGTAGCCGCCGGAGGAGTGTCAGAACTGAACTTAGGCATAGGGCAAACGTGGATGGGCTATGATCTGGCCCCTGAATTTGCAGGCATGAACATATCAACAGCCTCTTCAAATTCCAATCCCAATGTTGGACTGCTAGAGCAAATGTATCAGGGAAACCTCGAGGGAGTGCAGATGACTGGCACTTCTTCGCCTGTTTACTGGGGCACGCAGTGGACTCTCACCCTTACATCAGCTTTTATTACTTTTTTGGAACAGAACGGATACAAGGCAGCTACGGCTTCTTCTCCCCAGTCTTCCAGCCCCGGCCTTCAGCCCGGAGAAAGATTTGGCATAGTATTTTATGCCAAGATAAGTGTCAACTCTTCCGGAAAAAAAGATGCCCTTACAGCATGGGCAGGATGGCCCAGTTTCAGTGGCCAAGCTCCAAGTTCTTGGGTGGGGGCATCGACAGACACTTTGGACATGGGCGCCAAAGCTCTGACGAATGAAAGCCATTTAAATATAGAACTAGGAGAGATAAAATCCGGCCTTTTTGATGATAAGCAAAAAATAGAGGTTCAGCCGGGAACTCCGATTGACTTCCAAGCAGTGGCTACCCTCCCGGATCCCTCTTCCCTTACCGGAAGCTCTTCATATTTCTCTTTTGAACTCATTCCTTCCTTAGGCATCAGCCTGACAAACCTTGGACAAGTTAAAGTGGCAGGACTTCCACTCTCTTCGCTTCCATCGGGATGGAAAGTGCAACCTTCCTCAGAGTCCGAAAGCGTAGAGGGAGGCAAATTTGCCTATTGGATCCTTGAACTTACAGCGGAAGACATAGAAAAAATAGAAAAAGCAGGCTTCTCTCCCGCTACGGCTTCCTCCCCCCAGTCTTCCAGCCCCAAAATTGCCGTGGGTTCGCCTTTCGCCCTGACTTTTACAGGAGAACTTAATTCTTCTGCCACCCAGGAAACTATCTTGAAGGCCCGGGTGGGGCTTATGCAAGACTCGGGAAACTGGACCCTAACTTCTTCTCAAGATGCGCAGCTTAGTTTCACTCCTACAGGGCAGCAGGAGAGCATTCCGGAAGACCTTTCCTTCAACTTTTTAAATAGCCAAGGCCTGGTAGACACTTCCAATCCCCATTACTACATGACCTCCCTGGAGTCCCCCTCCGATCCATCAAAAATGATAGTTTCGCGCCTGGGTGTGCATAAGTTTCAAATTACCCTCCCCCTCCCCAATCCTTCGCAAATGGCAAAGGATAATTCCGTACTCGTGATTAAAAATATTCCGGGAGCGGGCCTTGCCGTAGAGAACCCCAACTACATACAAAATGACCGTGCCTATATCGGAGACATCACCATAGCGGGCATGCCACTAAGTATTTTCAGGGAAGTGTATGCCCTTTACACCAATTTGCCTTTTACTACCAGCCCTTCGGATTCCAAAAATCCGATGATTGAAGGAACTAGCGACGGTTCCAACTATTGGGAGCTAATCTTAACTCCCTCTGAAATCGAAGAAATTGAACAAAAAGGAGTATCTGCAGCCACCTCCGCCTCTCCTCAGGGAAAAGCTGCAGGCTTGGCTCCCGGAGACAAATTTGCAATAACTTTCTCCGGGTTTGTCACAAGCGCCGCCTCGGGGGATGTGACAGATGAAGCCCAGGTAGGCTGGGCCTCTGAAAGCCAGACTTCTTCCCAAAGTTCATCTTCCGCCTCTTCCACTCCTTCAAAGTCGGTAGAAATCAAAAACTTCTCTCCCTCTTCCTCTCAGACCCTCACTTTAGTCCCTCAAACTCTGCAGGTGTACCCAGCTGCAAATCTGAGCATGGTAAACCACGGATACCTCAACCAGTATCCCTACGCAGGCATCGGAACTCCGATGCAGTTTCAGCTCTCCTCTGCTCTGCCCAATCCTTCTCAAATGAGCGGGCAGTGGGCCAACTTCGATCTTTATGACATCCCTCTGACGGGAGTGAGCGTGGAAAATCCCAAAGAGGCCGCTTCGGA
This sequence comes from Aeriscardovia sp., assembly GCA_017632945.1. GTDB lineage: Bacteria > Actinomycetota > Actinomycetes > Actinomycetales > Bifidobacteriaceae > RGIG1476. The sequence continues at coordinate 31,805 of JAGBQH010000012.1, read as the reverse complement.
TTTTGAACTGGCGGGCTTGCCACTGCTTAGCATTCCAGGCATTCAAATTTCATCTTCTTCTCAAGAAGAGTGGATAGAGGGAGATGAATCGGGGCAGGAAAGTTTTGAAGTGGACCTGACCCGGCAATCTGTAGAATACATCGAGAAGAATGGCCTTGCCCCTGCCACCAGGAGCGCTACCCAGGCCACAAAGCCGGGAATCGATCCAGGGTCTCTTTTTGCCCTAACCTTCCCGGGGGAACTCAATTCTTCTGCGGTTTCCTACCAGGGAAATTGCAGGGATACTGCCTATAGCCAGTATGAAGGGGACAAGAACGGCGAAACTATAACCAAGAAATCTACCTTGGCATCCCTGGGAATAAAGTACAACGGAATTTCCACCCCACTAACGGCCCAGTTAAACGTTGTAAACCAGTCCACAGGGCTTTTGGAAAGAAATCCTGTCTACACTCCGGGAGAATCTATAGAATTTCAGTTGACCCTTACCCTTCCTAATCCAGATTCTCTTTCCAATACGGCCCAGGCGGCAAAGTCTATCTCAGTTCCAGGATGGTACGGAATTCAAATAGCACCCGGGAAGGGAGTGGATGTTCAAACTTATATTTCCCCGACAGTGACCGTAGCGGGTCTCCAGTACCAGTACGGCTCCCTCATCAACGACAGCACGGTCTTTGGGGGGCTTTCTCCCCAGGAGCAGGAAGAAGGCCAGCAGTACATTTCGGGAACAGCTTCCAACTCTCCAACCATCTCTTCAGATGACTCATCCTACTGGGGACTAGCCTTCAATTCTGCGGGCATAAAGTACATAGAAGAAAATGGACAGATTCCGGCAACTTTCACTTCCAAGGCTTACTGGCCAAGCGGAGGGCTAAAGCCGGGAGACAAGTTTGCCATAATTTTCTACGGGCAATTAAATTCTGATGCCTCCACCTCAAATCCCCTCTATGCATTTGCGGGCTACGAGAGTAATTCTCCAGGAGATCCCCAGCGTTCCAGCGGATGGTGGACAGAATCTGACGGCCAGTGGGGATTGTCTAAACCTACGGTAAACTTCCACAAAGGCTGGCAGTACCAGTTGAGCAGCTATAAGGCCACCTCGGTCTATATTTCCAACTTCCAAATGTCTTCTCCTACAGACACCCTCCAGGTTGTTAAGGATGGAAAACCGCAGTCCACCCCTTCTTACCCGCAAAATGCTCCGATAGACTTTAGGATCACTTCTTCCCTCCCCGAGGCTTCTAAGATGGTTGGAAACTATGGCTATTACAGGTTAGAAATAGATCCAAAGTCGGGGGTAAGCGTTTACAACGGATCTTTGGCGGAAAATGCAGCTTACTTTACTATAGGGGGAAAGCCCCTCACTTCCATACCCGGGGTTAAAGTGCTAAGTTCCTCCAATTCGCCTGAACTTAAGGGAGGGCAGAGTTTAACTGTTGCCTTTAGCCCAGCCTCCCTCTCCTACATCACTTCCAACGATTTGGCCCCCTCGGGAAATTTGGAAGTGGATTTTGTCGGATTTTTAAACCAGAACGCATCTTTTAAAGCTAATTCAAACCAAATTTCTTCTACCTCTTCCTTCTCTTCTTCGCCTCTGGGCGAGTACTCCGTTCAGTCAAATTCAAGTGAAGTTAGCATTCAGGAAAAGAAGGAATCTGTCCACAACCTCCCGCTAACAGGAGGAAAAGGAGTGGTTTTAATCTTGCTTTTAAGCTTGGTGATAATACTTATGTCCGCGGCAGGAATGGTGCTGGCTAAAAAGAGGATGAAAAAAGGGTAAAACGGCCCGTGCTGCAAGGCAAAAACAGGGCGTTGCTGCTGATAAAAATAAATTAGATTACAGGCAATGGTAAAGGGTGCAGAAAAGCAGGATGAGCCCTACGGAAAGAATTATATGCATAAGGCCGGCACACCCCGAAATCATCGCATTTTCTTTTTTGCCGGGAGTTTTGGAACCTAACTGTACCATTCCCCTCACAAAGAGCATGAATACCGTTCCGAGTACGCCGATATTGTAAAATATCATGAACCAAATAAATAAGGCCCTGTCGGCGGCAAAAGAGTGGGAAAAATAACCAAATATGCTAAGAATCAGGAACATAAACATCCCCAGTATCAGGGTATGGGGATGAAGATCTATGAGATTGGTTTTCTTAGCCTCTGCCGGATCTAGCCCTTTCCTTTTCGTGTATTCGCGAGCAAAAACCCCTAGGCAAAGCCCCAAAACCATATAGAACACGGCAAATCCCAAACAAACTTTCATTCCCTCGCTCCGTTCTGTTTAACCTTTTGCTATCAATATAATTTAATCGTCTAACAAGATAAGTAGGCGGATCTGGCCTGAGGCAACAAAAGGTAGAGAATGGCAAATAGAAAGAAGAAGCTGACAGCCCAACAGCTGGAGAGAAGAAATGAAAAAAAGCAGAGGAGGAAAGTCGTTCTGGCCGCCAGGGCAAAGGCTAAGACAGTAGATACAAGACCGACTTTCAGCAAATGGCTTCTTTACGTGCTCAATGCCCTCGCCTTTTTCATTATTTGGACCGTGCTGTTTTGGTGTGCAGATAAAAAGAATTACCGCTTCTCCAAGATAGTTTTAATAACCGCCTGCTTTACCGCAGTGGAATTGGCCTACAGCCTGTTTATAATTTCCCAAATCCAAAAGAGCGTGACGCGTATAGAGGGGGAGAGCCGGAGGTTGCACAAAATCCGGGTGCTCAGAATCTTCTGGTCCAACTGCGTGCTGTTTATAGGAATAGGGCTGTGTATGGGCTTTCTTGCCCTGTTTGTGGTTAAGAGCCGCTACCCGGCGTGGATGGTGGCCTTCCTTTCGGGAATAGGAGGAGGCCTTTACGGGGTTTTGTACTGGTCCATAAACCAGCTTGTGGTAGTCAAGTGGCGCCTAGTTTAAGCTCATCTTTGTACTATTAGATATTGGGATATTTAAACCGAGGTGAACAAAATGCCCGATGAATTTGAATTTGATGCGGTTATAAACCGCATGAATACCAATTCTGTGAAGTGGGACGTGCAAGAGGGCCAGCTTCCCATGACAATCGCGGATATGGATTTCAAGACCTCCCCCGCCATCATAAGCGCTCTTGAAAAGAAGATTAGTACTAGGATCTACGGCTACGAGATCCCGAAAGATGACTACTATCAGTCCATAATCAGGTGGTGCACTTCCAAGCACAACTGGGAACCTGCCAAAGAATGGATTTTATACTGCAACGGCGTCATTCCCGCTATATCGGTAATAATTCAGCGCCTGAGCAACATAGGCGACAACATAGTAATGCTCACCCCGATTTGTAATGCCTATTTCAACGTCATCTTCGATAACGGCAGGCATGTAATAGAAGTCCCCTTGGACTATGACTCTTCTGTGAACGAATACTCAATAAACTGGGATCTATTGGAAAATGCATTTTCCAATGGACATGCATCCCTGATGCTCCTGGCAAATCCCTGCAATCCCACAGGAACCTGCTGGAAGCAAAGCGAGCTGACCACAATTTTGCGCATGGCCCACACTTACCATATAACCGTAGTGTGTGATGAAATCTGGGGAGATCTGGTTCTGGAGCCAGGACAGAGTTATACTCCAATCCTCAGCCTCCCCAAAGACCTCACAAACGTGGCCATAATGCTTACCAGCACCTCAAAGACCTTCAACACTCCTGGCCTTCACTCTGCAAGCGCCATAATCCCTGACAGGGCGCTTAGGGAAATTTGCTCCAGGGGCTTTGCCATTGCAGACATAATTTCTCCGGGCACAACCTCCCTTCAAGGAACTATTGCCGCCTATCAAAATTCAGACGACTGGGTGGTCGCCCTCAAAAACTACCTGTGGGGAAATATCGATCACGCAAAGCAGTTCCTCTCTTCTACTATCCCCGAAATAAAGCCCGTTCCCTCCCAGGCCACCTACCTTATGTGGCTAGACTGCAGCGCCCTCTTGGCTTCCTCTAAAGGAAAGACTTCCAGAGATCTGGCCAACTATCTTGAAGAGGATACCGGTTTGATCCTTCTTTCCGGAGACAAGTTCCGGGGGAATGGAAGGATGTTTTTGAGAATGAACGTGGCCTGCCCGCGCTCCGAACTTGACGATGCCCTTGGAAGGCTGCAAAAGGGCGTGAGCGATTTTCAAAGCGGCCTGGCTCCCGCTTCTGAGCGTCAAGAGGAGCAGGCTTCAACCCAAAAGGCAGCTCCTGCAAATTAGCCGCCATTTCCTTTCCTTTGCTTTATGCGTTTAGCCCCCTACTTGCCTAAAGGTATCTATGCCCAAAACTATTGAAGAAATTCTTGATGACTTAAATCCCCAACAAAGAGAAGCCGTAACCTACCAGGGAAAATATCTGCTCGTTTCAGCAGGCGCCGGTAGCGGAAAAACTAGAGTCCTTACCAGGCGCATCGCCTATGAACTTTTGACGGGAGAAGCCGAAGCGCGCAATTTTATTGCCATCACTTTTACCAATAAGGCCGCCAACGAAATGAAAGAGAGGTTAAAGTCACTTGTGGGCCCAAGCGCGGGCTACATGCAGATTTCAACTTTTCACTCGGCCTGCGCGCGACTTTTGAGGATGTTCCCCGCTTCTGTGGGGCTGGATAAAAACTTTGCAATATATGACGATGATGCCAAGTCAAAGGCCTTGAGCCAAATTATTTCCAAAATGGGATTTACATCCGAAGTGAATAAAGAGTGCAAATCCCAGAAGAAATGGATCTCAAAGTGTAAAAACAGAGGGGTAAGTTGGAAAGCCGTTTTTGAAGATCTGGGTCTAAACCGCGAAGCAGATTACTTACAAAAAATGCCGTGGAATATGAGAAGCGCCCTCATCTACAGAGACTATGAAAGGGAGCTGGCCAAAGATAACGCCGTCGATTTTGACGACTTAATTTCCAAAGCCGGAGAACTTTTGGAAAAGAACAAGGAAGTGAGGGAAAGGCTGCAGAGAAGGTTTACAAGGATCTTTGTAGACGAGTACCAGGACACAAATCCCGCTCAGTACAAACTCATAAGGCTTTTAGCTTCTCGCCAGGCTTATGTCACGGTAGTAGGGGATTCAGATCAGTCTATATACGCCTTCAGGGGATCCGATATTTCCATCATCCGCAATTTCACCAATGACTTTAAAGGCTCAAAGACGGTGCTTTTGGAGCAAAACTACCGCTCCACCCCCAACATCCTTGCCGTAGCCAACAGCGTGATAAAGCACAATCCGAAAAGAATTGATAAAAAGCTCTGGACAAAAAATGAAAAAGGGAAAGCTGTGGAGCTGGTCGAGTGCGAGAGCGAAATGCAAGAGGCCGACTTTGTTGCTTCAACCATTGAAGATCTCCACTCTTCAGGAACTTCTTACTCCGATTTTGCCGTCCTGTACAGAAACAACGATCTTTCAGAGCCTGTGGAAAAAAAGCTGGTGGCAAGGGGAATTTTCTACCAAATAAGGGGAGGAAAGAAGTTCTACGACAGAAAAGAAGTGAAGGATGCCATAGCCTACTTAACTTCAGTCATAAATCCGAAAGACGATGTAAGCCTGCTTAGGATTATAAACACTCCCGCAAGAGGCATCGGAAAAACTAGCCAGGAAAAGTTAACATCCTACGCCCTACAAAAAGGCGTACCCCTCCAGGAGGCCCTTAAGGAGGCAGAAAGCGTCTTAAAACCTGCCATTGGAAGGGCATGTAAAGAGCTGGCAGCAAAACTGGAGGGGTGGAGGGCGCTTTCTTCTTCCCTTCCCCTAAGCGGGTTTGTCAAAGAGATAGTAGAAGAATCCGGGCTGTTGGATGAAAAAGGTGAAAACAGGGAAGAGAGAAATAAGAACCTCTACCAACTCTGCTCAGCTGCAGAGGAGATGGAAACCCAAGATCCTGAAGCTTCCATCGTCGATTTTCTGGAACACGTTTCCTTAATGCAGGCCGGAGGGGAGGCAGGAAGCGAAAAGGAGGCCGTAAGCCTCATGACCATCCACTCCGCCAAAGGCCTGGAATTTCCGATAGTTTTTGTAATAGGAATGGAAGAAGGAATTTTTCCCCCTTCAAACGCCACTTTTAAGGACGAAGAAGAGGAGCGCAGGCTGGCATATGTCGCCATTACCCGGGCCAAAAAGCTTCTCTTTCTTACATATTCCGATGAAAGATTTCTATTTGGAAAGCGCGAGAATCGAATCCGCAGCCGCTTCTTAGACGAGATCCCGCCCGAACTCTTGGAAGAGAAAGAAGGGGAGCCGAGCCCTTACTTTAGCTTTGGAGGGCGCTCTAAAAGGCGAAATTCTTCCTCTTACGATTCCCTGTTTTCAGAAGGTCCCCTTTCTTCTAGGAATCCTGGGGAGCTGGAGGAAGATTTAGGGAAAGAAAAGGGAGAGCTTATCCCGGGGGCGTATGTAATCCACAAAACCATGGGCCTTGGAACAGTGCAGAAAGTCTTTTTCACCCCTACCGGAACGAGGGTGAGGATTAATTTCAAGGGGTACGGCTCAATTTGCTTCCCCGCTTCTGACAAATCCCTGGAAATTTTGGACTGATGTCGAAAAAAGCCTGTAGAATGGCATTCGACTTACCGTCCGGAGCCTTAGCCCATAAGTTGGCCGGCTCAAAAGCAATTTGCAGTTCGTTTTATACGACGGAAAGAGGATAGATGACGAGCATACAGCGTTCTCGCAGGCAAGTGCGCCTTTCAAGGGCTCTGGGAATAGCCCTGACCCCCAAGGCTCAAAAGTATTTTGAAAAAAGGCCCTATGTTCCGGGCGAACACGGAAGGGGCAAAAAGAGGGCGGAATCCGATTACGCCGTCCGTCTCAAGGAAAAGCAGCGTCTGCGCGCCCAGTACGATTTGTCGGAAAAGCAGCTTTCAGACGCCTACAAGAAGGCCACCCACACCAAGGGCCAGACTGGCGAAGCTATGATAGCTTCTCTTGAGTCCAGGCTAGATTCCCTTGTTCTCAGGGCCACCTTTGCCAGGACCATGGCTCAGGCCAGGCAGTTTGTAGATCACCGCCACATTCTGGTAGACGGCTCCATAGTAGACAGGCCCAGCTACAAGGTAAAGCCCGGCCAGGTGATACAGGTAAAGCCCAAGAGCCAGCTAATCTCCCCCTTCAGGGCAGCGGCAGAGGGCGTAAACCAGGAAGTGCTTCCCAAGGTTCCCGGATACCTGAACGTAGATCTTGCCCAGCTCAAGGCTACTCTCGTCAGCGTGCCCGACGCTGCCAGCGTTCCCATCCAGGTAAACATTCAGTACGTGGTTGAGTACTACGCCAGGTAGTTTTTAATTTTTTTGCATGGCATCCCAAGGGATGCCATTTCTTTATAATCGAATACATGAAAGTACGCCTGTTTATGGTCCGTCACGGCCAGACCTATTTCAACCGCTACAGAAAGCTTCAAGGCTGGAGCGAGGCTCCGCTCACCCCCGAGGGGGAGCAGCAGTGCAGAGAAGCTGCTGAAATGATGAAAGGGGCCGGGTTTTGTGCGGCTTTTTCTTCTGATCTCAGGCGCGCCCAGGACAGTTTGAGAATAGAGCTTTCCTGCATGGGGTTGGATGTGCCCACAAAAAGCTTTAAAGGCCTGAGGGAAGAATTTTTCGGATTTTTTGAGGGGTTTGATCTCTCAGAAGCATGGGTAATGGCGGGAGCCAAAAAAGGCATCAAGACATTCAAAGAAGCCCTGGAAAAGTACGGAGTAGACGAAACCATAGATCTTATGAAAGAGGCAGATCCGTTTTCGGATGCAGAAGGAAGCGCGGAATACTGGGAAAGGGTGGAAGAGGGATATAGGCAGGTCGCCCTGTGGCTAGAATCCATAAATCCTTCCGGACCCGTACTCCAGGTAGGGCATGGGACTACTATTTTGAACCTTTTGAGAAAAAACGGGAGCCTGAGAACGGAACGGCCTGCCAATGGGGAAATTTTTAAATGCATTTTTGATACCGAAGCGGATTTCGAGCACTGCCTATCCTTTGAGGCCTTATAGAAAGTAGGAGGAATTATGAGCGTAGGCGCCATAGCAGGGCTGATAGCGGCTATAGCGTTTGCCGTGATCGCAGGCGTTTTAATCTACCCTATGGTGCGCCTGGGTCGTCTCTTTGACGCGATCGCAAAAACCGTCAAAGACGCGGGAGACGAAGTAATGCCCGTTATAAAACAGGGAAACGAGGCTGTGGGGGAGATAAATAAGACTCTTTCGGATGTAAACTCCATAACCGACTCTGTAAAGTATACGGCCCAAAATGCGGCAGCACTTGGCAACCTCTACACTTCACTTCTTGGAAAGCCCATTATCAAGGCGGCTTCCTTCCTCTACGCCCTAAAGAAGACTTCGGCTTCCTTCATGAAAAAGGGAAAGGCTAAGAAGTCGGCCCCGGAGGAGAAAAAGTGAAAAAACTCTTTTACTTTTCTTTGGGGGTCACCATAGGCGTCATTATGGTTTCTAAAGCCAGGGCGTATGTAAAAAACAAACTGCCCCAAGACGCTTCTTCCTTCCTATTTTCAAATGAGGGAAACCTTCCGGCCACCACGCTGCAGGCCCTGCTTCAGGAATTTTCCATGGCCATGGAGGAAAAAGAAAAACAACTGGCTGATAAGTTTTTAAATAAGTAACAGGAGCCTATATGAAAACAAGCGAGATCGCAGACAGATTCTTAAATTATTTTGAAAAGCGCGGGCACCTTGTAAAACCCTCAGCTTCTTTGGTCTCTTCCAACCCCACGACGCTTTTTACGATAGCAGGCATGATTCCTTTCATTCCCTACCTTCTGGGGGAAGAAAAGCCGGAATCTAAGAGGATGGCCAGCCTGCAAAAATGCGTGAGGACTTTAGACATAGATGAAGTCGGGAAGACTACGCGCCACGGCACCTTCTTTCAGATGCTGGGGAACTTTTCCTTTGGAGATTACTTCAAAAAAGAGGCCATAGGCTGGGCGTGGGATCTTTTAACTTCCCCTCTGGAAGAAGGGGGATACGGAATTGAAAAAGACAGGCTCTTCATCACGGTCTTTAAAGATGACGAAGAATCTAAAGAGGCTTGGAAAAATTTGGGGGTTCAAGAAAGCCACATCCAGAGCCTGGGGATGGAAGACAACTTCTGGACCACGGGGGGGCCGGGGCCGGGAGGACCCTGCTCTGAGATCTTTTTGGATCAGGGGCCTGAGTACGGAGAGGCTTTAGGCCCTGCCGGAAATGAAAGGCGCTATATAGAAATCTGGGACCTCGTATTTGAAAACTACGAAGTTGATAATGTTCAGTCAAAGACCAACCTTCATATAGCGGGAGAACTTAAAAATAAAAATATAGACACCGGTATGGGCCTTGAAAGGCTGAGTTACCTCCTTAACGGGAAAAAGAACATCTATGAAATAGATGAAGTATTTCCCGTAATAGAAGCCTGCGAGCTGCTCTCCGGAAAAAACTACGGCTCCGACCACGTTTCTGACACCCATATGCGAATCGTGGCAGATCACGTAAGAAGCGCCATGATGATAATGGCAGACGGAGTAAAGCCTTCAAACCTCGCGAGGGGATATGTCCTGAGAAGGCTTTTGAGGCGCTCTATAAGGTCGCTTTCGCTCCTTGGGGCTCCCGACAGGATTCTTTTGCCGGAATTGATGGGAGTGTCTCAAAAGGCGATGAAGGAAGAGTATCCGGAACTGGAAAACAAGATCTCCTCCATTCAGGCCGAAGCTGAAAAGGAAGAGGAAATATTTAGGCGCACCTTGGAGAGGGGAAGCGACATGCTCTCCTCTGCAATCCAAAAGGCAAAGTCCGAAAAGAAGGAAAGGATCGACGGAAAGGCCGCTTTTCAGCTTCATGACACCTTTGGCTTTCCGATAGAGCTGACGCGCGAAATTGCAAGGGAAAGCGGGCTGGAAGTAGACGAAGAAGGCTTTAAGGCCCAAATGGCCATTCAAAAGGGAAGAGCCCGCCAGGACGCCGTGACAAAGAGGCACAACGTAGATGTGGCGGTGTACGACGAAGCCAAAAAGAGGCTTAAAGAAGAGCAAAAGTTTATGGGCTACCAGACCCTCTCTTCTTCAGGCACAGTGCTGGAAATCCTTTCCGAAAAAGGCCCCGTGGAAAAAGCCTGCAAGGGAGAGACGGTAGACCTTATTTTGGATTCTTCCAGTTTCTACTTTGAAAGAGGAGGGCAGCTGGCCGACAGGGGAGAAATCGTTTCTCCTACAGGGGTTTGCGAGGTGCTGGACGTCCAGCAGCCTGTAAAGGGCCTGACCGTCCACCACTGCAAAGTGGAAGAGGGAGAGATCCTTAAAGGCCAGAAGGTAGACACCCTCGTGGATGAAGAAAGGAGGAACGCCCTGGCCAGAAGCCATACCGCCACCCACATCCTCCACCAGTCCATAAGGGAAGTTTTGGGGCCCGATGCAGTTCAAAGCGGAAGCGTAGTCGACGCAGACTACCTAAGCTTTGACTATAAATCAGACAGGGCCCCCTCCAAAGAGGAGCTGTTTGCCATAGAAGAGATGGTGAACATGAAGATAATGGAGGACCTTCCCGTCAAAGCTGAGCAAATGCCCCTCCAAAAAGCCATAGAGCAAGGGGCGATGCATCTCTTTTCCGACAAATACTCTCCAATCGTGAGGGTGGTGTCTATTGGCGAAGACGGGTGGAGTAAAGAGCTGTGCGGGGGAACCCACCTTTCCTCTACCGGGAAAGCCGGTCAGTTTATCATAGTCTCCGAATTTTCAAATGGGGCAGGAATCAGGAGGATAGACGCATTTGTAGGAAAGAAGGCATATCTTCAAAATCACCTGAACCACCAGACGGTGAAGAATCTCTCTTCGATTATGAGCTGTCTTCCCCAGGAACTCGAGACTAAGGCATCTGGGCTGCTTTCAGGCCTTAAAAGCGCCCAGAAAGAACTTTCAGGCTTTAAAGAGGAAAAAATAGAGGCAAAGATAAAAGATCTGGCAGCGTCAGGAAAAAGCATCTTTGTAGAAGACATGGGGCGCGATGTTTCTATAGATCTTCTTAGGAAAGCTGCTACAAGCCTAATGTCAAAAATGCAAAACAAGTCAGCCTGCTGCTTTCTGTACGGCATTTCCCTCTCGGCCCCAATAGTGGTGGCCGCTTCCAACAAGTTAGCGATCGCAGAGGGCATTAAAGCAAACGACCTCGTAAAGGCTTTTTGCTCCGCTATAAAGGGTGGAGGCGGCGGGAGCGCAGCTTTTGCCCAGGGCGGCGGCAAAGAAGACCAGAACGTCAAAGAGGGTGTGAAGGCCGTAAACACCATGCTGGAAGCTTTTAAGGCCCAATGAAATGCATGGGGGTCGATTTAGGCCACAAAAGAATCGGACTGGCCCTCGGGGAGAGCGAGGCCTGTGTGGCATGGCCCTTAAAGACCGTGCGGGTGGAAGGGGATCCCTTTTTCGCGCTAGATGAAATTGCCCGGGTAGCCAAAGAAAATGGCGTGCAGTTTGTGGCAGTAGGACTCCCATTGAATATGGATGGATCTACCGGCCCCTCTGCAAAGTCGGCTCTGCGTTGGAAAAAAGCCTTTGAAAAAAGGGTTTCCTGCAAGGTGGTAATGAGCGATGAAAGGCTGACTACCACGGGGGCCCATAGGGAGCTTGAGTCACTTGGAATGAGGGCCAAAAATCACATGAGGGTGGTAGACCAGCTCTCGGCCGTCATGATCCTGCAGTCTGCGATGGAGAAGGAAGAGGGAAGGAAAAGCGGTGAGCCTGGAAAGTGACCAAGAGGACGGGGAAGACGAGACTTCAGAGCCCCAAGAGGCAGAAAGTGAAGATCTCCTAAATCCCCAAGAGGAAGGCTCAGATGCAGGAGAGGAGGAAACTCTAGACGATTTCCAGCTTTTTGAAAGGGAGGCCGGAATAGAGCCTGGCCTGGCCTCGCAAAGCCGCTGGGAAAGAAGGCATGGCAAAAAGGCGAAGAAGAAAAAAATAATAACCATCTGCATAATTTCCTTCGTCTTTGCCGCGGCAATCGTCGGAGGGGGCATAGCCACAAGCCGATTTAGCGGGGGCCTCTTTTCCTGGTTTGGAAATGCCGTAGAATCCGATTACCCGGGGCCCGGATACGGATCTGTAAACTTCACCATTAATCCGGGAGAGGGAACGAGCCAAGTGGCCCAGGGCCTCGTCAAAGCCGGGATTGTGGCCTCTGAAAACGGATTTGTGAGCGCGGTAGAATCCAACAATGACGGCCAGGACCTTCAGCCCGGCACTTTCGCCCTAAAGTACAAAATGAGCTCAAATGAAGTGCTGGCCATCATCACCGATCCCTCCAAAGCCATGGGAATGCTGGTATTTACTAACTCCATGAGGGCTACGGACATGATCCCCACCCTGGTTAAATACACCTCGTGGACCAAATCTGAAATCGAATCTGCCCTAAATGGCGGAGGGAAGGGAATACTTCCGGCAGAAGCCGATGGAAGTTTTGAAGGGTGGCTAGAGCCCGGAACATACGATCCTAAAAGTTACTCGAGCCCCTCAGCGCTTTTAAAGGCAATGGTTGATGCCAGAATCTCGGCACTAAACTCCCTGGGGGTTCCTCAAGGGGCGCAAAGGGAAAAAATACTCAAAATAGCCTCCATCATAGGCCAGGAGGTAAATCAGCAGCAATACTACGGGAAGGTGTCTAGGGTAATTTACAACAGGCTTTCCCAGCACATGGTCCTTGGCATGGACAGCGTCATAGCCTACGGGTTTGGCGTGCAGGCAAAAGATTTGACCCAGTCCATGCTCACCGACGCCTCCAATCCCTATAACGACAGGCTCCACCAGGGCCTCCCCCCCACTCCCATAGGGAATCCGGGGCCTGAAATGATAAAGGCCGCCATGAACCCCACGCCCGGAAATTGGATTTACTTTGTCACCGTAAACCTCGACACGGGCCTGACCTACTTTACAAACAGCGAGAAGCAATTCCAGGCTTATAAAGCTCAGTATGAAAAATGGCAGGCCGCAAACCCCTCCGTGTAAAGATGATCCGGGGTGGGTGCTAAAATGAAATTCCATGGTTACAGAAAACAGCGGGCATATAACTAAGCAGATTTTTGTAATAGGAGGAGTAGTTTCTTCCCTTGGGAAGGGAATAACTTCCTCATCTCTGGGCAGACTCTTGCGCAGCCGAGGCGTAAGGGTTTTGCAGCAAAAGCTAGATCCTTACATGAATGTAGATCCGGGCACCATGAACCCCTTCCAGCACGGAGAAGTGTATGTGACGGAAGATGGCGCTGAAACCGATTTGGACCTCGGCCACTATGAAAGATTCTTGGGCACCCCCCTTTCCCAGAAGGCATCGGTAAGCTCGGGACAGATTTATCAGGAAGTAATAAGGAAGGAAAGGGCCGGAGAATACCTCGGAGAATGCGTCCAGGTCATTCCCCATGTCACCGATGAAATAAAGCGCAGGATGCGTTCCCAGGCCAAAGATGACGTCGACGTCATCATCACCGAAATCGGAGGGACTATAGGAGACATCGAGTCTCTGGCCTTTATGGAAGCTGCAAGGCAGGTTTGCCAGGAAATCGGCCAGGAAAACTGCATGTTTATCGTAGTCTCCCTGGTTCCCTACCTTAAAGCCCCCAAGGAATTTAAGACCAAGCCCACCCAGCAGGCCGTGATGCTGCTGAGGCGCGAAGGGATAAGCCCGGACTCTATAGTCCTTCGCTCCGAGCTGCCGCTTCCCGAATCTATAAAAGACAAAGTGGCCGCCATGTGCGGAGTTAAAAGGGAGGGAGTAATCTCTTGCCCGGACGCCGATAACATCTACATGGTTCCCAAGCAGCTTCATGAAGAAGGCCTGGACTCTTTTGTAATAAATAGGCTCGGGCTCAAGGCTCATGAAATTGAATGGGGAGAATGGGCCGATCTGATGGAAGCGATTTCAAACCTTAAGGGCTCGGTCGAAATCGCGATAGTGGGCAAGTACGTAGATCTGCCCGATGCGTATCTGTCGGTAGTCGAATCTGTAAAAGCTGCAGGTTTTGGAGAGAGGGTAAAGGCCAATATCCGTTGGATAGATGCCGATGAATGCACTGATGACGAAAAGATCGCATCGCTTCTAAAGGGATGCGACGGCCTGATAATTCCTGGAGGGTTTGGAAAGAGGGCCGTTGACGGCATGATAAGGACCCTAAAGTGGGCAAGGGAAAACAACTTCCCTGCCCTTGGGATATGCCTTGGACTTCAGTGCATGGTAATCGAGTACGCCAGAGATGTTTTAGGCCTCAAAGATGCTTCCTCTACCGAGTTCGATCCAAATACTGCAAATCCCGTCATTGCCACGATGGAAGAGCAGAAAGCCGTAATAGCCGGAAACAAGGATATGGGCCACACCATGCGCCTTGGAAGCTACCCTGCCGTCCTAAAGGAGGGCACAAAGGCCTATTCCCTTTACGGACAGAAAAACATCACTGAGAGGCACAGGCACAGGTATGAGGTAAATTCCGCTTACAGGAAACGCCTGGAAGACGCAGGGCTGACTATTTCAGGCACAAGCCCTGACGGCGAGCTGGCGGAATTTGCCGAAGTGAGTGGAAACCTCTTCTACGTTTCTACCCAGGCCCATCCGGAAATGAAGAGCCGTCCTTACGCCCCTCACCCCCTCTTTAGGGGCCTTGTGCAGGCGGCTATCGAGCACAAAAAAGAGAGGGAAGAAAAGTAGTTCTCTAAGGAAAAAAATGGATCCCAGCCCTTCCGGGAAAAAAGTAAATCCCGAGAAACTTGAACAGGACAGCCGTTTGATTTCCCAATTCGGAGATTATGGCTATGGATGGCATGATGTAGATCCCGAAGGGCGGGAAGCGCCCAGAGGGATAGATGAAGAAACCGTAAGGCGCATTTCAGAAGATAAGGGCGAGCCCGAATGGATGACAAGCATCCGTCTTGAGGCCTACAGGGCTTTTGCCAAAAGGCCCATACCCACATGGGGAGCTGACATTTCGGATCTGGACTTTGACGAGTTTAAGTATTACGTAAAGGCATCCGATAAAGTAGCGACTTCCTGGGGCCAAGTGCCGGAAAATATAAGGGAAACCTACGAAAAACTGGGCATTCCTGAGGCGGAGAAAAAAAGGCTGGTAGCCGGAGTGGCGGCCCAGTACGAATCTGAAGTCGTATATAACTCCATCCGAAAAGAGCTTGCCGAAAAGGGAGTGATCTTCCTAGATACCGACACCGCCCTTAAAGAGCACCCCGAACTTTTCAAAAAGTATTTCGGAACCGCGGTGGGACTGGACGACAATAAGTTCGCCTCTTTAAATACCGCGGCATGGAGCGGGGGCTCATTTGTATACGTTCCCAAAGGGGTGGAAGTGTCTATCCCGCTCCAGGCCTACTTTAGGATCAATACCCCAAATATGGGCCAGTTTGAAAGAACCCTGATTATTGCAGACGAGGGATCGTACGTCCACTATGTGGAGGGCTGCACAGCCCCAATCTACGCCACAGATTCCCTTCATGCGGCAGTAGTGGAGATAATAGTGGAACGCGGAGCCAAATGCCGCTACACCACTATTCAAAACTGGTCTACCAACGTCTATAACCTCACCACTCAAAGGGCTCTTGTCAAAGAGGGTGGAGAGATGGAATGGATCGACGGCAATATAGGGTCGAAAACCACCATGAAATACCCCTCCTGCGTACTCATGGAGCCGGGAGCAAAAGGGTCGGTTCTTTCTTTGTCTTTGGCCGGCACAGGCCAGTGGCAAGACACCGGGGCCAAGATGATCCACCTTGCCCCCCACACTTCTTCGACCATAGTGGCAAAGTCCATATCAAGGGGCGGGGGAAGGTGTGCCTACAGGGGGCTTGTGAAGATAGTTAAGGGAGCTGATGAGTGTAAATCCTCGGTCAGCTGCGACACCCTGCTGGTAGATGAGATCTCCAGATCCGACACCTTCCCCACTATGGATATTTCCGAGAACCGCGTGGAGATGAGCCACGAGGCCACAGTTTCCAAGATCTCTTCCGACCAGCTTTTTTACCTAAGATCCCGCGGGATTGAAGAAAAGGAAGCTTCAGCCATGATCGTTCGGGGATTTATAGAGCCCGTGTCAAATGAACTGCCCATGGAGTACGCCCTGGAACTCAACCGCCTAATAGAACTTCAAATGGAAGGAGCGGTGGGATGAAAGAGTACGACGCTCTTTCTGAGCCCGAAGGGATTTCTTCCTTCGACCCCAAAGCTTTTAAAGATTTGAAAAAAAGCGAAGAGTGGAAATATGACCCTATAGAGAAAGCGGAAGAATTTTTGCAGCCCTTCCAGCCTTCCGGCTGCGCTTGCGTCCTGTTAAACGGAACTTTGGTGCCAGAAGGGGATGGGCAAAAACTCCTCACCCCCAAAGACAAAGTTGAGGCCCAGGCATTTTCAATCCTCAAGCGCAGGTTCCGTATAGAAATCCTGGAGGGAAAAAGCAGAATTGAAGTAAAAAACGAGGGTGAAGAGGACTGCATCCTTCTTTCTCTCTACGCCAAAGCCGGCCAAAACTCCAACGTCCTTTTAACCTTTGATGGCAAAGGCAAGGCGATCTACTTTCTGGAAGTTGAAGCGGAAGAGGAAAGCTGCGTATCTATAACCGTCCTGTGCCAAGGAGAAGGGGAAAGGTTTATTTACGACACTACCAGGATCTCTTCCATGGCAAAGGTAAAAAGGAATCTTCTGTGCCTGGGTACAAAATTTACCCGCTATACCTCCAGGGCTTTCTTCTCAGGTTCCCATGCCGAGGCCGAAATGAATGGGATTTATTTCATTCATGGCGACGGATTTGCGGAAACTAGGGTGAGGGTGGCCCACGGCCTTCCCGATTGCAAGTCGAGAGTGTCCTACAGAGGGGCGCTTCTTGGAAGCAAGGCTAAAAGCGCGTGGGTAGGAGAGAGCATTATAGGGAAAGACGGTAAGGGGAGCGACTCTTATGAGTTAAATAAGAACTTTGTCCTCACTCCCGGCGCCAAGTCTTTTTCCGAGCCTCAGCTTGAAATTAAAAATGGAGACATCCTCGCAGCCGGGCATTCCAGTTCCGTAGGCTACTTCGATCCCAATCAAATCTTTTACCTAAGATCCCGCGGGATTGAAGAAAAGGAAGCCAAGGAGATGATAGTTTCCGGATTCTTTGAAGAGCTCCTCTCCCAAATGGGATCTGACGAAGCAAAAGAGGAATTTGAACAATTTTGCAGAAGGACGGGCGGTTTTAATGGTTCACAGGCTTGAAGTAAAGGATTTTAAAAGTTCTGTACAAACAAAAGAAGGGCCTAAAGAAATCTTAAAAGGCGTAAATTTTGAAGCCCTCTCCAGCGAGATCCACGTCCTTATGGGGCCTAATGGATCGGGGAAGTCTACCTTGGCCTATAGCCTCATGGATCATCCCGATTACTCCACCTCCGGCAGCGTAAAAATGGATGGGAAAGAAATGGACCTTATGACTCCCGACGAGAGGGCCAAAGAAGGGCTATTTTTAGGCATGCAGTACCCCGTGGAAGTGCCGGGAGTTCCCCTTACAAACTTCCTAAGGACCTCTTTGAAGGCCCTCAAAGGAGAGGCTCCTGCCCTTAGAAGCTGGCCTGCAATCTTAAAGGGGTACATGGAAAGGCTGAAGATAGATCCCCAGTTTGCTTACAGAAACGTAAATGAGGGATTTAGCGGAGGAGAGAAAAAAAGGGCTGAGATCCTACAACTGGAAGTTTTGAAGCCTAAATTTGCGATACTGGATGAAATAGATTCCGGCTTGGATGTGGATGCTTTAAAAATTGTAAGCGAGGGGATCTGCAGGAGCCACGAAGAAGGGTGCGGCATAATCCTAATCACCCACTACGCCAGAATCTTAAAGTACGTAAAACCCGACTTCGTCCACCTCTTCTACAAAGGGCGCATAGCCATGAGCGGAGGAAAGGATCTGGCCTACAAAATTGAGGAGGAAGGATATGATGACATCCTGAGCTCTATACTGTGATCATGAACAGAACAGCATGTGATGAGACCCAGTGGTCTGCGGGATCGCCGGAAATCAGGTCCCTATTCCCATTTTTCAAAAATAACCCCGATTTAACCTATTTGGATTCGGCTGCCACCAGCCAGAAGCTGAAGGGCGTAATAGAAAAGGGATGCGAATTTTATTCCTTCTACAATGCGCCCGTAAGCCGTTCCGCCTATGCCTTGGCCTTTAGGGACACCGAGGAATTTGAGAAGACGAGGGAAGAAGTCGCCTCTTTTATAGGGGCAGATTGCGAAGAAATCGCCTTCACCTCTTCTGCAACCGCAGCCTTCAACATCTTGGCCAATTCCTTAGGATACGTAAAAGATCCCAAAAGCCCGCTTTACCTTGCCGAAGGGGACGAAATACTCTTGTCCCGTTCAGAGCACAACTCAGTCCTTCTTCCCCTTCAGGAACTGGCACGTAGGAGGGGGTGCGTACTGAAATTCCTTCCTATGACAGAAGACGGGCAAGTGGAAGGCTGGAAGGAAGCAATAGGGGAAAAGACAAAAATCGTAGCGGTCTCTCGCCTTTCAAACGTAACCGGCGCCTTTGCAGACATCCCTTCCATTGCAGAAACTGCCCATGCTGCAGGGGCGATAGTTATAAGCGACATATGCCAGGCAGTAGCTCATGAAAAAGTAGATGTAAAAGCTCTGGGGATTGATTTTACCGGCTTTTCAGCCCATAAGATTTACGGACCCACAGGCTTGGGCTTCCTTTACGGAAGAAAAGATCTGTTCGACCAGTTGCCCGCCAGCTACTTTGGGGGCTCCATGGTAGACAGCGCCTGGGAAAACAGGCAAGCCATCTATAAAAGCGCACCGTGGAGGTTCGAAGCGGGAACACAGCCTGTAGCTCAGGTGATTGCCATGCAGGCGACTTTTGACTTCCTAAAGAGGGACGTCTCTGAAACAGCTTTAACTGAAAGGCTTATGCAGGCTTCCTCTATAGCGCATGTAAAAATCCTGGGGCCATCTAGCCCGGATCATAGGGCCCCCATACTTTCATTTGTGGTGGAGGGGGTGCACCCTCACGACGTAGCCCAGTTTATGGCCGTAAACGGAGTGGCGATTCGCGCAGGACACCAGTGCGCGCAGATCCTTCACAGATCTTTTGGCACTCCCTCTTCTTCCAGGGCCTCCCTGGCTCCCTACAACGAGCCACAGGAAGTTGATAAATTCTTAGATCTTCTCTCGGGGATCCGCGACTATTTTACAAAGGGGGAATAAATGGAAGACATTTCTGAACTCTACAAAGAAACTATACTGGAGGCTTCCAGAAATCCGCACGGCAGGAAGGATTCTTTTTCCGAGGAAGGAGCGGATGGCAACCGCCAATTTATCCATGCAGCCGGCTTCAATTCTTCCTGCGGGGATGAAGTGGAAATGGAAGTGGAAATGGAGGATGGAGTTGTAAAAAGCCTGAGCTGGAGAGGGGATGGATGCGCTATTTGCACATCCTCCCTTTCCATGCTGACAGACCTTGTGGCCGGAAAAAGCAAGGAAGAGGCTATAAGCCTGTTTTATGACTTTTTAAAGCTAATGAACAGCAAAGGCGAAGGGGAGGCTCCTGAGAGCCTGGGGGAAGCTGCAGCGCTACAGGGGGTTTCCAAGTTTCCCATGCGCATAAAATGCGCCCTTTTGGGCTGGACGACCTTAAAGGAAGCCCTGGAGAAGGGGGGCTGGGAGCAGTTTTCCGGAACCTGCCCAATAGACGCTTTCAGAGGGCATAAGGAAAAGTGAAAAAGTGACGGTCCCCTCGGCGCCCTCTTCATTTAAAAACGCAGGGAAAAACCCAACGAAAACCGAGCTTGTAGCTCCCGATGAAGAAAAAAGAGCTTTGGCCCAGAAGGTTTTCGATAAGCTTTCAGACATAATAGACCCGGAAATCGGGATAGATCTCGTCAGCCTGGGCCTGGTATACAAGGTAGAAATAGACGAGCTTGAGAGGGCAATCCTTACAATGACTCTCACGACCCCTCTCTGCCCCCTGACCGACTCTATAGAAGAGGAAATTGCCCACGCGCTTTGGGGAACTGTCTCCCAGTTTAAAGTCGACTGGACTTTTTCACCTCTTTGGAGCGTGGAAAACATTTCCAAGGAGGGGGTAGATCAGCTTAGGGCTTTGGGGGCCAGAATCTAGGCCATTCGGTTGTTTTTGGCCAGGCTCTGGCTGATGGAAAGCTGCCCGTGCACGCTCACCTGAGAAGACTTGGGAGAATCTAAAGTAAAGGTTGAAGAGGAGAGGGTGGTAAACCATTCCCTGGAGGTATCTATGGAAGGGGAAGAGAGCTGGATATTTTGGGCTACATTTTCCATTAGGGTGTTCCAGTTTAAGTATCCCCTCCAAGATCCGTTAAGAGGAGAAACCTTCCCCATGGCGCTTACGTCGTTTACTAAAGAAATAGTAGTTAAGGGAAGATAGAGAAAATCTCCCTGGGGAAGGGCATTTTCATTTTGGCTGGCAAAGATAAAGGCGCTCTCCCCGTCAACAGGGTCTATTACGGAAGTGTCTTCCAGGATTTCAACCGCCCCGTCTTTGCCGTTTTCATTTGTAAGAAGCTGAAGGGAATAGGAAGTGGGGGAAGGCTTTTTGTAAGCGGTTCCGGGGAAAAGCGAATTCCACCCCTGCTGATCCCACTTTTGAAGTTCGGATGCCTCCTGGGCAGCGTTTCCTGAAAGATCTTTAAACTGCACTCCGCTGCCATAAAGGTACTGAAACACTGTAAGCTTGCCGTTATTAAAATAAAAGGCTTGATTTATCTGGGCAGTGGGGGAAGGGGTAGAGGAAAGAAACCAAATTCCCCCCTTTTGAAATTCTCTAGACATTGCCGTTCCGTTTTCCTCTTCAGCGCTCGGGGAAGCTGAGGCCTGAGATTTTGAAGAGGCCTGGGCTTTGGAGTTTCCGCAGGCGGCAAGGGAAAAAAGGAGCAAAAGGCTAAGAGAGGCCGCCGCCAGGGAGCGGGCAAGCAATCTTTTCTTCTTCACCATTTTTCCAAATTAGCAAAAAGTTTAAGAAAATCTATTAGAGTTTTCCGGCGGAAAAATTTGCCCTTAGAATTATTAAAATTTCCTGTATCTTTAAGTTTCTACTACTATAGAATCTATGGATCAGCAAATCGTCAAGCAGTATACCACGCCTCTGCCTCAGCCAATCGACAGCGACAAAAGCATTTTCGAACTTGTAAAGGGCAGGGCAGAGCGCCTGCCGGACACCCCCCTCATGTGTTACAAAGAGGGAGGCAAATGGATTGGCTTTAACGGTGTACAATTCAGGGATCTGGTAGTCAGGCTCGCCAAAGGGTTCCTCGGAAAAGGCATCCAAAAAGGGGATGCGGTGGCGATCTTTTCCCACACCAGCTGGGAGTGGGTGGCTCTCGACGCATCATTGCTCGCGATAGGAGCTGTGGTAGTCCCCGTCTATGAGACCAACTCGGCCGCCCAGGTAAAGCAGATTTTCAATGATTCTTCAGTATCTTACGCCTTTGCGGAAAACATAGACTTGAGATCCAAGATAGAGAGCGTCAAGGGCGACATTCCCTCCCTTAAAGAGGCCTTTACGATAGGGGAGGGGGCCCTGGCCGCGATAGAGGCCTTCGGTAAAAACGTAACGGACGAGGAATTTGAAGAGGCCGCAGGGAAAGTCAAGGGGGATGACGTGGCGACCATCGTCTACACGTCCGGCTCCACCGGCACCCCGAAGGGCGCCGAACTGACCCACTCCAACTTCGTCTTTGCGGCCATCTCAGGCACTCAGTACATCCCCCGCGCCTGCAATATTCCCGACAGGCGCATCCTGATGTTTTTGCCCTTAAGCCACGTGTTCGCCAGGTACATGGAGATGCTGGCCTTTGCGGGGACGCTGCAGATGGGGCTGACATCCGACTTTACGACCATCATCCAGGACTTCCAGTCCTTCAAGCCCACCCTCCTTCTGGCGGTCCCCAGGATCTTTGAAAAAGTCTATAACGCCGCCAGCCAGAAGGCGGGCACAGGGTACGCCGGGCACGTTTTCGCCAGGGCCGCCCGTCTGGCGCGGTTGTGGAGCGAGAGGGAACAGGAGGGGAGATCTCTGGGCTTTGCAGACAAGATGCGCTATTCGCTCTATAAAAAGCTCGTCTACTCCAAGATTCTCGAAGTCTTCGGACCCAATGCCGACTTCTGCATCACAGGGGGCGCCCCGATAGATCCCTCCCTCGCGCATTTCTTTGCAGGAATCGGCATGCCCCTCCTGAACGGGTACGGGATGACTGAGACCTGCGGGCCCGTCACGGTTGAAACCCCCACAAACAGGAGGATCGGCACCGTGGGGGCGCCTCTTTGCGGAATGACTGTGGGCATCGCCGAAGACGGGGAAATCTGCATAAAGAGCCGCAGCGTCATGAAAAGGTACCACAACATGGAGGAAGCCACCGAACAGTCCCTCATAGACGGGTGGTTCCACACCGGAGACGTGGGCGACATAGACGAGGCGGGGAGGCTCTCTGTCACCGACAGAAAGAAAGAGCTGATAATTACGGCCGGAGGCATAAACGTGGCTCCCGCGCCTCTGCAGGCGAGGGTGGAATGCTGCCCGGTAGTGGCGCAGTGCCTGGTCATCGGCAACAACAGGAGGTTCGTGTCGGCGCTGGTGACGCTGGATCTGGAGGATGTGAATCAGTGGCTCCAGTCCAAGGGGCTCCAGCCCTGCAAGGACCTGAAAGAAGCCAGCGAGAACCCCGTAGTCAGAAGCGAAGTCCAGAGCGCGGTGGACGCGGCAAACAAGACCGTATCGAGGGCAGAATCCATAAGGAAGTTCGTGATCCTCCCCGGAGAGTTCACCCCTGAAAACGGGATGCTGACGGTGTCTTTGAAAGTCAGGCGCAAACAGGTGGAGGCCCACTACAAGGACGTAATAGAGTCCATCTACAGGGCTCCCGCGCCTAAAAAGCAGAATTAATCAGGCGGCCAGGCCGGAGAGCCTGGAGACGAGCATATCCAGGAACTGCTCCTTTTTCACCCTGACGCTGACCCGGTTCTTTTTGACGGGGTCAGAGAGCATGGAGACGTCTCCTATGGTCCTTCCGCGAAGCGGCGGCTCGGTTTCAACCATCAGGTTTATAGGCAGGCAATCTACGAGGTCGGGGCATATCGCCACGCCTACGGCCAGGGGATCGTGCAGGCCGCAGCCCCCGAGGCCGGGGGAAGTGACTTCGTAGGCCTTGATGTAGTAGTCGGTGACATCCGCCAGGAACCTTCCGCGGGGCGTGCCCAGCTCCCTCCACTTGGCCGTCTCTTTTGTAGTCAGGAGGGTCTGCAGGGTGACGTCAAGGCCCACCATGGTGCAGTCTATGTGCTTTACGACGTAGTCCGCCGCGTCGGGGTCCTGGTTGATGTTGGCTTCGCTCCAGTCCGAGACGTTCCCCGGGACGGTGAGTGCCCCTCCCATAAAGACCACCCTGCCTATAAGGGAGCTTATGGAGGGGTCTTTCTGCAGGGCGGCTGCGAGGTTGGTGAGGGGGCCGGTGGGGACGTAGATTAGATCTTCCTTGTACTCGTGTGCGGCCCTGATGAGGAAGTCTATGCCGTCCTCTTCTTCGGGGATCCTTTCCGACTCTTCTATCTGGCACTCGCCTATCCCGTTTTTGCCGTGGATGAAGGAGGAGATTTCCATCACTTCAAAAGAGTCCTTCTTCAGGGCGTGGTCCAGCCCGCGGTAGACTTTGATCTTCTTGCCGAAAAGATCGGTTATGGCCAGGTCGTTTCTGAGGCCCTGGTCCATGTACACGTTTCCGTAAGTTCCGATAATGCCTATCAGATCCACTTCTGGGCTTGCCATTGCAAGAGACATCGCAAGGGTGTCGTCAATTCCGGTATCCAGATCCAGTATCAGCTTTTTCATTTTCACTTCTCCACTTTCAGATTGGCTATAGCCTTTTCCACGATATTCCAGAACTTTTCCACATCCAAAGAAAGGCCGACCTGGGTGCGGCAGTCCTTGGGGGCCATTGCCCTAAGGTCTGCTACCGTCATTCCGCAGGTCACTTCCCCCTTCGTCTCCACCGATACCGGGCACTTTACCGTCTTAACTACCGAGGGATCTAGGGCGTATGCCACGGCGCACGGGTCGTGGGTGGGGGGATCGGGGAAGCACTCTTCATCTTTGTAGGAATCTCTAAAGAAGTTGATTAGGCCGTTTAGAACTTCTCCCAGATCCGGATTAGCCTTAACCAGTCTTTCTTGCACTTCTTTAGTGCAAATGGCCTGGTGAGTGACATCCAGCCCAATCATGGTTATGGGCCATTCCCTCTCAAATACCACTTTTGCAGCCTCAGGATCCGTGTAGGCGTTAAATTCTGCCACAGGGGTGACATTTCCCGTGTGTACGGCTCCAAGCATCATTATGACTTCCTTTACTCTAGAGCAAATCTTTGGCTCTAGAAGGGCCGCCATGGCGATGTTGGTGAGAGGGGCTGTCGTAATCAAGGTGACGTACTGCTCCGGATTTTCCATGATGGTTTTTACAATCTGCTCTGCGGCATGTGTTCCGGCCACCTGGGTTTTTGGAGGATCTAGTTTCACCCCATCCAATCCGGTTTCGCCGTGAATGTAGCCTGCCCACTTTGGGGCCTTTACCAAAGGAGTGGGGCAGCCCGAGTAGACGGGCACTTTTTCCCCTACCAGTTCTATCAGGGAAAGGGCGTTTTTCGTCACCTTTTCCAGGCTCTGGTTCCCTCCTGCGGTCGTAACTTCCATAAGGTCGATTTGCGGGTCTCCCATGGCCATAAAGAGGGCCAGGGCGTCATCGTGGCCCGGATCGCAGTCTAAAATTACGTGTTTCATTTCACCTCTAATCACTCTCGGCTTAAAGCCTCGATAGTGTCGATTAGCACCTCAATTCTAGACTTTGTCTCGTATGTAGGAGGCAGGAAGGACACGGCCACACAGTTAAAGGGAACATCGAAAAAGTAGCCGGGCTGAGCGGAAAGGGAGAACTGTCTTATAAGGGCCTTTACCAGTTCGTCTTCGTCTACGGTGGCCGGAAACCTTACAAGGGCGCTCCAGCCCCCGTCGGGGACAATGAGGGAGGAAGCAAGGCTTGGTTTTGAAAAGGCCTCTTTTAAAAGCTCCAGGTTTTCCATGCATCTTTCCCGCACCTCTTTTACCTTCTCTGGGGCAAGCTCTAAGAGAGAGGGGGTGGATTGGTTTTGAAACCAGGAATTTGGAAGGAAGTTATCTGCTATAAAGTCCAACCTGGTTAAGGCCTCTTTCACTTCTTCTTCGGGCCCCGACACCTCTATCCACGCCGTTTTTATCTGCGGGGAGGCTAGAAGCTTGGAAAACCCGTCGAGGGCAAAAGTGAGGACGGAAGAAAAGCCTGAAATCCGGCCGGGGGTACGGGAAAAAGAGTATTCATAAAAGACTTCGTCACAAATTATTGCGATCTCCTTTTCCCTGCACATCCTCTCCACTTCTTCAAATTCCTCTTTTTCCACGTAGCTTCCGGTGGGGTTGTTGGGGTGTATCAGAACCAGGGCTTTTACGGACTTGTCTTCAAGCACCTTTTCAAGATAGGGAAGGTCTATGTACCAAGATCCATCAAAGCGAAGAAAGTAAGGTACGGCTTCTACTCCTTCCATTGAGGCTATGGAAGGAATGAGGGGATAGCCCGGAGAAGGGTAGGCCACTTTTTCTCCCGGATCGCAAAGAAGCTTTATAAGCCAGCTGTAGCCCTGAGACGTAGAAGAGAGAAGGTAAAGCCTCTCTGAAGATGCGGGGGAAAAGTTAGAGGGCGAAATCGGATCTTTACGGGACTTAAGGAAATTGGCGAGCGCCTCCCTTGTGGTTTCAGATCCGCGCGGGTCGGGAACATAAGTTCCAAACTTCTCTATTCCCAGTCCAAAGTGCGTAGGGTTAGAATCGTTTAACTGGGTTAAATTTTTAGTTTTTTGCTCTTCTAAAGAAATGGCGTTTAGCTGTCCGGGATCGGAACGATTAGAAAACCGAATCACAATTTCCCCCTTTAAAATTACTTTTAGTTTCTTTCCAAATCTTATTTCTAGCAGATTTTTAAAATCGCTTTATTAAGCCTAAAACCTAGTCTTTGCAGTTTTAGAATCATAGATAGTTTTGAAAGACACCGGCCGATTCCTAGTTAGGCCGGGAAATATATTTTTGTTAGCAGATTCATTTTTTCTAATCGATTAATCCGATTTTTGCTTCTAGAGATATAAATGTCTACAATTTGCCTGAAAAGCAGTATGGAGTCCGAACTGAAGACGATGCCGTAGACATCCAAATTCATCAAAATGACCGCTAAAAATATTCACATCCGGCCAATAGAAAGGAATGTCTTTTAGAAGAAGGGGATTTTTTTTAGGCTTCTTTGGCATGGCTACCCAAATCCTATGTTTTAATTCAGTTATTTGCCGGCCCAATAATTTCAAGTTTCCTTTTAAATCTTTTTGGAAATTTTTTAAAAGGCTTTAACTGGTAGGCTTAAATAGTCCGACCCAGCAATAGTCGGACCTCATAGTATTTCCTTTCAAGCAGCAGTGTTGCTTAAAAACTCTGCTGCTCTTTTCTTTAAAATTCAGTTTGCCCTAGCCTGCCTTTAGGACTGAAAATATAACCATATAATGGTTAATCTTTCCTAAAACGCGTGGGAAAAAAGAGTTTTATGCTGCACACAAGAAAAGGATGAGCCTCTTATGATCTGAAAAAACAGGATGGCATGCAGGCATACTTATATATATGAAACGCGCTTGGAAAAAATAAAAAAGTAAGAGGAATGATGGAAAGCGGAAATGCTGATACCAGTGACGAAGCGGAATTGCAAATGATGCATGGCTTTGAGGGCCACGCTCTTCAAATTGCACAGAATTATATGCAGATGCTTGAGGGACATGTCAAATTGGAATACATTGACGGGCGCCACTTAAAAATGACATGCAAAAGAAATATGCAGGATCAAACGCTCATATTCTCAACGCTTGTGCTGCTCACCTCTTACTATCCGTGCCCGGATAAATTGCAACTAACTACGCAATTTGCTTCCCAGACTACTCCGGAGTGCACAGGGGATATCACGATAGTCATTCCCACCTACCAAGAGGCGGTTAAGGATGCGAAAAATTACATAAGGGACCGCCTGGATGCAGGAGATGAAATAGATGAAATCACCGGAGACATTCCTCACGAACTTTATGCGGAGGTGGCAAAAGAATACGGCATAGATTTGGATTAAAGAAAAGAAAATCGGTAATACAAGCAGGTTGAGCACTTTTTGTAATGGCGTTTACAAATAAGCCTGCAAAATCAAGGAGAGGATATGGCGACAGATCTTTTTAAGATCTTAACCGCTACCATAACGATTAAACATGCGTACAGGTTGTACTCCACAATAGAAAAAATAATTAACGACAACCTAAATGAGAAGGGGGGAGACTGCCTGCTACCGAATAGGGAACTGACACATTTGATTGGGGAGATATGGCAAAGAGGAGTACAGTACCGCAATTCGGGCGAAGGGAATTTTCCCGTGTCGATTAACCTAACCTACGTTCCCACAGGACACGGTTCAGGAAAACTCATAAATTGGAATTTTGTAAACGAAAGGGAAGATAAACCGGGGAAAGAAATTATAAAAGTCGCCTAACTTAGCTTTAAAAACGCTTATAAAATAAGCCGGGAATAAAACGGGAAAGCTAAACTATTAGATTGTTGACATCTTTGCCGCCAACCAGATCCTTCTCTTGAAAAGCAAAGGGGAAGGCGGCCTTCCAACAGCTAGGAAGTGAAATGACCAAAACGATAATAACCATAGCCCATGCTCACCACACTATAGAGGGCCTGCTAAAAGCCATTTCCGATCAGCTTTTAAAGCAGCACGCAGACTACCTTCTGCCAAACGAGCAGCTAGACAGCCTCATAGGGATGTTGGTTATGAGAAGCTACCGCTGCCACGTGTCGGGGAAAAACACCTTTCCCATAACCCTTGAGCTGACCTCAAAATCGCAAGACGACGGTTTTGCTTATCTTCAGAACTGGGAGGAACTGGATAAAAAGGAGGCAAAGTAAGATTTCCTGTAGCCTTCTACCTTTTGCCTAATACATTTTTCTGTTCGGCTCTGGCCGGTTTCCACGATCTATCTTTCATAACTTTTCTAGAATCGGCCCACCCTTTTACCAGGGGGGGCAAAGCCTTCAACCTGCGATCCAAAACGGCAATCCTCACCATCTCCTTTAGGAAAGTAAAGAAGGTCCCCAGTCCGAAAAGCAGGGGATCGTAATCTCCAAAAAGCGAGAGGTAGCGCATCATAAAGCCACGGTTTCGCATTATGTAATAGCGGTTTAAGTCGGAGGTGGAGTTGAGCCTCCTGTTTCCCTTAAGCTTTAAATTATTGATGGATCGGGTTCTTTGCAAAATGAGGTCGGGAACCACTATAGGCTGGCAGGCCTTGCTGGCAAGGTATCCATAGGTAGTGTCGTCCCAGTAAATAAAGAAGCGGGGATCGGGAAAGCCTATTTTTTCCACCAGGCTCCTTTTTACCAGAACCCCTTCAAAGCAACAGGTATTGGCGGCCTTAAAGGGGGCGCAGTCTTTGGCCGCAAAGGGATTGGGGACGGCGAGAGGAACGATGAAGCGGTACTGCCAGTAAAAGGGGGTCCCATCGCTGTTTAGGCGCGAGCCCTGTATCATGGGGCTTTTCTTCTCCCATTTTGAAAGCCTCTCCAAAGCGCCGGGCAAAATCCTTACATCGTCATCCATCAGCCAAAACCACTCTGCCCCGAGTTCGTAGGCGCTTTTTACTCCCGCGAAAAACCCTCCTGCGCCGCCCGTATTTTCTTTCTGCCTTTCGTACTTTACTTCGACTCCCTTTTCTTCCATCTCTTTTTTAAAGGAAAGAGACAGATCTTTTGCTCCCCCCTCAGGATCGTTATCTACCAAAACCACCATCCATGGTTTCTCCGATTTGATAGATTCTAGGAGTTTTTCCAGCAGCCCGTTTCTTTTATATGTAGTTACCACTATTGCAAGTTTTTTCACTTTTCCACTTCTCCTGCCGGCTTTGCCCTAACTACTATCCAGCTCAAAGCCAAACACACAACATATATGCACGTCATGACGATAGAAAGGGTGGCAAAAGCTGATAGGTAGCTTTCGGGGTTTGAAGGGGACGGGGCGCAAGCCTGAAAAATCGCCATGCATGCGGCGCTCCCAACAGCTCCTCCGATTTGCATGCTCTCCTGTTCGGAAGTTGAAAGATCTGCGGCCCGGGAGGGGAGAAAAGCGAAGATGCTAGATTCCACCGCCAAAGTGCTCAGCGCCACCCCTATAAAACAAAGAAGGGCTGCAATAAAAGTAAAAACCAGAGCTCCCCTGGAAGTTCTTCTTGAAAAGCTTAAAGCCAAAAAACCCAAGATGAGCAAAGAGAAACCGGAAAAAAGAAGGGATCTGGCTCCCCATCTGTCATAGATTTTCCCTGCCAAAAGGGCGAAAAGTTGGGAGATAGCCAGAGGCGCCATAAGCATGGAAGAAGAGGCCTCCGGGGAAAGGGCGAAACCGGGCTCTATCGCCATGGGGTATACCACCGACAGACACATATTTGCGATCTGAAGGCAAAAAATTAAAAGCAGCCCTATAAGGACGGGTTTTTTGGAGATGGAAAAAAGATCCACCAAAACGCCGGCCCGTTTTTTTCTTCCCAGGCTAAACTGTCTGCCAATCCAAAATGAAAGGACAATCATCCCTATGGCAAGCACAAGAAAGCCCCACATGATTTTATTGGACAGCAGCTCTATTCCCACTATTACGCACGGGAAACTAAATATGGTTTCCAAAACCGAAAGCCCATCGGGGGAGGGGGACTTATGCGGGGAGATGTCTTTTACAAAAAAGAGGGAGAGGCAGAGAAAAAGGAGGGCTGCAAAAAAAGGAAGAAGGAAGATAAAGTGCCAGTCTGCCTTGGAATTTAAGATGGCTCCCGAGTAACTGGGGGCGAGGGAAGGGCCTAAGCCGCACGCTATGCCGCAAATGGAAATCACGTGCCCCCTGTGCCTGGGGGAAAAGAGGGTGAGGGCCGAAAAGAAGAGGAGGGGGGTTATAAATCCCGCGCCCAGGCCCTCTATCACCCTTCCGACTATGAGAATCCAAAAGGTTGGGCTGAAAAAGTCTATGGCCAGGCCGATGCACGAAAGGCTAAGCGCCGTGCAGATTACCAGTTTTGTCGAGTAGCCGTTTATGAAAAAGGCCAGGAGGGGGACGGTGACGCTCATGGCCACCAGAAATCCGCTCATCGTCCACTGCACGGTGACGTAGTCCAGGTTAAACTGGCTCATCAAGAGATTGTCGCCCACCGAAAGCAGCGTCTCATTAAACAAACAGAAAAAGGCGGATCCCAGCAATATGAAAAACATTGCAAGTTTTCCGCCAGATTTCAGGTGCGTATGACTGCCCATTAGCCCTTGGAAGAAGTCAGTTCCGCCTTCCCGTTTTCAGCCGGGGCGCCCTCGGCCAAGAAGGTGAAGTCTTCTCCGTCGCTTCCCACCTTTATAACCTGGCCTGCTTTGAACTCTCCTTTCAAAATCCCTTCCGCTATTTTGTCCTCAATATCGTTTTGAATCACCCTTCTTAGAGGCCTTGCCCCAAGCAGCGGGTCAAATCCCTTTTTGCTTAAAAGCTCTTTGGCCTCAGGGGTGAACTGGGCGGAGAGGCTGCTTGAAAACAGCCTTTCTTCCAACTCTGAAAGCTGGATATCTACAATCTCTCTTATCTGAGGCAGGGTCAGCTGCTGGAAGACTATGATGTCATCCAAGCGGTTGAGAAATTCTGGCCTGAAGTTCTGCTTTAGATCTGCCTCCACCCTGGCCTTCATATTTTTGTAGTTGGCCTCAAAATTGTTGGAAACGGTAAAGCCGGTGGCCTGATTTTGAGAGATATCCTTGGTTCCGATATTGGTGGTCATTATGATGATGGTATTTTTGAAGTCCACCTTCCTTCCCTGCGAATCGGTCAAATGGCCGTCGTCTAGGATCTGAAGCATCGTATTGAAGACATCCGGGTGGGCCTTTTCAATCTCATCAAACAAAATTACCGAGAAGGGCTTCTTTCTCACCTTTTCGGTGAGCTCCCCTCCCTCTTCGTATCCCACGTACCCCGGAGGCGCTCCAAAAAGCCTGGAGACGGCGTACTTTTCGGAAAATTCCGACATATCCACGCGTATCATCGCGTTCTCGTCGTCAAAGAGGTACTGGGCCAGGGCTTTGGCAAGCTCTGTTTTGCCCACGCCCGTGGGGCCTGCAAAGATGAAAGAACCTGTGGGCCGCTTGGGATCTTTTAGCCCCACTCTGGCGCGCCTCAATGACTTTGCCAGGGCGTTTACCGCTTCATCTTGTCCTACCACCCTGGAGTGCAGGGCCTGTTCTAGAGCCAAAAGTTTCTTGCTCTCTTCGGCCGTGAGCTTGAAAACGGGGATGCCGGTGTTTTGGCTTACCACTTCTGCTATGGATTCTTCGGTTATCTCCATAGAAGAGCCGCTTCTTTCCTTCTCCCACTCTTCGCGCTTATGGTCCCTTTCCTTTTGAAGGGCTTCAGCCTTTTCCTTGGCGCTTGCGGCCGCTTCAAAATTGTCAGTTTTGGAAGCGGCCTGGGCCTCCTGTTTGGCTTCGTTTATGGCCCTGTCTAGGGCTTTTATCTCGGGAGGGGCCGTGAGCCTCCTTATCCTCATCCTGGCTCCGGCCTCGTCTATAAGGTCTATTGCCTTGTCGGGAAGGTTTCTGTCTTGAATATAGCGGGCAGAGAGCTCGGCTGCGCTTTGAAGGGCGGCATCGGTTATGGTCACCTTGTGGAAGCCCTCATAGTGGCTGCGAAGCCCT
>JAGBQH010000002.1 GCA_017632945.1 Aeriscardovia sp. | reverse complement strand
GGGAAGACTACGAGTACGTGAAGTACGCGGTGAGAGAGTATTTGAGAAGTCGGAAAAAGAACCTGCAAAAACTTGTGGAGTATGCCGAGAAGCTCGGAGTGCAAAGCAAAGTGGAACGCTATATAGAGCTTCAATACTAGGAGAGCGATGAAGGCTGAACAACTGATGGCCAAACTTCGAAACCTATCGAAGCAGACCGGAGTCTCTCCGCAAATACTATTAAAGATTTTTATGTTCGATAGCTTTGTAGGAAGGCTCTCTATAAGCCCCTACAAGAACAATTTCGTCCTAAAAGGATGATTTTATCTATCCACCTTATTCGGTTTGACCAAAAGAGCCACAGAAGATATTGATGCAATTTTGCAGGACGCGTCATTTACAGAAGGCAATCTGACTGCGATGATCAAGGAGATATTTGCTGTTGATGTAGGAGATGGGGGTTCTTCTGCACTATAGGAGAATAAAACCCATACGGGATGAGGATAAATATGGAGGCTTCAGGGTAGATGTAGAAGGCAGACTGGAAAACATAAGGGACAACTTCCACATAGACATAGCTACCGGAGATAAAATTATTCCACGTAAGTTGGAATACTCTTATAAGTCATTTGTGGGAGGAAATGACATTTCCGTATATGCCTATAGCCTGGAGACTGTAGTAGCTGAAAAACTTGAAACCTTATTTAGTCGATCTATCTTAAATGGAAGGATGAAAGACTACTACGATATATATCTGATTTACCAAATCAATAAAGATAGAATCAGTACGGACATTCTGAAAAAAGCCGTAAAGACCGTATTTGATAATAGAAATCTTGCGGTGCGGCATAATGATATTTTGGATCTCATCGAGGCGGATGAGAATATACGCCACCTGTGGTCAAATTATTCAATGAAACATTCATTTGCAGAAGAAATTAAATTCGATGACGTTTTTACATGCATAAGGGATTTATGCAGGGAGATTGGGTTAATTTGAGGGCCAAATTGGCTTAAGGCCTCCGCTTTTAGAAGGTCTCTCATAAAAGTCTTGGCGCCTTCGAAGCCGGAAAAAGGCGGAGGACGCGAAAATAACTCCCTATGCAGTCTCTCGCGTTCTCGGTATCTGTCAGTTGCAAGGCGCATAGATTAGCATAAAAGTATGTCAGAGTTTTCTTATGAACAGGTAAAGCACCTGGCCAAGCTAGCCTGCATCGCGCTCAGCGATGAAGAAATAGAGGCTATGAAAGAGGATCTGCAGGGCATTGTAAAAAGCGTGGCTTTGATAAGCGATATCGACATCGCAGGAGTAGAGCCCACTACAAACCCCATCTCTCTTCCCTCTCACACAAGAGAAGATGTGCCGGGAGAAACTTTGGAAAGAGACGTTCTTTTGGAGCAGGCCCCGGAGTGCGAAGACGGAATGTTTGTCACGCCTAGGATTTTGGGAGATGAATGATGAGCGGAGCCGAAGAAATCGTTACCCTTACAGCTTCCCAAATGGCTGAAGCCATGAAGAAGGGGGATCTGAGCAGTAGGCAGATTGTGGAAGCGGAGCTTGAAACGGCCAAAGCCGTAGATCCCAAGACCCAGTCCTACCTTGCCACCTGCTTTAATTCAGCTTTTATGGTGGCAGATGCGGTAGATGAGGCCAGGGCCCTTGGCCAGCAGCTCCCCGATCTCGCGGGAGTTCCGATAGCCATAAAAGACATGATCGTCACCAAGGGAGTGGAAACTACGGCGGCCTCCAAGATTTTGAAGGGCTGGGTGCCGCCCTACGACGCTACGGCCGTCGGGAAGGTTAAAGAGAATGGAATGCCCATTTTGGCAAAGACCAATTTGGACGAGTTCGCCCAGGGTTCAAGCACCGAAAATTCAGCCTTCCATCCCACCTTCAACCCCTGGGATCTTGAAAGGGTGCCGGGGGGAAGCGGCGGCGGATCTGCGGCTGCAGTCTCTTCATTTGAATCCCCCTTGGCCCTCGGGACAGACACCGGGGGCTCTATAAGGCAGCCCGCATCCTTTACTGGATCGGTGGGAATGAAGCCCACCTATGGAAGAGTGTCGAGATTTGGAGCCATTTCCATGGCTTCTTCGCTCGATCAAATCGGCCCCTGCGCCAGGACGGTGGAAGACGCGGCGATGCTCTTTGATGCCATCGCAGGCTACGATCCCAAAGATTCCACATCCATCCCCGGCTGCGAGCCTGCGGCCCTAAAGGCCGCGTTGGAAGGGAAAAGAGGGGATCTGTCCGGCATCCGGGTCGGAGTGATATCGGAGGCCAGCGGAGAAGGATTTTCCAAAGACGTAATGGACGGGTTTTTGAGGGGGGCAAACCTTCTTTCCTCCATGGGTGCCAAGGTAGAAGAGAAGAGCTTCCCCAACTTTTTGCATGGCATTCAGATTTACTACATCCTTATGCCGGCTGAGGTTTCGAGCAATATGTCCCGCTACGACGGAATGCGCTACGGACTGCGTGTAATGCCTCCCGATGCCACCGCCTCCTCCATGATGGCCGCCACCCGCGAAGAGGGATTCGGGCCGGAAGTGAAAAGAAGGATAATGCTCGGCACTTACGTCCTTAGTTCAGGGCAGTACGAGAAGATGTATGTGGCGGCCCAAAAGGTAAGGACCGTGCTTATAGAAGACTTCAAGAAGGCTTTCCAATCCTTTGACGTCCTAATCTGCCCAACCAGCCCTACCACGGCTTTTAAAGCCGGCGAAGTGGAAGATCCGGTGACGATGTATAAAAACGACATAGCCACCATCCCCGCAAATCTTGCGGGCCTCCCCGCCATCAGCCTCCCCGTGGGCCTAGATGACTTGGGGCTTCCCATAGGTTTTCAGATTATGGCCGACAGGAAAAAAGACGAGCTTGCGTTTAAAGTGGCTTCCGCACTTGAGGAGGCCGTGTCTAGGGAAAATGACGGGCCCATTTGGAACAAGGTTCCCCGCCTTTGGAAAAGTGGTGAATGATGACTGAAAAGCTTATGAGTTTTGATGAGGCAGTGGCCCAGTTTGATCCCGTGATAGGCCTAGAAATCCATGTGGAGCTAAACACCGCTACCAAGCTTTTTGACTGGGCGCACTACGAGTTCGGATCCGAACCCAACACCGAGCTCACCCCCGTTTCCTTCGGGATGCCCGGAGCTTTGCCCGTGGTAAACAAGGAAGCCGTGAGGAAGGCCGTAAAGCTGGGTCTGGCTTTAAACTGCCACGTAAACGAGTGGAGCCAGTTTGCCAGGAAGAACTACTTTTATCCCGACATGCCGAGAGACTACCAGATTTCCCAGTTTGATAAGCCCACCAACGGAAACGGATGGCTGGATGTGGAGCTGGAAGACGGCACTATTTTCAGGGTTCCCATAGAAAGGGCCCACATAGAAGACGATGCCGGAAAGATTAACCACATCGGAGGGGCCAACGGAAGGCTGGAGGGGGCAGACTACTCCCTTGTCGACTACAACAGGGCGGGCGTTCCTTTGGTGGAAATTGTCACAAAGCCCATTACGGGAGCCGGAGCCCTCGCCCCCCAGGTGGCGGGAGCTTACGCCAGGGCTGTCCGCGATATAGCCGTGGCCTGCGGAGTATCTGAAGGAAAAATGGAACACGGAAACCTTAGGGCCGACGTGAACGTCTCTTTGAGAAGAAACCCCGATGATCCTCTGGGCACAAGGTCTGAAACTAAGAACGTAAACTCCTTTAGAGCCATGGAAAAGACTGTGGCCTACGAAATACGCCGTCAGGCCTACATCCTCTCTCACGGGGGCCAAGTTCTCCAGGAGACTCGCCACTGGGATGAAAACGGGCAGTGCACTGCAGGGGCCAGGCTCAAAAGCGATGCCAACGATTACCGCTACTTCCCCGATCCCGATCTTTTAATGCTTCACGTCACGGAAAGCGAAGTGGAAGAGATCCGAGCCACTCTCCCCGAGCTTCCCTTTGCCAAGAGGCGCAGGCTGAAGGCTGAGTGGGGCCTTTCAGATACCGAAATGCGCGATCTTTTGAACGCCGAGGCAGTGGATCTGGTGGAAGAAAGCGTCAAAAAGGGCTCGTCTCCCCAGGGCGCCCGCAAATGGTGGCTGGGAGAAATCCTGCGCCTTGCAAATGAAATGCAGATGCCCCTGGGGGCTTTGGTGATAGAGCCTGAGGACGTGGCGAAGATAGAAGAAATGCTCTCTTCTGGAAAGCTCACCGATAAAATGGCCAAGCAGGTCGTTGAAGCCGTGGTAAATGGCGAGGGCAGGCCGGAAGAAATAGTGGAAAAGAAGGGGCTTAAGATTGTCTCCGACTCTTCCCAGCTTTCGGAAGCCGTCAAGAAAGCCCTAAAGGAAAATCCCGATATTGCCGAAAAACTGCGCCAAGGGAACATGAAGCCCATGGGGGTTATAATCGGCCTGGTAATGAAAGAGACCCACGGTCAGGCCGATGCCAAGAGCGTCAAGGAGCTTATTGTTCAGGAAGTTTCCAAGTAGCCCCTTTGTCTTTGGGCCTTTTGGCCAATGCACCCTTTTCCATGCAGAGGATTTAGATGAGCGCGGAAGATTTAGACAACTATGAAACGGAAGCTGAACTTGCACTCTACAAGGAGTACAGGGACGTAATAAAGCTTTTTAGATATGTGGTCGAAACAGAAAGGCGCTTTTACCTAGCAAACGGCGTGGATTTTAGGACGTGCAACGGGGGAGAGGACGTCTATTTCGACGTCCAACTCACCGATGCCTGGGTATGGGATATCTACAGGCCCTCCAGATTTGTAAAGTCGGTCCGCATCATGACCTTTAAAGATGTAAATGTAGAGGAACTT
Source organism: Aeriscardovia sp. (assembly GCA_017632945.1). Lineage (GTDB taxonomy): Bacteria > Actinomycetota > Actinomycetes > Actinomycetales > Bifidobacteriaceae > RGIG1476. Next base: position 52,671 of record JAGBQH010000002.1, on the reverse strand, counting down.
ACGCATACCGACGCCGATCTCGATATCTTGGGCCGTATATAAAACCTAAAAACTCAGTAGGTCCGGAATTAAAATATTCTAGTTGAAATCAACTTCATAGCTATAGATAGGAGGGCGGCATGGCCAAGACCCGTGTTGCCATAATAGGTGGAGGCCCGGCCGGTCTTACTGCAGCCTATGAGCTGCTAAAGGAAGGCGGAAGGGAAAAGTACGACGTCACCCTTTTGGAAGCCAGCGATCAGTTCGGAGGTATCTCTAGGACCGTCAAGTTTGACGGCCAGAGGATGGACATAGGAGGCCACCGCTTCTTCTCAAAAGATCAGAGAATCATGGACTGGTGGCAAAACATCTTGCCCCTTCAGGGAGCTCCTGCCTATGACGATAAAAAGCTCCATAGGCCCTGCGAGTTGGAGCCTGGGGGCCCGGATCCCGAAAAAACCGATCAGGTGATGCTTATCCGTCACCGCCTCAGCCGCGTCTTTTGGCACCAGCACTTCTTTGATTATCCAATCACTCTTTCCGGGGACACCATCAAGGCCATGGGGCCTGCCCTGACCATAAAGGCGGGGCTTAGCTACCTTGAATCTACCATGCACAAACTCCCCGAAACCAATCTCGAAAACTTCTACATCAACCGTTTCGGCCGCGTCCTTTACTCCCTCTTCTTTGAGGGTTATACAGAAAAGCTCTGGGGGCGCCATCCTTCCGAGATTTCAGCCGACTGGGGAGCTCAAAGGGTTAAAGGCCTTAGCATCACGGCCGTTTTGAAGAACGCAGTAGAAAAACTAATGCCTTCCCAGAAAAACAGGCAGGTGGAAACTTCCCTCATAGAGAAGTTCTGGTACCCCAAGCTCGGGCCCGGAGAACTTTGGGAGACCGTGGCCCAAAAGGTAACGGACATGGGCGGGAAAATCATAATGAACGCCAAGGTAAACCGCTTTACCCAAAAAGACGGAAAGGTGGATTCTCTGTCCTATATTGCCCAAAACGGCCAGGAAGTCGAACTCAAAGCCGATGAGTTCCTGAGTTCCATGCCCCTTAAGAACCTGCTGCAGGCCTTTAATAACTCGGAAACGAAGGCTCCGGAAGACATAACGGAGATCGCCTACGGCCTTCCCTACAGGGATTTTGTTACCGTAGGACTTCTTTGCAAGAGGCTAAAGCTTAAAAACACCACCACCATAAGGACTTTGGGAGAGCCCCCGATAGTTCCCGACAACTGGATTTATGTGCAGGACCCGGGCTACAAGGTAGGAAGAATACAGATTTTCAACAATTGGAGCCCGTACCTTGTCTCCAATCCCGATGACACGGTGTGGATAGGCCTGGAGTACTTCACCCAGGAGGGAGACGACTTCTGGAATCTTTCCGACCAGCAGGCAAAGAACTTTGCCATAAAGGAAATGATAAGGATGCAGGTCCTTTACAGGGCCGAAGACGTTTTGGACTTCCACAGAGAAAGGGTTCCCAAAGCTTACCCTGCCTATTTTGACACCTACGAGCGCATGGACGAACTTAAAGAGTGGCTGGACCACTTTGGAAACCTTTACTGCATAGGGAGAAACGGTCAGCACCACTACAACAACCAGGACCACTCCATGGCCTGCGCAATGGAGGCGGTGTCAAACATAAAGACCGGCAAGACTTCCAAAAATAACGTGTGGAACGTGAATACCGAAAAGGCTTACCACGAGTCTAAGTAAAGGGCTCTGTTAAGATATTATTCGGATTTCAAAGAAATCTTTCGCTCCCGGGCGCATCCCTCCTTGCCGCGCAGAGGGGGATGGGTAGTCCAGCCTAAAGCGGATCTTTGGAGCGAAAACGGCTTTAACCTGCTGTTGCGCGGCAGCAATGGAGGAATAATGAACCTGGTAGAAAAATTCGGCCAAGAGCACGAGAAGAAGGATAACCCTATTCCCGAATTTAGGCCCGGAGACACCGTAAAGGTAAACGCCAAAATTGTGGAAGGGGATCACAGCAGGATCCAGGCTTTCCAGGGCGTGGTTATCGCCCGCGTAGGCCATGGCATCAGTGAAAACATCCTTGTTCGCAAGATTAGTTTCGGGTGCGGAGTAGAGCGCCGCTTCCCCCTTCACTCTCCTCTCGTAGATTCCATTGAAGTGGTTTCATACGGCAAGGTGAGAAGGGCCAAGCTTTACTACTTAAGGCACCTTAAAGGCAAGGCTGCTAGGATTCCTGAAAGGCGCGAGCCCAGAGGGGCAAAGAAATAATTTAAACCGAGGGCATGGAAGAGGGGCGGATGGGTTTCAAGGCAGCCACCACAAAGTCCCCCATGCACCAACGGGGAGCACACCTTAAAAAAGGAGTTTCTAGGCCTCCCATGCATCCGCGAAGATTCCACCGTAAAAAAGGCAGCTGGATAGGCTGGACACTATCTATCGCAATTCCGATAATCGCGATACTTATTCTCAGAATTTTCGTATTCGGCATTTACGTCGTGCCCTCGGGCTCCATGCAAAACACCCTCCTTATAGGCGACCACATCCTCACCTTCAAACTTGACGGGAAGTGGACGCCTCTTAAAAGGGGGGACGTTATAGTTTTTAAAGATCCGGGCCACTGGCTTTCCCAATCCCAAGACGACGCCATCGGAGGCGGATTTTTGGTAAAGAGGCTGATAGGCCTTCCCGGAGACACCGTAGCCTGCTGCACCGCCCAAGGCCTTGTCACTATAAACGGGGTTCCAATCCACGAAGAAAGCTACCTCTACCCCGGAAACGCCCCCAGCCTGATAAAATTCAACGTCAAAGTTACTCCCGGCCATATTTTTGTGATGGGCGACCACAGGAGAATTTCGGCAGATTCGCGCTACCACTTAAATGAAGATGACGGCCTCGTACCGATTTCAGATGTGGTGGGAGTGGTAAGGCTGGTGTGGTGGCCTGTAGACAGATGGCGCTATATTGGAGACCCTTCTTCCGTCTATAAAAATGTCGGGGGAGTGAGCGGGGCTTATGAATGATCCCTCTCTATGCCTTGAAGAAGAGGGCTTTAAGTCTTTTGACTTTGTACTGGGCGCAGACGAAGTGGGAAGAGGATGCGTTGCAGGCCCCGCATACGTAGGGGTGTGTAGGCTAGATTCTTTTTCCTCTTCCTTTCCCGAAGGCGTTAAAGATTCAAAACTTTTAACCCCAAAGCGAAGAGCGAAGCTTAGAAGCGCTATTGAAGAATGGGTTTCCGACTGGGCGGTAGGATCCTGCTCTAATGAAGAAATAGACAAAATGGGCATCACCCTCTCTTTGGGCCTGGCCTTGGAAAGGGCCCTGCTTTCTATGAAGGAGATTTCGGGTAGGGGGCTCTTGATTTTGGACGGCAATTTCGATTATCTCTCCTATGCCCGCGTCTCCCTTCACCTCCCTCAAAGGCCAGATGTAGAGGTTAAATGCGTTATAAAGGGAGACATGAAAAGCGCCTTATGCGCTTCAGCCTCTATTTTGGCCAAGCTCGACAGAGACGAGTTAATGGAGAACCTTTCAAAGTTAGACGAGTACAAAGGCTACAAATGGAAAAAGAACAAGGGCTACCCCACCCCGGAACATATAGAAGCAATAAAGAAGATGGGTCTGAGCCCCCTTCACAGAAAGACATGGAAGTTAAAGGGGCTAGAGAATTCAGCTTCCCAAAGCGCCCTTCCTTTGTCCTACGGTCCTCGAAGTTAGACGAAAAAGAAGAGCGGATTTTTCAAAATGCCGGAAAAATCCTGCTTAAAGTCCCTGAAAAAGAAAGATTTCACCCGGATCCGTCTTTTCTCCTCACTTCCTTCAAAAGAAGGGAGATTTGGGGCAATTTAAATCCCCTGGTAATAGAAATAGGCAGCGGCCAGGGCGAAGAGCTCGCCTTTGCCTCTTCCCGCTTTAAGAATCTGGACTTTCTGGCGCTGGAAGTTTTCCCTCAGGGAATCGCCCACTCTATAAGGCACCTTAAGGCCTTGGGAGTGGAAAACGCAAGAATCTTGCAGGCAGATGCCTTCTCTTTCTTTTCCACTGCCCTTCCGGATCAATCCGTATTTGAAGTGTGGACGTTCTTTCCCGATCCCTGGCCTAAAACCAAGCATCACAAGCGCAGGCTGATTTCCCCTGATTTTGTTCCCTTAGTGGCTAGGGCGCTTTGCCCTGGGGGGCACTGGAGAATAGCTACAGACGACAGCGACTACGCCCTACAAATTCATGAGGTAATGGATTCCTCTCCAAGGTTTGAAAATATAGGAAGTGTTTATACCACGCTCGCTTTGGTTCACGTTGGAAAGGGAAACCGGGATTTGCAGGTCGGGGCACCCAAAGGCAAATTCCTGCAGGCTGAAAGGTTTGAAGACAGGATCCTTACCAGCTTTGAAAAAAAAGGAATCGAAGCCGGGAGGGAAATATATGACTTTGATTATAAAAAAATTTAAGGGACAAAAAACCTAGAACCACTCTTCTATTGGTTCAATTGGAACTACATCTAATCTTCCCAGATCGCAATCGGTTGTGGTGGAATAGAAAATTTCCGGATCCTCCCTCTACGTGGAAGACTCGCGTAGGAGCGTATGCATGAATTCGTCCGACGTATAGTTTTCCGGAAGAGGCCGTATAGGAATGTTTAGTTCCTTAAATTCTTTTTCAAATTCCTTTGTGTATTCGTTATTTTCCATTTTCCCTCCTATCTTACGGGTCTGAGCCTAGATGGTGTGGACACTTCGTTCGTTATCATAGTATGACCGAGTTGGTTTTCTGTAATTTTTACTGCGCTTGAAACAGAAAAGGTTTGCATATGGCAGATGGATGGTTAGAACGCAATCTTGAGGGTCCTTGCACCCTCCCTTCCTCCTGTCGCAAAGACCTTCCAAAGGTAATACCTTTATACCTTTAGCTTCTTTAAAGGAGATATGCTTTGCATGATTAAAGGTTGCTTTATGGCTGCTGAGCAGCTCTACTATTCCCTTTACTGTTTCTTCTTTTTAGGTTCATCTTCATTTGAAAATATATTTGATTTCAGCCATTTAGCGGCCATATCTTTAGACCAAATAATTGCCTTTTGGCACCGAAAATATAGGATCCTTTTACCTCCCCCCAAGAGTAGATGGAAGAAGTTAGAAAGGATTTAAAGCCCTATGATGACGCAAGTATGCTATGTAACTTCCCCCTCCATGCATTTCGGCATTCATGCAACCATTCCGCTGGCCGCACTTGTTTCGCTAATACTATGTACAAAAAAATGGCTCTAAAGGCTACAGATTTGGTTGTCAGTTCCAATTTTCTCTTTGAAATTGATGTGAAAGTTAAGGATTCATCTCGAATCTTTGCAGAGGGAGCTTATGTTAAAGGCTGTGATTCATGGCTTATTTATCATGAAGGTAATTCTCTTTCCAGTGAGTTCAATATCAAAAATGCAATGATGCTGTTTTCCACACTACCTTAAGAACTGCAAGAAAAGGCCTAACGTAGTGGCAGGTAATGGAATCAGTGTAAAGCTTGACACCTTTGCAAGGTCTCTATGCACGAGTGGCAATGGCAGAAGCAAGGTGTTTATATGTTTTCCATGGAAGAAGAATGTGAAATTGTCAAAATTTTAAAAACAGCGCTTGCTGTTGGGGTTATCAGACATTTAACGAGAACATCGAGCAGTGGCTATCTGCCACTCTGCTGACTACCCCTTTTCAAGCTGATGCTTAGCGGTTAGGCCTTCAAAAAACAATGATCAATATTGCATTCTTATGTGTGCCCTACTGTCCAATGCCCTCCAGCATCCGGGGACACAGACACCGTCAAGCCTTTATTCTTTGAGGCCAGAATTAAAGAAGAATCCTATTATCCAGCAGATATTGAAAGATACTTTAAGAGAACCTATTCCTCTGAGTAGGTAGAATTAATTTCTAAAAAGGTCGTAAGTTTTTTCTACTTTTCTTCGGCTTCCTTAATCTTCCCGTATGCCTCCAAAAGCACTTTTTGTCTCTCTTCTTCACTCTCTAGGGGCTTATCGGAAAAGACAGAGTCTATAGCCTTATCCAACGCTTCATGGGCTTTTAGGAGGTTCTTTTCAAGATCGGGGTCGAGTACGGCAGGTTCGCTGTACATGTCTGCCAGTGAAGCTGTAGGGTCTTTCTGCCTTATAAGAGCCCTGGATTCCAATACTTTTCTCCCTCCCTCTATGATTCTGTCTTTCTGTTCTTTTGTGAGTTTAGGGAGTGGAAAAGTGTTCCATACAAGGGTGTTAGAAAAGCGATTGTCTGTTTTAAGCCTGCCCCCCACAAGATCCTGCCAAGCCATAAACATGGAAGACTCAATGACGGAGAAGGCAAAACCGTCCGGATCAGACGCGACATAAAGCGTATTGCTGGCAATTACATTTCTATTTAGAAAATCGGCGGTAAAGTAGCTTCTCTTTTCTGAAAATTGTGCAGGAATGGCAAGGTAGTTGCAATCGGGCTGTCTGTCATTTGCAAAAAGCCAGGGAGAAGCTTTTACGGGTGACTTAGCAGTTTTTCTGTATTCCTCCACCTCTTCAATCCTCTTCTTTAGAAACTTGCTCTTCTGCCTGTCGTCGCGAGTAGAATCAACCAGCCATAGACACCAGCGGCTTTTATTGTGAATTAAGCTCATCCCCCCAAGATAGAGCCTTACGTAATCCCTGCCTTGCTTTTTTGCTTCAGTTATTATGGAGTCCTTTAAAGCCTCATTTCTTTTCGTTTCGTCTTTGAGGACCAGGCCCTCATAATGTTTTTTGTCATGTCCGTCTATGGGCTGGCTACCCATGCAAACGTCAGGCAGGATGGAAATGGGTGTTGTTCTATCCTCCACAAATATTGTGGGAGCCTCTAGGAGCTCATAGGGAGTGATGTTCTTAACTTCCTTAAATCCCTTGCTGTCCCAGAGTTTGGGATACGTATTAGGGCTTTGCGACATTCCAACGACGCACACGGTTACGGTAGCTCCCTCATTACTCCAACTGAAAGACGGATAGGCAAAGGAAATGCGCCATCCCATATTTATGATGGGCTTGAAGAGCTTAAGAACTTGTATCCCCTCCGTCACAGAGTTTGTGGAAAGGAAAGCAAAAGTACCTCCGAAGTGGTCAAGGAACTTGGCGGCCTTGTAGTACCATGCTGCGCAGTAATCGAGTTCAGAGTGGGGCAGGGCGCCAAAAACATCTTCAAGCTCTTTCTTCTGTGTATTTTTATCGTCTTTTGTGATGTGAGCGCCTGCATATGGGGGATTTCCAAAGACGAAGAGATTGGAAGAGGGCTTAACAAGGGTAAGCCAGTCAATCTTAAGGGAATTACCGCAGATTATCCCTTCAACGTCTTTCTTCAGGGGGATAAATTGCGGAGCTTTCGCCGTTTCCTTAAACCTTGCATAACTCTTTTCGAGTGCCTGTTCCCTGGCAATATGGAGAGCTAGCTTTGCTAGTTCTGTCACATATTCGTTTATCTCGATTCCGTGGAACTGAGAAAGAGAGATTCTAATGTCCTTATCCAAATCATGGGCGGAAGAGTTTTCAAGCTCTATCACATCATCTTCCAATTCTCTAAGCTCCATGAAGGCTTCAGTGAGGAAGTTTCCGCTCCCACAGGACGGGTCAAAGAATTGAAGTTGAGCTAGCTTGTCATGGAAGGCTGTGAGCTTATCATGCTGCTCGGTCCAATCTTTAACGGCCTTTATCTTCTCAAATTCTTCTCTTAACGGATCCATGAAGAGGGGTTCTATTACTTTCTGGATATCTTTCTTTGGGGTGTAGTACATCCCGCCTTCACGCCTCTCGTCATGGGGGAAAGCATTGTCCATGATAGTTCCGAATACAGAGATGTCGATTTCGTCCCAGTCTTTAAAATCCAGGAGCTCGTGAAGGGCGTTATATGCCTTATCAGGAAAAGCAGTAAAAGGGGTAAGGGGAACTTTTTCAAATAATCCCCCATCTACGTAGGGGAAATTCCATAGAGTCCTGGATACTCCAACCCTCAATCTCTCAAATTCAGGCTCTTTTTTAGTGTTAAGGCAAAGGAAGAGGTCAAAAAGACTCCTACCTAAAGACTCAGGATCGGTCTTGTTTATGAAAGTCTCGAATTCGTCGTTCTTAAAGATCTTGCCTAAATCGTCTGAAGTATTGTTTGCAAAGAGGCAGAAGACAGTGCGCATTACAATCATAGGGATTTGAGCTTTGTATGCCTTCTTCAGCTCCAGATCTTTGTAGGCCTTTGCCTCCTTAAACAGGTCATCTACGCCTCTTTCAAGGATGTTATAGAACTTGCTTACGGACTTTGCAACTTCCTTTGTGCTTTCCTCGTCCAGGATGGAGAACTTGGCTTTTATCCTCTTGCCCCTAAAAAGCTCTTTAAAGAGTTCGAGTTTTTCAGGGATTTCTTCAAGTACGCATTCTTCGGCTATCCTGCCGTTACGCCCCGCTTTTGTGGTTACGTCATAAAACCTAAATGTCTCAAAATTGCAGGTGATGATGGTCTTAATGGGTTTTTCTTCCTGCACCATCTCCTTGTAGTAATTCATAGCCTGCTCAAAAGGAGTGACTTTTTCTTTTCCGCGCGGCTCTGGAGTATCCAAATTTATGCCTTTTGACTTCTGCTCGGCTATGAAGCCGCACTTTAGAGAACAAACGTCAGGATACTTCCCACCGCTGGTCTCCTGCTCGAAGACATCGGGTTCGTAACTTCCCGCAAAGGTTTCGTACAGGTCAATCCAAAAAACCTGAGCAAACTGCCTTTCACCTTTATCCTTTTCTACTTCGGAAAGCTGTTTCTGCCATCTTTTGACAAACTCTTCCGCCCTCTCTTTTTCACTCTTTCCGAATTGGATTTCAGACGCAGCCATATCGCCTCCTACCACCTAAAAAACAGCCAAATATCATTATCGCAAGGCTAATTGCGTTCCTATACCCTACACTGAAAAAACGGAAAAATAGGCGGGAATGCTAACACGATAAAAACTGATTGCAAAGGCTCTTTTTTCTAACGGGTTAATGCATAAGCTGAAGGAATTTCATGAGTATCTGTAGACTGTAGAGTACAAATAAAAAACTTTGGCCTGACTTTCTAACCGATTTTTATTAAAAAACCGCTGCAGAGAATTTTCTGCAGCGGTTTAAAAATGACCTAACTCACTGTCCCCATGGGTCTACTGGCGTCATAGGAGCTACGTGCGTTCCGAACAGGTTCTCACCCTGGTTCTCCCACTGGTTGGGGGAGAGGGGAAGATCGACCATATTCGGGTCCGGCGTTCCGTAGTTGTCATCTACCGGTATCTTGGCCTCCGAAAGGTATGTAGACATATAGTCTTCCAAAGACCGAATTAGGTACATCTCTCCGTACCACTGGCTTTCGCAATAGGTTCCGGGGCCGCTGGTGGCAGACCAGACTAGGGAATTTCCGGTTATGCACTCAGGAAGCTGGCTGGGGTGCTGGGGCTGGGCCGAAATGGTGAATGTAGCCATCTGGGGAACGAAGGCCCCGTCTGCCAAAGATCCGTCCTGGTTTGTTCCAGACTTTCCGAAGGTCTTCCTTCCAGGTATTTGCTCCAGGTATGCAATTCCCTTGGTGATGTCCAGATTCATTGCATAAGCCACGGTGTTTGCCACCTGCTTGCTTATAGCCTGGTGGCAGTAAGCGGGAGGCACGGGAAGGCTCTTTCCGTCCGCATTGATGATCTGGTTTATTGCAATCGGCGTGCACTCCACCCCGTTTGCGGCGATTGTCGCATACACATTGGCCATGGTAAGGGGCGAAACCCCGAGAGTGCCGATGATCATGGTGGGTGTGATGGTGTCGTGGATATTGCTCGTGGCCGTGGCCGCGTTATGGTATCCCAACTCCGTTGCGGCGTTAGCTATTGCACACAGCCCGATGATTTGGGCCATCGAAGCCTGCGGGGTGTTGTGTGAGTAAATCAGGGCGTGAAGGGGGGACTCAGGGGTCAGGGTGCCGCCTTCCGCATTCGTCAGGTTCCACATGGCCCCCGTCTTTTGCGCGCACGGTATGGAGTTTACGGGGTATACCGTATAGGTATCTAGCTCCTGGGTTATCTTATGGCCCGCCTGGAGCCACGCCACCATATTGATGGGCTTAAAGGACGAACCTATTCCAAATCCGGTGCCTCCGCCCTCCGACTGGTCTACCGAGTAATCTAGAGCGGTGTACTGGGGACCTGCATTGCCGTTGACGTTGTAAATCTTGTTTTGCTGCACCTCTATGATCTTGCCGGTTCCGGGCTGCACGGAGGCTGTAGCTATTATCATGCCCTGGGGATTGTTGGGGGCGATGTACTTGGTCTGGGCATTGTAGGCCGCCTGCTCTGCAGCTTCGCTGAAGGTGGTGTATATCTTAAGTCCGCCTTCGTAAAGGAGCTTCCTTCTGGCTTCCACGGTAGAACCCAACTGTGAATCCATAAGGATGTCTCGAACGGTGTAATCGCAGGCATACCCCATTATTCCTATATCGTTGCATCCTATAGGGTAGGTCTTGGGGTGGAGCATGCTCTTTACCGGGATGGCCTCTGCCGCCTGGGCCTCGGCCTTAGTGGCAAAGCCGTACTGCACCATTTGCTGGAGGACCATATTTCTCTGCTGCTGGGCCACAAGGGGATGGTAAAGGGGATCGTAAGCCGAAGGATCCTTTGTGATGGAGGCTATAAGCGCAGACTGGCTGAGCGTCAGCTGATTTGCGTGAACTCCAAAATAGGACTCTGCAGCTACTTCAACGCCATAAATGTTCACTCCGTACTGGGCGATGTTTAAGTAGCCCTGGAGAATTTCGGCTTTGTTATAATGCTCGTTTAACTCCTGGGCGATAAGCATTTCGCGCAGTTTTCGGGTGATGGTGTCTGCCCTGGCGTGATAGGCGGCTATAGGGTCGTTTTGTTCCATGGCCTCGTCTATCAGGGCGTTTTTCACATACTGCTGGGTAAGGGTGGATCCGCCTTCCCTAGGTCCCCTCTTAATGAAGGTCTCAACAAAAGCCCTGGCTATGCCCTTGGGGTCAATGCCGGTTTCTGTCAGAAAGTTGTGATCCTCTCTGGCCACCATGGCCTTTTGCATCCAGGGTGAAATGTTTTTCAGCGCCACCACTATGCGGTTTTGGGTATAAAACTGGGCTATCAGCTTTCCGTCCGAAGAGTACATTCTGGACTGCTGGGGAAGATCGGTAAGGTTAAGGCTCACGTTCTCCCCCTGCAGGGAGAAGGAAGACTTCTCTACGGTCTTGCCTATATCCACCAAAGCGGGCGCAAAGAAGCCCGTCATCGTCATCCCGCCTGCTATGCAAAGCACTATGTAGGCGATAAGGAGCGCTACAACTCTTCTGGCCGGCTTTGCGGTGGGATTTTGAGGGCGATTATCTCTCATACGGTTTATTTTACGTTCACACTCCTAACAGCTCTCACATTTATAAGAATCGACATGCAAAAACAGAGTATTGAAAAAAAATAAAAAATACATATCATGTGTAATTTGTTACCTTTAACAAGGTAAGAGGCGGCCCTTGGCGCCGGATGCTCAGTCTAACGATATAAGGAAAATTTAGGTTAATGAATGCTCAACTGAAGAAAAAGCTGACGCTTTTCGGTTTCTTCTCCATGACGGCCTCCATGGTTATGACCGTCTATGAGTTCCCAAGCCTGGCTACAGCCGGCTTTGCTTGCGTATTCTTTGCCATTTTGGGCGGCGTTTTCTGGTTCCTTCCCACGGCCCTTATCTCTGCAGAAATGGCTTCCGTAGAGGGATGGAGCGAAGGCGGAGTATTTGGATGGGTAGGAAATGCCCTCCACTCTGAAAGACTTGGATATATTGCGCTCTTTTGCCAGTGGTTTGAGGTAACAATAGGCTACGTCACGATGTGCTACTTCGTCATTGGCATGTTTGCAGATACGTTCGGATGGGGCATTATCAACAACAATCCGACATGCAAGTTTTTCTGCGTCATAATTCTTTTCGGAGTAGTCAACCTCCTCCAGCTCCACGGCACTAAGCAGACAGCCCGAATTGCTAAAATCGGATTTTTCCTCGGAGTGTTTATTCCGGGCTTTCTTCTTTTCATTCTTGCCCTCGTTTACATGGGCCAGGGTAACCACCTCTATATAGAAGTTTCCCCCCACACCTTCTTCCCTGACTTCCGCCAGCTCGGCACTCTGACGATTTTTGCCACCTTCATCTTGATGTACGCCGGAATCGAGGCCAGTGGAACCCACATAGACGAAGTGGAAAATCCCAGCAGGAATTACCCCCTCACGATGTTCATGATGTTTGTAGTGGCCATAGTAATGGATTCTTTGGGCGGAATGAGCGTGGCTGTGGCGGTCTCCCCCAAAGTTTTGTCAATGGACGCGGGAATGTACCAGGCCCTGTACGCCCTTATAGGGCATTTCAATCCGCACCTCACCTGGATTGCAGGCGTATTTAGCGTGCTTATGGCCCTTGGGATTGTGGCAGAGATAGGATCTTGGGTCGTAGGCCCCTCCAAGGGCCTTGAAGACAGCGCCAAGTACGGCCTCATGCCCAAGTGGATAAACCACGAAAATCGTTACGGCGTTGCCACCCATATGCTTTTCGTACAGTTTTTGTGCACCCTGCTGTGGGCTGCAGTGCTTACATTTGACGCCAGCAGCGGAAACATGTCCTTCCTTATAGCCACCACTTTGACTTCCCTGGTCTACCTTGTGTGTTACGTGCTGATGTACCTTTCCTACTTTAAGCTCATCTTCAGGTACAAAGACCTGCCAAGAAGTTACAACGTTCCGGGCGGGATAGTAGGAAAGACGATAGTGGGAGCGTGCGGCTTTCTCTGCTCTATTTTCGCTTTCATAGTTTCCTTTATCCCCACAACAGCCCTTCCCGCTTCTCAGGGCACTTCATTTGTCTTAATCCTCACCTATTCATTCCTTCTGATAATGATTGTGGCCGTGCTCATCCCATCCTTTAGAAGGCATTACCTGAGGGGTGCCGACCCCGAGCAGCTCAAAGTCATGCACTTTAGGCTTATGTGGAGGAAGGTTCCTTCGATAATGCAGGAGGCGGTTGATGCCGCGAGGCGCAAGGAGGGAGTTAAGATCGTAGACGGTCATCTAGTCCAATACGTAAAAGACGAGAACGGGGAAGAGCATGTGATCACCCGTTCCGACGAATACAAAAATTCAGGCTATTAATCTTCTGAAGATTTGAATATATAAGAATAGGCCGCATCAATCAGCCAGTCGGAAGGGGTCGAGCCTTGAGCTTTGGCCTCTTTTTGGATGAAAGACCAGAGGGGATCCGGCAAGGAGATCTGGTGGAAGTGAGAGCCCTTTTTGCTCTCTTTTTCCCTGGCCCTTTTCGCCTGAAGGCCCAGGCTTAAAATTTCCGTTATAACTTCGCTTCCCATATCCGCCAAGGCCTTGGCCGCAGAGGCAAGATCCTCCTTGTCGTCTTTCATTTTCCGCCTTCAAACCCTTTCTGCCTCCACGCTTCATACACCGCCAAAGCCGCGCAGCTGGCCAGGTTCAGGCTCCTTCTGGAAGGCAGCATCGGGATTTTCACCCTTTCTTCCACTCTGGGTGAGTTCATTATTTCCATGGGGTCGGGAATGTCTCCGGGCTCTGGTCCGAAGAGGAGGATGTCTGTAGGCCTGTAAGAAATATCGGTGTAAAACTTGGTGGCCGAAGCCGTGAAGGCGATGATCCTCCCCTTGCAAAAAGAAGCCATCTCTTCAAAAGAAGGATGGATGATGACGTGAGTCATATCGTGGTAATCCAGGCCGGCCCTTCGAAGCTTGGTATCCTTCAAATTAAACCCTAAAGGCTCTATAAGGTGCAAAAGCGTTCCTGTCACCGCACACAGCCTTATGGCTGACCCGGTATTGCCTGGAATTCTTGGAGAGTAGAAGCAAATCTGGGGGATCTGCGTTTTATAGGCTTTAATCTCTTCTTTTGTGGGAAGAGCGTCTTTTAGGCTTATAGGGTTTCCATGCTCGTCTGTTATAAGTTCGTCCGGTCCATAGTCTTTTCTTCTATACCCGTATTCAAACGTATTGGGCTTTTCTTCCATCTGCCGCCTCACCTTAAAATCTGGAGTATGTCGTTTAAATTATCGACTCTAAAAAGAGATATTTTCCCCTTTTCTTTCAGATCCTTTTGAGAGGCCGGGACAACGGCCGTTTTGAATCCAAGTCTTTCGGCCGTCTCTATCCTTTGATCCATCATTGCCACCGGCCTTATCTGGCCTGTTAAAGACACTTCCCCGATCGCCGCCATCCCTGGAAGGGGCAAATTTGTAAAGGATGAAGCCATGGCCAGGGCTATTGCCAAGTCCGCTCCGGGCTCTTTGGTTTTAGCTCCGGCGATGGTTGAAAGGTAAAGGTCTCTGCCCGACAGGTAGATTTTGGAGTGCTGCTGGAGCGCCGCTGCGATCATTGCCACCCTGTTGTACTCCAAGCCGTTTACCGTAACCGATCTCTGTCCTCCCTCCCCCCTCATTTTAGGGGCGCATAGAGCCTCAATTTCCAAGGGGAAAAACCTTCTTCCTTCCATGGCCATGGTGACGCACCTTCCTGCAGCCGCGCCTTCCCCCTTTACTACAAAGAGGCCGTAGGGATCTTTCACCTCCTCTACTCCTTTTTCCTTTATTTCAAAGCACCCTATTTCGTCGGTAGAGCCGAACCTGTTTTTTACAGACCTTATTATCCTCAAAGGGGTATTGTTTTCCCCCTCAAATTGGCACACTACATCCACCAGGTGCTCCATGGTTCTGGGCCCTGCAATGGAGCCGTCTTTTGTGACATGCCCCACTATCACTGAGGCGCACCCGCTCGCTTTGGAAAATTCAATTATTTTTGAGCTCGCCTCCCTTATCTGTGAGGCCGATCCCCCTCCCCCGGGAGCTGAAAGGGCCTGGATGGAATCAAAAACAACGAGGCTGGGGCGCAGCTTTTCTGCATCCGCCAGCGCTTCATCAATTTCTCTTGTGTAGGCCGCAAAGAGGTTGGGATTAAAAGCCCCCACCCTTTTCATCCTTCCCGCCAGCTGCGGGTAGGATTCCTCTGCCGAAATATAGAGGACTTTTTCCCCCTCTTCTGCGATCTTGGCGCATGACTGCAGGAGCAAGGTTGATTTTCCGATTCCGGGCTCTCCCGCCAGGAGAATGACGGAGCCGGGGACAATTCCTCCTCCCAAAACTCTGTCTAACTCACCAAATCCCGTGGGAATCCTTTTTTCTTCTTTGGCAGATAAATCGGGGGAAGGGTAAATTTTGCCGGCTTGCCCCTCTTCCCCCTTTCTCTCGGGCTTTTCTTCTATTTCTTCAAGTTCCCAGTTCCCGCATTCAGGGCACCTGCCGTACCACTTTGTGCTTTGCCACCCGCATTGGGTGCACACCCATTTTTTCATTTGCCTCCCTGATGGATTTCAACTTCCCTTATTAGAATGGGAAAAGTCATTATAAGCCCGAGGGCGCAGTTGGCAATCGGAAAGGGAGCCGTGAACTTTTTAAGGCTGGGCAGAAAGGCCTGTCCCAAAAGAATATGAGTACCGGTCAAGACAAGCCCGATCCCAGGGAGCACATGGGAGCCAGGATCGTGATAGTGGTGGTAGTGGCCGCCATCCTGGTATTGATTTCAGCCTTCATTTGGCCCGGATGGGCTCACAGAAAAAAAGAGAGCGCTCCTGCCCCCTCTTCTCAGACCCAAACCACCCAAAGCCAGCCTGCAAGAACTGTAAAGTACGTACCCCTTCCACAAGGCGCTACAAAGCTGGAACAGGCCATGCCAAATTATGTGGGATCTTATGCCAGGGTATCGGTAAAGGCGGCAACGACGTGGCAGAAAAGCTATCCCATAGAAGAGTGGGTGGTGACCTATGACAACGGCAAGAGCGATATCACGCTCTTAGCCGCCCAGTGGCCTTTGGCGGGAAATGCCGCAGGAGAGTACGCTTCCCTTGCCTCCTCCCTTCAGGGCACTTCCCTTTCTTCGGGAAAAGTCACCGTTTCAGGGCAGCAGACGGGGAGTTTTGAAGTGAAAAAGCAGGATAAACCCTCCCAGTCCACTGCGCTCTGGCAAAATTCCACCTGCATCTTTGAGGCTCAGGGGCCTGGCACCAGCGCCCAGACCTTCTGGCAGTCTTTCCCGTTTTAGTCTTATGCTAGGATTAGCATTACATCGTTTATTTTCTTTGTAAGGAGGCAGAAATGGGATCGGTTATAAAGAAGCGCCGCAAGAGAATGAGCAAGAAGAAGCACCGCAAGATGCTGAGAAAGACCAGGCATCAGCGCAAGTAGGTTTTAGCCATCTGTTTAGAGCGATGGCTTTTTTTATTTCATAATTTTGATTCCGCTTTGCGTCGCCACTATTACTTCGTTTACCATCCCCAGAAACATCCCGTGCTCTATGACTCCGGTCCTCTGCTTTAAGTCATTTGCCAAGAAGGCAGGGTCTTTTATTTCTCCCACATCCAGTTCTATTAGGTAGTTGGAGCTGTCGGTGAGGGCAGGGCCGTTTTCACCTTCCTTAAAGGAGGGGTTGAGGCCGCACTCTTCCAGTTGCTTTAAGAGCTTGCCGGAACCGAATTTCACGACTTCCAGGCACACTTTCCCGCGGAGGGTGTCTACAAGCTTGCTCTCATCTACTATCCAGACGTAGTGATCCGAATTTTCGGCCACAATTTTTTCCCAAAGGAGGGCCCCTCCCAGGCCTTTAAGCCCGTTAAGCTTGGGATCTACCGCATCGGCCCCGTCCACCGTGAGGTCGATTCTCCCTACTTTGTCTATATCACACACTTCCATTCCGCATTTTTTCAAAGCCTGGGCAGAGCGGATGGAAGTGGGGACGCAGTGGGCTTCAAGGCCTTCTTCCCTATGCCTTCGACCCAGCTCTTCTATGAAGTAGGCCACGGTAGATCCCGTACCCACTCCCAAAGTCATGCCGTTTTCCACCATTTGGCAGGCTTTTACCCCCGCCTCTTTTTTGAGCTGAGAAATATCCATTTCAAATTCCTCTTAAAGAACTTTTAGATTCTTCAGGGAGCCGGTCCTCCCTGGCCCCCTTCGCCACGTCTTTGGCATAGCCCGAGGCCAAAGAGTCGGCTATCTCGTTGAAAGCGTCGCCGGCATGTCCTTTGACCCATGCAAACTCAACGCTACCACGCCTTTGGGAAATTTCTTTGTCTATCGCCTGAATGAGGGGAAGGTTTTTTATTTCAGATCCGTCGTTCTTTTTCCAGCCCCGCCTTTTCCATGCTTTCACCCAATCTCGGCTGCAGCCTATGGCGTAGCGGGAGTCGGTTTCTATGAGAAGGTCTCCCTCTTTAAAGCGGCGAAGGGCCATCAAGACGGCGGTTAGCTCCCCTACCTGGTTTGTCCCCTGCCTGCACCCTCCGCTTTCTTTCTCCCCCGTCTCATGGTCCACCCATGCCCAGCCCATGGCCCCTCTAGGGTTGGAGAGGGCGGAGCCGTCCGTGGAGACTTTGCGGAGTGAGAGGGAAGCCTCATGAGAAGGGGCCTTCGAAGGAGGCAAAGCAACGCTTTTCTGTCTTTCCCACGCCATTTTTCCCCCGTAAAGGAAGGAGGCAGGGGAGGGCCTGGCGCCCGTGAGGCAGGAAACGGCCTTTTCAGTTCTTAAAGAAATTGGGGAGGGAAGGCGGGTGGGATTGAACCAGCCCGAGCTTTCATTTTCCCCGTCTGGGCAGCCCGGGGTCTGCCCAGCGGGGGCCGAGCAGTAAAAAAGGATGTTTAGGGCGAGGATCTCGTCTCCGTTTGGGTATACTTTAGGCTCGTCCATGGATTGTACGTTGGCTATGAAGACGGGATCACACTCTACCCCCGTCTCTTCTTTAACCTCCCTTTTTATGGCATCTGCAGGCTGCTCTCCGGGCTCTATTATCCCCGCCACCATGCACCAGAGCCCGTCGTCTTTTCTCTTTGCAAGAAGAATCTTTCCTTCTTCGTTTTCCACCATGCCTTCTACTGCGCTGATCCAAAGCCTTTCTTTTCCCACTTTTTCTCTCAGGTTCAGTATGTAGTCGGGAGTCATCTCTTCCTTTCAGAAGCTGTAGCGGTTATTTGACTGAGTTTGAAGGTAAGTGGCAGAAGATCCCGTTCCCACCCTAAAGCCTGAGAAGGGTTCGCCCCCGGCTTTGACTACGAAGGAAGGGGAGAGGTCAAAAGAAAAATTCTCTGTTTTATACGGGCTTTCTAGCACTGCAGAGCAGGAAAGTTGCTGCTGGGAGCAGGAAGGCGTCTGCCCTCCCGACGCTTCAGGGGCGGAAAAAGAGAGAGTGGATCCGGAAAGGGTGTAGGGGACGGGGGAGGGAGCTTTGAAAGCGGCGTTTTGTACGTTTTCTATGCTCTTTTGCGCCGCTTCTATCGCGCTCTGGGCGTTTTGTATCTGGCTTTGCCTGGCGGCTGCGTTACCCTGGGCCGAAGAGGAAGCCATGGCGGTTTGAGCCCCGCTTTCTACGGCTTTTTGGGTGGAAATTATCTGGTTAAAGGAAGCTACGTCGCTTTTAACGCTTTGTTCAAACTGGGCCTTGTCCATGTTCAAGGCATCCTGAAGGATCTCTTCCTTGCTTTTCCCGAAAATCTGGGCATAAGTAAAGCCGGAGGTGGTGTTATAGGCAGTGACACTTCCGGATGAAAAGTAGAGGATCTGGGAGATAGACACCTTGGAACCCGCAGGGTAGGTGGATACGAACCAGACAGATGGAGAAGAAAAGGCCTGAGAAGCGCTTTCCTGGCTTGGAGTGTTTCCGCATCCGGCCATGAAGGGGAGGATGAGGAGTGGGCCCAAAAGCAGGGCTGACAAATATTTCATATACCGCACTGTTTCACCTTCTCAGTTTATGATAGCCCAGTAAAAACAGAGTGCTCGGAGGGAAAATGACAAAAAGAGAGGAAAAAAGCGAAGGCGAAATATGGGGGGAAATTTGGTCGAAAAAGAGTGAAAAAGAAGAGATGGCCCCCTTAAGGATGAAGGAGGCCCTCGAACTTTTGGGATCCCCCCAATCCCTTTTTGCCCCCATTCTTCTGTGGGGGGAGGGAAAAGAAAGCTCGCGTTCCCTTTTAGATTCGCTTTTGCAAACTTACGGGGTGGGGGCAGGCGTTTTTTGCTCCGGCGCCAAAGATCTTAAGAGCGCCATCAAAGTGCGGGGGAAAAGCCCCTCCTCGAAGAGGATTTCCGATCTCTACGGGGAGCTTACAAATTTTCTTTCCCTTGCCGAAAAGAAGTTTGAAAAGGAAGGGCTTGGAAAGATGGGGCCGATGGAAGTGCTGCTCTGCCTTTCGGCCCTGGAATTTTCAGACGAGCCGGTGGATGTGGCCATGTTTGAAGTGCCAAAAGAGGGGTTTGAAGAAATTTTTAAATCCCTGGACCCCTCGGGGCTGATACTCACCTCCGACCCTTCTTCCCCGCTTCCCACAGATCTTGCGAGCTCCTCCCCCTTCATAGTTTCCCTCCTTCAAAGGGAAGAAGAGATGGAAAGCCTCAGGGAAGTGGCGGAGGAAGCGGGAGCCTGCCTTTTGGTGGACGGAGAGGAGCTAAAAGTGTCTAACGACCTTTTGGCCGTGG
This sequence comes from Aeriscardovia sp., assembly GCA_017632945.1. Classification (GTDB taxonomy): domain Bacteria; phylum Actinomycetota; class Actinomycetes; order Actinomycetales; family Bifidobacteriaceae; genus RGIG1476. The sequence continues at coordinate 33,146 of JAGBQH010000002.1, read as the reverse complement.
GGGGGCAAGTGGCAGATCTTACTACCCCCAGAGGCCTTTACCCCCAGGTGCCCATAAAGCTTTTTGGCGAGTTTGAGGCGCATCTTTCTCTCCTCTCCCTCTCTACTGCAGAGAGGCTCTTAAGCGAGGGAAAGCTGGAAGAGGATTTGGTCTCGGAGGCTTTTTCCACGGTCAAAGTTCCAGGAAGCTTGAAAGTGGAAAAGTCCGATCCTTTGACTCTCTCATCTTCTGCCGCTTCCCCGTTTAAAACGGATCTGTGCCTCTCGGCCTTGGAAGAAACCTTCCATCCTTCTTCGCTGGTGGTCGTGCTGGCCGCGGGAAAAGGTTTTGACCCCGCCTCTTTGAAAGTTTTGGAAGGGAGATGCGATCTTTTAATCGTGACTCAGATTTGGGGAGGAAAAGCGGGGGCGGAAGCTGTTTTTTCTTCGGCAGGGCAGTATTTTGACTCTTCTCGCCTCCTGTGCGTTCCTGATTTTTCCTCCGCCCTCAAGAAAGGGAGGGAAACGGCCCTCGGCCAGGATGGGGGATGCGTGCTTGTAACGGGGGGAATGGAGGCCGTCCGGCAGGCCGAAAAAGATCTCAGTTAACTTCTTTTTCCCACTCTTTTACTATGGCCGGGTCAGACTTTTGCGCAACCTTTTTACCCGCCACTTTTACCCAGTCTTCTTCTCCCTTCCCCACCAAAAGTACTACGTTGTGCCTTCCGGTTTCTTCAAAGTTTTTCTTGGCCCCGTTTAGAGCCGAAAGCACGGCCAGGGTTCTGTCGTCCTCCCTTTCCACCTGGGTATTGGGGTTGTCTACAGCCTTTTCTATTTGGGCATCTATCTCATCTAGGGAGTCAAAATCCCTGTCGTCGGTAGTTAAGATGAGCCTTCCCGCTCCAAGAGACGCGGCCTTGCCAAGCCCCTCTCTGCGATTAAGGCCTTTGGTGCCTGTAGCTCCCGTAACTACGGTTATAAAAGGATCTTTAAAAGCCGACTGCACGTGGCCTATAAGGGATGCCAAAGACAGGTAATTGTGGGCGTAGTCGACGTAGACGGTGACCCCCGGGGCCGGGTCCATCCTTTCCATTCGCCCTGAAACTTTCACGTTTTCTACGGCGTGCAAAGCGGGGCTTTCTTCCGGCACTCCGCATTCTATTGCAAGAGCTATGGCCGCCATGGCGTTGGAGAGGTTAAAGTCCCCCTCCATTGCCAGGTTGAATGCCCCCAGGCTCTTTCCTTCAAAAAAGATTTCGTTCCCCTTTTCGCCCTTCTTTAAGTAAAGGTCTGAAGAGGGAGAGGCAAGGGAGAAGGAGAGGCTCTGGCTTTTCTTTTCGGCCTCTTCTTCTATCAGGCCCTCAAACTTTCCAAGATCTGCGCTGTAAACGGCGCTCCTGCTGTTTTTAAGAAGCTGGCGCTTGCAGAAAAAGTAGTCTTCAAAATTGGGGTGCTCGCTGGGAGAGACGTGGTCGGGGGAGATATTCAAAAAAGCCCCTGCATCAAATTCAATTCCTTCAACTCTTGAAACTTTGTAGGCTTGGCTCGACACTTCCATTACAAAGTGGCCAACGCTGTGCTCTAGAGCGTCGCTTAGGGCTTTGAAAATGTCTAGAGATTCGGGAGTAGTTAGAGAAGAAGGGGTGAAGGTTTTTCCGTCCGAGCAATTTTTGTCGGAAGAGAGAAGGCCGCAGTTCCCAAAATATGAAGAAAGGATGGCGTGGGTGAAGAAGGCCGTAGTCGTTTTCCCCTTAGTTCCCGTAATTGCCGCCAGGCACATCCTCTCTTGAGGATAGGAATAGAAGTAGGCTCCCACCTTAGCCATGGCCTTAGAGACGTCTTGAACCACGATCGCCGTGGCAGGGGAAGAAAGGTAAGGGCAGGAAGAGACGTAGAAGAGGCTTTGAGAGCCTTTAAGGTACTCTTCTTTAAACGCCCCCTTGCAGAAGAGGAGGGTGGAAGGGGAAGTGGTTTTTGAACTGTAGGAAAGAGAATCTATATTAAATTCGGGCAGGTCGTCCTCGTTACAGCTCCAGCTGCCCTCGGAAATGACTTCCCTTAGCAGTCCCTCTTTCTTTAAAAGCCTGACTATGTTTCTTATATTTTCTTTCCTCTGCACTACAGGCCCCATTCTTCTTCTACTTTGAAAGCTCCATTATTTTCGGCCCATTCATTTCTGCCTTTTGCCCATTTTCTGTAGGCGTCCCTTTGCCACTCCATGGCACGATAGGGTATCTCGGGATGCGCCTTTAAGATGAGGCATAAAAGATCCAAGACGGCCTGGGTGTCGACCTGGGCATCGTGGTAGCCTCCTCTGGGAGCAGCCCCCCACCACTGCATGGCGCTTTCAAGATTTCTTCTTCCGGGCCGGTGGGAAAGGTATCTGTCCATGACGAGGGGATCTAGGACAAAAATCTGGGAGAGTTTATCTGCGAGGTCTTTTCTACCGACTTTTTCCAAATCCCCTTCGAGCATCTTCACATCGAACTTGGCGTTGTATGCCACAAGCGGAATACTCTTTTTCTGGGCAAGCAGGATGGCCTCGGCAATCTTTTCCACTTCTTCTTTTTGGTTTTTTCCGTTCTTTTCTACAAATTCCTGAGTAAACCCGTTTACAGCCGACGCTTTGGGGTCGATTGGGGTATTGGGGTTTATAAGGAAGTTAAAGACCTTGTCCTCCCCGCTTTGCCTGTCTCTGAGGACCAGGGAGGCCGAGATAATGGAATCTTTCTTGCAGTCAAGCCCCGTGGTTTCAGTGTCGAAGCCTAAAAGATCGCAAGATGAAAGGTCTTCGGGTTGTTTTGGTATTTTTTCCAGTTCTTCCAAGATATCCATGATCGCCCTTATCACGTTTCCGCTTTTTCTATCTGATATTATCTATTTTCGATCCTACTAAATCCGAATCTAAGAAAATAAAGCCCGGATTTATCGGAAAAGAGGAAAGATGGCAGCAATTAAGATAGGCATAAATGGATTTGGGCGCATAGGGCGCCTAGCGTTCCGCCGTATTTTCCAGCTCCAGCAGCAGGGAGGCGGCAACCAAATAGAGGTGGTGGCCATAAACGACCTGACCACTCCCGCCATGCTCGCCTACCTTCTCAAGTATGACAGCACCCACGGCAGGCTCCGCCACTTGGACGGAAGCGAAGTGGAAGTGGAAAGCGACGATTCCCACATCATTGTGGATGGAAAAGCTTACAGGGTTTACGCGGAAAAAGATGCCTCCCAGATTCCTTGGGTCAAGGAAGAGGGAGTAGATTACGTCCTTGAGTGCACCGGTTTTTACACTTCCTTTGAAAAGAGCCAGGCCCACATTAAGGCAGGGGTAAAGAAGGTCCTCGTCTCAGCTCCCTGCAAGGACGATGTAACTCCGACCATAGTCTACGGAGTAAATCACAAGATCCTGAAGAAAGAAGACACCGTGGTTTCTGCAGGATCTTGCACCACCAATTCTTTGGCTCCTATGGTAGATCTGCTAGACAAGCACTTTGGCATAAAGGCAGGATTTATGACTACCATCCATGCCTATACCGCTTCCCAGATGCTTTTGGACGGACCCCGCTTCTCAAATGCCAGGAGCAACAGGAGCGCGGGCGTAAATACCGTAGCCCACTCGAGCGGAGCTGCCAGCGCCATAGGAAAGGTAGTTCCCTCGGTAGACGGAAAGCTTACCGGCCACGCCCAAAGGGTAGCAGTGTGCGACGGATCGGTAACTGAGCTCACCTCCCTTCTGGGCAGGGAAACTACTAAAGAAGAGATCAACTCCCTCTTCAAGGAAGCCTTCTCCAACACCGATTACTTTGGCTACAACGGAGACGGGATAGTTTCAAGCGATATCATCGGAGATTCCCACGGCGGCGTCTTCGATCCCACCCAGACCGATGTCTTAACTACCCCTTCCGGACAGCTTGTGAGGACCGTTTCCTTCTACGACAACGAATACGGCTTTACATGCAACATGATTAGAACTTTGCTTTATTTTGCAGAGCTTTAAAAAATAAAAACGGCGGGAGGGATCCCGCCATTTTTTATATTTTTACCTTTAAGCGTTCGGCCTCTTGCCATGGCACGCGGCGCTGTGCCTTCTGGCCCTGCGCATTCTTCCTCTTTTTGCCACGTTACCTCCTTTTCATTAACTTTGCGGCAATTACATGCTTTCAATCAAGGCGAAGCATTTTTCTAGCAAGTCCAAAGGGGCCTTGTCGGGCCTAAGAACCCGCTTTATCAATGCCAAAAGCTCCTTTTCCTGGGCATCGGCATCCCTATCCGGATTGAAACCCTCAGTAAACTTGCTTTCCCTTCCCAGGATTTGCTCTAAAGCGAGCCCCGCCTGGTAAAGATCTGAAAAATCTTCCATACAAACTACATCCGTGCAGCCTGTTTCCACCATCACCAGGGACATCCCTGTTTCCCGGGGGCTCATATTCACCTCTCTCAGTTATTAATTGCCAGTTCGATCTTATATTCTAGTTCACGGCATTTATGCCGGGTTTTGCATAGGAAGCCAGCTCCTTTTTCAGTTGGTTTCTTGCCCTGTTTAGCCTACTCATTACAGTGCCTATTTTTATATTGTTCTCTTCAGCCACCTGCTTATAGCTTTTGCCGTCCACTGCGGCCTCTATAAAAATCTTCCTTCTCTCTTCCGGAAGCCTGTTTAACGCATCCAGGATGTCTCCGGAAATCAGGCCGTCCATATAAGTTTGCTCACTGCTTTTAGTGGATCCCGGGTTGCTTCTTTCCGCTTGCAAAAGCTTACTGTCGCTGTAGTCTCCCGTGAAGGCATCCAATTTTTTGGGTCTCCTTTGGGCTTTATGGTATTGATTAAAATAAGTGTTTTTTAAAATCGTGCTAAGCCACGCTTCCAAATTGGTTCCAGGCTTAAAAGAACTGAAAGCCTTAAAGCCTTTCTCAAAAGTGTCTTGCACAAGGTCTTCGGCGTCAAAAGGATTGTTAGTGTATTTCATGGCCTGCCTGTAAAGCATATCCACGGCGGGCAGGGCCTGTTGTTCAAATATTTTTTTAGAGTTTTCTTCAGCATCCATAAGCCGATCCAAACTTTTTGTCATTCCGTTCCTATTTTCTAGGATATACCCCCCGTTTTAATTTCATCCCACTCTCAGAGTATGATTATGAGAGTCGGCTTGAAGAATCAAGAAAGTGGAGAAATCCCACCTGAGGGCCTTTTGTGGCGCTGGGTTTTGATTGCAAGTGCGTTTTTATTTTGACTTTCTCACTCTGAGGATTGGAGAAGTTATAAGCGATTTAAGGATTAATGAGGAGATCAAGTCCCCTCAAGTCCGCTTGATTGGACCTAATGGCGAACAAGTAGGGGTAATCTCTACCTCTACCGCGATGAATCTGGCCAGAGAGGCCAATCTGGACTTGGTGGAAGTGGCCTCCCAGGCCGTCCCCCCCGTAGTCAAGCTAATAGACTATGGCAAGTTCAAGTACGATGAGACGATAAAACAGCGCAATGCCAAGCGCAACCAGAATAGGGCGGAGCTTAAAGAGATAAGGTTCCGACTCAAAATCGATGATCACGATTTTGAGACTAAGGAGAACCACACTCGAAAGTTTCTCCAAGGCGGAGACAAAGTCAAAGTGACAATAATGCTCCGAGGAAGGGAAAGAGCCCATCCTATAGGCGGAAAAGAACTCCTCTTCCGCCTCGCCCAGGGCGTTGCGGATATAAGTTCCATCGAAAACCAGCCCAGGCAGGATGGGAGAGACATCTACATGACCCTCACTCCCAAGGTTAAAAAAGTACATAGCGAGTCTGAGCAAAGGCGCAGAGGGGAAGAGGCCAAGGCTGAAAGGTTGAGCAGGCAGGCTGCCCACCTTTTGGCCAAAGAAAAAGCTCAATCTGAACAGACTAAGGAGGAAAGCGATGCCCAAGGCAAAGACTAGGAGAGCCGTAGCCAAGCGCATGAAGGTGACGGGATCTGGAAAGCTGATTGCTTGCGGATGCGGAATGCGCCACCACTTGGAGTGCAAGAGCGCCCACAAGAAGCGTGAGCTGAGTGCTGACGACCACATAGCTCAGTGCGAAGAAAAAGTTACTTGGAGAATGCTCGGGAAGAAGAAATAGAGGTTAGAGATGGCACGTGTAAAGAGAGCCGTAAACGCCCACAAGAAGCGCCGCGTAGTGCTCGAAAGGGCCAAGGGGTACAGAGGCGCCAGGTCCAGATCTTACAGAAGGGCCAAAGAGCAGCTTCTGCACTCTTTTAATTACTCCTTTAGAGACAGGCGCCACCGCGCAGGCCAATTTAGGAGGCTGTGGATTGAAAGGATCAATGCCGCCGTCCGCGAGGAAGGCCTGACATACAACCGCTTCATTCAGGGCGTCAGGCTGGCCGGAATAGATCTGGACAGGCGCAGCCTGGCAGATCTGGCCGTGCAGGATCCCGAAGTCTTTTCTTCCTTGGTTGCCAAAGCCAAGGCAGCTCTTCCGATGGACGTAAACAAGCCCGTCGATCGCATAGCCGAGTAGGCAATAAAAAAACGGCCCGTTAAGACCGTTGAAACAAAAAGTCGGGCTGACAGGATTTGAACCTGCGACACCTCGGCCCCCAGCCGAGTGCGCTACCAAGCTGCGCTACAGCCCGCTGAGAAACAATTATACATATTGCGCAGAAATTCTGCCAACTTTTCTTCGGATTGACTTTGTATGGCAAAAGATCTTTTAGGGCGCGAATTTGAGCCTTTTTCTCCGCCTCCGCTTCATAGGCGCAGCACGGCTCCTGTGATAGCTGTGGTAAATCAAAAAGGCGGCGTAGGAAAAACTACCAGCACCATAAACATAGCCGGCGTTCTCTCCCAGTTAGGAAGGAAAGTGTTGGCAGTAGACTTCGATCCCCAGGGCGCTCTTACAGCCGGACTGGGGGTAGACGGGAACTCAAAAGAGAAGACGATTTATGACTTGCTCTTCGATCCCTCCCTGGATGTGAAGGACGCCATAATACACACCCGTTTCAAGGGCCTGGACCTATTGCCGGCAAATATCGATTTATCAGCCGCAGAGATCCAGCTGGTTACGGAAATGGGCAGAGAGAGGATCTTACAAGGGGTTCTTTCCCCGGTCTTAGGGGAGTATGACGCCATCCTCATCGATTGCCAGCCTTCTTTGGGCCTTTTGACGGTAAATGCCCTCACGGCCTCTTCGGGAGTTATAATCCCGGTCTCTACGGAGTACTTTGCCCTGAGGGGCGTGGCCCTTCTCATGGACTCTATAAAAAGGGTAAAAAGCCGAATCAATCCCTCCCTTGAGGTATTTGGAGTGCTGCCGACAATGTACACGACCAATACCAACCATGCCCAGGAGTCCTTAAACAGGCTTTACGAGGCCTTCGGAGACAAGCTTTTCCACACTGCGATCTCCAGGTCCATCAAACTCCCCGATGCTTCAGTAGCCGGGGCCCCCATCACTTTCTATGCGCCGGAACACAAAGTGGCCAAAGAATACAGAGACGCCACTTACGAAATTCTGGCCAAAAAATTCATCGCTTAAAACTTGACTGGAGAAATACGGACGATGATCAAACCGGATATACGGAATGTAGCCATAATAGCCCACGTGGATCACGGCAAGACCACACTGGTAGATGCCTTGTTAAAGCAAGCCCACGCCTTTTCAGACAGGCAGAAAGTGCCTGATAGGGTCATGGACAGCGGGGAAATAGAAAGGGAAAAGGGTATAACCATCCTGGCCAAAAATACGGCCATACACTACAGCGGGGAAGCTGCCGCCAAGAAGGGGCAAAAAAGCATCACCATAAACCTCATCGACACCCCCGGACACGCAGATTTCGGAGGGGAAGTGGAGAGGGGGCTGTCTATGGTGGACGGGGCGATACTTCTCGTGGACGCTTCCGAGGGCCCGCTCCCCCAGACCCGTTTTGTCTTAAGAAAGGCCTTGGAGGCAAAACTCCCCATAATACTTGTCATAAACAAGACCGACAGGCCAGATTCTAGGATTGCCCAGGTGGTGAGCGAAACTACCGACCTTCTTTTGTCCTTGGCCGAAGACGTGATGGCAGAAGGAGTGGAAGTAGATATAGACAAGCTCTGCTCCCTTCCGGTTCTATACGCCTGCGCCAAAGCGGGGAGGGCCGACACCGTCAGGCCCAAAGACGGGCAGATGCCCGCAAACGAAGATTTGGAACCCCTCTTTGCGGCCCTGGTAAATGAGATCCCGGCCCCCACCTACGATCCAAACTCCCCCCTCCAGGCCCTGGTTACAAATATCGATTCCTCTGATTTTCTGGGGCGCCTCGGCCTTATCCGCGTTTACAACGGGGTGATAGAAAAAGGGAAGACCTACGGCCTGGTCAGAGAAAAGGGCATGGAAAGCTTTAAAGTAACCGAGCTGCTTAGAACCTACGGCCTAAACCGCCTTCCCTCCCCTTCGGCCGGCCCCGGAGACATAGTCGCAGTAGCCGGCGTGCAAGACATCATGATAGGCGAGAGCATAGTGGATCTAAGCGACCCTAGGCCGCTTGGAGTGATACACATAGACGACCCCGCCATTTCCATGACTTTCGGCATAAACGATTCCCCGCTCGCAGGCACTGAAGGAAAGGATCATAAGCTCACGGCCCGAATGCTTAAAGACAGGCTGGACAGAGAGCTTGTGGGAAACGTGTCCATAAAGGTTCTTCCAACCGATCGGCCTGATATGTGGAAAGTCATGGGAAGAGGGGAGCTGGCCCTCTCCGTCCTGGCAGAGCAGATGAGGAGGGAGGGCTACGAACTTACCCTGGGCCGACCCCAGGTTGTAACCCGAAAAGCTGAGGACGGATCTGTTCTGGAGCCCTTTGAAGAGGCCACTATAGACGTCCCCAGCGAATTTGTGGGAGCCGTCAGTCAGCTTATGGCCCTTCGCAAAGGGGTAATGGTTTCCATGAAGGACCACGGGTCCGGGTGGGTTCGCCTGGTCTTCTCCGTTCCTTCAAGAGGGCTTATAGGTATCAGAGCCAAGCTCCTTACAGACACCCACGGCACCGCCGTTAGCTCGTCTTTGCTTACAGGCTACAAGCCATGGGCAGGAGAAATCGTCACTAGGCAGAGCGGATCTATGGTGTCGGGAACGCGGGGGACTGCCACTCCTTACGCCATGCAGCACCTCCAGGCCAGGGGCATTTTCTTTGTAGAGCCCCAGAGCCAGGTTTACGAGGGTCAAGTCGTGGGGATCGCAAACAAGCCAAACGATCTGGATGTAAATATTACGGTGGCAAAGCACATGACCAATATGAGGTCGTCTACCGCAGATGTGCTTGAAACCCTCACTCCCCCCATTACTCTGAGCCTTGAAGAGGCTTTGGACTTTGCAGCGGAGGACGAATGCGTAGAGGTCACGCCCGAGGCCATAAGGGTAAGAAAGATCATCCTCAACAGAGAGCAGTGGTACAAGTGGCGCGCCAGACAGGCCAGGGAAACCAGGTAAAGTCGGTCCTGGCTTGGGTTAGGATCGCGCTCTTTGCCCTCTTTTCGGCCCTTTTAGGCACGATGATTTCAAGAGACGGGGCGGATGGCCCCTTTCCGTGGGGGCTTCTCATCTCTCTTCTTTTAATTTTCATTGTCTCTCTTCTGGCAAGGAGGGATAAGAAAATAGCCGGGGTTGGGGTGTGCCTCGTCTTTTCAAGCGCCCTGGCATGGATTTTGGCGCTTTTTCCGGGGGCGGGCGGAAGTATTTTAGTTCCTATCGCCTCCCCCGCTTTTACTACATTTTTCAGCGCCTCTGCAGGCTACATCTGGCTTTTTGGCCTGATAGTGGTTCAAGTGATAACAGCCCTGCTTCCCAGAAAGTGGTTTTCGGAAAAAAAATAGCCGTTCGGTTTTAGAATGTTACAGATGGCGACGCTTATTTCCACATCTAATTTGAACGGCCTGCGCGCCGCATGGCGCAAGGGAATGGGAGACTGGATAGACAGGACCCTTCCAGATGTCTTGTGCATGCAGGAAGTGCGCGCTCCTAAGGACGCGGTGGAGTCCATTTTTTCCGATATTTCCTCCCTCTACTCTTCCAAAGGGAAAAAGCTCTATGACGCTTACCAGCTTTGCAAAATTCCTGGCAGGGCCGGAGTGGCGCTCCTTAGCGTCTTTCCCTTTGAAGATCTTTCCTTTGGCCTAAAAGGGCTGGAAGACGATGTAGACACCGGCAGGTGGATCGAAGCCCGCATAACCCTAAAAAGCGGAGTGAAACTTACAGTAGTGTGCGCATACATCCATTCCGGAGACAGCATGGATGAGGAAAAGATGGATCAAAAATTCAGGTTTTTGGATACCGCTACCTGCAGAATTGAAGAACTCCTTTTGGCCAAAGACGGCGAGCTTTTGATATGCGGAGACCTCAATATCGCCCACACTCCCCTAGACATCAAGAACGCAAAGTCAAATTTAGGCAGCTCGGGCTTTCTTCCCCAGGAGCGATCTTACCTGGACAAGTGGCTTTCTTTGGGCCTTGTAGACGAAGTGCGCAGCCTTTGCGGCCAAAAGCAGGGCCCGTACTCGTGGTGGAGTTACCGGGGGCGAGCCTTTGACAACAATGCGGGCTGGAGGCTGGACTACGAACTGGGAACGCCTGCCCTTTCTTCAAAGGCGAAAAATTTCTTTATAGAAAGAGCTCCGTCCTACGATCTTCGCTTTAGCGATCACGGACCGGTAAGCGTCGAATATGAGTGCTAGGAGGCATATTTTGTTTAAAAAGCGGGATAAGAAAAAGGAAGAAGACCTGAAAGAAGAGGCGGAGGAAAAAGAGGAAAAAGAGGAAAAAGAGAAGGAGACGGCACAGGAGGAAGAAAAAGAGATAGAAGAGGAAGAGGTGGAGGAATCTGAGGGGGTGAAGGGCCACTCGGGTCCTTACGACATTTCAGATCCGGATGTGCCGGAAGGGGAGTACTTGGATCTGGGAGGCTTGAAAATCCTTGGCAAGGGCGGACTTTCCATGCGCCTCGTCCCTTCCCCCGATCAAAAGAGCATAGTGGATCTGGCCTTCAGTTACGGCAGCTCTTCCCTTCAGCTCACCCTCCTCGCCTCCCCCAGGCGCGTAAAGTTTTGGCAGGAACTGCGAAACGATATACTCTCCTCTCAAAAAGGCGCAACGGAAAAAGAAGGCACTTTCGGGCCTGAAGTCTATTTCACGACCAAGGTGAGGGAAGGCGTGGAAATTCCCACCAGAATCGTAGGCGTAGACGGCCCCCGCTGGATGCTTCGCGGGATTTTTGCAGGCCCCGCCGCAGAAGGAGGGGAAGAAAAAGACTACCTGGACGATTTCTTCTCTACTGTAATTGCAAACAGGGGAACTGAGCCTTTGGCCCCGGGAGACCCCGTCCCGCTTGTCTTCCCCCCTCAGCTCCTTCCTCAAAACATGGTGAAGGCAGCCGGGGGCGAGGGCCCGGAGATGGTAGACGTGACCACAAAGCAGAGCGTTCAGGAGACCTTGGAAAGAGGCCCCATGTTTACGGAAATAAGATAGTTGGATAAAGGCGGCAAATGGCACAAGAGTCCGGAGAAAGAAGAAGGAGAAGGGTAGTCTCTTCTACCCTCCAGCCCGCACCCGAACCGCAGCAAATGCGTCAAAACCCCCAGGAGGGGGGTAAAAAGGGCTTTGCCTCCATAGCCCAGAGCGACACCTTTTCCTTTATGGCCGCAGTGGGCGGCTGGAGAGGGATATTTGAAGCCGTAGGACCCAGCGCGGTCTTCCTGATTCTCTATATCTGCACCCACAAGCTTTCTATAGCCGTAGTGTGCTCCATAGGGATTTCGCTGTTTTTCATAGCCTGGAGATTTATAATGCGCGAAAAGATGAGGAGCGCCATAGTGGGCCTTATCCTTTCCTGCATTTATCTGGGGGCAGCCGCCCTGAGCCACAGTGCGAGAAATTACTACCTTCCCGCTTTTATTCTCGATTTTTGCGCGGTTATAGTCTTTCTAATCACCCTTCTGTGCCGTTTTCCTATTTTGGGGATACTGGTGGAGTTTTTCCACACCCCTCCAAAAAACGGTCTTAGGGCGTGGGCCAAAGAATGGAATGGGGACAAGCTCCTCCACAAAGCCTATATGAAGGCCACGTGGGTATGGGTGGCCCTGTTTTCCATCCGCCTCGTCATAGAGGTCCCCTTCTACTTTGCAGACAACATAGACGTGCTGGGAATACTGCACTTGGTACTAGGCATCCCGCTTTACGCTGTGACGGTATGGCTGTGCTGGATGATAATTTCTCCCCAGATAAAGAGAGTTGACAGAGCTAGGAAGTATGGCGGCCAAAGAGTTTAAAGTCGTAATTGAAAAGTTCGCAGATCAGGGACGGTGCATCACCCATATTGACGGCCGCACTGTCTTTGTGCGTTTCGCCCTGCCGGGAGAAGAAGTCCTTATTTCCATAGACCAGCCTGCAAGGAAGGAAGCGAGGTTCTGGACGGGGGAAGTCAAAGAAGTGTTTTCACCTTCCCCTTTCAGGATAGATCCCTTGTGGAAAGAAGCGGGGCCTAAGGCCGAAGGCGGGGGGATAGGTGGAGCGGACCTGTGCTTTGTGAGTCTAGAAGGCCAGATCGCGTGGAAAAAATGGGTGATAGAAAACCAGTTAAAGCGCCTCGGGGGGACTGAAGAAGAGTGCCCGGTAGAGAGATTAAAGTTTGATCTTGAAAACGGAGGCCTTCACTGGAGAAGCCGAATCGATCTTGTGACCAACTCTGACGGGCATCCATCCATGAGGAAAAGGGAGAGCCACAGCCTGGTTCCAATTTCTACAATGCCGCTTTGCTCCTCCCCCCTCTTAGAAGAAGCAAAGAAAGCCGGAATTTGGAGCAGCCCTCTTCCTGAAAACGCCCATCTTCACCTGGCGATGGGAACAGGCGAAGTGGAAGGGAATTTTTACATAGGCATTGGTGGGAAAAAAGCTGCGGGCAGGGGCACTCTAGTGCAGCAAGTACTGCTAGATCGCCTTTACAGCTATGAAGTGGACGCCTCTTCCTTCTGGCAGGTCCACGTGATGGCGGCCCAAACCCTTGCAAAGTGCGTCTACCAATTGGCCAAACCCTTTTCTGGAAAGCTGGCCTGGGATCTTTACTCGGGATCGGGTCTCTTCACTCTTCCATTAGGATCTCTGTTTGAAAAAGTGGAGAGCGTGGAGCAGGCCCCCAAGGCAGTAAAGATGGCAAAGAAAAACACGGGGGGAGGAAAGAAATTCTCCATTTCATGCGCAAAAGTAGAAAAGGCCCTTCCCTCCCTTCCGTCTGCCCCGGATTTTGTCGTGGCAGATCCGGCAAGATCTGGCCTTGGAAAGGAAGTGTGTGAAGGGCTGGCCAAAAAGGGCGTAAGCGCTCTGGCCTACGTCTCTTGCAACCCCACTACCTTCGCTAGGGACTTTAGGTATTTAAGGGAGGAGGGGTATCGCCTGCAATATTTGCGGGGTTTTGACCTTTATCCCTGCACTCACCACGTTGAAGTTGCAGCGCTGATCGTGCGCCGCTAATTAGTTTTAAAACTGAAGCAGGATCCAAGTTTTATTTTTACGGTCCTGTGAAGGGGGCTTTAGCAGGAAGGCGGACTAAAGAGTACGTGCAATCTAACGTAAAAGGTATAGTCGAGACGTATTTTCCTAGACATTTGAAAGGTGAGAAATGAAATACAGCGAGGCCTGGAATGAAATGCACAAAATCAGGAGGCTGCCTGCTTATTATGATCCCACGTTTCAAAATAAAGACGAAGATAATTTTATCGGAGTGGTCAAGTGCGCGTGGTGCGGAAAAGAAATAATCGCTGTTTGGGATAAAGAGAGACTTGCAAGGTATCCCACCAAATGCACTTACCCTTTTTATCCCCGCCCCTACTTGGGACTGAGTTCTGAAAAGAAGGGGAAAATTGTACCATACGCCCACAGCGATCTGTTAAAGGCCATAAAAAAGAAGTGCAATCTGTCTGAGGTACTGGTCAATGTGCTTTTCCGCGTGCGAAATTCCGACAGCACTGTAGCGACTGATTTTCTTGAAAACCCATACGACGTAGAACTTTTATGCGGCAAATGCCTCCTTAAAACCACTTGGCAAGACCAGGCAATAAAAGTTACAAAGCTTAGAAATACTTATTACAGGGTGGTTTTAACTTCGCCCACAAAAACCAAAGAAGAGGTCTTAGCCGATCTGGGCCTTAAAGGCCGGAAAACTTTCAAATCAGACTGAGCTCGCTTTTAGCCATCTCGCTTCGAGTGCGAGTTCTTCTTCCTTAGGACTAGCTGCGCTTTTGGATTTATGAAAATGGAAAGCGGGATCCGGGGGATTAAGAAACTGGGATGCATGCGGCGCTGCATTTTTTAAAGTGCAGCCAGAATGGGTCTTTATTGTTTTCGGCCTTTTCTTTCAAGCATTAGACGGATCGGAAGGGCTGAATGCAAACCTCATAATAAAATTAGCTTGGAAATTTTAAACGAAGGAAGCGGGAGATTAACAAGTCAAAGTGAGACATAAAGACTACCAGGGAAGGCACCTAAAGTCATCCTCCCCTCCTGCCCATATCCAAAAAAAGGGCAGAAGAAGGCATCCAAGAAAGCAGCGCTTTTTAAGCGACCTGCTTTTGGTGTTTGCAGGGGCGCTTCTGGGGGCCGCGCTTAGGGTCGTAATAACACATTTTTGCGATTTAGTGCAGTACAGCTTCTACGGGTGGGACTGGACTTACCTTTTTATCAACCTCATAGGCGCCTTCATCTTTGGCCTGCTTGTCTCCCTCTTTAAAGTCCGCTTCCCTTCCAAAGGGAAAAAATGGTACGTTTTTGTCTCTGAAAGCGCTGCGGCCAGCTTTACGGCATTTGACTTGGTCTTTTCGCAGATTTCCCTGCTTTATTTGCAGCCCAACATAGTTGTGCTTATTTTCTATGTCGCTGTAAATTTTGCCTCCTGCATTGTATTTAGCTCGCTGGGCATATTTCTGGGTTCGGGAAAAAAGAGCGCAAGAAGAAAAAGATCCGGAGCGCATCACCAGCTTTCCTTAGAGCGGGGCAAAACACGCCTCCCCGGCGCCCGCCACGGCTACTAAAGGCAGAAAAATGTGGATAGATGTTCTAGTAGTTGTAACTTCAGCCTTTGGCACGGCTTTGAGGTTTTGCCAGGATCGCTTTTTTAGGGGGTTTAAAAAAAGCCGCTCGACCAGCATATTTATAGCCAGCCTTATTTCCTGCCTTGTATGCGGAATACTGAACGCAATGATTTTTCTATTGGAAACCTCGCCTATTTTAAAGGAAGTGATATGCGCGGGATTCCTTTGCGGCTATTCCTCTTTTGCGGTGCTAGGGACGGCGGCGGCGCTTCTGACAAAACGGAAGAGGGGATGGGGAAAATCTGTCTTCTATTCCCTTTCCACTTTCATTTTGAGTCTGTGTTTTTATTTCATAGGGTTTTTCGGTATTTTAGTTCTCCACTAGGATAGGGAGTAGGAGGTGCAAATTGAAAAATACGAGTTCTCCCCTTAGCGTGGCAGTAGGAAAGAGCGTGCAGGCAGCATGCAAAATCCTAAAGAGGGGGCACTCTTTGCCAGGGATGATCGTAGAAAAGATGGACGCAGGATTTCTATCTTCTGCCTTAAGCCAGCTTCCTTTGGGTACGATGATTGTCTGCGGAACTAACGGAAAAACTACGACGGCCCGCTTGATTGCCCAGGCCCTCTCTTCTCTAGGTCTTAAAACGGTTACAAATAATTCGGGAGCAAATTTTACAAGGGGAATCATTTCATCCCTTCTGCCCCTCATGACTGCCTCAGGCAAGCTCCCCTGCGATATAGGGGTGTTTGAGCTAGATGAGGCCTGGGCCCCCATATTTTGTAGGCAGTTTCCGCCAACCTATGCCCTCATTTTGAACTGCTGCAGAGATCAGCTCGACCGCTATGGGGAAAGGGATGCGGTAGAATCCATGCTTTCCGAAGTAGCCTCTTTTGCCAAAAGGGGCCTTATATTGAACGGCGCAGACAGGAGGGTGAGGGCCTTTTCCAGCCGCTTTCAAGAAGTTAAAACTTCATTTTACGGTTTTGATCCTTCCCTTTCCCCCCTCTTTCCAAGCGATGAGGATTTGATATGCATGAGGCATGGATGCATTCCTCCCCTTCAAAGTGACTCAGCTTCGGTGGTGCTTAAGGCAATAGTGGGAAATCTTGCCACTTTTGAAGTTGAAGGGCAAACGTTTTCCCTAGAGATGGGAGTAGAGGGTAGTTTCAACTTTCTAAATGCCGCTGCCGCAATTTGCGGAATTTTAAATATAGCCCAAACCTGCCCCGCTCTTAAAGATTTTCCTCGCTTTAAGAATCTTGACCTTAGCCCTAAAGCCGTTGCGCAGGCTGTCTCCAAAGTTCGCCCCGCCTTCGGAAGGGGAGAAGGATTTAAAATCGGGCAATCTCATGTAGAGATGGTACTTGTAAAAAACCCCGTGGGCTTTTCCTCCGCCTTGCGTTCGATCCCGCTTGAAGGAAAAGAAGTGATGGTAGCTTTAAATGACCAGAGCGCCGATGGCAGGGATGTGAGCTGGATATACGACGTGGACTATTCAAACCTGTCTACAGTTAAGGCCGTAACCGGGCAGAGAGCTTTTGACATGGCTCT
Organism: Aeriscardovia sp.; assembly: GCA_017632945.1. Classification (GTDB taxonomy): domain Bacteria; phylum Actinomycetota; class Actinomycetes; order Actinomycetales; family Bifidobacteriaceae; genus RGIG1476. Next base: position 16,589 of record JAGBQH010000002.1, on the reverse strand, counting down.
GTGCCTCGAATACGACGGCAAAAAAGTGCTGAGAGCCGATCTGGATATAGAGAAAAGCCTGATGCGCTTTCTTGAAGGCGGGGGCGAGAAGATAATCTTTTCCAGTTACACTTCCATGCTCTCCATCCGCAAAATTCTTTTGGATCTGGACAAGAGCAAAGGAGGGAATTTATATGCGGCAGATTGATGTCCTTTCCCTTTACACTAACGACATGAGCTTTTACGGGGATATGGGCAACGTCCTTATAGTCTCCAAAAGGCTCTCCTTTTACGGTTTTGAGCCTGTGGTCCACTTTTACAATCCAGGCGACAGCTTTCCCGATCACGTTGACATGATTTTGGGCGGGGGCGGACAGGATTCGGGTCAAAAGAATATATTTGACGATCTGCAGATGAGGGGAGAAAAACTTAGGCAGCTCTCAACCCAGGGCGTTCCCATGCTGATGATATGCGGAATGTACCAACTGTTTGGAAAGTACTTTCTTACCAATTCTGGAAAAAAGATTCCAGGCATTTCTGTTTTTGACGTCTACACCGAGGCCACTTCCGACAGGCTAATAGGAAATTTGGTGGAGGAGTCGGATCTGTTTGGAAGACTGGTGGGCTTTGAAAACCATTCGGGTCAAACCTATTTTTCTTCCCCCCTCACGCCTCTTGGCAAAGTCACTTCTGGAGGGGGCAACAATTCAAAAGACGGGGTAGACGGGGTTATCGTAAATAACACCATAGGCACTTACCTTCACGGCCCAGTACTTTCCAAAAACCCCAAACTTGCAGACTTTCTAATCTGCAAGGCGCAGCTGGAAAGATACGGGGAGGAAGAGCTCCCTCCCTCTCCGGTTTTGCGCCGCATTGACGAATTAGCGGCCAAGGGAAACGAGGTTGCCAGCAGGAGGCCTAGATAGAGCGGGCATAAAAATAAAGGTACTGTTGTAAAATCCCGGCTTTTTCACCCATCTTGGGAAATGGGTTCTCGCCCTTAAACCATTCGTTTATGATTTTTTCGATCCAAACATCCACCGGCGCGCAAGACATTCTGTGATAGCCGAAAAGCAGCACGCAGTTAGCTATCTTTTCCCCCACCCCCTTTATCTTTTTAAGCTCCAACTTAAGTTCTGTGTCAGGAAGGCTTGCAAGCTCGGCCAAGTTAAGTTCCCCATCTGCCACTTTCTTTGCAGCTCCCCTTACGTAATCCTGGCGGTAGCCCAGTTTGAAGGAAGAGAGATCGGAGAGAAGGGATGCAGGATCCGGGAAAGCTTTGAGCGTTCCGCGCGGAGTTTTTATTTCTCTTCCCCGTTCCTCGCTCATTTTTTCCACGCACGAACTTATGGCCGGGATATTTTTTCTCTGCGAAATTATGAAGCTTATCAGGCATTCCCATGGGTCTTGGCGCAAAATCCTTATTCCTTTGCCGGCCTCTATCGCCTTTTTAAGATAGGGGTTTTCAAAGTCTTTTGGATCCAGCTCATAGCTGTTGTCAAGATCGAAATAGGGTATCCATATTTTTTCCCACTCTTTTGCAGAGCAGGAGACTTCAAAAGTGCGGGGGGCTTTTTTTGTTATGAAAAGGGCGCAGGATTTATATATAAACCGGTAGACTCCTTCGCTTACCATTTTTGCTCTGAAGGTTTGCCCGCTTTCGGCAATCTTCTTCAAATCCATATCTTCCTCGGTGATTTCTATCAATTTGTCCTCCTAGCTCAATAGGCCGTGCCTTTTAGGTTTATATTGATGTAAGTGTATTTCTTTGAACCCAAACGCTGCTCAATCTCCAACAAGATAATGTATGCCTCCAGGTCGCAGGCGGAAGAAGAAGTTAAAGATACCTACTTTGAAAGGGGAGTGTCGCTCTTTGTATACCAATGCAGATGGTGCGGCAAATGGCATCTGACCAGCCATGATCCGAAGCAATACCAACGCAGAAATGAAGAATTGTCTAAAAGAAAACGGAAAACCGGGAAAAAGGGTCGGGCTGGCAGGATTTGAACCTGTGACCCCCTCGTCCCGAACGAGGTGCGCTACCAAGCTGCGCTACAGCCCGCTTATTAAAAAATACCACAAGCCTTAAAATTTTCAATCTGGGCCTTGTATTGCTTTATAAAATTGCATTGGGTAAAATAAAAAATGCGTGTTAAGCGCTTGCGGACATAGCTTAGTTGGTAAAGCGCGACCTTGCCAAGGTCGAGAGCGCGGGTTCGAGTCCCGTTGTCCGCTCTGGTTTTTTTAAAACCACGGTGGGTGAACCAGACGGTTAGGTACCGGTCTGCAAAACCGTTTAAATGAGTTCGACTCTCATACCCACCTCTCATCCACCACCTTGGGCGATTAGCGCAGCGGTAGCGCACTTCCCTGACACGGAAGGGGTCACAGGTCCGATTCCTGTATCGCCCACTTTTTAGGGCGATTAGCGCAGCGGTAGCGCACTTCGTTCACACCGAAGGGGTCACAGGTCCGATTCCTGTATCGCCCACTTTTCATATCTTCACAAGGCTTACGCCTTCCTTCTATGCGGGGTATGTTTTCATTATGTCTCAATCAGGACAAGCAAAAATTAAAGTCAACGGATCGGAAAAGCTTGTAGATCTTCCCCTGTCTGCCAGGGACGTTGTTAATGGGCAAAGCGGATGCGCGGCAGCAAAAATCAATGGGGAAATAAAAGACTGGTCCACACTTCTTAAGGACGGAGACGAGGTTGAAGATATTCTTCCAGGATCCCAAGAAGCCTTGGACATCATGCGCCATTCGGCAACGCACGTGATGGCCCAGGCCGTAACTGACCTCTACCCTGAGGCCAAGCTTGGAGTGGGGCCCGTCATAGAGGACGGCTTTTACTACGACTTTGACGTCAAAACCCCGTTCACTCCCGAAGATCTGGAAAAGATCGAAAAGAAAATGAGGGAGATAATAGCCCAAAAACAAAAGTTTGTAAGAAGGGAAGTGGGCTTTGAAGAGGCCCTTAGAGAAGAGGCCTCCCAGCCCTACAAGCTCGAGCTGATAAAAGATAAAGAGGGGCAGACTCTGACCATGTACGACAACGTGGATAAGAGCGGAAAAACGGTATGGCAAGATCTTTGCCGCGGGCCCCATATGCAGGATACTGGGAAAATTGGGGCCGTAAAGCTCCTACGCACGGCTTCGGCCTATTGGAAGGGAAATGAAAACAATCCCTCCATGCAGAGAATCTACGGAACGGCATGGTTTACAAAGGATGATCTCGACGCCTATATAAAGAGAAGAGAAGAGATAGCGAAGAGGGATCACAGGAAGATAGGCGAGGCCATGGACCTCTTTTCCTTCCCCACCGAACTTGGAGCGGGCCTTGCAGTCTTTCATCCCAAAGGCGCGGCCGTAATTGAAACGATGAAGGACTATTCAAAGAGGATGCACCTTAAAAACGGGTACTCCTTCGTCCAAACTCCCCATGTCACAAAAGAGGATCTTTACAAAACTTCGGGGCACCTTAACTGGTATTCCGATTCCATGTATCCCCCCATGCACTTAGACGAGCTGAAAAACTCTGAAGGGGAAGTTATAAGGCAGGCTCAAAACTATTACTTAAAGCCCATGAATTGCCCCATGCACAACCTCATATACATGTCTAGACAAAGGTCTTATAAAGAGCTGCCGCTCAGGCTGTTTGAATTCGGGACGGTTTACCGCTATGAAAAGTCGGGAGAAGTGCAGGGGCTGACCAGAATGCGCGGATTTACGCAAGACGACAGCCATATTTACTGCACTCCCGAGCAGATGGAAGAAGAGCTTTCAAATACTTTAAACTTCATCCTTACCGTTCTTAGGGACTTTGGACTTAAGGACTTCTACCTGGAGCTTTCCACCAAAAATCCGAATAAGTACGTAGGCTCGGATGAAATCTGGCAGAAAGCCGAAGATACGCTCCGCAGGGTAGGAAAGGCGTCCGGGCTTTCGCTAAAGCTGGACGAAGAAGGCGCGGCATTCTACGGTCCAAAGATTTCCGTGGAGATAAAAGATGCTTTGGGCAGGTTCTGGCAGCTTTCCACCCTGCAACTCGACTTTAACGAGCCCAGGCTTTTTGGCTTGGAGTATGTCAGCAAGGAAGGTGAGCACAAGGAGCCGGTGATGATTCACAGGGCGCTATTTGGCTCTATAGAGCGCTTCTTTGCCATCCTTCTAGAGCACTACGCAGGAGCGCTTCCCGCATGGCTGGCCCCCACCCAGGTCCTGCTTATTCCTGTGACTGATCAAAGCGAAGACTACCTCTCTTCCATTGGTAAAGAGCTCTCCTCTTCTGAAATAAGGGTGGAAAAGGACTTTTCTTCTGACAGATTTGGAAAGAAGATAAGAAATTCGGTGCAGACTAAGGCGCCCTTCGTTCTCATTGCCGGTCCTAAGGATGAAGAGGCTAAAACGGTCAGCTTCAGGTTTAGGGACGGATCGCAGCTAAATTCCATTCCTAAAGAGAAGGTTTGCGATCTCATAGAGAGAGCCTGCAGGGAGAAGATTCAAGTTAATACGGCAGAGGATCTAAAATCGTACATGTAATAGCGATAGGAGGGAAATATGTCCGGGCATTCAAAATGGGCGACCACCAAGCACAAGAAGGCCGCAATAGACGCAAAGAGGGGAAAGCTCTTTGCAAAGCTTATTAAAAACATCGAGATTGCAGCCAAACAGGGCGGCCCAGATCCTGACGGCAACCCCACTCTTTATGATGCGATTTATAAGGCAAAGAAGAATTCTGTTCCTGCCGACAACATAAAGAGGGCAGTAAAGAGAGGCAGCGGTGCCGAAGGCGGCGGAGTAAACTATGAGACCATAACTTATGAAGGCTATGCTCCGGGAGGGGTAGGCCTCATTATCGAGTGCCTCACCGACAACCACAACAGAGCCGCAGCGGAAGTTAGAAGCACTCTTGGAAAGAACGGAGGGTCTCTTGCCTCTTCCGGCTCCGTGGCATTTAACTTTGCCAGGAAGGGAGAAATTGAGGTTCCTTCTGAGAATGTAAACTATGACGAGCTGTTTTCTGTCGCGGCTGAAGCGGGGGCAGAAAATGTGGAAGACGACGGGGACATATACACTGTCACCACTTCTCCTGCCGACCTCATTACAGTAAGAAAGGCCCTTCAAGCTGCAGGCTTCGACTATGAATCGGCCGAAACCGCTCTGGTGCCGTCAGTTAAGGTGGATCTTGATTTTGATACTGCCAAGAAAGTTATAAAGCTCATAGATGCGCTAGACGATCTTGATGACGTGCAGAATATCTACTCCAACTGGACCGCCAGCCCCGAAGTCTTGCAGCTTTTGGAAGACGAAGAATAAGCTTGCTCGTCTTGGGCATAGATCCCGGTTTGACCCGCTGCGGAATTGGAGTAGTAGAGGCCCAGGGGCTCAAGATGCGCTTTGTGGACATGCAGGTTTTGTCCACTTCACCCTCGCAAAAACAGGAAGAGAGGCTTTTAAGCCTCTATGAGGGACTTAGGAAGCAGATTTCCGGTTTTAAGCCCGATATAGTTTCCATAGAAAAAGTTTTCGCTCAGAAAAATACCAATACCGTTTTGGGCACCGCCCAGGTGGCGGGTCTTGCCATGCTTGTAGCGGCGCAGTATTCGCTTCCTACTGCCATGCATACCCCCACCGAAGTGAAGCTGGCCGTCACCGGAAACGGAATGGCCAAAAAGGAGCAGATTCAAAGGATGGTAGCCCGTTTTCTTTCCCTTCCTACCCTGCCCACCCCCTTTGACGGGGCCGATGCTCTGGCTCAGGCTATCTGCCATATTCTTCACCCCGAAGATTCCTCCGTGTTTTCAATTATGGATACGGGCAAAAGCGAAGCTCAGAAAAAGTGGATAGAGGCCAGCGAGAAGTTTAAGGCGGCTAAAAACAAAATGCGCGGGAGGGGAATGTAATGCTTTCCTTTCTAGAGGGCCAGGTGGTTTCAACTTCAGATTTTTTAGTCCTCGAGTGCTTTGGGATCGGCTTTGAAATAAGCATGCCGGAAAGAGACATGGAAGAACTGGAAATTGGGGAAAAGAAAAGGATAGAGGTCTGCCTGCGCCTTTCCCAGGAAGGCCCCAAGCTCTACGGATTTTTAAGTTCTGCAGAAAAGGAGGTCTTTTCCCTTCTCCTCAAGGTTCCCGGCATCGGCCCCAAGGCCGCTCTTTCAATTCTTTCAAATATGGAAATGTCGAATTTGGCTGAAGCGGTAGAAAACAAGGATTCTTCCCTTCTCCTCAAGGTTCCCGGCATCGGCCCCAAGGCCGCTTCCCGGCTTATTTCCTCTCTTCAGGATGCAGATCTCGGCTTTTTGGGGGAAGAGGGAAGCAAAGACGATGGGGTTTTGGAGGCTCTTCAGTCTTTGGGATGGAAAAATTTCCAGGCCCAGGCCGCTTACCGTTCAGCCAAGGAAGCTTTCCCTTCAGCCGATAGTTCTACGCTTTTGAAAGCCTGTTTACAAATTTTGGATAGACATGCCTGATGATAAATTTTCTCCTATTTCGGCGGCGGGGTCGGAATTAAGCGACGAAAAACTGCGGCCCCGTACCCTTGAAAGCTTTGTGGGCCAAAGCGAAATAAAAAAGCAAATGCAACTTTTCCTGAATGCGGCCAAAAAGAGGGGAAAGACAGCCGACCATATCCTGCTTTCCGGGCCTCCCGGCCTTGGAAAGACCACGATGGCCTTCATAGCTTCAGAAGAGATGCAGGTGCCCATGAGAATCACCAGCGGCCCCGCCGTCCAGCATCCCGGCGACTTAGCATCCATCCTTTCTTCGCTTGAGGAGGGGGAAATCCTCTTTATAGACGAAATTCACCGCCTTCCAAAAGTTGCAGAAGAGATGCTTTATATTGCTATGGAGGATTTCAGGGTGGATGTGATGGTGGGAAAGGGGCCCGGAGCCACCTCCATTCCCCTTGCCCTCCCCCACTTTACCGTCATAGGGGCCACTACCAGGGAAGGAATGCTGCCCAGCCCTCTCATGACGCGTTTTGGCCTTTCTTTGAGGCTTGACTACTACAAGCCTGAGGAATTGGCGCAGCTTATAAAGAGGTCTGCAGGAATTTTGTCTATTTCTATAACCGAAAGCGCGTGCATGGAGCTGGCAAGAAGAAGCCGGGGAACTCCCAGAATTGCCAACCGCCTCCTTAAAAGGGTGGGAGACTGGGTGACGGTAGAAAATATAAAGGTAGCGGGCGAAGAGGATGTGAAAGAGGCTTTAAATATCTACCAGGTAGATCCCTCAGGCCTCGACAGGTTGGACATCGCCCTCCTTTCCGCCTTGGAACTCCAATTTAAAGGGGGTCCGGTGGGGCTTAAAAATTTGGCAGCGGTTTTGGGGGAGAACGCCGAAACCATAGAATCGGTAGCCGAGCCCTATCTTATCCGCGAAGGATTTATGGCTCGAACTCGGAAAGGCAGGGTAATAACCCCAAAAGGAAGGAAGCATCTCTCTTTGGACCGGGGCGACCTTTTCCACTTAAGTTGAGAGTTAACGCCTGTTATGAGTATTATCATAAGAAAGTGAGATTAAAATCCTCCTACCACGGGAGCAACTGCTCATCTAGGATTTAGTTCGAGAGAAGAAAAGGAAATAGCATGCGCGACAATTACCTGCTTATTATCGCCATGATAATCATCATCATCGTATTTGCCATCTTTTCCATGCGCCGTTCCAAAAAGACGCGCACCACCCAGGAGGAATGGCTTAAAAGCCTTAGGCCGGGAGACCCCGTAGCCACGGTATCCGGCCTTCTGGGGAAGATAAGGGAAATAGATATCAGGCACGATCAGGTGGTGATAGATTCAGAGGGATCTTTATCCCGCTGGAGGATTCAGGCCATCGTAAAGCCTCCGGTAATTCCGGCCTATGCAGGAGAAGACAGGGAGGAAGCCAAAGCCGAGGCAGAGGAAAAAAAGAAGGGTTCCTTCCTTGCAAAAAAGTCTGAACCCGCTCCACAGGCCCAGGAAAAGAGCGTAGAGCACGTAGAAGCCAATGGCGCTGAAGAAGGCGTAAAAGTCGAAAATATTGACCTTATGAATGAATCCGAATCCTCTAATAATGAGAATGAGGATGGGGAAGGCAAAGTAGCCAAGATCGAAAATCAAGATTGATGATAGATAAGTCCCTCGTAAAAGCCGTGGGGGAGGAGAACGCGCGCTACGTTATGGGCAAGTTGCGTTCAGTTGAGGGATTCCCACGACCTCGGGTGGTTTTCAGAGATATTATGCCCCTCATTTCGGATTCCAAAGCATATCACATCCTTTTGGATGCCCTCGTTTCCACCCTTCCGGTCCAAGCATCAGATTTTGATTACGTGGGAGGCCTTGAAGCTAGGGGCTTTCTTATAGGGGCTCCCATGGCCGATAGGCTGGGAAAAGGATTTGTTGCATTTAGAAAAGACGGGAAACTGCCTCCTCCGGTGCTCAGGGAAGATTATCAGCTTGAGTACGGCATTTCCAGCGTAGAGGTAGAAAAGAACCTCATTAAGCCAAATTCCAAAGTCCTCATAGTAGACGATCTTATGGCTACCGGAGGAACTGCCGTCAGCGCGGCAAGGCTGGTCAAAAGATTGCATGCCCGGGTGGCCGGCTTTTGTTTCCTTATAGAACTTAAAGGGCAGGGGGGCAGGGAAAGGCTTTCCGGAATCCCTATCAGCACTTTGATTCAATTCCCGGAGAAAGCGTGAAAAAAGAAGGAAAAGCCGGAAAAAGGGGCAAGATATTTTTCGCCTCGCTTTTTTGTTTTCCCTTCCTTATATTATTTGCGGCGAGCCTTTTGGCTTTTTTTGGATGCCTGCTGGCAGGCGTTATAGTGATGCTTTCAGCCTTATTTTTGGCATTTATTTTTAGGATCGCTTTAAAAGACAAAAGCCCATGGAAGGCCCGAAGCCGAGCTACGGACTGCGCTATCCTAATCTTTTGCGCCGCCGTCTTCCTCGGATCCTACTTCCTTCTTCGCCTTTAAAGACTTTTTATCCTCTTTTTCCTCTTCCCAATCTTCTTCATCTTCATCTGTTTCTTTTTCATCTTGAGTTTCCTCCGCAGAGGCATCTTTGACCCTGTTTTTGCCCATTCCTTGGTAAATGGTATTTATCAAGGCGCATACTGCCGCGCAAAGCAGGGGAATAATCCAAAACAGCCATAGTTCCGCTCCAACTCCGGGCACTCCTGCAGCTCCCGCCATTATGGCTGCGCCTGTGGCTTTGGCGGGGTTAAAACCGCCCCCTGTAAAGAAGCTGGCAAGGATTGTGGCAGTTGCATACCCAAGGGCGGAAAGGAAGTAATAGGAACGGCGCGGCTTTCCGTTAGAATGAACAGCTTTAAGGACGAGGGCCATGACTATGAAGGCTGAAATAAGCTCTATTACTATCGCAAAGCCCGGTCCGACTTTGATTCGGTCGGAGGCTGAAGAATCAAAAGTATTGGCCAAAAGCTCCCACCATTGCTGGCTGGTGACGTTTAAGTCGGAGGGCATGAATTTCAAAAGCCCAAAAAGGGTCGCAGAAGCGCAGATGGCCCCCACAATCTGGGCTATCGCATAGTAAAGGGCATCGAGCCAGGAAAGCCTGGAACTTAAAGCCATGGCAAAACTTACCGCGGGATTAAAATGGGCGCCTGAAATGCCTTGGAAGACGGCCGCCGCGCCCGCGTAAGCGCAAAATGCCACTATCCCCAGGTACACGGGAGAGAGGCTGGTAAGAGTGATCCAGCAGGTCGCCGCCATGATAGTGAAGACCACAAAGTATGTCCCCACAAATTCAGTAAGTATCCTCAGCCACTTTCTTCTGGAGAAATAAAATCCCTCTTTTTGGTCGGAGTTTTTATTTGATTCCTTATGCACTTGCCGTTTTTTAGATTCGGTTTGTTGTGCTTCTTCCATTAACTATCCTTATCTGTAGGCTTTATACGGATCACTCAATATGTACCATTAAAAAATGTGAATCGAGATGTAATACACTCTATACATATCTGACTACAGGGGTAGAAATGAACTTGGAAAAGCGAGATCCAGAGCTTGAAGACATAAGGCTGCAAAAATATCTCGCCCTTTGCTCCTTGGGCTCCAGGAGGGACTGCGAAAAACTGATAGAAGAGGGTCGCGTTGAAGTGGATGGCGCCCTTGCATCAGATCTTGGCACTCGAATAAACGCATATGAGCAAAAAGTAAAGGTGGACGGCTCCAGAGTAAGGCCGGAACTCGAGAAGGTGGTGCTTGCCCTAAACAAGCCGAAAAATGTGCTCTCAGCTATGGAAGACAAGTCTTCAAGGCTGACCCTTTCCGATATTTTGACCTATAAATCGAGAGCCAGATTATTTCACGTAGGCAGACTTGATTATGATTCAGAAGGCCTGCTTTTAATGACCAATGATGGAACTTTGGCAAACAGGCTTTCGCATCCCAGGTACGGCGTGGAAAAAAACTATATGGTCTTTCTAAATCATCCCCTGCCTCAAAATGTGGCATCCATGCTGGTCTCGAGGGGAGTGCTTTTAGAAGACGGATGGCAAAAGTTCGACAAAGTCAAAATCTTAAGGCAGGGGAGCCATAAATGCGAAGTTATGGTCTCCCTGCATTCCGGCAAAAACCGCATTGTCAGAAGGGTTTTTGCCGCCCTCGGCTTTAGGGTGGAAAAACTGGTAAGGACTAGAATGGGGCCCGTGAGCTTGGGGGGGTTAAAACCCGGAGAATATAGAAAGCTAGACAAAAAAGAAATTGAAGAATTAGAAAAGGAAGTGGGATTTGATAATCGCAATTGACGGGCCGGCCGGAGTTGGAAAGAGCACAATTTCCCAGATGCTTTCCAAAAAGTACGCACTGGCCTATCTAAATACCGGAAGCGTCTACAGGGCAGCCTGCCTCTACAGCATAGAAAAAGGGGCTGAAAGCAGGCAGGAAAAGATCGAATCTGCCCTGTCTCTTTTTGACGGAAAGCTTTCCCTCTCCAAAGATGGCAAAGAGATATTTATAGATGGCAGGGATGTTTCCTCCCGGATCCGGCAAAAAGAAATCAGCGAAAAAATTTCCGACTTTTCTTCCATAAAGGAAATCCGCGATCTCCTCAATCACTTTTTCCGCCGCCAAATTGCAGAAGCTCAAAAAGAGCATATAGGCATGGTGCTAGAGGGCAGAGACGCCACTACCGTGATCGCCCCCAAAGCTGATTTGCGCCTCCTTCTTACAGCTTCAAAGGCTGTTAGGAAAGAAAGGCGGAGAAATGAGGGAATCGAAGACGATGTCGCTTCCAGGGACGCAGCCGATCTTTTAACTTCCGACTTTCTCTCCCCCGCCCCCGGAGTCATAGAGATAGACACCACGCATATGGATATAGACCAGGTTTTCTCTCTTATCTGCTCCATGATCGAAAGAGAGAACCTGGTAGAAGAGCCCGAGGAGGAAAAAAAGGAAGAGGCCGGCCAAAAGGAAGAGGCCTTAAATATTGCAATTGTAGGCAGGCCCAATGTGGGAAAGAGCACGCTTGCAAACAGAATTGCAGGGAGCCGCCGCTCGATAATTTCAGATCTTCCAAACGCCACAAGGGACAGAGTGGTGCAAAAAACTGAGTGGCGCGGAAAAAAGATAGACATCGTAGACACCGCAGGCTGGAACAACGGGCCCGGCGAAATAGCCGAAAAAACCCTCGAGCAGACGAGGATGGCCGTCCAGCAGGCAGATGCCGTCATATTCGTCATAGACATAAATTCCCCCCTGACCACGCTAGACCGCCAGATAGCTTCCATGCTTAGAAGAAGCGGAACCCCTGCGGTGCTGGCCGTAAACAAGGCAGACACCTCCGTTCTTGAAGCCGGTGCCGGGGAGGGATGGAAACTGGGGCTAGGAGAACCGGTTCCAATTTCATCCCTTCACGGCAGGGGGATAGGAGACCTTCTCGACCTTGCCCTCCAAAAGGCCAAAGGAGGCAAAAGGCGCGAAAAAGACGAGGGGCTTTCCAAAGTTGCAATCATAGGAAAGCCCAATGTGGGAAAGAGCACGCTTTTAAACCGGCTGCTTGGTGAGAAGAGGTCAGTGGTGAGCGGAGAGGCCGGAACCACCAGAGACAGCGTAGATGAAGTGGCAAATGTCGGAAACCATCGCTGGCTTCTTATCGATACGGCGGGAATTTCCAGAAGGCCCAATATGGCAGAGGGGCTAGATTACTACTCCTTCATACGCAGCCAAAACGCAATAGACAGGTCGGATGCGTGCATGGTGGTGTTAGATTCCACTCGCCCTCTTTCAAAGCAAGATCTTAAAGTTATAAACCGGGTTCAAGAGGCGGGAAAAGGCCTTGTAATCTTGCTAAATAAATGGGATGAGGCCGACAGGGAAGAAAAGGAGCTGGCAAAAGCCGAAGAGGAGGGCCTTCCTTACTGGGCGCAGAAGATAAACATATCCGCCCTCACAGGCTGGCATATTTCAAAAATCGCCCCAGCAGTGGAGGAGGCCCTCTCTTCCAGGCAAAAGAGGGTTTCCACCCACCAGTTGAACCAGTTCGTTTCCTCTTTCCAAATTTCCCACCCCCATCCTCTGAGGTCCGGAAAGCAGCCCAGAATTCTTTTTGCCGTCCAAGCTTCCTCCGTTCCCCCCCAGTTCATCCTTTTTGTAAGCTTCCCCATGGATGCTTCCTACCTTCGCCATTTGGAAAAGCAGCTTCGAATCCAGTTTGGATTTGAGGGTTCGCCCATTTCTTTTAAACAGAAAATTAGGGAGAAAAAGGCGTAACGGCCTAGAAAGAGGGCGGAAAATGCCTGTATTCTAGAAATATCCCATTGCCGGTCAGAAAAGAGATTTTATGACTCTACAAGAATGCGTTAAAAAAATGCGGGCCCAGGGCGAAAAGGAAAGCGAAATTGAGGCTTTTACGCACCTGTTCCAGGCTTTTAACTCCGTAAAGGATGACAACTGGATTAGGGAAGAAGATATAGAGCCGCTTGAAAAGGTCCCAAGCATCCGGGAAATCGTCGTAAATAAGGCAGATCCCGCAGATTTGGCCAGTACGGCCTTTATAAAGCTAAACGGGGGCCTTGGAACCTCCATGGGCCTGAGGGCTCCAAAGTCCAGCCTGCCGGTAGTGAAAAAAAATGGAGAGGTCCTTAGCTTTCTTGACGTAATAGTGCATCAAATCCAGATCTCCCGCCAGAGGCTGGGGATAGAGTTCCCCCTCATCTTCATGGATTCGGTTCACACTTCCTCTCCCACCTTAGAGGAAGTAGAAAAGCTTGGCTTTTCAAACCCCAAGGGCGTGCCCATTGAAATTATGCAAAACAGGGAGCCCAAGATCCTTGCAGACGGGTCTCCCGCTTCCTGGCCAAAAGACCCATCCCTCGAGTGGTGCCCTATGGGGCATGGAGACATTTTTAACGTCCTCTACACTTCAGGCCTTTTGGATTTGCTCTTGGACAAGGGTATAAAGTACCTCTTCATTTCCAACTGCGACAACTTGGGCGCTAGGCCCTCCACCAAGATCGCCAGCTACTTTGCCTCCCTTCCGGCTTCCTTCATGATGGAGGTGGCAAGGCGCACCCCTTCGGATGTAAAAGGCGGCCAGATTGTGAGGGACAAATTCTCAGGCCGGCTGGTGCTTAGGGAAATGAGCCAGGTGAGCCCCGAGGACATGAAGTTTGCCACCGATATTTCCAGGCACATGTATTTCAACACCAACAACCTTTGGATTAAGGTAAAGGACCTTAAAGAGAGGCTTGAGGAAGAAAAGGGCAATTTTGATTTCCCGCTCATAGTAAACAAGAAAACGGTAGATCCTTCCGATCCCTCTTCCACGCACGTGGTGCAGCTAGAAACTGCAATGGGCTCCATCATAAGCCAATTTAGCGCTTCGGCCTGCCTGGAAGTGGACAGGCCCCGCTTTTTGCCTGTTAAAACCACAGAAGACCTCTTTGTCATGAGGTCAAACCGCTTCCACCTGACCAACCTCTATGAAATGGAAGACGGAGACTACCATCTTCCCCGCGTCATTTTGGACAAGAGGTACTACAAAAACATCTCCGATTTTGACGAAAGGATCCCCTTTGTCCCTTCCCTGGCTGCGGCCGCGAGCGTGAAAATAGAAGGCGACTGGAGATTTGGAAAAAATGTATCATTCTTTGGAAACGTGCTTTTGGAAGACAACGGGAAAAGGAATTTTGTTCCCGACGGCTCTTTTGTAGGCGACAGGGGCGTAGAGTCCGCTCATTAATCCCCCCGAAAAAAAGCTTAAAATTGAAAGTAGTTGCTTTTTTCAGCGGAGGATTTAGGGGCGATGGCACAGAGGAGCTCTAACGGCAGGCGCCGCTTTTCAGACAAGGGGGGAAAGCACGAATTAGATGTTTTAGCCGTCCTCTCATCAGCCTTTCCGCAATGGCTCACCAGCCGCCAGATAGCCCAGAGGGTAAAAGCCTACGCCGATTCTTATGGGGAGCTTGCAGACCAGGCCGCCAAGGCCGCCTTTGCGAAACAATTTCAGAGGGACAGGGCCAAGCTTTCGGCGATGGGGATAGTGATAGAGTCAAGGCAGCCCGAGTATTCTCCCAAAACCGACAACCAGGATTTTGCCTCCTACAGGCTTCGGCTTGGAAACGAGCCCAAGATACGGATTCATTTTGAAAAAGAAGATATTCCCGTTCTTGCAGTAGTCAATTATTTTGTTCAGTCTTTGGCCCAGGCAGAAGATTTTCCCGCCGACATCTCCAAAGAACCCGCCCTGGGCCTGGACTCCATTGCCCCTGGGCTGGGAATTCAAAAAATACCCGAAGGGCTTATAGAGGCCTTGGATTCTAGGAAGTATACGGCGGCCGTGGAAATTAACGGCGAAAAGATAAATGTGGTCTATGCCGATTCTGACGACTTAGCTACTTTTATGCTAGAGCACCCCTCTTCTCGCATCCTCACTCCTCCGGTTGCCAGGGAAGCTTACCTAAAGCGCCTTGAAGCTGCGGTTAGGTTGAAAGTTGACGAGAGTGAAGACGCAGGCACGCATATCCCTATTGAAAAGAGGAGCCGCGGGGCGGAAAAATTGCATTTTGTGCCTCAAACGGAGTCCGAAGTTGACAGGCGTTTAAAGCTTCTCCTTTTCCTTTCGGCGCATATGGGAACCGACTACCCCATCAAGGATTTGG
Organism: Aeriscardovia sp.; assembly: GCA_017632945.1. Classification (GTDB taxonomy): domain Bacteria; phylum Actinomycetota; class Actinomycetes; order Actinomycetales; family Bifidobacteriaceae; genus RGIG1476. Next base: position 1,504 of record JAGBQH010000002.1, on the reverse strand, counting down.
CGCTGCAATTCATAGGCTTTGCAAATAAAGAGGAAGAGGAAGAAGCGGTAGATCTTATAAAGCGCGATATAGGGATCCTCAGCACCGTTTCCGATGACGGCGAAATTGCGGGATCGCAGTTTTTTGACGTGGACTGGGATTTGTTGGAAAACAAGGGAATGGTTAAAACCACAAATTCTTTAGGCCTGGAGAGACTTGCTGGAATTCCCCCTCAGTATGTGGCCCTTTTAGCTGCCGGCGCAAGCTATCTTTCCCGCTCTTCTTTCCTTTCTGAAGAGGGGAGAGCTTCTGCAGATAGGCTGAGCAACTACCTTCGCCAGTATGCCTCTCCGGGCACGGTTCCATGGCTCAGTCTGACAGGATGCGAAGTTGAGCCCATTTACCTTCCGGCAATTCGCGAGATCGTAAGGCGGGGCGAAGGCATGGAAGTGGAGTATGTAGACGTTACAGGGGAGAAGTGCAAAAAGCGGCTTTCAATCGAAAGAATAGTAGTAGATGAGGGGATTTACTGGCTGGTAGGAAGAAGCGAAGAGGGAGAACCTCAAAATCTTAGGATTTCCGGTATTATCAGAGTTCACTCCCTGCCCAAAGAAGGGAATAAACGGGACATCGATCCTGCTCCGTTTAAGGGGGATGGAAAGAAGACGCCTATTAGCTTTGTGTGCGATGCGGAACTTCTCACGCAGATTTCCGAATTTCCCGAAGTCAGGATAGAAGAAAAAGGAGATTCAAAATTCCGGGTACGCATGACAGTCAGCCACGACAGCTGGTTTGTGGTTTTTTGCATTTCCCATTCAAAACACATTGTTTCCGTGGGTCCCAAAAGCATCCGGGATCTCATAGTGGCCAGGGCTGAAAGGGAGCTAAGCGTAGGAGGGCAATCTTCTTAACGGGACTGCCTTATTTTTTCCTTTCAAAGATTTTTAAAGCGCAAACGGGGAACCTGCCCTTCCTGCTTAGAGTTCAGTTCTCCCGTAGAAGACGGCGGGACTTTTGAAGGCTGGCAGTTTTCTTCTTCCCCTTACGACTTTAAGGGTTCAGACTTTGACAAGCTCACCTATTACTACCTCTTTACCTTCGGTGGCCTTCAGGACGGCACCTACACTGTAAAGAGCGTAGAGCACCCTGATATTTCCTTTACTTCCTCCCTCTCTTATTCTTCCCCCCAGGTCTTATCCGGAAGCGGAAGCTTTAGTTTTGTCGAATCCAACCCGGAGCCAGCTATTTCGTGGAGGATGGAATACGCGGTAAAGGACGGGATACTTGAGATGACAAACTCGATTGGAGACTCTGTAAGCCAGTTAAATCCTGCAGACGCTTATGGTCTCCTTTCATCTGAGTGCCACGTCCCCGTCATACCCCCTTCTCCCACGCCTGCTTCTCCTTCCCATCTCCCCTTTACCGGCGGCAAAGGAATACTGGGCCTTTCTTTGGCTTCCTCCTTCCTCTTCCTTTTGGGGGCAGGAGTGTGGTGGGGCCTTAAAAAGAAGAGGGGGAGCCACGC
>JAGBQH010000011.1 GCA_017632945.1 Aeriscardovia sp. | reverse complement strand
CTGGTAGAACTGGCAGATAAGGACCACAGGGGATCTGTCGCCTCCATGTTCCAGCTCATGATTACCATCGGAATTTTGGTTGCCTACTTTGCCAACCTCCTGTTTTTGAACCACAACATAGGCGGCCTGGCCGACTGGAGGTGGATGCTGGGTTCCGAGCTCCTTCCCGCTGCCGCCCTCATGATAGGCTCCATCGCCCTTCCGGAAAGCCCCCGTTACCTTATAAAGGCGGGCAAGGTGGAGCTGGCCAGAAAGATTCTGGAAAAAAGGCTCAAGAGGGACGGCACTCAGGAAATTGAAGAGATAAAGGCCGTGCTTGCCAAGTCCCAGGGTAAGGGGACTTTCAAGGAGCTTTTCTCGGTTTCCGGCAAGAGCGTCCTGGTGGCCATCCTGCTCATGTTCTTCCAGCAGCTCGTCGGAATCAACGCCGTGATTTACTTTGTCCCCAAAATCTTCCAGTCCGCCTTCCACTTCTCTAGCGCCAATTCCATCTGGATCTCGGTGGGCATAGGAGCTGTGAACGTGGTTTCCACCATAGTGGCCCTGGGGATCATGAACCGCTTCAACCGAAAGTCCCTGCTGATCTTCGGCTCTGTTGAAATGGCTATCTCCTTTATCATCATCATCATTTTGACCCTGGCCTTGGGTGTGCACAGCATGGGAAGCGCCATAGTCACCATGATCTTCATCGCCCTCTTCATCATCGGCTTCGCCGTCTCGTGGGGCCCGATCTGTTGGATAATGATAAGCGAGATCTTCCCGCTGAAGGTGAGGGGCCTTGGGACCTCCATAGGTTCCGCCGCCAACTGGATAGGCGACTTCATCGTCTCCCAGTTCTTCACCATCCTTCTTGTGGCCTTCCACAACAATATCGCCGGGCCCTTCGCAATCTTCTGCGCCTTCTCCATCCTCTCCATCTTCTTCGTCAAGTACATGGTTCCCGAGACCCGCGGAAAGAGCTTGGAGGAGATAGAGGAGAATATGGATGAAAAGAGGAAGAAGGCATAAAGTCTTCTTTCTGCTTTTGATTCTGCGCGGCTCTACCGCGCATTTTTTATATCATAGATGGGGTATTGAAAGGGGGAAGGATGGAAGAGCAGTGGTGTCAAGAGCTTCCTTTTTCCGATATTTACAGGCATCTTCCCGCTGTTTTGCCTGCAATATCGGCAAGCTTAGGGGCGCCTTGTCCTACAGCCCTGTACAAAAATCCTGAAGAGTGCAGAGAAAGGCTGAATCTTCCTTATTGTTCTTCATGCCTATTTATTTTTGTAGACGGTCTGGGTTACTTCAACCTTGTAGAGAATTTGAGTTATGCCCCATTTTTAAGATCTATAAAAAGTTTCTTCCGCCCTTCTCCTTTTTTCAGTTGCTTTCCTACAACTACAGCGGCGGCTATCTCCTCAATGGGAACAGGCACCTGCCCGGGACTGACGTCTATTTTTGGCTATACCCAGATCAATCCTTTTACAGGTCGAATCTCGCAAATGATTAGTTTCAGGGATGCCCCAGATCCAAAAGAGGTGCAGAAAGAGCCTACGCTTTTTTCCCTTCTGGGAAGGCGAGGCAAAAAGGTGGCTACCGTGGGAGAAAAAAAGTTTGATTCTTCCCCGCTTACCTTGGCAGCCCTAGATGGGAGCCAATACTTTGTAGAAAAAAATTCGATGGCTGCGGCCAAAATGGCAGGTTCTCTAACTTTCGACTTTGATCTCACCTACTTCTACATTCCCTCTGTCGATAAGGCAGGCCATAAATTCGGCTGCCAAAGCGAGGAATGGAAAGCGGCTCTAGAAGAAGCGGATTTAGAAATAAAGTCAGCTTTTGAGGCGGCGAAAAAGGGAACTTTGTTAGTGGTGTGTGCCGACCACGGGATGGTAGAAAGGCGAAAGTCCTTTAATTTTTCCTCTCTTCCTAAAAAACTTATGGATGGGGTAAGGCTGGTGGGCGGAGAACAAAGAGATGTGATGCTTTACCTGGAAGACGGTCAAGATCCGCGCCTGAAAGCTAAAGAGTGGGAAAAATATTTTGGAGGCTGGGCGGTGGCCTTCGATAAACATCAGGCCGTAGAGCGCGGCGTTTTCGGCCCGCTCTCTGCCGAAAGCAGTGCCTACCTAGGGGATGTAATAGTGTGCTTCAAAGGCGAGGCTTTACTCGACGGCATGGGGGGGAAAGATATAGAAATGCCGGGAGTGCACGGGTCATGGACGCAGGCTGAAGCTAGGATTCCTCTGATTGCTGTGATGAAGTAACCCCTCCTCCGAAGAGGATGTCATCCCAGGAAGGGACGCCCTTTCTCTGCATCTTTCCTTTTGGCTGGAAGGCGATTCTGGGAGTTTGGTTCTCTGAGGGATCTACCAATTCCGTCTCCACCTCCTGGGCTCCCTCTTCTTCGCACTCTTCGTGCTTTTTTTCTTCCTCCTTTTCCTCTTTGCCCGGGGTAGTTTTGGGAAGGATTTTTACGTCTGTCTTTAGTCCTTCAGCACTTTTTGGCGATGGAAGGGGGGGAAGGTTGGGTTTTTTGGGGCTTGGGAAGGGTACGGGTTTAGAATCGTCTCCCAAGAGGTATTTAGCTTCGTCATTTAGGGGGGAAATAGAGTTATCGCGGATATTCCATGACCACACAGCTTCCCATTTTTTCCCATCCCTTTCAAACTGGGCCGTTATTTTCCACGGTCCTCTCCCATCGCGGAAGGCGTTCCATTTAATTTCTTTGCCCTTAACTCCGAGGCGCCCAAGGGCGTGGGAAATAATCTCTGAAAGCTTTTCCTTCCCAAGAGTGGACTTTTGGTAAAAACCAGAGAGAAACTGGTGGACTGCAGTTCTTTTCTCATCTTCCACAGGCGCAGCCACGCGGGATATAAAATCCGGATCTATATGCAGCTCCTCAGATATCTGATCTATATCTTTTCCGGCCCTTACCATGTTTTGTATTCGAGAAATCGGGAGGGGCGCCAAGCGCTTTTGGGATCCAGCCTGAGCCTTAATCTTGCGAGAAGAAAGCAAGGCATCTTCTAGGCGATCGGAAGCCTCCAGAATTATTGGCTCACCGTCGAGCGAGAGGATAACATTCCCCTCTCCATCTACGCGGTCAAAGACTGCCTTCCTCATTTTTCCCTTCTCCCTTTGCTTATAAACCTATCTTATTTTATTTCCCTACTTTCGGCAGGCTGAGTGATGTTTAAGAGAGCAATCTACCGTATAATTAAAACATTTAGTTGGATATACATTTTAGGAGGACATGTTGTCTCAGGACGATTTGGATCTTTATCCCGAACAAACTGATGAATTTATAGCCGCGGCCCCCATCTCTGAATATGACGAAGACGAGATAGACGAAGATGAGCAAATGCTAGCCAAAGAAGCGGATCTGCCCAGTGAGAGCGGGGAAGAGAGGGAAGAAGAAAAGGAGGCTCTCCCTGCCGCCATGCCGGTACAGGAGGACGAATTTGTGTGCTCTTTGTGCTATCTGGTAAAGCATAAAAGCCAGCTTGCCAAAATGGACGGTAAGAAACCGATATGCAAAGAGTGCGCGTAAGCGAAAATGGTAGAAATTGAAATTATTGCCCTGCAGGGATGTGAAGATCTCCTTCCTTCTTACGCCCATCCGACGGATGCAGCTGTAGATCTTAGGTGCAGCGAAGATTTTTCTTTAGAGTCCATGGAAAGAAAGGCAATTTCCTGCGGCATTAAGATAGCGCTTCCACAAGATTGGGCCGGTTTGGTCCTTCCAAGGTCCGGAATTTCCTTGAAGAGGGGAGTGACAGTGCTAAACGCTCCCGGGCTTATAGATAGTGGCTACCGGGGAGAGATTAAGGTAGCCCTCATTAACTTTTCCAAAGAAAGGCAATCCTTTTCCCGTGGGGAGAGAATTGCCCAGTTTATGGCCGTAAGGGCTGAAAAAATAAAATTTTTGCCTTCCTTGACCCTTCCTCCCTCCGACAGGGGAGAAGAAGGGTTTGGTTCTACCGGGGTTTAGCTTGAAAAAGCTGCCTATAAAGTCCTTCTCGCCTTCCAAGGCTTTGGGAGCTGAGATTTCCCAAGATCCCTTTGATTTGCTCGCCCCCGTTTTAAGAGCCTTTTCCTTCCACCATCCCAAAGATGAACTGGGGCCCATAGAGCGAGCATGGCAAATAGCTAAAGAAAAGCACGAAGGCCAATTTCGAGCTTCAGGCGAGCCTTACATATCCCATCCTCTGGGCGTGGCTCAAATTCTGGCCGATTTAGGTTCCGATCGCCAGGTGGTGATGGCCGGCCTTCTTCACGATACTGTAGAAGACACTGACTACTCATTGGAAGAATGCAGAAGGGACTTTGGAGAAACTGCATCTCTTGTGGAAGGAGTTACAAAGCTTTCCTTAATCACTAAGGAGCTTTCAAATGCCGAGACCATAAGGAAGCTGATTTTGGCCATGCAGCAGGATGTGAGAGTGGGCGTCGTAAAGCTTGCCGACCGCCTTTACAATGCCAGGACATGGCGTTTTATGCCCCCCCAAAAAGCTGCTAAAAAGGCCGGGGAGACCCTTGATATCTACGTGCCTTTGGCAGACCGGCTGGGCATGGGGATGGTCAAGTCAGAGCTAGAGGAGCTTTCTTTCAAATATCTGGATCCCAGAATTTACAAAAAAGTTGTAGAAATGGTGGGCGCCAGAGCCGGGGTAAGGGATGAATACCTTAAAAATATGATGGAAGAGGTAAAGATGGCTCTGAAATCATATGGCATAAAGGCCGTTATCACCGGAAGGCTTAAAAGCTACTTTAGTATCTATAGAAAAATTGTGCTTCTTAAAAAGAATTTCGACAGGATTTACGATTTTGTAGGGATAAGGGTTCTTGTAGATTCTCCTCAAGATTGCTATCGGGCTCTAGGCATTATTCATGAAAAATGGCTTCCCGTTCCAGGGCGCTTTAAAGACTATATAGCCATGCCCAAATCTAATTTCTATCAGTCCCTGCACACCACCATTTTGGGAGACGGGGGGCAAGAGATAGAGATTCAGATTCGAACTAAAGAAATGCACAGGGAAGATGAATACGGCATAGCCGCCCACTGGAAATACAAGGAAGAGGAGGATTTCAGATCGCCCGAATGGGTCGGAAGAATGGCGAACTGGGTAAAAGATCTTCAAGATCCCTCGGAAATCCTTCCCGCCCTCAAAAGCGATCTGACTTCAGAAGAAATTTCTACTTTTACCCCTAAAGGAAAGACTATCTTCCTTCCCGAAGGAGCTTGCCCTCTGGATTTTGCTTACGCCGTTCACACTGAAATCGGAAACAGAGCCGTAGGGGCTAAAATCAATGGGATTCCTTCAAGCCTCTCTTCCAAATTAAAATCCGGAGACTGCGTGGAAATTTTAACCGCGCCGCCGGAGACCTCCGGACCCTCTTATGAATGGCTTTCCCTTGTAGTCACTCCCAAAGCTAAAAATAAGATAAAGAGATTCCTGTCAAAGGAAAAAAACCTTGAAATCGCAAGAGAGGGCAAAAAAACTCTCCTAGCCTACCTTTTGGAACATAAGGTCCCTTTTTCCACCCCTGCCTTGGCCCAGGCTTCTTATCTTCTAGGCTTTCATACTCTTGAGCAGCTTTACTGCGCAGTGAGAAGCGGGAAAGTAACCTGTTGTGATGTGTCTAAGGCAACTCTTGGAAGCAAAATAGGAGGGGAAGGGAGCGAATCGGAAAAGTACTGCGTCACAGTAAAGGGGGTGAAAAAGGAGGAAAGGATAGACCTGGCCAAATGCTGCAAACCGGTTCCGGGAGACCTCATAGCGGGCTTTGTTACAAACTGCCGGGGAGTGCGTATCCACTCTACCCGTTGCCCTGAATTTATAAAGCTAAGCGAAGAGAGTCCCGAGAAAATTGTAGACGCCCAGTGGAAGGGGGAGAGGGGGGAATTTGAAGCGGAGATTGAGGTTCTGGCCATAGATCGCCAGGCTCTTTTGGTAGATCTTTCCGTGGCCATCTCGAACGCCTGTATAGACTTGTCTTCTTCCAGGCAAAAGGTGGAAGCCAATTTGGTTTCGGCCTATTTTTCCTTTAAATTCAAAGACTGCTCACAACTGGATTTAGTAATAAAATCCCTCGAACAAGTCGAGGGAGTGATAGAAGTTAAGAGAGTTGGAGGTTAATCCTTCATATCCTGAAGGGTCTTAAGCCACACTTCCTTTTCCTTCTTTTCCTCTTCCAGCTTGTTCTTTTCGTCTCCCTGGGCCTTGCTGATGTCTTCGTCTAGCATCTTTATCTTGGCCGTCAGCTGGTTGATTAGAAGCTGCTTTCTCTCTGCAGGACGAGGATCGGTCCTCTTCCACTCCATTCTTTCGCTAGCTTCTACCTGGTCTTCGACTTTCTTAAGCCTTTCCTCGCATCTGCGGACTTCGGCTCTGGGCACTTTCCCTATTGAATCCCATTCTTTCTCTATGGCTTCAAGCTTGCGCTTTACTTCCTTTATATCGTCGGTTGACTTGATGGGCACCAGCTTTTCGGCCTTCTCCAGGAGCTCTCTTTTAGCTTCCAGGTTCTTTTTCTCATCTTCTTCCATTTCTTCCCCTTGTCTGTCTCTAGAACTGTAGAAGCGGTCGGAAGCGGCTTTAAACCTCTCCCATAAGGCATCGTCGTCTTCCCTAGAAGCTCTTCCCGCTTTTTTCCATTCATCCATAAGCTTTCCATAGGCCTTGGAGCCAGCGGCCCAGTCGGTCGAAGAGGAAAGCGCTTCTGCCTTTTCCACTATCTTTTCTTTTGCGGCCTTGGCCTCATTCTTCTTGGCGATTTTGGCCTTTACCCATTCTTTGCGCTTGCGGTTAAATTCCGATCTGGCTGCCGCAAAGCGCGTCCAAAGAGCCTCTACTTCCTTGTTGGCTCCCTTGACATCAGATGACTGGGCCGCCTTCCACTCTTCAAAGAGATCTTGGAACTGCTGGCTCATTTGCTTCCAGTTTGTGGAGCTGCCGATAGAAGAGACGAGCCCTTCTGCCTCTTCTACTATCTTTTGGTGGGCTGCGACGCTTTTCGCTATAGCTTCAGAATATTTCTGCCTGTTTGCCTCAATTACAGAATCGGCCTTGGCCTTTACAGACTCGAACGCGCTGCGCAAAGCCTGCATATCGCCTACTGCTTTAGGATCTTTTACAGCTGCCGACAATTCTTTAAGCTTGGCAAAAATATCGCGGTTCTTAAGCTCCCCTTCATCTAAAGATGAAGAGAAAGTCTTGATTTTATCCATCAGCCTAAGATACCTTGAAGCGTAAAAAACCAGGGGGTCCGGGGAGCTGGCGGGACCCACTTCCCTGTTTTCGCCTCCATCGTCTACGTAAACCGTTTCTCCTTCCACGCGGCCCCACTTTTCAGCGTCCTTAATGGCTTCGGGAGAGAAGTGGAGGGCTGAAGATGCGGCCTGTTTTGCTACCTGAGCCGGACTCGGCGTGGAAGAAACTTGCGTTTCATCGGATTTATCAGGCGCGTTCATATTTGCTCCTTGTTGATTGGGAAGACGATATACCTCCCATTATAAAGAAAATGGTGAAACGACGCCCTTTTTTCATCTAAAGACTTTGAGATTTCTAAAAGCTGCCCGATTCTTATATGAATGCCTGCTTAATATATAGATATGCCAACTTCCTACTCTATATCGGGTTTTCCCGAGTGGTCGCCCGAGCAAAGAATTATAGAAAAAAGGGTTATAGAGAAAATAGAGGAAAGCTTCAGGCTTCATGGATTTATAAATATAGAAACCTGCGGCGTGGAATCTTACGAAAGCCTCATCAAAAAAGGCGATGGAAAGGAAATTTACAGACTTTCCAAAGAGGGAAGCGGAGAAGAAAACCTCGGCCTCCACTTCGACCTCACTCTTCCGCTGTCTAGGTACGTGCTTGAAAGAAGAGGGGAACTGGTATTTCCTTTCAGGCGCTACCAAATACAGAAGGTATGGAGAGGGGAAAGGCCTCAAAACGGAAGGTACCGCGAGTTTTACCAGGCCGACATAGATATCGTCTCCCAAGGGGAGCTTCCTTCTCATTTTGAGTACGAAGTGCCAATGGCGATGTGTGACACCCTAAAATCCCTCTCTCCTTTGGGACTTGGATCATTTTCCATGCACATCAACAACCGCAAACTTTCCGAAGGGTTTTACAGGGCCCTGGGGATAGAAGAAATAGAAGAGACGCTCAGGCGTATAGACAAGATAGATAAATTGGGGCCTGAAAAGACCGAGGAGATCTTAAGGGAAGTTGTAGGAGAAGAAAAAAGCCGGGCCTGCATAGAATTGGCTCAAATTAAAGAAAAAGATCCTTTGGCTTTTGAGGAAGAGATTGAAAAAATCTGCGCCCGCTGGAATATAAGCAAAGGGGGCGAGGAGAAGAGTTTGATGCTGGAGGGCATAAAGGATGCCGAGCTGGTCCTTTCCGCCCTGCGTCGTGCAGGCTTTGAAGGGGCCTGCATAGACTGCTCTATAGCCCGGGGACTGGATTACTACACCGGATGCGTATACGAGACGTTCCTTGACGACAATCCACTTCTGGGCTCCATTTGCTCTGGAGGTAGGTACGAGAGGCTTATAAAGACCCAAAAGCAGTCATACCCCGGAGTGGGGATGAGCATAGGGGTTTCCCGCCTCCTTTCATACCTCTTTAGCAAAGTAGGGGCCGGCAGAATCTCCCCGGCCATGGTATTGGTGAGCGTGTGGAATGAAGAAGAGAGGTGGAGAAGCGACGAAGTGGCAAAGATTTTGCGAGGGCGAAAGATTGCCTGTGAAGTTTCTCCAACTTCTGCCAAGATAGGCTCTCAAATAAAAAGGGCAGACAAGCTTCTTATCCCCTACGTATGGTTTGTCACAAGCCAGGGATCTGAAGTTAAAGACATACGCTCCGGAGAGCAATCGAAAGCCGATCCGCTTTCATGGGAGCCAGATCCAAGGTACGCTGCGGATATCATTGTGAGGGAATAGAAAGACAGGAGGAGTTGTGACTAGCACCCATTACCGCTCGCATTCAGTGAGCGAAATCGACAAAAGCATGTTAGGTTCCTGCGTGCACCTTATAGGCTGGGTGGACAGGATCCGCGATCACGGAGGAGTCACCTTTATAGATCTGAGAGACGCCTCGGGCCTGGTGCAGGTTGTAATTAACGATGAACAGCAGGCGCGCGGAATTAAAGTCGAAGACGTGATACAAGTGGAAGGCAAGGTGAGAAAAAGGCCCGAAGGGGAAGAAAATTCAAAGCTTGCCAACGGCGAAGTAGAAGTGGAAGCCTCTAAGATTCAGATAGTTTCCGAGGCCGCCACCCTCCCCTTCCAGGTCTCTACCTCCCTTGAAAACAGCGGGGAGTTGAACCTTCCTTCCGAAGAGACGAGGCTTCGCTACCGCTACCTCGATTTGCGCAGAGCTTCCATGCGCAAGGTGCTTAGGACCCGCTCCGACATGGCTAAAGCTGCAAGGGAAGCCCTAGATTCCATGGGCTTTATGGAAGTGGAAACCCCAACCCTTATTAAGTCCACCCCCGAAGGCGCGAGGGACTTTCTTGTGCCTGCGCGCCTTTCTCCCGGCAACTGGTACGCCCTTCCCCAGTCCCCCCAGCTTTTAAAGCAGCTTTTGATGATAGGCGGGGTGGAAAGGTACTACCAGTTCGCCAGATGCTACCGCGATGAAGACTTCAGAGCGGACCGCCAGCCCGAATTTACCCAGCTCGATATTGAAATGGGATACGCCGGCAAGGAAGACGTTATGGCCATGGCCGAGGCTGTAATGAGGAAAGTGTGGGCCGTAGGAGACATAGACATTGGCACCCTAGAGCAGATGTCATGGAAACAGGCCATGGACGAGTACGGATCCGACAAGCCCGATATCCGCTTTGGAAATAAATTAAAAGACCTGACTGACTTCTTTAAGTCCACACCCTTCAGGGTCTTCCAGGCTCCCTATGTAGGCGCCGTCCTCTACCCCGGCGGAGCCTCTCTTCCCAGGCGCCAGTTTGATGCATGGCAGGATTGGGCAAAGCAGAAGGGGGCTAAGGGCCTGGCCTATATAGTTTTCAGAGACGGAGAGCTTCTTGGGCCCGTGGCGAAAAATATCTCCGAAGAGGAGAGGGCTGGGATTATGGCCGCTTCCGGGGCAAAAGACGGAGACGCCCTCTTCTTTGCGGCAGGCGAGAAAACAGCTAGCCAAAAACTTCTTGGAGCGGTAAGGCTGGAGATTGCAAAAAGGTGCCATATGTACGATCCAAAGGAATACAAGTTCCTCTGGGTAGTAGACTTCCCCCTCTTCAAAAAGGCGAGCGAGGCTAAGAGCGAAGGGGACGCGCCCGTGGGCGAAGGCGCATGGACCAGCGAGCACCATCCTTTCACTATGCCTAAAGAGGAGTTCTTAGACACTTTCGATAAAGACCCGGGATCGGTTCTTTCCGATGCCTACGACATGGTGTGCAACGGAAATGAGATCGGGGGAGGCTCGGTCAGGATCCATGATCAAGATGTGCAGCAAAGAGTGTTCAACGTACTCGGAATTGGCAAGAAAGAGGCGCAAGAAAAGTTTGGCTTTCTCCTTGAAGCTCTAAAGTACGGCACTCCTCCTTGCGCGGGAATAGCTTTTGGATGGGATAGGTGTGTAGAGCTCCTAACGGGCAAAGACACGATTAGGGAGGTTATAGCCTTCCCGAAGTTTGGGGCAGGAAAAGATCTGCTCACCGGCGCCCCCTCTTCCATCACAGCCCTCCAGAGAAAAGAGGCAGGGGTAGATTACGAGCAGTGAGGCGGAAAAACTCTCCTATTTTTTGCCCCTGAAGGGAGAGAAGTTTGACGAAGAGGAGATTTTAGATAGATACCTGGAATGGGTAAAACTGGGGGGAAAAAGCCCATGGGAACACCAGGAAAGAGCCCTCATCTCCCTGCTTTCCGATTCTCACCTGCTCCTGACCACCCCCACGGGTTCGGGCAAGTCCCTGGTTGCCTACGGGTTTATGTTCCAGGCGCTCTGCCAAGGAAGAAAGACCTACTACACAGCTCCTATAAAGGCTCTTGTAAATGAGAAATTCTTTGAGGGCCTTTCGATCTTTGGAAAAGGGTTTGTGGGAATGCTTACTGGAGACACTTCCATAGACCCTGCGGCCCCAATTATTTTCTGCACGGCAGAAATTTTGGCCAACCAGTCTTTGCGGGCCCAGGCCGAGGGAAACTGCTGCGTTGTGATGGATGAGGCTCACTACTATGGAGACGCGCAGAGGGGCTGGGCATGGCAGGTCCCCCTTTTGGATATGCCCGAGGCCCAGTTTCTTCTTATGAGTGCCACATTGGGCGATCCCTCTTCTATCATTTCTACCCTGAAGCGCACTACAAATCGGCAAATCGAGTACATAGCCGATGCTCCAAGGCCCGTTCCTCTAGAGTACCAATACGAAGCCGAACCCATACAGGAGATCGCAAGCGATCTTGTTTCAAAACATTTGGACCCCGTCTACATCGTTCACACTTCCCAGGAAGCTGCTCTAAAGGATGCGGAGTCTTTAGTGAACTTTGGGATAGTTTCAAAGGAAAGGCGTGAAAAGGTAAAAGAAGCCATAAGGGACTTTAAATTCACCACTTCCTTCGGAAAGACTTTAAAGCGCCTTCTTTCGGCAGGGGTGGGAGTGCACCACGCAGGTATGCTCCCCAGGTACCGCCGCCTTATAGAGCAGCTCGCTCAAAGCGGGAAGCTTCCTTTAATATGCGGCACAGATACCCTCGGAGTGGGGATCAACGTCCCTATCCATACCGTGGTTTTTACCTCCCTTTCCAAATGGGACGGGGTAAAAGATCGCAGGCTCAAAGTCAGGGAATTTCGTCAAATTGCAGGGCGCGCAGGCCGGAGCGGATTTGATAAAGAGGGCCTCGTAGTTTGCCAGGCTCCCCCCGATGAAATCGAAGCCAAGGAAGGCAAAGAAAAAGGCGGGAAGAAGAAAAGGAAGGGCGCTGCTCCACAGGGGCCCAGCTGGGATAAAAACACTTTTGAAAAGCTCGCCTCTTCTCCCAGCGAAACCCTTATACCGCACCTGAAAGTCAGTCACTCCATGGCCCTGGCAGAGGTTGTACAGGGAGGGAACGCCAAAGAAAGACTGGCGCAGTTGATAGCTTCTTCCGCCCAAACCGAGCTTCAAAAAAGTCGCCTCCTTCTTCAAAGCGACGACATTTTTTCCGCCCTCATAGAGAGCGGGGTAATCGTGCTTTCAACTGACGGATCGTACTCGACCACAATCGATGTCCCGGACAATTTTGCCCTAAACGAGCCTCTCTCCCCCTTCCTCTTTTCGGCCCTCCCCCTTTTGAATCAAGATTCTCCCTCCTATGAACTGGATCTGATCTCAGTTGTGGAATCTATTTTGGAAGATCCGGATGCGATCCTAAGGGCCCAGGAGAGAAAAGCCAGAGACGAAGCCATAGCCGAAATGAAGGCAGAGGGGATCGAATGGGAAGAGAGGATGGAAAGAATTGAGGACATAACTTACCCTAAGCCCTTGGAAAGCGAGCTTGAAGAGAGCTTTGAAGAGTATAAAAGAGAAATGCCCTGGGCCCAGGACTATTCTCTAAGTCCCAAATCCATCCTCAGGGACATGATTGAAACCTGCTCCAACTTCAACGAGTACATTTCACGCTACTCCATATCCCGTGTGGAGGGCATTTTGCTCAGGTATCTTTCGGATGCATGGAAAGTGCTGGTCCATACCATTCCAGACGAGTACTACACCCCCCACTTGGCCGAGATTTCTTCGTGGCTGGGCCTCCTGATAGATGGAGTGGATTCTAGCCTCCTTGACGAATGGGCGCAGGAGGGGAGCCTAGCACACCAGGGGGAGGCAGAACCCCAGGAAGCGGAAGAAGAAAAGGATTGGATGACCCAAAGGAAGGGCCTTGTCCTCATGGCCAGAAATGCCTTGTTTAGGAGGGTAGAACTCATAGCCTCCGACAAGTTTGAAGAGCTGGGAGAAATGGACGGAAGCTGGGGAATGGGAGTGAGGGCATGGGATGAAGCCCTGGACGAGTTTTATTCACAGCACGAATCGGTAGACATCTCCCAAGACGCCAGGAGCGACAAGTATTTCTTAATAGAGCCCACCGCATCTCTTGACGGCTTTTGGCATTGCAGGCAGATAGTAAAGGACAGCGAGGGGGATATGGACTGGTCCATCTGCGCCGATCTGGATTGCAGCGCATCTTTGTCTGAAGGACAGGCCGTATTCACGAATTATTCCTTCGTCCCGTTTGAAGAATTTGGAAATTAATCGCTGACTTTTTTGTTATATAGTAAGCAATACTACATCTGAAGGGCGGTCGTTTTTGCTGACTTCAACCTGTTAGGATGCATCTGTCTGTTTAGAAAGAAGATGGATATGGGTGTAGAAAATCGCCCGATACGTTTTGCGATGGCTCAGATAGACACATTCGTCGGAGACATAGCGGGTAATTGCGAAAAAGTAATCAAGGCCTGCCAAAAAGCAAAGGCTAAGAATGCAGATATAGTGGTATGCCCCGAAATGACTCTCACGGGCTATCCGACAGATGATCTAGTTTTTAAAGATTCTTTCCGCTACCAAGCATCTGATGCCAGCCGCCAGCTGGCTGCAGCCCTCAAAGACAACGGCCTTGGCGACCTTTACGTCTTTGTGGGATCTTTGGGTCTAGGCTCCCTTGAAGCCCAAAAGGGCAAGATTTGGTATGCCACCGATCACAACCGCCTCTTCATACTCCATGACGGCGAGATTTTTGACACTTACGACAAGCACTACCTTCCGACCTATGGCGTATTTGATGAACTTCGCCTCTTTGCTCCGGGAGACAAACCCTTGACCGTAGAACTTTTTGGAAAGAAGTTCGGAGTCGCTATTTGCGAAGACATCTGGAGAGAAGGGGGAACCGTGGGAGACCTGAGGGGAGAAGGAATTGACCTTCTGGTCTCTATAAACGGCAGCCCCTATAACGAAGGAAAGATGAAGACCCGCTACGGCCTGGCGGTAGAAAAGGGAACAAAGCTGGGATGCCCGGTGATGTATGTAAACCAGGTGGGCGGCCAAGATGATCTCGTCTTTGACGGCGGAAGCTTTGTTATGGATGGCAAAGGAAAGCTCTTTGCCCAGGCCAGGCAGTTTGCAGAAGACCTCATCTTCTGGGATCTGGGAGCTACCCCCACTTCGCCCGAAGACGCCCCGCAAGAGGATGTAAATATCTGCAGGCCTTTAGGCAGCCTAGACGATCAGGTTTACGCAAATTCCGTTTTGGGTCTCAAAGACTACGCCCATAAGAACGAGTTTGACAAGGCCATAGTGGGCCTGAGCGGCGGAATAGACTCCGCGCTTTGCGCCGAGATCGCAGCCGATGCTTTGGGCAAGGAGAATGTCACCTGCATCTTCATGCCCTCTTCGTGCACTTCTGCCCAGTCGGCACAGGATGCCAGAGAATTTGCAGGAAAGCTGGGATGCAAGTTTGAAGAAATCCCCATCTCAACCTTCATTTCCGCCTTCGACACTCTGGGCCTAAAGGACGGAGCCGAAGAGAACCTTCACTCCAGGATCCGCGGCATGATCCTCATGTCCTACTCCAACCAGAACGGCGGATTGGTTATCAACTGCGCCAACAAGTCTGAAATGGCTACTGGCTACTTTACGATGTACGGAGACTCGGTCGGAGCCTACAGCCCGATTTGCGACATTTACAAGAGCAGGGTTTACAAGCTGGCAGCCTTCAAGAACGAGCACGGCGGATGCATCAGCGAATCTATGCTCACCAAGGAGCCGAGCGCGGAGCTTCATGCCGGCCAGAAAGATACCGATTCCCTTCCCGACTACGACACCCTGGATGCCGTACTCTACGCTTACATCGAAGAGAACAAGGGAAGGGCGGATATGCTGGCTGCAGGCTTCGACAGGGCTGTAGTTGATAAGGTTATAGGCCTTGTAGACAAAGCCGAGTGGAAGAGAAGGCAGTGCCCCATGGGGCCGAAGGTCTCCCTGCGCGCCCTTAAGCACGACAGGCAAATTCCGGTTACTCAGCATTTCTTTGAGTAAGTAGGCAGGCTGGAGGAGGACGCATGTCGTGGCCCGGTGAAGAGAAAAAGTGGTACTTCAATATCAAAACTGGCAAGGTTGAATACGGCCGTATCTCCAGCCTGTTTGATGTGATGGGTCCTTATAATAGCGAGCAAGAAGCTCGAAATGCCCTTGAGAAGGCGGCCCAGGATAATTCCAAATGGGATGAAGAGAACCGTTCATGGGACGGAGAAAGCGGCGCAGATTCCCTTTCGGAACTTGGGAGCGAAGAAGAGAGGGCAAAGATAAAACAAGACCCCGAAGGGGAAGAAGACACGCCTTCGGCCATCTTCTGATTTATGCTCAGTTTTAACTTAGTCAAAGAGCCTAGAGGGGGAGTTCCGCCGGTGGTGGACTCCCTTTCGAGGTTTGAAGAGGCCGTTTCCATTCTTAAATCCGCCCCGGGTCCGGTGGCAGTGGATGCGGAAAGAGCGGCGATGTACCGCTATTCGCATGAAAACTACCTCATACAGATGAAAAAGCAGGGCACCCCCATCTTCCTTTTTGATGCCCCTACTCTTTCGTCGCTTGGAGCCGATCTCTCAAGGCTTTCAGCTTTAGCTCCCAGGTGGGTCCTTCACGATTCGATGCAGGACGTTCCGGCGTTCTGCCAGATGGGAATAATTCCTCCGGCCCTTTTTGATACCCAGGTCTCCTGCATGTTTTTAGGCATGGAAAGGATGGGGCTCTCTAGGTGCACTGAGGCCTTCTTGGGAATTTCACTAGAAAAAGAATTTGCTACGGCTGATTGGTCACTTCGCCCCCTTCCCAGGCCCTGGAGGAATTACGCGGCGCTGGATGTGGAGTTTTTGCTGGATATAAAAGAAATTCAGGAGAAGGATCTTAGCAAAAAAGGCGTGCGCCAATGGGCGGAAGACGAATTTTCCACAATCCTTCAAAAAGGCATAGAAGGCAAAAAAAGGCCTGACCCGTGGCGCGGGGTCTCAAATATCAATGTCTTAGGCCCCGACAGGCGGGCCCTTGCTGTGGTAAGGGAAGTTTGGGAGGCTAGGGAAAAAGTGGCCAGGGAGTTGGATCTCGCCCCTGGACTGGTGCTTAAAGATGAAACGATAATCGCCCTCGCCCTCAAAAAACCCAAAAATGAAAGGGAGTTTCGGGAGACCGGAGCTGAAGAGAGGGTAAAAATAGAAAAGGACGGACAGTTGGATAGCCTTTTTGACCATTACATCCCTCTCCAGCACCGTATAAAGCCGAAAATATGGAAAGAAGCTGTGCAAAGAGCGATGGATCTTGATTCTTCCTCTCTTCCTATGCCCACCGCTGCGCCCACCAAGCATGGCTCTGCCGTTCCAAATTCGCTCAAAATTTGGGAAAAGAGGCATCCCGACAAGCTTGAACGGCTGGAAAAGGCTATGGAGGCCGTAGGGAAGCTCGCCCGCTCACTAGACATTCCTTCCGTATTTTTGATAAGCCCCAGGCTCTTAAGGGAATACTTCTGGATGGAACCTGTAGGTGCAGATTTTGAAAAGTTTTTAAGATCGGAAGGAGTAAATGACTGGAGGTTAAGCTTAATAGTTAAAGTTATAGAAGCTAGTAATTTATAATTGCCTTGACTTATTGTCAATAACAGAAGAAAACGGAGCTGACAGTGAAAGTTACCATCAATCGGCTAGATCCTACGAAAGTCCAACTAGATATAACGGCTTCGGGGGAGGATCTGGCTCCCTTTATAAACAAGGAACGCGATGTAATTGCGCATAGGATCTCCATTCCCGGCTTCAGGAAGGGGCACGTTCCGGCGAAGTTGATTGATGCCAAAGTTGGCTACAGCTACATCTTGGACAGGGCCCTGGAGGGCATTGTGAAGAACTTCTACCAGAAAGCCCTTCAGGAAAATAAGGATGAAGTCCGCCCCATAGATGCTCCGCAGATTTCCATAACCAATCTTCCCGCAAAGCCCGGCGAAGATCTTTCCTTTGAGGCGCAAATCGTAGTCAGGCCCGACATATCTCTGCCCAAAATTGAAGGAGAAGAGATCAAGGTTGAAGTTCCCAAGGTAGATGAAGAAAAGGAACTAGACGATGCCTTAACCAAGCTCAGGCACAACTATTCCACCCTCGTTGAGACTTCCGCCCTCATAAAAACGGACAACTATCTTGACATGGATCTAAAGATATTTGACGGCGACAAAGAGATAGAATCCAAAAGAGAGCCCAGCTACAGGGTGGGTTCCTCCGAAATTCCGGGACTCGATAAGACTCTGCGCGGAATGAGGAAGGGAGAAGAGGCGACCTTCACCTTTACCCCCAAGTCAGGAGAGAATAAGGGCAAGGAGCTGCGCGCCGAAGTAAAAGTGAATGACGTAAAGAGGGAGGAGCTTCCCAAGCTCGACGACGAGTTTGCAAAGGAAGCTTCGGAATTTGACACTCTCTCCGAACTTAAAGAAGCCATCAAAAAGCAAATCAGCGCCAGAAGAGATGCCCAGGTTGCCAATGCTGCCAGGGATGCATTCATAAATTACCTTGAGGGAGTTGAAATCCCTCTTCCCGAGGATATGATTAAGAGCCTTTCTGACGAACAGATCGCAAAGCTTGGAAAAGATGCAACCAAAGCTCAAAAAGCCGAAATTACTTCCGAACTTGAAAAGGCCATGAAAGAGCAGATCGTACTCGATCAGCTTTCCGATGATTTAAAAACTGAACTCACCGAGGGCGACATCACTCGCTTTCTGGGCATTACAGCTCAGCAGTTCAACATCCCTCTTCCCGAATTTATCAATATGGTGATCAGAAACGGGCAGTTTGAAGAAACCATAAGCACTGCTCGCCACCAGAAGGCGCTGGTGGAAGGCATGAAAAAGGCCGATTTTGTAGACGAAAACGGAGAGAAGTTAGACCTTTCCAGCTTCCTTGGAGATGAAGAGGAAGAGAAAAAGGAAAAGCAGGCTACAGATGAGGCCAGATCCATGGCTGCTGCCTCCCTTGCCGCCAAAAAGACCGACGAGGCAGGTAAGCAGTCTTCTAAGTCAAAGAAGGGTTCGGCTAAGTCCGGCAAATAGGAGAAAATTTGTCACAATTAAATGAGGGGGACGAAGAGATGCTCCCCGGAGGGCATCCCATATTCAGGCAGCTTCTCAAAAACAGAATCATATGGCTGGCAGGAGAAGTGAAAGATGAAAATGCAAACGTCATCTGCGCTGAAATGTTAATGCTCGCCCACCAAAACCCCAAACAGGATATTTGGCTCTATATCAACTCTCCCGGAGGCTCTATTACAGCCGGTATGGCCATATATGACACGATGCAGCTTGTAGCTCCCGATGTGGCTACCGTGGCAGTGGGCATGGCGGCTTCCATGGGCCAATTCCTTCTCTCAAGCGGAGCTAAAGGCAAGAGGTACATAACTTCGCACGCCAGGGTTTTAATGCACCAGCCTGCGGGAGGAATAGGCGGCACGGAAACGGATGTGCGCGTAAATGCAGAGCTGATTATGGACATGAAAAAGACTCTCTCGGAAATTACGGCCAAGCAGACCGGCAAGAGCGTAGAACAGATTTACGAAGATAACGCCTACGACCATTGGTTTACAGCTCAGCAGGCTTTGGATTATGGATTTGTGGACCACGTAATCTCTTCGCCCGATAGTTTGGAAGGATAAGAGAATGAGAAATCCTACAGGGTTTGAGAGTTTCCAGGATCGCTACATCCTTCCCGAATTTGAAGAGAGGACGCCTTACGGCGTAAAAAGGGCCGATCCTTATTCAAGGCTTTTTGAAGAGCGGATAATCTTCATGGGAGTGCAGGTAGATGATGCCAGCGCTGACGACATCATGGCCCAGCTTTTGGTTCTGGAAAGCCAGGATCCCAATCGCGACATCACTATCTACATAAACTCTCCCGGGGGCTCTATGACCGCCATGACTGCCATTTATGACACCATGCAGTACGTAAAGCCCGACGTGTCTACGGTGTGCTTGGGGCAGGCTACAAGCGCAGCTTCGGTGATTTTAGCGGCCGGCGCCAAGGGGAAGAGGCTAATTCTTCCCAACGCCAGGGTTCTCATTCATCAGCCTGCCATGGGAGAAAGCTTTGGAAAGGCCAGCGAAATAGAGATTCAAGCTAAAGAAATGCTCAGGATGCGCAAGTGGCTTGAAAAGACTCTGGCCAAGCACACCGGTCAAAGCGAGGAAAAGATCGGAAAAGACATAGAGTTAGACACCATTCTCACCGCTCAGGAAGCTAAAGACTACGGCATCGTAGATGAGATTTTGGAGCGCAGGAAAGCCTAGCGCGAATAGATTTTCTTTTCTATTTCCCCTTTAAACCTCTTGGTTATCGCCTCTCTGCGTATTTTCATCGATGGGGTGAGCAGCCCATTTTCCACGCTAAATTCAGAGGGCAAAATCAAAAACTTCCTTATAGATTCTGCCCTTGACACTTTTTCGTTGGCCTTGTCTACTGCTCTGAGAATGCAGTTGTAGACAAGGGGATTTTGAGAGGCCTCCTTTAGGCTTTCTTGGCTGGGAAGGTTTCTGGAAGCTAGAAATTCATTTACTGCCCCGAGATTTAGGGTGATTAGAGCTGAGACGAAGGGCTTTTTGTCTCCTATAACTGCGCACTCTTCTACGAGCGGGCAGAGTTTCATTGCCGCCTCCAAAACGGATGGGCATACGTTCTTCCCTCCGGCTGTAATTATCAGATCTTTTTTTCTTCCGGTGATAAATAAAAATCCGTCTTCGTCTATTTCTCCCAGATCCCCGGTGTGGAACCAGCCCTCTTCATCCATGACTTTGGCCGTCAGATTTGGGTCATTGTGGTATCCTCTAAACACCATGGGGCCTTTTATAAGTATCTCCCCTTCCTCGCTCACAGCTATAGAGCAAGAAGCTATGGGCTTTCCTGCGCTTCCCACCTTATAACCTTCCACGGGATTTAAAACGCACGGGCAGCATTCGGTAAGTCCATACCCCTCCAGCAGGGGAAGGCCTATGCCATTAAAGAAGGAAGAAAGGCCCCTGTCTATGGGAGCTCCCCCAGTTACTGCAAAGCTCGCCCGGTTTCCTAAGGCTTTCAAGATCTTTTTGTACACAATTCTTGAATAAAACCTTTTTCTGTATTCGACCATGGTGGGGATGGGGCTTTTTTCCTGTTGGTATTTTGACCAGTCCTTTGCAGCCCTCACGGCTTTTTTAAAGACCGAAGAGGAAGCTCCCTTTCCGGCTTTTTGGGTGGCGGCATTGTAGATCTTTTCAAATACTCTGGGCACACCCAAAATCAAAGTGGGATTAACCTTTCTAAAGTCGTCTAAGAGGGTTTTGGTATCGCCTTCTAGCGCAAGAGAAAGGGAGCAGGCAGTGACTGCAAATTGCATGGATCTTGCAAAGATATGCGCAAGGGGAAGGAAGCAAAGGTAGCAGCCCTGATCCTGATAGCAGATTTGCGGTACTGTCATGCAGATGCTGTAGGCATTGCAGCAAAGCATTCCATGTGTGAGTTCGGCCCCTTTAGGTTCTCCGGTAGACCCTGAAGTGTAGACAATCGTAGCCAGATCCGTCTCTTTTACTTCTTCTGCCCTTTTTTCCCACTCTTCTTCTGCCACAGCCTTCCCCAGTTCGCAAAAAGTGACCAGGGCTCCTTCGTCTATCATCCACTCAGACTTCATAAATGGAAGTTCCGACTGTATTTCCGCTATTTTCTCCTTTTGCACCCTATCTTCCGCAATCAGGATTTTGGCCTCGGTATCGTTTAAAATGCCCTTAATCTGAAGGGGGGAATCGGTCTGGTATATGGGGACTACTACCATCCCGATGCTTAGGGCGGCGTAGTCAAACGCCGTCCATTCCCAGCGGGTGGAAGAGAGAATTGCCAGGGCATCTCCCTTTTTAAAGCCCCTGGAAATGAGGCCCCTGGCTATCAATTTGACCAGATCCAAAAATTCTGCGGCTGAAAAAGACTGCCATTTACCGACTTCGTCTTTGTACTTTATAAGCTCACCGTCAGGCGATTGCTGTGCCCGCTTTTGCAGGATGGAAAACAGGTTGTCTCCAGGAGACGTCTCGTAAGTCAGAGGTGAGGCGCTCTCTTTTTTCATTAAACCTCCCGACAAAGCCGTTAAGATGAAGTAGCATTTAATTTCTAATAATATTAGACCCTGCAGAGCTCAAATTAATATCTTTCGAGGAAAGCTTTATAAACGATGGCTCATGGACGGCTGAAAAAAGGGGGAGTGGCCTTAATTGGAGCCTGCGTGCTTGTTTTGGCCGGATGCGGCCAGGCGCGCCCCAAGCCTGTGCTTTCAGCCCACTCCATTAAGCCCGACAAGCCCGTTTCCATTTACATACCTTCATGGCAAAACAGTTTTTCCCCGGTAAATACATGGCAGAATGTGGCAAAAGCGGTTGAAGAAGGCCTGGAGAAAAACGGAGTAGATCAGCAGCAGATAAGCGTGCAAGAGGTGGGGTTGGAGCAGGAAATACAGGATGTAGAAAAGTCCAGGAAGGGTAGTATAGACGTGGTTTTTCCGGCAGGAGAGCCTGAAATTTCAAGGCAGCAGTTCGGAAACCTCCTCTCCCCCCTTCCTTCCGCCACCCTCTCAAAAGCCCTTTCTTCGTCCAAAGCCTCGTTTGTAACCACCCTCCCCGGCCTTTCCAGTTCCATTTCCCTTCCTTCAATGTATGAAATAGGAAAGATGGAGGCATCTTCCCTGCTAGCAAAAATTAAAAACTACCGCCTCACCCCTATAACCCCTTTTCCTCTGCTTATCCTTCTTCCCTCAGTTTCTTCTCCGCAAAGCCAGCAGGACTGCCACGAACTTTTTGAAGGCATATGGTCTCAGCTCTCTTCCTACTTTGAACAGAAACTTATTTACGATCCGGCATGGAATGGGCAAAATTGGCAAGATCTCATGGTGGACGCCACAACCAAGGAGGCGCTTCAAAAAAATCTCAAAAAGGTTATAGATCAGGCGAGGGAAACGGAAAATTCATATCTTTCACCTCTAAAAGAAACAATTTCCCCAAACCTCCTCCCAAATATCGGTGCCGTTATAGCCTGCAATGACTTTGTAGCCACTCAGGTAGGGGGGGTGCTGAAGAATATGGGCTACCAGGGAACCGTGGCCGATGCCAACACCTCCCTGTCGCAGTCAAATCAGCAAAAGGTGGTAAAAAAGCAGGCGCCTCCCTCTCCTTCGTTGTCTATGGGGCCCGAGGCGCAAAAGGAGGTGGCAAAGGCCCTCATAAAGGAGAGAAAAGCTCAAAGTTGGCCTATTTTAATAGGTTTTGGCGCGCTTTCGCCGGCTCTTCAAAACGTGGTAAATGCGAGGGAGTGGTCTACGGGCCTGGTAAACAGAAGCTCTCTGGCCTCTGCGATAGCGGCGGCGTGCATGAAAGAAGAAAGCGGTGCCTCGCCTTCCGCCCAGAGCGTCGCGGCCACAACGGTAGATGAAAATAATTTCAAAAAGGTCTTGATAGAAACGGGATTTGTCTCTCCCACTCAGGCCGGTCTCTGAAACAAAAAAACCGCGCCTTAGCGCGGATCCGCTCCCGCGGCTGGACTTGAACCGGCGACTTTTCGATTAACAGTCGAACGCTCTGCCAACTGAGCTACGCGGGAATACATGTACCATTGTAGCGGGTTTTTCTTCTTTGGCAATAGGAAGTGCAGACCAATCCGGTTTTAATTTGAAGATAAGGAGAAAATTTTGGCTTTGCTGACTATTAACACCGTGCCCGATCCAATACTGCGCACAAAATGCCAGGAAGTGGAAAAGGTAGACCAAAGCATAAGGGATCTGGTAAGAGACATGCTAGATACTGTAGATGACCCGGGGCGGGCAGGGCTCAGCGCAAACCAGGTTGGAGTGCTTCTTCGAATCTTTTCCTATAACGTAGGCGGAAAAGTGGGGTACATAATAAATCCCCATATTACTTACAGATCAGGCCAGCAGGATGGGGAAGAGGGATGCCTCTCCCTTCCAGGCCTTTGGTTTTCCCTTCAAAGAAGCAATTTTGCCAGGGCAGTTGGAATGGATTTGGATGGAAGGAAGGTCGTAGTTGAAGGCAAAGGCCTTATGGGCCGCATGATTCAGCACGAGTGCGACCACCTTGACGGACTCCTGTTTACCGACCGGCTGGAAGGCAGGGAAAAGGCGAGGGCACAGGCTGCCATACGAAATATCTAGCGCTTGCTAAAATCTTATTGAAATTCCCCCCATGCCGCGGGTGGGAAGGCCTTTTTCTCCATGGCGTGCGGCAATCTATGTCGGTCGGACCTTCCGCGCTTAGATGCCATGGATTAAACCGACAGAAACAGGAGGAGTTATGGCAGAGGTAAAAGTCACTGCCACTCAGCTCTTGGAAGCGGGAGTCCAGTTCGGGCACCAGACTTCCAGGTGGAACCCCAAGATGAAGCCCTACATCCTCATGCAGGAGGGCGGAATCAACATCATAAATCTCTTTAAGACCATAGACGGAATAAACCAAGCCTACGCCTTCCTAAAGAGGCTGGCCTCTCGAGGCGGAGTAGTTCTTTTTGTAGGAACTAAAAAGCAGTCCGTAGAGGTAATAGAAAAGCAGGCTTCCAGGGTAGGCATGCCCTATGTTTCCGATCGCTGGCTGGGCGGAATGCTCACCAACTTCCAGACCGTCAGCAAGAGGGTGGCTCGAATGAAAGAGCTAGAAGACATGGACTTTGACGAGCTGCGCGCTTCCGGGCTCACTAAAAAGGAGCTTTTGCTCCTCGAGAGGGAGAAAAACAAGCTTGTAAAGGAACTTGGGGGCATTAGGGATATGAACCGCCTTCCCCAGGCCCTCTTTGTCGTTGATACCAACAAGGAAGCCCTTGCAGTAGATGAGGCAAGGAAGTTGCACATACCCGTGGTAGCCCTTGCCGATACCAATTCCGATCCTGATAAAATCGACTACCCCATCCCCGCCAATGACGACTCCATAAGCAGCATTACGCTTCTTACTACCCTTATGGCAGACGCTGTAGCCGAGGGGCTGCTTCAGGCAGGGCGCGCCAAGAGCTCGGAAAAGGAATCTGCCCAACAGCCTCTGGCCGAGTGGGAAACCGACCTTCTCGAAGGTCAGGGACAGGAAACTAAGTAGGTTCATATGGCAAAAAAGATATCTTTAGATCTGATAAAGAAAGTCCGCTCCGATACCGGAGCCGGAATGGTAGACGTAAAGAAGGCCCTGGAAGAAGCTGAAGGCGACGTAGACAGGGCTAAGGAAATCCTCAGGGAAAAGGGCGTACAGGCCGCCGGCAAGAGGGAAGGAAGAAAGGCCCAGGAGGGCCTCGCCCTTGCCAAGATCGTAGAAGAAGGGGGAAAGAAGGTAGGTTACGCAATCGAACTCAACACTGAGACCGATTTTGTAGCCAAGACCCCCCAGTTTGTGGCCTACGCCGAAAAGATTTTGCAGATTGCTGTGGAAGTCAAGGCTGCAGATCGCGTAGAACTTCTCGAAGCCAAGGGCAAAGAAGAGTCGGTAAAGGAAATAATCGATTCTGCCGCTGCGCTCTTCAAAGAGAACATAAAGCTGGGCCAGGTGGGAAGAGTAGAGGGAGAAGAAGTGAACCTCTACGCCCACAAGAAGTCTGCAGAATTTCCGCCTTCCATCGTGGCCTTGGTGGCCAGCGATGAAAACGGGGCCAAGGTAGCCCATGACGTAGCCCTTCAGGTTTCAGCCATGAGCCCCTTCTGGCTCAGTGAAGAGGACGTTCCTGCAGACGTAATAGAGAGCGAAAGCAGGATCGCAGAGGGCAAAGCGAAGCAGGAAGGCAAGAAGGAAGCCATAATAGGCAAGATCGTAGAGGGAAGAATCAAGTCCTTCTACGAAGAGACCGTCTTGCTGGATCAAAAGTTTGTAAAAGATCCTTCCAAGACCGTAGGCCAAATGGTCAAAGAGGCGGGGGGAACCATCACCGCCTTCCTCAGAATAGAAGTTGGCAAAGGCGAGGAAGAAAGCAAAGAAGCCGAAGAGTAAACGGCAGGGGGGAATTTCCCCCCATTTTTTTAGTCAGGAGTAGAAGTGGCTAAGCGTGTACTTTTGAAACTTTCTGGAGAGTCGCTGGGGGGAGGGAAAGTTGGAATCGACGTAAAGACTCTCCGCTCCCTTGCCAGAGAAGTGAAGGCAGCGTCTCAGAAAGGTGTGGAGATCGCGATCGTGGCCGGAGGAGGGAACTTCTTTAGGGGAAAGGAACTCTCCCAGTCTGGTTTCGACAGATCCAGGGCCGACTACATAGGTATGCTTGGCACCATGATGAACTGCCTTGCCCTGGCTGACTTTCTAGAGCAGGAAGGGCAGGTGGTGAGGGTTCAGAGCGCCATTACCATGATTCAGGTGGCAGAACCCTATATTCCCCTAAGGGCCATAAGGCATATGGAGAAAGGGAGAGTGGTGATACTGGGTTCGGGCGCTGGCATTCCCTACTTCTCTACCGACACTGTAGCCATTCAAAGGGCATTGGAACTAGGATGCCAGGAAGTAGTGATGGGCAAAAATGGAGTGGATGGGGTTTACTCATCCGATCCAAGAAAAGACAAAGACGCCCAAAAGTTTAAAACCCTCTCCTATCAGAAGGCCCTTGTAGACAATCTTGGCGTCATGGATGCCTCAGCCCTTTCCCTTGCCCGGGATAACGCGATGCCCATAAGGGTATTTGGAATAGATTCCCCTCATGCAGTGGAACGGGTGCTTTCCGGAGAAGAAATAGGGACTTTGGTATCCGACTGTGAGACTACCATGGTTTAGATTTCAGATAGCAGAAGCGCTTTTGAGATAGAATTGAGGCGAATCTCCACACAAACGGGTACAGAAAGCAAAAATATGGACAAGAGTTTGACTGAGCCGAAAGCCCTCATGGGCAAATCCTTGAATTCCCTTAAAGAAGCCTTCCTTTCAATTCGCACCGGGAGGTCTAATCCGGCCCTGGTGGAAGGAATCGTAGTTAATTACTACGGGGCCCCCACCCCTCTTAAAAACCTCGCCTCTATAACTGCCCCGGACACAAGGTCCCTGGCAATAAGCCCGTTTGACGTATCACAAGCGAGTGCTGTCGAAAAAGCGCTTAGAGACAGCGACCTTGGCGTAAATCCCTCAAGAGACGGAAACGTGATAAGGGTAGTGCTTCCGGCCCTTACTGAAGAAAGGCGCAAAGAGTACGTAAAAATGGCCAAGAAGAAGGCGGAGGATGCCAAAATTGCGGTCAGAAATATTCGTAGAAAGGCCCGTGAAGAAGCAGAGGCTGAGACTAAAAGTGGAGAGCTGACCGAAGACGAAGAGGAACAAATCTTTTCCGATCTAGATAAGCTCACAAAGAAATTCACCGATGAGATAGATTCCATGACGGAAGTAAAGGAAAAAGAAATCCTTACCGTCTAATTTTTAGAGGTATTTATGACGGGAAGAAAGCTTGCTACCGCCATAGTGGTCGGATTTGCTTTGGCAGGCATTATAATGGTGTGCCTGTTCTTTCTGCCCCCCTTTGGATTTATTTGGTTTATTTATATCTTTGTAGTTCTCGCGCTGGTAGAGCTTTTTAGGGCCTGTAAGCTTATAGGGATTAAAGTGCCAATCGTGACTACGGCAGTTTGCGCGGCCGTAATATTTTGTTGCACTTATCTTTTCCCGCGCCACATTTGTGCTCTGGCGGTTTCCCTTTTTGCATGCTTGTCTTTAATAGCTTTAAGGGGAGCTGCAGTTACTCCCCTAGACTCCGACCTTAACAGGCCAGTAGGAAGGCTGAGAAATGCGTGTGCGTCTTTATTTATAGCCCTTTACATCCTCCTCCTCTCTTCTTTCCTCATCCTTCCCCTCTCCTACCACACCTCCCAAATCCCCTACAGCACGGAGCACGGGATGGAATTTATGGTAATTTTCCTGCCGGCCTTAAGCGATATCGGAGGGCTTACCGTAGGAGCTACCCTTGGCAGACATAAAATGACTCCCCGACTTTCTCCTAAAAAGTCTTATGAGGGCCTGGGCGGAAGCATATTTTTCTGCGTTGTAGGGGAAATGATATTTTGGATCATTTTCTTTCGCTCCACTTTCGCCCACGACTGGTGGAAAGCCATAATAGTAGGGCTGTGTGGAGCTTTGGCGGGAACTATAGGAGACCTTTGCGCCTCGGTGATTAAAAGAGACGTTGGAATAAAAGACTACGGAAATATCATCAGGGGACACGGCGGAGTTCTGGATAGAACCGACAGCATTCTTATGGCCGCACCCTGCATTTACTTCCTTTTAATTCTTTTCCTGTAAGTTAAAGGCAGATTCGCGCTTTACCGGGCGCTTTTTTGAAAGGGGAATACACAGAATGCCGGAGGCCTCCATTCCTTCCCCTACGGTTTCCTACTTTAAGTTAGGGCCCCTCACAATCCACTTTTACGCCCTGACGATGCTGTGTGCGATAGTGTTTGCCGTGCTGATACTCACTTTGAGGTGGAAAAGGTGGGGCGGCACTTTCGATCAGGTGCTCGATTTTACCCTGGCAGCCGTGCCTTGCGGATTGGTGGCGGCCAGAATTTACAACTGCCTCACGGTTCCCTGGGACTACTTTCCTCCTACAGGCAGCCCCATCAATATCTTGAAAGTATGGAACGGAGGCATGGCGATCTTCGGTTCCCTTATGGGAGGGGCTATAGGGGTAGCTCTCGTGGGAAAGCATAAGAAGATTCCCTCGCTGCTTTTGGCCGACGCCGTAGCTCCGGGACTTTTAGTAGCCCAGGCCTTCGGGCGACTTGGAAACTGGTTTAATCAGGAGCTTTACGGCCTTCCCACCACCTGGCCCATAGGCCTAAAACTTAACGGCGCAAATGCCATAGGCAAGTTTGAAACCTGTTACACAGATCTGCCATGCCCAGACCCCCAGACCCACCTTTTCCAGCCCACCTTCCTTTATTCGATCATTCTCTGCCTCTCCGGAGCTATACTTTTGACCATTTTTGGAAACCGATTTCAAAAGAAGTTGAAAACTGGACAGATTTTTGCCCTCTACCTTATGTACTACGGGGCGGGAAGAGCTTTCATAGAAGAAATCAGGATAAATTCTTCCATTTACTTTCTGGGTTTGAGGATCAATACATGGGCGGCGATTGTATCTGTAATATTGGGAGTAATTTTATTTATCTGTCTTTCAAAGCGGGGAAAAAGCAGGAAAGATGCAATAGAAATTCTCTCTGTTGCGACCCAAAAAGAAAAGGAAAAAGAAGATCGCGATCGGAAGGGTAAGGTTAGGGCCTAACTACCTTAAAAGGACATATTGCTTTGTGCAACTCCACTATTTCCCCTTTTAACTTTTTAAGGGCGAAAGCAAAATAGACCCCGTATGCAGCGAGAGGAAGATTTTTTATATCGGCTCTAAAAAATTTTAAATTAAAGAAAAGCCACAATAAGCAGCTAAGATACCAAGATATATTTTTTGATCGTTAAGTTTTTTCCTTCTTACCCACTCTGCCTATAAAGTCCGGATTAAAATTTGATTTTTATGCTCAGATTAGAAAGGGAATTTAAACATATTTGGAACAATAAATTAACCAGGTAGAGCCAAGATCTGGTGAGTACTTTGACTTAACAATCTTAAAACCACTTGACCCTGTGTAGGCACGCAATTTGCTTTAATAGCTCTGCTTCTTCGACTTTTTGTCCCTACAGTTTTTAGAGAATTTGACTTTCCTCTTCCTCTTCCACTAAAGCCAGACGTCTTTCCACTTCACTTAAGTACTTGTCTGCCTGTTTGCGCAATTCCTTTATCTCTTTCTCTTCCGGCGCTGAACTTAGGCTCTCTTTTATCTTTACCAAATCCTTTTTTATTGCTTCTAGGCCTTCATGAGTCTGCATCTGTTCTGCTTTCAGGTTTTTTTTATACCACTCTTCTTCAGAGGTAAGATCGCGTTCTTCGCTTGTAAGGTCGAGGCGCGCTTTTAAAGTCTGCGCATCTTTTTCAGTTTTGGATTCAGCCTTCAAATAGCTCTTTATGCTACTTAGACGGGCCTCCAGAGACTGCAGTTTTTCAGTATTGCCTTCGCAGCTTTTAGATCCTTGCTGAACATTTTCTTTTTCCTCTTGCGCCATCGTTCCTCCAATTATTTCAAGCAAATAAAGATAGGGGCTTTACTTATGTATAGTACAAGTTATCGTAATCTTTAATTTGTCTTTTTCACTTTCTTGCGTCTCTTCCCTGGCCTTATGGCCTTCTTTAAGATGAGCTTTTTTTAAACTTTGAACCTAGGGAATGGAAATTTTTAGAGTTCCTTTCTCCTTTCTGAAGAGAATTTTTTATTTAAATTTGCGCCTTACCGAACTGTTTATCTGGGATTCTGTTCAAATTTGCTCTTTGCTGTTTATAAGCTGGTTTTGGCCCGCGTAAAAAGCATAAGCGTATAAAAAGCTTCAAAAATACAGGTCAAAAAAGTTGGGATCTTATATTTCTCCCCTTGCTTTTCGTAATTTGACTATTAATCTAATCTTTAGAAATTTTTAAGTTCCGGAGGCAGAAGAGTGCTGCATAGGTTTGTTCCCCACGTTTGCTCGATGAAAAAGCAGGCAAACTTTTCAAATTCCAACTTTATCCCCGTTACGGGAGCGAGGGGTCTTGGGGCATATGCGATGTGGGAGCAATGGAGGCAATGCTACGGAATTCCCGATAAGTTTCCCCGCTGGGGCGTCTTTTCAAAGGAGTGGCAAGAGACAGCCTGCCAAGTGGCCGCGCTGAGAAAAGCGGAAAAAGCGCCCATCCCCCCCGAGCCCAAGGAAAATTAACTTTAGGTTCAATTTTTTTCTTTTCCCCTTAATCGGATAAGAGTAGGCAGGGTGTAGGGGGAGTTTTAATTTTTTGTGTGGGCGCGTGAAAAAAAGCAACACGGGCAAAGAAAGTCTTATAGAGATTAAAGATAAAATTTTTGGCATGCAGGAAAAGATTGATGTAGAAGCTCTCAGGAAGAGGATACCCCCCAAACCAGAAAGCAAGAACCCTCATCAGTACGAAGATCTTTTAAGGCTTGTGCTGGAAAAGGGCGAATGGAAAGATGACAGAACAGGCACCGGAACGATCTCGTACTTTGGGGCACAGATGCGTTTTGATCTTTCAAAGGGCTTTCCCCTTATCACCACAAAGTCGGTATGGTTCAAAGGCGTGGCTTACGAGCTTTTATGGTTCCTTAAAGGGAGCTCAAACATAAAGTACCTGACTGACAACGGCGTACATATTTGGGATGAGTGGGCCGATGAAAATGGAGACCTTGGCCCCGTATATGGAACGCAGTGGAGAAGTTGGCCATCTTCTAAGGGTCCAATAGATCAGATAGAAAACGTAGTAGAAGAGATAAAGAGAAACCCCAATTCGCGCAGGCTGATAGTGAGCGCGTGGAACCCGGCAGAGGTTCCCCAGATGGCCCTTCCTCCCTGCCATGCACTATTTCAGTTCTACGTAGTGGGCGGCCGCCTTTCCTGTCAGCTCTACCAAAGGTCTGCAGATATGTTCTTGGGCGTTCCCTTTAATATCGCTTCCTACTCTCTCCTTACCACCCTCATAGCCCAGCAGTGCGATCTTAGGCCGGGGGACTTTGTGTGGACAGGCGGAGACTGCCATGTCTATTCCAATCACTTAGAGCAGGTTTTGACCCAGCTCTCGCGCGCCCCCTATCCCTACCCCACTCTTGAAGTCGATAGGGCCAAAAACATATTCAGCTATGACTACTCCGATTTCCACGTTTTAAATTACAAGCACTGGGACGCCTTGAAGGGGAAAGTGGCCGTTTGAAAATCTGCCTGATACTTGCAAAGTCGAATCACAAAGGAAAGTGGCTGATAGGGGACGGGGAAAAATTGCCCTGGCGTGTGCCGGAGGATTTGAAAAGGTTTTCAGAGCTCACGCGCGGCAACGCCGTAATCATGGGATCTGGCACATGGAGATCTATCGGGTCTAAACCCCTGAGGGGGAGGGAAAATATAGTCCTTTCAAGATCCGATTCCGAGTTTGAAGGGGCCAGAAGGGCTAAAAGCATCGAGGAAGCTTTTGAAATCTGCCAAAGCCTAGGATGCAAGAAAGCTTTCGTCATAGGGGGAGCAGCCCCCTTCGCCCAGGCTCTTCCCTTTGCCCAGGAAGCTTTCGTCACTGAAATTGCAGGCAGGTTTTCAGGTTCGGTCTTCGCCCCCAATTTGTCCATTTCCTCCTCTTGGCGCGAAAGTGAAAAAGGAGGATGGAAAAAAAGTCGAGTAGGCAAGAGGGGATACAGGTTTTTGAAATTTACAAGAAGGAAAACTAACAACAACAACTAGGAAAGGACCGTGGCCCCGAGCGGGAACGATCCGCTGACCTCACGATTTTCAGTCGTGCGCTCTAACCAACTGAGCTACAGAGCCAACAGCGAGACAATAAAAAAGCTCCTATTGCCTCTCGCGACCCGAACCGGACTTGAACCGGCGACCTCCGCCGTGACAGGGCGGCGCTCTAACCAACTGAGCTATCGGGCCATCTGTGGAGAACCACAGCACTTTTAAGCATACAATGAATAAATAAGTTTGGCAAATAATTATTTTGCGGAGTTCAAATGGAAGAAGACAAAACCCTAACTGATGAGTATGAGCGCCTAAGGCACTCTACAGATTCGGAGGAACTTTCAAGGATTGCAAGAGAAGAGTTGAAGAAGGAGGAAGTGGGAGAAGAAGAATTTGCCATAAGATCGGCCCTTTTGGAGGCCGTAGCCGCAAATAAGTTGACTCCAAAAGTAGACAGAATTTACCTGGCCTCCGCATCTTCTTTTCCCAATATCTTAGTGCGCCTCAGCACTGATGAAGATCGCGAAGTTAGAAAAGCCGTAGCCGCAAATAAGTCTTCAAAAAATTGGCTCCTTTCAAAACTTGCAAAAGATGAAGACGAAAAAGTGAGAGAAGAGGCGATAAAAAACCCAAACTGTTCATGGAAAGCCAAACTGGATGCAGCGCAAAATCCCCTTTCATCCCCCCAGCTTCTGCGCTTTCTTTCTGAAATTGGGAAAGGAAGCGCAGAAGGCACGAAAGAGTTTGTCCTCTCTTCCATGGTCAGATCCAGCGCTGCCCGCAATCCCAGCTGCCCCCAAGATGCCCTGCACTCACTTATGGGAGACAACAGCCCAGAGGTGAGGAAAGCAGCTGAAAAAAGAGTTTCTTCGGATAATGTACAATAAGGAATTGTTGTGTTTCCCTTCGGTTTAGCTGGACGCTTCCCACTCGCCAGAGCGGACTTCGGGGAATTGAATCGCAATGCGCAAACAACGGCAGAAACACAATAAAGAAAAGGTTAGTTGTGAAGACTTTTACACCCAAACCGGCCGACTTAACTCATGACTGGTATGTAATAGACGCCCAGAAAGTGGTGCTGGGCAGGCTGGCTGTCACAGCGTCCACGCTTTTGAGGGGAAAAAACAAGAGGACATTCGCCCCTAATGCGGATGCGGGCGATTATGTAGTGATCCTCAATGCCGACAAGGTAGTTCTCACGGGCAAGAAGGAAAGTGAGATTGCTTACAGGCACTCTGGCTACCCGGGCGGCCTTAGGGCCGACACCCTGGGCTCTTTAAAAAAGGGCAATCCCGACAGGCTTGTCCGTCAAGCCGTATGGGGCATGCTTCCCAAAAACAAGCTCTCTAGGCAGCAGATAAAGAGGCTGCACGTGGTAGCTGGCGGGGAAAACCCCTATGCCGCTCAAAAGCCTAAGAAGTTCACAATCATTCAAATGACCCAGGGCAAGCAGAAGTAGGAAAAGGGAAGTTACGATGGCAGAAAATCAGTTGCAAGAGGCTGCGACCTACAGCTCTGAGACCGAGACCCAGGCTGGCGCCGGGCAGAGCCTCATAGCCCCGGGGTATGGAACGGGCAAAAGGAAAAATGCTGTAGCCAGGGTCTGGCTCAAGCCCGGCAGTGGAAAGTGGACGGTAAACGAAAGAAGCCTGGAAAATTACTTCACCCAGGCCCTTTCTAGAAGGGAAGTGCAGTCCCCCTTCACCCTTCTTCACCTCGAGGGTAAGTTTGATGTATTTGTCCGCGTCGAGGGGGGCGGCATTTCCGGGCAGGCAGGCGCAGTGCGTCTCGGAATTTCCAGGGCCCTCAATGAAATCGACCGCGAGCACAACAGGGAGATCCTTAAGAAGCACGGCTTTTTGACGAGGGACGCCAGGGTAGTTGAAAGAAAGAAGCCTGGGCTCCACAAGGCGCGCAAGGCTCCTCAGTATTCCAAGCGTTAAAGATTTTTGCCCCCGAGCGGGGGCTTTTTCATTTTCAGCCTTCGTATTTGCAACAATAAGGCTTGGATACTAAGATTTACTTGTCAACCTGTGACGGTTTAAATTTACAATTTGAAAAGCGGGCGCGCCTTTTCCAAGGCATAGTAGGTTTTGTATGGCAATAGGACCCGCATCTTGCTGTCGCGGGTTAAGAAGTACTACTAAAGGAAGGGCGTACAGCAATGGCGGGACAAAAAATCCGCATTCGGCTCAAGTCCTATGATCACGAAGTTATTGACCAGTCTGCGAAGAAGATCGTTGAAACTGTAACAAGCGTAGGCGTGAAGGCTATAGGGCCGATCCCGCTTCCCACTGAAAGAAACAGCTACTGCGTCATCCGTTCTCCGCACAAATACAAGGACTCTCGCGAGGAATTTGAGAGGCGTTCGCACAAGCGCCTGATCGACGTTATAGATCCCACTCCTAAAGCAATAGATTCGTTGATGCGCATAGATCTACCCACGGATGTCAATATAGAGATCAAGCTGTAAAGGTCGGAGCATGCAGAGAAAAGCTTTATTAGGAACAAAGTTGGGAATGAGCCAAGTGTGGGACGAGCAGGGCCGCGTCATTCCCGTAACCCTCGTGGATGTCTCTACGAATGTAGTCACCGACGTCAAAACCACAGATAAAAACGGCTACGACGCCATTCAGATAGGTTATGGAAGCATTAAGCCTGGAAAGGTGACCAAGCCTCTGGCCGGCCACTTTGAGAGGGCAGGAGTTACCCCCAGGCGCCATCTTGTGGAGTATAAGACTCCCGAAGCCGCTCAGTACCAACTGGGCCAGGAGATCTCCCCCGATACTTTCGAGCAGGGAGCTGTGGTAGATGTCATCGGCACCACCAAGGGCAAGGGCTTTGCCGGCACCATAAAGCGCTGGGGATTTCGCTCCTACAGGAGGACCCACGGTTCGCACAAGAACGAAAGAAGGCCGGGATCTGTAGGCGCATGCGCCACTCCCAGCCGCGTCTTCCGTGGCAAGAGGATGGCAGGACGCATGGGCTCTGACAGGCAAACTATCCAAAACCTAAAGGTTGTGGAAGTTCATGCCGAGGAAGGCTATATAGCGATTAAGGGGGCTCTTCCGGGCTCCAGGGGATCTTTAGTGCTCATTCGCAGCGCTGTGAAGGGAGCATAGGAATAATGGCAGATCTTTCAGTGCAAGTCACCAACGCCGAAGGGGAAAAGGAAGGCACCGTCAGCCTCCCGGAGTGCGTATTTGGTTATGATTCGCAAACGGTAGTCGACCACATTCCTCTCATCCACCAGGTCGTAGTGGCTCACCTTGCAGCTCTTAGGCAGGGCACCCACTCTGCCAAATCTCGTGGCGAGGTGTCTGGAGGCGGAAAGAAGCCGTGGAGGCAGAAGGGCACGGGACGCGCCCGTCAAGGATCCATTAGAGCTCCTCAGTGGAAGGGTGGCGGAATTGCTTTTGGCCCCGTTCCCCGCGACTATTCGCAAAGGACTCCCAAGAAGATGAAGGCTCTCGCCCTTAAGTACGTCCTTTCCGATAGGGCTTCTGGCGGATGCATCAGCGTTTTGGGATCTTTAAAATTTGAAAAGCCCTCTACAAAGAAGGCTGCACAGATCCTTTCCCCGATTGCCGGCGGCTCTTTCTCCACTCTTGTCTTGACCTCCGATCAGATTAACGAATGGCTTTCCGCCCGCAATTTGGATTACATAAACCCGATCTTTGTAGACCAGATAAACACTTACGACGTCATCGTCGCCAAGAACCTCATCTTCTCCAAAGAGGCCATAGATCAGTTTATTGAAAAGTGCAACGCCGCATGCACGGCGAAGGAGAGATAGCTGTGGAGAAACTGTTTCAGGACGTGATAATCAGGCCCGTGATCAGCGAGAAGAGCTATGCCAACTCTGATCGCAGGCAGTACACTTTCGTGATCCCTGAGCATGTAAACAGGGTCGAAGTAAAGCAGGCCATAGAGAAGCTGTTCGATGTGAAGGTGGTATCGGTAAATACCCTTCACCGCATGGGCAAAGTTAGGCGCCTGCCTAACAGGACCTTTGGCAAGAGGACCAGCGAGAAGAGGGCCATCGTCACCCTCGCTCCCGATCAGCAACTTGATATATTTACTAACGGTAACTAGGTAGCCGAGAAAAAGGATTGATAAATTATGGCTATCCGCATTTATAAAGCGACAAGCGCGGGAAGGCGCAATGCTTCGGTAGAAGATTTTTCAGATCTTACCCGCCGCACGCCTGAACCCTCTCTTGTTCGCCCCCTTCACTCTACGGGCGGAAGGAACAACTACGGTCGCATCACTTCCCGCCACCGCGGCGGAAGGGTAAAAAGGCAGTACAGGATCATAGACTTCCGCAGGTGGGATAAGGACGGCGTTCCGGGACACGTCAGGGAGATAGAGTATGACCCTAACCGCTGCGCCCGCATCGCCCTTGTCGTATTTGCCGATGGAGAC
Source organism: Aeriscardovia sp. (assembly GCA_017632945.1). Classification (GTDB taxonomy): domain Bacteria; phylum Actinomycetota; class Actinomycetes; order Actinomycetales; family Bifidobacteriaceae; genus RGIG1476. Next base: position 13,390 of record JAGBQH010000011.1, on the reverse strand, counting down.
AAGCGCTACATCCTTGCTCCCAAGGGCATAAAGGTGGGAGACCTCATTGAGACGGGACCCAAGGCTGACATCAAGCCCGGAAACAACCTGCCCCTTGCCAACATTCCCACCGGTACCATAATCCACTCCATAGAGCTTCGACCTCTCGGAGGAGCAAAGATCGCCAGATCCGCTGGAGCCTCAGTGCAGCTGGTGGCCAAGGATGGCAAATACGCCCAGCTCAGAATGCCTAGCGGAGAAGTTAGGAACGTTCTGGCTGCCTGCAGGGCCACCATTGGAGAAGTTGGAAATTCCGAGCACTCCAACATTGAGCTCGGAAAGGCAGGACGCGCCCGCTGGATGGGCCACAGGCCAATCGTGCGTGGCGAATCTATGAACGCCGTAGATCACCCCCATGGCGGTCGTACGCGCGGCGGAAAGAATCCGCGCAGCCCGTGGGGCAAGGGAGAGGTGCGCACCAGAAGGCCAAAGAAGGCTTCCAGCAGGCTCATCGTGCGCCGCCGTCCGTCTGGTAAGAATCGCAAGTAGGGAAATCGAATGAGCAGTAGAAGCATTAAAAAGGGACCTTTTGTAGATGCTTGCCTACAAAAGAAAGTAGACGAGCAGCTCGCCAATGGAAACAAGACTGTTATTAAGACTTGGTCGCGCCGTTCTATGATTACCCCCGATTTTATAGGTTTAACTTTTGCGGTACACGACGGCAGGCGCCATGTGCCTGTATACGTAACTGAGGCCATGGTGGGTCACAAGCTCGGCGAATTTGCTCCGACCCGCACTTTCCACGGTCACGTAAAAGACGATAAGAAAGCACGGCGTTAAATATGGGTAATTTAGAAGCTAGAGCGATTGCAAGGCGCGTGCGCGTCACCCCCCGCAAAGCCCGCAGAATGGTAGATCTTATCCGCGGCAAGAACGTGCAGGACGCAAAAGTAGTCTTGCAGTTTGCGCCTCAGACTGCAGCCAAGCCCGTGCGCAAGGTAGTGGAATCAGCCATTGCCAACGCTCATTTTCTCGCCGAGAAGTCTAACCAGACTTTCCACGAGAATAATTTAGTTGTGAAAACAATTATGGTGGACGAAGGAGCGACCATGAAGCGCTTCCGCGCCCGCGCCCAGGGCAGGGCTGGTGCGATCCTAAAGCGTACCTGCCAGATCACCGTAGTGGTTTCTTCGGAAGAAGGGGTTCGTTAATGGGTCAAAAGATTAATCCGCTCGGCTTTCGCCTCGGAATAACGGAATATTATAGGAGCCACTGGTTCTCCGCTTCCCACGTCAAGGGTGAAAGGTACAGGGACTTTGTAGGCGAAGACGACAAGATCCGTCGCATCGCTTCCGAGCGTCTGCAGAGGGCCGGGGTGTCTAAGATAATCATCGAACACACCAAAGAAAGAGTCAGGGTCGACATCTACACTGCCCGTCCGGGCCTTGTGATTGGCCGTAAGGGAACAGTAGCAGATCAGATAAGGGCTGAACTGGAAAAGCTGACAGGAAAGCAGATACAGCTCAATATATTTGAAGCCAAAAATCCTGCCATTGACGCACAGCTGGTGGCCCAGTCCATAGCCGAACAGCTCGTAAACAGGGTAATGTTCCGCCGCGCTATGAGAAAGGCGCAAAGAGATGCCGTGGCTGCGGGAGCAGATGGCATCCGAATCAAGCTTTCAGGGCGTCTGGGAGGGGCCGACATGAGCCGCTCCGAGTTCTACAGGGAAGGCAGGGTGCCTCTTCAAACCCTTAGGGCGCTCATAGATTACGGCTTCTTTGAGGCTCGCACCACCTACGGTCAGATCGGCGTCAAAGTATGGATTTACAAGGGCGACATGACCGAAGCTCAGTTTGATGCAAAGCAGCTTCAATCCGCTAGGAGTGGAAGGGTGAAGCGCGACGGAAGAAGGCCGCCTCGCCGACCCAGGACCTCAGATCCTGCAGCCCAGGCTCCCAAGATTCCCGCTGACGAACTCATAGCCCAGGAGCCCACCCCTACCGGGGCAGAGGAAGTAAAGGAGTAGGAACGTGCTGATTCCTAAGAGAGTAAAGTACCGCAAGCAGCACCGCCCCGGCAGGAGCGGCATGTCGAAGGGCGGCAACGAGCTTACCTTCGGAGAATTTGGCATAAAGGCAATGGCCCCGGCTTACATGACTAACCGTCAGATCGAGGCGGCCCGTATTGCAATTAACCGCTACATCAAGCGTGGCGGCAGGGTTTGGATCGACGTCTTCCCGGATCGACCCCTTACCAAGCACCCAGCAGAGTCCCGAATGGGCTCAGGAAAGGGAAGCCCGGAGTTTTGGATTGCCAATATCAAGCCGGGCAGGATTCTCTTCGAGATAGGGGGAGTCCCTGAGGCGGCAGCCAGGGAGTCCCTGAGGCGGGCTATTGATAAACTACCTATGAAGTGCCGTATAGTCAGTCGTGAGGGAGAAGCTTAATGGCTGCGAAAACTCAGGAATTTTCCATCTCTTCCCTGCAGGCAAAGCCCAGCAAGGAACTTGAAGATGGCATTAAGAAAGCCAAGGAAGAACTCTTCAATCTGAGATTCCAGAGCGTTACCGGAAGCCTTTCTAACCCCTCCAGGGTAAAAAAGCTGCACAAAGGCATCGCCCGCATGAACACCCTCTTGAGAGAGAGGGAGTTGGGAATTATAGAAGAGCCCGCTCCCAAGGAAACGGACAAGGGCAAGAAGAAGAAGGCAACTTCTGAGGCGCCTAAGGACGCCAAGGATGCGGAGAAAGCATGAGCAAAGTGGAAAGCAAAGAGCGTAACGGGCGCAAGGTCCGCAGGGGGTACGTAGTTTCCGACTCCATGGACAAGACCATTACTGTGGCCCTCGAGCATAAGAGCGCCCACCCCCTCTACGGGAAGGTTGTACGCTCTACCAGCAAGGTTAAGGCTCATAATCCCGAAAACGAGGCCCGCAAGGGGGATCTTGTGGTGATCATGGAGACTCGCCCCCTGTCCAAAACCAAAAGATGGCGTTTGGTCAAAATAGTGGAACGCACCAAGTAGTGTTTCAACTAAAGGAGAATTAATGATTCAACAAGAGTCACGTCTGCGTGTGGCTGACAACACGGGTGCCAAGGAGATTTTGACCATCCGAGTTCTCGGAGGTTCAAAGCGCCGCTATGCGGGCCTGGGCGACGTGATAGTAGCTACTGTAAAAGACGCCATACCGGGCGGAGCCGTGAAGAAGGGCGATGTGGTAAAGGCCGTCGTAGTCAGATGCGATAAGGAAACGCGCCGCCGCGACGGATCTTATATCCGCTTCGACGAAAATGCCGCGGTGATTTTGGGCAATGGCAGTGAGCCCAAGGGAACGCGTATTTTCGGGCCTGTGGGCCGCGAGTTGCGTGAACGCAAATTCATGAAGATAGTTTCTTTGGCTCCGGAGGTGATCTAGTTGGTAGCCAAGCTCAGGAGCGGGGATCTAGTAAAAGTCATTTATGGCAAGGATCGCGGCAAGCAGGGCAAAATCCTGAAAGTCCTTCCCAACGGAAGGCTCGTAGTAGAAGGCGTGCAGGTAGTCAAGAAGCATAAGCGCGCCCAGGAAGAAGGCCAGGAGGCCGGGATTGTGTCGATGGAAGCTAGCATCGACAGGTCCAACGTAATGCTGGTCGATCCCGAAACCGGCAAACCCACCAGGGTGGGAGTGTCGATAAAGCGCGAAGTGAGGGGCGGAAAGGTGAAGATCACCCGCACTCGCATCAGCAAAAAATCAGGTAAGGAGATCAAGGTATGAGTGAAGTGGACACTGCCGAATTGTTCGCTCGGCCTAGGTTGTACCGAGAGTACAAAGATGAAGTAGTCCCGGCTCTGAAGGGTGAGTTCAAGTATGAGAACCCCATGCAGATACCTTCCATTGAAAAGGTAGTCGTAACCATGGCTCTAGGCGAAGCTGCAAGGGACTCCAAACTCATAGAAGGGGCAATTTCTGACCTTACCCTTATAACCGGCCAAAAGCCTGCCATCTCCAAAGCAAGAAAGTCCGTCGCCCAGTTCCATCTGCGCAAAGGTCAGACCATAGGTGCGTTTGTAACTTTGCGCAAGGATATGATGTGGGAATTTTTGGACCGCCTCATCAGTCTGGCCATCCCCAGAATCCGCGATTTTCGCGGACTGAGCCCCAAGCAGTTTGACGGCAGGGGCAATTACAACTTTGGCCTCACGGAACAGTCCATGTTCCATGAGATCGATCCAGATAATATCGATCACCGCAGGGGAATGGACATAGCGATAGTCACTTCCGCCAAAACCGACGAAGAGGCCCGCTTTATGTTCAGACGCCTGGGCTTTCCTTTCAAGGAGGAATAGAATTGGCGAAAAAATCTCTTATAGCTAAGGCCAAGAGGAAGCCTAAGTTTCCCGTTCAGGCCTATACTCGCTGCCAGATTTGCGGCAGGCCTCACGCAGTCTACCGCGAGTTTGGACTGTGCAGGATCTGCTTTAGAAACAAGGCTCACGAGGGTCAACTCCCCGGAGTTATGAAATCCAGCTGGTAGATCCGAAAACCATTGAAGGTCTATGAAAATAGAAACCACAACGAGAAAGTTTTAATTTTATGACAATGACAGATCCAATCGCAGACATGCTGACCAGGATTCGCAACGCCTGCGCCGTGAAGCATGAACAGGTGGCGATTCCCTATTCCAAGTTCAAGGAAGCCATAGCTGAGATCCTGAAGAAGGAAGGCTACATAGCCTCCATAACCGTGGAAGGAGAGGGAATTTCTAAAACCCTCGTCCTCGGCCTTAAATACACCCCCTCGGGTGAAAGCAGCATAAGGGGAATCAAGCGCGTTTCCAAGCCTGGACTTAGGAAGTACGCTAAGAGCGACAACCTTCCCAAGCCTTTGGGCGGCCTGGGAATAGCAATAATCTCGACCAGTTCCGGCCTCATGACCCAAAGAGAGTGCCGCAGGCAGGGAATAGGCGGCGAAGTTGTCGCCTACGTGTGGTGAGGGGGCAAAATGGCATCGCATATAGGTAGACTCCCAATCACCCTCCCTAAGAACGTAGAGATTACGGTTGAGGGAAACAAGGTCACTGCCAAGGGACCTAAAGGCGTTCAGGAATGCATCATCCCGGAAGGAATTGAGATTAAACAGTCCGAGGGATCCATCGAAGTCATTCCTACCGACCCGGGCGCAAAGGGCTCATCTGCCCGCCACGGCCTGGCTAGGGCTCTGGTAGCTTCCATCGTTCAAGGCGTCAGCTCCGGATTTGATAAGAAGCTTGAAATAGTAGGCACCGGCTACAGGGTCACTGCCAAGGGACCCGATCTTAACTTTGCACTGGGTTACTCTCATGACATTCCCGTCAAGGCGCCAGAGGGCATTACATTCACCGTGGCCGATGCTACGCATTTGACGGTGAGCGGCATAAACAAGCAGCAGGTTGGAGAAGTCGCGGCCCAGATCCGCATGCTCCGCCCCCCTGAGCCTTACAAGGGCAAGGGTATTAGATACGCCGGCGAGCACGTTCGCCGCAAGGCCGGAAAGGCTGGAAAGTAATGTCGGTCAAAGTTTTTGGCAAGGGCACTTTGGCGGCCCGCCGCCGCAGGCATTTAAGCATCAGGAAGAAAGTTTCGGGCACCCCCGAAAAACCACGTCTGGTGGTAACGCGCTCCAACCGCAACATCGTGGCTCAGATGGTAGACGACGTGCATGGGGTGACTGTGGTAAGCGCTTCTACCCTTCAGGCTCCCTTCAAGGATTTTGAAGGCACCAAGGTTGAAGCGGCTAAAAAGGTGGGGCTCCTTCTCGCCCAGAAGGCTAAGGAAGCTGGAATCTCTGACGCCGTTTTCGATCGCAACGGATATAAGTACCACGGCCGCGTAGCGGCGCTTGCAGACGGAGCCCGCGAAGGAGGACTGAAAATATGACAGAAGAAGCAAAGGAAGAGACTGAAGAGACTTCCTCCACTTCCGCTGCCCCTGAAGAAGAGGTTCAGGACCGCAAGGATGCGGGCCGGCGCCGCAAGCGCAGGAGCGCCCGCAGGGAACGCTCTGAAGCAAAAGACGAGCTTATGAGCAGAGTGGTTTCCATAAACCGCGTTTCCAAAACCCACAAGGGCGGAAGGACGATGAGCTTTGCCGCCCTGGTAGTGGTTGGAGACGGAAAAGGAGCTGTGGGAGCTGGGACCGGAAAGAGCCACGAAGTTCCTGCGGCCATCGCCAAGGCCGAGAGCGAAGCGAAGAAGAACATGATAAGCGTGTGCAGGCTTCGCGGAAGCATTCCCGAACCCGTCATTGGGCACGATTCGGCAGGAAAGGTTCTTCTTAAGCCCGCAGCGCCCGGAACCGGCGTTATCGCCGGCGGCTCTGTTCGAGCCGTTCTTGAGTGCGCAGGCATTTCCGACATTCTGACCAAGTCGATGGGATCTTCTAACCCCATAAATACTGTAAGGGCCACCATCAACGCCCTAGAGCAACTGGAAGAGCCTATTGAGATCGCCAACCGCAGGGGCCTTACCCTTCGCGAGGTAGCCCCTGCCACCATCCTGCACGCTCTGCAGGATGAAAAGGATGCGGCTAAGAAGGAAAGCTCTGAATACAGAGGGGGTGACGCCGAGTGAAGAAACTCGAAGTCACACTAATCAAAGGGTTTTCTGGATGCACCAAAAGGCAGAAGGATACCGCGCTTTCCCTAGGCCTGCACCGCATAGGCCAGAGCGTAGAGGTTGAAGACAGCCCGGCCTACCGCGGAATGGTGAGGACCGTGGCCCATCTTGTCCGCGTGGAGGAAAAGTAATGACAGACAAAATCCTGCAGATAGGAGATCTGCACCCGGCTGCCGGGGCAAAAAAAGCCCCCCAGCGAGTGGGCAGGGGCGAAGGCTCCAAGGGCAAGACTTCGGGCAGGGGTACTAAAGGCACCAAGGCCCGTTATCAAGTCAGACCCGGATTTGAGGGAGGAGCGCTTCCTCTCTATATGCGTCTTCCTAAGAAGAGGGGCTTTAAGAGTCCCTTCCATAAGGAGTACCTGGCCATTAACCTTTCCACTCTCTCCAACTTCTTCCCCAAGGGAGGGGAAATAGACGAAGAGAGCTTGGAAAAGGCGGGTATTTTGCGCCGCGGACAGGTTCCAAAGATTTTGGCTCAAGGAGATGCTTCGGCAGCCTTTGTTGTAAAGGGTGTTAAGGTTTCTGCCGCAGCTGCCGAAAAAATTAAAGCCGCTGGCGGAAGCGTAGAAGAATCCAAATAAATCTAAAGACTCTCGTTATAGTTTTAAAACTGGCGGGAGTTTTTATGTTTTTAATCCAAATAATTAGGAGAGAATTTGAGGACGCTGATCCAGGCCTTTCGCACCAAAGAGCTGAGAAATAAGATCCTTTTCACCATAGGCATAATAATCATCTATCGTATCGGCGCCTATATTCCGACCCCCGGAGTGGACTATAGGGTGATTCATGCCTGCTTAGCCAAGACGTCAAGCATTAATTTTGTGAGCCTTATCAATTTGTTCTCCGGAGGTTCCCTTTTACAGCTTTCAGTCTTTGCGCTGGGAATTATGCCCTACATAACGGCCTCCATCGTGGTAGAGCTTCTAAGGGCCGTGATACCGCGCTTTGAGGCTTTGCACCGAGAAGGTCAGTCCGGAGAAGCTAAACTCACCCAGTACACTAGGTACATGACTATAGGCCTGGCCGTCTTGCAGTCTGCCACCATAATAGTCACAGCCAGAAGCGGAGCGTTATTTGACTACTCCTGTTCTCAAAGTGTAATTCCCAACAGCTCCATCTTCTCCCTTATTTTGATGGTTCTGGTTATGACGGGCGGAACGGGACTGATAATGTGGATGGCAGAGCTTATTACCGAAAAAGGGATAGGCCAGGGCATGAGCGTGCTCATTTTCATCTCTATCTGCGCCGGGTTCCTTCCAAAGCTTTGGGATATTGGCCGTTATGATAACTGGCTCAAATTCTCCATAGTTCTGGCTGTATTAATCGCTGTAATAATCTTCGTTATTTTCGTAGAGCAATCGCAAAGAAGGGTGCCTGTACAGTATACAAGGCGCATGATAGGCAGGAAGATGTATGGAGGAACTTCCACTTACATACCTCTGAAGATAAACATGTCGGGCGTTATACCCCCCATCTTTGCCTCTTCTATTCTTGCCATTCCTACTTTGATAGCTCAATTTGGAAACACCAAACAGAGCTGGGTCAAGTGGGTGGATAGAAATCTTGGAGTTACAACATCGGCTTGGTACATAGTGCTGTATGCCTTTATGATCATCTTCTTCACATTCTTCTACGCCTCCATTACGTTCAACAGTAATGACATTGCAGACGACATGAAGGAATACGGAGGATTTGTTCCAGGGATAAGGGCAGGATATGAAACCAGCAGATATTTGTCCTTTGTGATGAACCGATTAGATACCGTGGGATCTATCTACCTACTGTTTGTGTGTCTTATTCCAACCATGCTTATAAGGGCGTTAGACCTGGGAAGCAGCTTGCCCTTTGGGGGGACTACCATCCTCATTATTGCCGGCGTAGGACTGGATACCCTTCGCCAGGCCGCCGCCCAGGTGAGGCAATTCCAATACAAGGGCTTTTTGGTGCCCAAGCCCGTACCTTCTGAACCAATTCCTGTCGAAAGCGAATGAAAGGAAAAATGAACCTAATAATCATGGGGCCCCAGGGAGTGGGCAAAGGGGCACAGTCGGAAGATTTGGCCCGCATTTACGACATACCCCACATCTCTACTGGGGAAATCTTCCGCAAGAACATAGCCGAAAAAACCGATCTCGGGAAAAAAGTGTCTGCCTATATAGAGAAAGGCGAACTGGTGCCGGATGAAGTGACCAGCGAAATGGTATTCGACCGTCTCAGCCAGCCCGATGCGCAGAACGGATGGATCTTAGACGGATATCCCAGGAATGCAAAGCAGAGCGAAGATCTAGATAAGTGGCTCAAAAAGAACGACAAAAAGCTCGATGCAGTAATTCTCTTGGAAGCTGATAGCGCTCTTATAGCCAGCCGAATTCAAAAGCGTATTCGCGAAGAGGGCAGGAGCGATGACAAGCCCGAAGCTATAGCTGAGAGGCTTGCAATTTACGCCAGGGAAACCAAGCCCCTGATTGACTATTACGCTCAAAAAGGCCTTCTTCGGAAAGTCGATGCGCAGGGGGATGTTCCCACTGTCACTAAAGCCATTCGCAAGGCTATAGAAAATTAGTATGTTTTTATGATAGAATTATATCGAAGTGTGTGTGCACGTAGAACTCTTTTCGGAAACTGTGAGGGAATATGTCGAAAGATGGTGTGATAGAGGTTGAAGGAAGAGTTGTGGAGGCTCTTCCGAATGCGATGTTTCGAGTAGAACTTGAAAATAAGCATATAGTACTCGCCACCATCTCGGGTAAGGTTAGAAAGAACTATATCCGCATACTTCCCCAAGACAGGGTGGTAATAGAAATGAGCCCCTACGATCTGACTCGCGGACGCATCACTTATCGTTACAAGTAAGGGTAAACCCATGAAAGTCAAACCGAGTGTCAAACGAATTTGCAGCCATTGCCGCATAATTCGCCGCCATGGCATAGTCATGGTGATTTGTACCAATCCGCGCCACAAACAGAGGCAAGGATAAGATTTCGCATTTTGCGAAGATAGGGCATCAACCGCTTAAAGGGTATTTACCTTTTTGTACCTCGGGCACGGAGGCTTGAGCCGCTTATAAGCGGAAGGTTGGTGCAGAACCTCCGTATACAGGAAAGACAACGAAATGGCACGTCTTGCCGGAGTTGATATCCCCAATGGAAAAAGGATCGAAATCGCCCTCACCTACATATATGGCATAGGGCGCACGCGAGCCAAAGAGACTTTGGAAGCTACCGGGGTAAACCCCGATACCCGCGTGAAGGATCTCACAGAAGATCAGCTAATCGCACTGCGCGACTATCTTGAAAACAACTACAAGATAGAAGGCGACCTTCGTCGAGAAGTAGAGGCGGATATACGCCGCAAGATCCAAATCAATTGCTATCAGGGCCTCCGTTGGAGGCACCACCTGCCCGTGCGCGGACAGCGTACCAAGACAAACGCCCGCACTCGCAAGGGCGTGAGGCACACCGTGGCTGGTAAGAAGAAAGCCACAAAGTAATTAGTTGGCAATTGGAGTTGAGGATTAATGGCTACTTCTAAACAATCTGTGCACAAGACAAAGCGTAGGGTCCACAAGTCCGTACCCATTGGACAGGCGCACATCAAATCTACTTTTAACAACACTATAGTCTCCATCACCGATCCTTCCGGAGCCGTTTTGGCGTGGGCTACGGGCGGAGACGTCGGCTTCAAGGGTTCGCGTAAGTCCACTCCTTTTGCAGCCGGCATGGTAGCTGAAGCTGCAGCCCGAAAGGCTATGGAGCAGGGCGTCAGGAAGGTCGACGTATTTGTGAAGGGTCCGGGATCCGGCAGGGAAACCGCCATTCGCTCCCTTCAGTCTGCAGGCCTGGAAGTGGGATCTATAACTGATGTAACCCCCCAGGCCTACAACGGCGTAAGGCCCCCGAAGCGCCGTCGTGTCTAAATTAGACGAGAAAAATCTGGCAAAAATACAGGCCGGCCCGTATCCGGTCTAGATCGAAAGGATTGAAAAGGTGCTTATTGCACAACGTCCGACGGTGACTGAGGAAGTACTTAGTCCCCAACGATCACGCTTTACCATTGAGCCGCTGGAGCCTGGATTTGGCTATACTTTGGGCAATTCGCTACGCAGGGTCCTTTTGAGCTCCATCCCCGGGGCGGCTGTCACTTCCATCCGCATTGCAAACGTCCTTCACGAGTTTTCCACTATTCAGGGCGTTAAGGAGGATGTGACAGAACTTATTTTGAACATCAAGGGCATAGCCCTGACAAATGAGTATGACGAACCCGTGGTGATGTATCTGCATAAAAGCGGCCCTGGAGAAGTGAAGGCTGGAGACATTACTCCGCCAGCCGGGGTAAGCATATGCAATCCTGATCACCATCTTGCCACTTTGGCTGAAGACGGCTCCCTTGAAATGGAGTTTACGGTGGAAAGGGGGAGGGGGTACGTCTCTGCCGAGATGAATGAGCAGGAAGGCCAGGAAATCGGACGAATCCCGATAGATTCAATCTATTCCCCCGTTTTGAAGGTTAGCTATAAAGTTGAGGCCACCAGAGTCGAGCAGCGTACGGATTTTGACCGTCTGATAATGGACGTAGAAACCAAGAGCTCCATCTCACCTAGAGACGCCATGGCCTCTGCCGGATCTACCCTTGTAGAGCTTTTCGGCCTGTGCAAGGACCTTAACAGCTCTGCAGAGGGAGTGGAATTGGGAGCAGCGCGCAGCTCTTATAACGGCCAGAACGTTATACCCATAGAAAACCTCAATTTAACCCAGCGCTCTTACAACTGCCTAAAGCGAGAGGGAATCTTGAGTGTAGAGCAGTTGATCAGCCACAGCGAGCAGGACCTCCTAGAGATTCGCAACTTCGGAATTAAATCTGTAGACGAACTCAAGGAAAAGCTGGCTGAATTGGGCTTGTCTCTTAGGGCATCCTCTGAAGGCTTCGACAGAAGAAACCTTGAAAAGGATGTGTCTTTCTATAGTCCGGACAGTCCAGAAGATAACGATGAGAATATGTAGTCTCTAAAAGGAGAGATAATGCCACAACCGAAAAAAGGGCCGCGCCTGGCCTCGAGTCCGGCTCATGAGAGGCTCATGCTCGCCAATATGGCCACCAGCCTTTTCAAGTACGAGCAGATAACTACCACTCTGCCGCGCGCCAAGAGGCTTCAGCCTCTGGCCGACAGGCTCATAACCTTCGCTAAGGGGGGGACTCTCGCCGATCGCAGGAGAGTGATGCGCCTAATCCGCGACAAATCTGTGGTGCATAAACTTTTCACCAGCATTGCCGATCGCATGGAAGGGCGCGAAGGCGGGTACACGAGGATAATTAAAATTTCCCCGCGCACTGGAGACAATTCCCCCATGGCCATTATCAGCCTCGTAACCACTGAGAGCCCCAAGAACGCCTCACTTAAGGAAGCGGAAACTGCAGTGAGATTGGCAGAAGATGCAGCAACCGTGGGAGAAGAAAAGCCCATGGAAGATGCTGGAGAGGCAATGAAGGAAGAAACGGCGGAAGAAGCGGAAGAAAAGTCTGAGGCTGAAGCCGAATCTGAAAAGGAAAAGGGAGAAGAGGAGAAGTAACTTTTCTCTTCTTTGGGGGGTGGTACCCCCTTTTTTTATTATTGAATCATGCGCATAAAGGCTGAATGCTCCTATAACGGTTCTTCTTTCCATGGTTGGGCTAAGCAAAAAGGGCAAAGAACGGTAGAGGGAGATATAGAACAAGCTCTTTTTACGATTTTAAGGTCGGAAATAAAAATTCAGGCAGCGGGAAGAACCGATGCCGGAGTTCACGCAAAGGGGCAAATTTTTCATGCAGATCTTCCCCCACTCCAAGGCAGGCTCTCCGATTTTTCTTACCTTACAAACCGAATAAACTGCCTCTTGGAAAAAGATGTGGTTATAAGACAAATAGAGCAGGCTCCATCCGGATTTGATGCCCGTTTCTCAGCTCTCAGTCGCACCTACGTTTACAGGTGCTCTTCTGCTCGAAACTCGAGATCGCTTATGCTTAACGGATTTGTCTGGGATTTAAATTTCATCCCAGATCTGGAACTTTTAAATTCCCTTGCCTCTAATATTGTGGGCTTAAAAGATTTTGCATCCTTTGCTCTGCCAAATCCCGGGGGAACGACTATAAGAAAAGTTGAAGCGGCAAGTTGGAGAAAAATAGAAGAGGGTCCAGAAAAAGGAATTATTGAATTTACAATACGTTCGGATGCTTTTGCCCGTAAAATGGTGCGTTTCTTGGTGGGGGCACAAATCTGTGTGGCAGCTAATAAAAAACCTGAAAGCTGGTTTTTGGAAAAATTCTCTTCCTATAGAGATTTTCCGCCCTTGGCTCCTTCGCACGGTTTAACGCTTGAAAAAGTGGACTACCCTGAAGATAAAATGCTAGAAGAGCGGGCCCATGTTACCAGGGCCGTGAGGCGCAGAGAAGAAATTGGCGGTTGAAGGGAGATTCGAACTCCCGGAAGCCATGGGCTTCATACGCTTTCGAGGCGTACTCTTTAGACCACTCAGACATTCAACCAGTGCATAGCACTTCGGCAATTTTTACACTAAATTCTTTCTATTTCAAGTGCTTTGGTACTTGATACTTTCCTTTGCATATGTTTTAATATCAAAGTACACTTTCGAGTGCAATGGTGGGTTTCCCAAGTGGTCAAAGGGAGCTGACTGTAAATCAGCCGCGGAAGCTTCGCAGGTTCAAATCCTGCACCCACCACGCCTCAGTGGCTCAGTGGTAGAGCACCTCCTTGGTAAGGAGGAGATCGTGAGTCCGATT
>JAGBQH010000010.1 GCA_017632945.1 Aeriscardovia sp. | reverse complement strand
GAGCCAGATGTGGCTCTTGACTACCCCTAACGGGGTATCTTTTACCAGCTCTAACGGATATGGGGTTATAACTTCCGCCTCTTCAGGCCTTACCCTTCAAAACTACGGACAGGGGGCCCAAAACTGGGATGTTAAGGCGTTCTAATAAAGTTTTGCAGCTTTGGCCAGATACTGCTCCCAAAATTCGGGAGTTGTAAGTTCTTTGCCTCCGGTTCTCCAAATGCGCTTCAAATAATCTAAATGAGTTTTGTAATAGTGTAAATCTGTCTTATAGCGCTTAGAGATTTCTTCATACTTTTTTACGTCTTTTACTCGTATGCATCCTTTTTGATTAAACCAGTCAACCATTACTAGATATTTCTTTTCACGTATGATTCCAGCAGGGAAAGTCCAACCGTTGGCAGGAATTACGGCAAATCCCTCCCCATTGGTTTGGAGTATGCGCTGCTTATTAACAAAGTATCTGTCTATCTTTTCTTCCCTGCGGCTCCTCGGTTTATCTTTATCTATGATTTGACGAGTTAGCTCCCTTACATTGAAGCCCTGCTTTCTTAACTCAGGTATCTCGTTGATTTGTTTTTGTAGCTCGTCCAAATCTACAAATTTTTCTGTATCCCTCCAGAGTTGATCAAAACGCTTTTTATTGAGATCAGGATTTGCAAGGAAGTTAGGACCCCTAAAGAAGTCTTCAAGAGCTTCCAGAGCAAAAGTTGCATTAGTGTAACCGAATTTATGGAGTTCCAAATCTACCGCTCCGCATAATGGAGCCATAAAGTTAGAATGCGGGGCAAATCCAGTTGCAAGCTGGGCGCAAAGAGTATTTCTCAGCGTGTAGTACCTGTCTATCACCGCGCTGTACTTCGTAGGAAAATCCTTATGCCAGGTGCAGATGGAATTCATTGTTATAAATTTCGGTTTTGCCCTAAATCCGTATTCGGCATCATCTCCCCGGACGAATATTGGGAGGGGAAGACCATTTTCCTCTATTATTTTCACCGGCATTGCACAGTACCACCATGCCGCATAAGTATTTTTTTTCATTTCTTCGGAAGGCTCTAAAGTCTCATTTAGCACTAGGTCCTCTGTCAGCGTCATACGCAAAATAGGCTTTTGCGAGATGCATCCTCCTTGAGGCGTTACCCAGCCTACGTCCTCCCTTTGCATATCCTTGATATCAAAGTTAAGCATGGCTCCTGAAATGAAAGATCTTTGCCATTCGGGTTTCAGTATGCTTATTAGATTAATGGTGCGCTTTATGCTTTCTGCACATAAGGAGACATCGTCATCCATTAGAAGCACATGCGTGAAGTTAGCTTTATTTTTAAGAACTTCAAGCATTCCTCGGGCAAAGCCCCCGGAACCACCTACATTAGGGTTGGGGATAATAGATATATTTTTGTCTCCAAGTGTACGGTTTAAGGTCCTACCATTATCTATAACAAAAAAATGAGAATTTTTGCCAATATCATCAGCGAAGAAATTTGCTTTTAGGTAGGAGATATTTCTTTCTATATATTCTTCTTTCTTAAAAGTAGGTGTAACCAGAGCCAACTTCACTTTTTCAGGCTGCGATTTAGTTTCGACACCCCAATAGCAGTTTCTTATTTTCACATCTTCGCCATGGGTTTTTATAATAAATCCCTCGATTACATCTTCTTTTCCGGGAATTATAGGAATATCTAAGGTTTGCCATGTCTGGTTTTGGTTGATTTTTGTAATTTCTCCCGTGTGCTGTGTGTTATGGGAAAAATTATCAGCATAGGTTCTTTCTATTTCGCTTCCTGGCCCCATTATCTCTATATGGAGGTAAAAACTGACTGCCTTGGAATACATAAAAAGTTTATAGATAGAGAGAGAATTGAAGTAGGTTGTAAAGTCATACTCACCTTCTTCAATTAAGCGTAGGGATTTGTCTTTTTGCTCGACAATCGTTTTATTGGAAAGATAATACAGGCTGTTGCAACTTTGCGGATTGTATGAGACGTCATTTAGCACAATATTGGCAAATCTCAACTTTGGCACTTTTTCACTCCCCTAAACTACGATGGAAAACACTATGGCTAAGTATAATTTCCACCCATAACTGGACTGCTCCAATGAATGCAGATAATGCAGGCCTTTTCTTATCTTTTAGCCTGAAAATAACTAAGGTTTTCCGAATTTTTAGTTTTAAGTTTGGCATGTAATTGTAATACGGTGTTAAAGCAGAACTATGAAATTATTTTTCAAATTTGCTGTATATCTAAGTTATTTGCAAACGTTACCAGAAACGAGCTAGCTTATAAGAAGGCGATAAAACCGCATCCGGTTCTTTGGCGCTAGTCATAAGAATTTCTGCGCCTGCCTCTTTCCGGAATTATTTTCAGCAGCCAATGAGCAAAAGATGGTTAGGAGAGTAAATTGTTTAAAGATTACAGGCATAAGCCTTATAGTTTTCTTTTAAGGCTCATAACCCTGTCTATGACTGCTTTCACATTGGGATTTGGATTTTACCTCCTTTTTGGGCGAGACAGCATCCTTCCCGGAAAATTCATGATTGCCTTAAGTTCCGTCACTTTTGCCCTTTATACGGTAGTGGCAAGCAGTATGAGGCCTGAAGAAGGGGTAAGCCCTATCTGGCCATTTCCCGTGATGGGTTACGCCGCGGGCTGGGCTGTGACAATATGGGGCATTACTATATTGGCCAGGTTTCCCCACGTGGCCCTCGGGATAGTTTCTGGCCACTTGGTTTTTGGCGTGGGAATGATTGCGATCTGCATTTCTACAATTTCCATGACCCTAATAGACTGGATACACCTGTTCGTTAAGCAGCCCACCACCAGCAGGCAAGCCGATAAGGTTGCCGGCAGAGGAAGCAAATATGCCTACATTGAAATTTGGAGTCTGACTTCTATTCCTTCCTTCTTTGCCATTGTGGGATTTGTTTATGCGATAGTATCTCTGTGCCTCCCCTCTCCCGCCCAGCAGATCGGAGGAGATGCCCTGATGGCCCAGTCTTTTGTCTGCTTGGCTTTAGTCTTCCTCATTCACATTCTTTCCAAGCAGGCAAACAATATCTACCTGAAGCGCTTCAGGTGGCGCTATTCCATCTACATTGTGGGAACCGGGACCATAAACATAATTTGGGGAATATGCGTAGCCGCCATTAAGGGAGGAAGCTTTATTCCTCCGGGGTTTGGGATGATAGGCCTGGGCCTTGTGTGCTTTGCAGTCTGTGGGAAGGCGCACAGGGTCATAGGTAGCTGGCGCAATATTCCCGACATCGACTTTTTGGCCTCCTATTTCCCGATTCTCACTCTCGTGGCAGGCCTTTTGATAAGTATCGTCCTCTTTTCAACTTCGCTCACAAACCCCAACTACACCTATGCGGCATACATAATGTCGGGCCTGTCTTGCGTATGCCTGTCTATATTCGGCATTGTGGCCCTTCCCTCTGTTGACGCTTCCGGAGTATAAAGGGTTTTCGCCAGCGGCCTAAGTTTGATCCTGATATTATAAATACATCGCCTTTCTGTGTGCGATGTAGATAGGATCGACGATCATGCAAGACCGCCCATATTCCCATATGGTGTCTTTGCCGGTAAGCAGGTTGCTAGCTGAGATGGCCCTTCCTGCCATAGTGAGCAATCTTGTTACCGTAATTTACAGCCTTGTAGATGCCCTTTATTTAGGCCATTTAAGCGTGGCCGCGCTGGCTGCCAGCGGGGCTGTAATGCCCTTGACGATTATTTTTAAATCCTTTTCCCTGCTCTTTGGAATGGGAGCTGCAAACAAGGTGTCAGTGTGCCTTGGAAAGAAAGAAAAAGATGAGGCAAGCGCTTACGCTTTTCAGGGCTTTTGGTCTTCCATTGCCTTTTGCGTCCTTTTGGCCATACTATGCCTCTGCTTAATCCATCCCATTTTGCGCCTCTTAGGCTCCACTTCTGAGGCGCTTCCCTTGGCGGCCTTATACCTTGTGCCAATTTTGATAGCCAGCCCCGTAAACGGGGCTAATTACGTATTAAATCCCCTTCTTCGCTTTCAGGGGCATCCCACTATGGCGATGGAGGGGATTTGCTCCGGCTTGGTTTTAAATATTATTTTTGAACCCCTGTTTATTTTCAAAATGGGGCTGGGAATACTGGGAGCGGGCATTTGCACGTCCCTTTGCCAGGTATTTTCCTTTATCGTTCTTTTAATCTTTTTCGAGGTTAAAAGCGAAGCGAAAATTGGATTTAAAAAGAGATATTTCCGTTCCTCTGTTTTTCGCAGCCTCCTGTTTACAGGGCTTCCAAGCCTGCTGCGAAACGGGATGAGGGCCCTTAGCTTAAACCTCGTGGATTTAGTTTGCAGCCCATTTGGAACCGCGGCCTTGGCGGGAGTTACAGTGGCAAACCGCGTAATTACCCTGTTTGCTTCCGTAAGAGGCGGCATCGGGCAAGGCTACCAGCCTATTTGCGGTTACGCATTTGGAGCGGGGGAGTACGGAAGGATCAAAAAGGCCTTTAAAACGAGCATCATATCGTGCGCCGTATTTTTGGTTATAGCAAGCGTAATCTCCCTGATCTTTGCACCGCAGATAGTTTCGCTTTTTCAAAAAAATCCGGCCGTCATATCGAAGGGTGGCAGCTACCTTAGGTTTCTCTCTGCGACCTTGTCCCTTACGACCCTGATCGCGATGTTCAACATGAATTGCCAAACGCTGGGGAGAAACGTTATGGCAAGTTGCGTGCCTCTGCTTAGGCACGGCCTTTACCTAATTCCCTGGCTCTTCATTCTTCCCCACTTTTTCGGGTACGCGGGTGTGGAAATCTGCCAGCCTATAGCAGATGTGTGTACATTCCTCACGGTAATTCCTATGCAGGTCTACGTACACAAATGGATTAGCAATTTAAAGGGTAAATACAGAGAGGCTGTTCCAGAAAGCAAACTTAGATCTGAAATTTAGGTGTTAGAACTCACAACTACTAAACAATCGACTCTCATACCTATAATCTGTACCTATGATTAATTCTCTACCATTAAAGAGGCGCTCTTATCAGAATGTTATTCCTGATTGGAGATTATTTTTTAAGACCCGCTGGAGGGTCATCGTCTTTTTTTTGATAGGGATATTTCTCTTAGAGGTGCTCGTCTTTAACATGCCTACGTGGCAAACACTTTTTACTTCTGCGAAAAGTGAACCTATTTCTTCTCTTCAATCTAGCGAACTGAAGGTTGAAAAAGACGGATTTATATCTGAAGTCTCAAACCCTACGCTGAGAATAACTTCTAATAGGGTTTTAAAATACCTTTATCTTGAAGTTCCTCCTGAATTTGAACATACTTCACAACAGTTGAATTACTTAATAGGAGTTTCGTATCAGGGGGACAAATATGTCCATTATGGAAATATCCAAACTCTGAGCTTGGGCGTGAAGGATGACCGATATATTAATTGCGGATCCTATGTTAAAACCGTGACCTTGCAACTTAGCCTTGCCAAGGGGACATTTGTACCAGTAAGCGCCATTACGGTAAATCCTAGAATTCCTTATAGATTCTCCACGTTGCGCCTTCTTATTCTCCTTCTTATAAGTAGTTTTTGGATTCTTTTGGGTCCAGGAAGCATACTTTGGAAAATGGAGTTAGATACAACTTCAGCTTTTCATGTCTTTCTTCTATTATTTGTCACATTAGCCGTATTATTTTTTTATTTTGTAACGTGGTACTTCAATGCTAATGCATACCAATGGGGCGGAGTTGTTAATCTTGTTAAAAATCCTAGTGGATTTTGGATTTCAGATAGACAATATGAGAATTTGGCAAATTCTCTACTTCATGGACACACGTGGTTGAATCTTCCTGTTTCTTCTGCACTTAAAGCTTTGAAGAATCCATATAGTTCTTCGGCAAGAATTGCCATTGGTCAGAGGGGCGGTTACTGGTTTGTAGATCACGCTTTTTACCACGGGAAGTACTATTGCTACTTTGGGTTAATACCTGCAGTAATCTTCTTTCTTCCCTTTGAAATGATAACGGGAAAGGAGATGCTAAGCGGATGGGCTGTATTTATAGCCCTTTTGATCGCTTCTATTTTTGCAACTCTCTTAATAATTAGGATCGCGAAGCTGTGGTTTGACGATTCTTCCCTAGCCGCGGTCATTTGCGCAGTTTGGATGATGGCCTTTGGGTGTGGCATGCTTCAAGATGCGTTTGTTGCCGATTTCTACGAAGTTCCAATAGCTACTAGCTACATGTTTACCGTGCTCGGGTTATGGTGCTGGCTCAAATCTATAAAGATAAGAAAGCAAGGAGAGGGAGAAAAATATATTTCTCCCTGGTGGGTTTTTTTTGGATCCCTTTTCATGGCTTGCAATTTGGGATGTAGGCCAAGCTTTATTGCCTTCTCCTTACTGGCAATTCCTATTTTTTGGACCGCCACATTCAAAGAGAGATTGCTTTTCAGTAAAAAGGGGATTTGGGCATCTGTGATGCTTATGCTTCCTTTTCTTCTCATCTATGCCCCTCTCCTCATGTATAACTACGATAGATTCGGATCAGCTCTTAATTTTGGTGAGAATTACAACCTTACAGGATTTGACATGACAAGAGCAACAAGGCCTAGTTTCCCATTTTTACTCTCCTTGGTTTTTTCTCATTACTGGTTTCAACCTCTTAATTTGACCGGAAGTTTTCCCTTCATTACTAGCATAAGAATGTCAAATACAAGCACTGGAATCGGAACTACGACTCCACTTTGGTACCCCATGGATCCCGCTGTAGGTGGAGGATACTTTACTTTTACAGCTCCGTGGGTATTCATTCTCTTCTGTGCGGCTCCGTTTGTACTCTCTAGAAGAAGAAGGAATGAATTGGAAAGATCGTTTTCTGGTAAATACGTGGGAAAAGAAAGCACAAGAAGAACCATAACCGCTTTAGTATGCATATCTGTGGCTATGGGAATATGCATTACTTTTATCGCCGCTCAACTTTGTGGATTTTCTCAACGCTATGAAGGATGCTTTGGAACTCTTTTCTCTTTTGCCTCTATTCTTATCCTTTTTTCCGCCTTGCCCGCAAGGGTCTGCCGCGAAGGAGAAAAGCAGGGATTAATTTTGCTTCTTAAAATATTGTTAGTAGTTCTATTAATCACTACCTGCATATGGGAATTTTTGGGGCTATGCGATCTTGGGAGACGTTGCCAAAACTCTACTGTACATGTTTTCCGAGTTGCCTCATGGTTCCTCTTTATGAATTGATGGGAAGACTATGAAGTCAGACAGCCGCATTCTCGAATTGAGGCAAATTAGGAGTCAACGGTCAAAAGAGTCGGCGGCCGGCAGGTATGCTAGAAGCCATATGGCCGGCGAGCAGGTCTTCCCTAATAGAAGCTCCGGAGCGTATACGCCTAGAGAATCTTCAAGTTTTACTATGTTTGCAAAGCGCAGATGGAAAGTGGCGCTTTTAACCCTGTGCATAATCCTTTTCTTGGAGATTTTTATTTTTAACATGCCGTTTTGGAGCAGCAGAACTACCAAAACCCGCACCGTTACCCTTTCTTCCTCAAATTTCACAAGTGTAACCCCCGTCGCGGGAGGCTTTACCGTAACCGGGCCAAACCCTTCCGTGACAATAGATAACCCCGCAAACCAGAAGATAAAGTACATCCACATAGACCAGTCCTCTTCCGCCCCCTCATGGGATACCTACGACTTTACGGTCTTTACTTTTTTTGGAAACGGCCAGACTCCCAACACGAATTATGACAAGGGAAATCTTTCCACCGGCCTTTACAGAAGCCGCTACGTCAATGTAGGAGGAACCTGCCACAAGGTGCGGATCCAGTTCGACATGCCCGTGGGGCAATTTCTCCCATTCGTCTCCATAACTGTAAATCCGCACGTCTCCTTCCATTTCAGCCTGGTGCGTTTTGCCTTCATGATTCTTTTAGGGCTATTTGCCGTGTTCCTGGGACCCAACAGCCCCCTGTGGCGTTGGAAGTTGCAAGCCGGGGGAGCTTTCCAGATTTGGACCCTTTGCGTCAGCACGGTTCTTATCATGCTCTTTTATGCCATGATTTTTTACACCTCCGAAAGCTGGAGCGCATGGACGGGAAGCAGTATGGCAGGAGTGGGCTGGAGCCAGTGGACGAACTTTAACCAGTACGGCGATCTTGCAAATTCCCTGCTCCATGGGCACACCTGGCTAGATCTTCCCGTTCCCGCGCCTCTGAAGGCGATGCAAAACCCTTATGATCCCTACCTGCGCCAGCAGCTAATCTTCCAGAACGGAGGGCCCCAGAAAGTCAAAATTTACTGGGATCACGCTTTTTACCACGGAAAGTACTACTGCTACTTCGGGGTAATACCGGCAATAGTCTTCTTTATGCCTTTTGAAATAATGACGGGCAAGGAGATGGAAAGCTGCTGGGCCATTTTGATGGCAGTGCTGATCGCAGCCATTTTTGCGACCCTGCTGTTGGTTAGGATGAGCAAGATTTGGTTCCCGAACATTTCCTTTGGGGCTGTGCTTCTGGCCTCGTGGATGCTGGGAATGGGCGGAGGAATCCTTTACCACGTCTTTACCGCCTCCTTCTACTCGGTGCCGGAATCTTGCAGCTATATGTTTTCCATGATTGGGCTCTGGTGCTGGTTTGAATCTATAAGGCAAAGAAAGGACGGGAGCCGAAGAAGGGTATCGGCATGGTGGATCTTTTTCGGCTCCCTGTTTATGGCGTGCAACTTAGGATGCAGGCCCCAGTACATCTTCCTTTGCCTGCTTGGGATTCCGATCTTTTGGACGGCAATTTTTAAGGAAAGGATGCTCTTTTCAAAATCCAGCATCTTTGCCACGATTATGGCCTTCGTTCCTTTCTTCCTCGTCTTTATCCCGCTTTTCGTTTACAACTTCGTAAGGTTCGGATCCTTCTTTACTTTTGGAAATACCTACCAGCTGACAAACTTCGATGCCACCGATCCCGGCTTTACCCACCTTTCAGCTGCAAAGGGTATTTTCTACTATCTCTTCCAGCCCATGAATCTGTCCACTTCATTCCCGTTCGTGGGCATTACCAGTACTCCCACCCTCCTCTTCTACCCGATAGAGCCCAGCGAAGGAGGGTACTTCACCTTCATAGCGCCCTTCGCCGCCATCCTTTTTGCCACTCCGTGGATCTTTTCCAGAAGCCGGAGGGGGGAACTGGCAGAAGAAATGAGCGGAAGCATTTTTGAAGGGGCAAGCGTCAGGCGTTCGGTTACATCCTTCGTTTGGACGGCAATCGGAGCTGGGATTTGCGTTATGTGCGCAGATTCCTACCTTGGAGGAGTATCCCAGCGCTATATCAGCGACTTTGGAGTTCTGTTCATTTTAGGAGCCATCTGTTGTTTCTTCGCCGTTTTGCCTAGAACCGGCCAAAGGATAGGGCCCTCCGGGAAACTGCTTATTCTTGCCTGTGTGATAGCAGTATGCCTTTGTCTGGTTATAGAATTTTTTGAGATGTTTACAATCGGAAGGTACGGCTCGCTCCTTACCAGCTTCCCCCGCCACTACTTCCCTGTTAAAGACTGGTTCCTCTTTCTAAGTTGATTGGAGTTGAAAATGAGGCCTGACATAGCCGTCTTAGTCCCCTGTTACAACGAGGGGCAGACCGTGGGAAAGGTCGTCAGGGACTTTAAAGAGGCACTGCCGGAAGCCACGATATACGTGTACGACAACAACTCCACCGACAACACCGCTCAGGAAGCCGAGGCGGCCGGCGCGGTAGTTAGAAAAGAGCCACAGCAGGGCAAGGGGAACGTGGTGCGCAGCATGTTTCGAGATATCGATGCTGACGTGTACCTAATGGTGGACGGAGACGACACCTACCCTGCAGAAGCCGCCAGGGAAATGGTGGAGAAAGTTCTAAACGAGGGCTACGACATGGTAGTGGGCGACAGGCTCTCCTCCACTTATTTTTCCGAAAACAAGCGGTTTTCCAGAAGCCTGGGAAATGAAATGGCCAAGTGGTGGATCAACCTGCTTTTTCACGCCCACCTTCACGACATCCTCACAGGCTACAGGGCGATGAGTTTTGATTTCGTAAAAACTTATCCCACCCTTCACCCGGGCTTTGAATTGGAAACGGAAATGACGATGCAGGCCCTAGACAAGCGCTGCAGAATTATCGAGATCCCCGTGCAGTTTCGAGAGAGGCCAGCGGGCTCCTTTTCAAAAATGAAGCCTTTTTCCGACGGCCTGGGCGTAGCCAAATCCTTCTACGTGATGGTATCCCGTTTTAGGCCCGTGATTTTTTTCGGGCTCATCGCCTTCATTCTTTTTGCAGCTGCCATAGGCTTATGGATCTGGGGCGGAGTCGCGTTCGGATGCCTAAATACCATTTCCGAAGCATTTGTGCTCATAGGAGGGGCGCTGTGCGCGCTGTGCGGATTTTTCAGCGTCGCAGTGGGGGCGGTATTAAATATGCAGGCAAAGCATGCTAGGGAAAAATACATTGTCGACTGCAATATCTTCACCCTTAAAAGAAAAGAGATGAAAAAGTCTTAAGCCTTATGCAAAATCCCTCTCTTTTCCTTTAAGCTCTGTTTAAAAGCACAAAGGGAGGGCTAATGGGCAAAATAAAATTCGCAAACATCATTTTTGAAAACAGCCTGCAGGAAGATCGGCACTCAAGGCTCTTTTACAGGGGCAGCGGGCAGGCGTGGAAAGACGGAGAAACCTACTTACTCTCTGCCAACTCCTTTTTTGACTTCACCACTTACTTTAATTCCCTTTCGGTAGCAAAGCTGCGCCTCTATACCACGGCTTCCTCTTTTTCCCTGCACCTAGAACTTAGAGGCGGCAAATGCGAAATTCAAAAGGGGAGGGCAGGAAACTTTTCACATAATGGGGAATTTGAAAAAGAAGAAGTAAGCGTGCCCTCATCGCAGGAATGGCAGTCTTTTTCCATACCCTTCATCCCGAAAGAAAGCGACGTTCTTCTCTCTTTTGCCCTAAAGACGCATGAAGAAAAGGTGGAAGTGGGGCAGTGCTACTGGGAACTTGAAGTGGAAGGAAAGGAGGATACGAGGCTGGCCATAGTCTCCACTACTTTTAAAAAGGAAGCCTATATTCAAAAAACGATAAAGGCTCTTAAAGAGGATTTCTTCAAGGATTTTGGAAACTGTCATCTCTTTGTAATAGATAACGGAAGGAGTCTCGATCCCTCTTTGGGCGATGAAAACATATCTATCATTGCCAATCCCAACGTGGGAGGCTCCGGGGGTTTTGCCAGGGGGATGCTGGAAGCTACAAAGAAAGAGGGAGAATTTACGCACGTTCTTTTGATGGATGACGACGTGGAAATATGCCCGGAGTCCGTAAAGCGGACAGTGCGACTTCTTTCGATCTTAAAGCCCGAATGGAAGAAGGCCTTTGTAGCCGGGGCGATGCTTAATTTCGACAACCAAAACCTTCAGATGGAAGATGCCGGATTTATGACTAAAAGGGGCCGCTTCGCTCCGCAAAAGCCCGTGCTGGGAATGGACGAAGTAGAGGGGCTGGTAAGAAACGAGACCTTCGAACCTTTGGAAGAGATGAAAAAACAAGGTTACGCTTCATGGTGGTACTGCGCCATTCCGGTGGAGGAAGTGGAAAGGGTGGGCCTTCCCCTTCCCCTGTTTCTGAGGGGAGACGACGCGGAGTACTCCCTGAGGGCCGGAGCGAAAATTATCACCATGAATTCAATAGGGCTTTGGCATATGGCCTTCCAGGTGAAGTATAGCGCGGCGGTGGAAAGGTACCAGGTCGTCAGAAACGTATTTGCCGCAAGGTTTTCTACGGGCTTTGCTCCGGATTCAGACTTTTTATTTGATATGAAAAACTCCATCAGGCTGGAACTTAAAAAATTCGGGTATGACAACGCTTCTTTAGTCCTTGACGGATTTGAAGACTTCCTAAAGGGTCCTCGCTTTCTTTCCAACCCTTTGAGGGCCCAAGAGGCTTTCAAGAGGGCCAATAAAGCCCAGGAGCAAATGGTGGATTTTTCCACTTTGCAGGCGCGGGCATCCGACATCCCAGAGCTTCAAGACTTCGATGTGTTTTCCCTTTCCTATCAGGACATTTATTTCAGGAGAGAAAGGATGCTGCCTGAACGAATCTTTGATTTTGCTTCGCAAAACGGGCAAAGGTTTGTAAAAACCCGAGGGGAAGGATACGCCGTAATTCCGGCGGAAGGCTGGGACTACCCGGCAAGCGAAATACGCGGGAAAAGGGTGCTGGTCCTTATCGATTGGTTCAACCAGAAAGGGTGCATAAGGACAAAAGACAGGGAAAGGTTCGATCAGATTTCCAGGCGCTACGAGAGGGATATGCGCTACTTTAAGACCCATATTTTCCACCTTAAGAGCATTTGGGCATCTGCCGGCATGGCTTTTACTACCGAGCGCTTTTGGGAGGGGTACCTTCGCAGGGCAAAGGCGCTGATGGAGGAATAAGGATACTTTTTTAGGTGTTGAAATATAAAATCAAAGTAGGAGAAAATTCCCTCCAGCAAGGAGAAATTTATGAAATATATGGCATATGAGGACGCAGATCTGTCGCTCAAGAGCGCGGGGGATCTAAGCGCCCTGGCCGCAAAGAAAGTGCTGGTCCTTGGAGCCACCGGAATGGTAGGGTCTGTCCTTTCCTACGCCCTGGCTAAGGCGGGAGCTTATGTGAGCGCTGCGGGCAGAAATGCAAAGCTCCTGACTGAAAGATTTGACGACGCCCAAATTAAGACCATAGAGATCTTCGACGTCACCAACCCCGTAATAATCCGCCAGGCCATGACTTCCGACTCTTTCGATTTTATAGTCGACTGCGCCGCTCCGGCCGATCCCAAGGCCGCCATGCAAGATCCCGTAGAGGTTCTGAGAGACAACTTCTTTGGCCTTGATAACGTTCTTTCCGTGCTGGCTGAAGACGTGAAAGCCGCTGAAAGGCGCGGAAGGAAGCCCGAGACCCCGGTTGTCCTGTTTGTCTCGAGCAATGCCGTATATGGCCAGGGAGAAGAGGGCGCCGCATGCGAAAAATGCGCAGGAGTTATAGATTTCACCTGCCCCTTCGCAGCTTACGCGGTGGCAAAGGGAGCTTCGGAAGCTTTGGCTGCGGCATATTCTCGCCAGTTCGGGCTTGACGTCAGGGTGGCAAGGCCCGGAATTATTTATGGGCCCGAGTTCATCCCGGGAGATACCAGACCCTTTGCTGTGGTGCTTTCAGAGGCCGCTTCCGGAAAGGATCTGCTCCTTCCTGAGGGAATGGGAAGCGTCAAGGCCGACGTCACCTATGTTTCAGACTGCGTGGCAGGCCTTTTGACCATTCTCGCCCGTGGAGAAAAGGGATGCTACAACATCTCCAACAATGAAGCCGAGATTGACCTCGCCACTGCGCTAAAGGACGTAGCTAAGGAGGCTGGAGTGGAAGTGAAAGAAGGATCTTGCTGCACCAATAAGTGCTCGGATGGATCTTGCTGCGGAGGCTCTTCCTGCTCTGACGGCAGTTGCTGCGGAGGCTCTTCTTCCGATGGATCTTGCTGCGGAAAAGAAAAGGGAGAGTGCAAGTTTCCCCGCCTTACCCGCCTAAACTGCGATAAGCTTCAGAAACTGGGCTGGGAGCCCAAGATTGGCCCCGAAGACGGTATCGGTCTTTCTTTGAAAGCTTTGAAAAAGTAGGCTTGTCCTTTAACGGCGAATCTTCTGTCTAGAAGATTCGCTTTTATTATTTTTGTTATTATAAGCTCTGTGAAACGAGCGCACGCAGCAGCAAATGCGATCAAGCCCTCTACGAGCAAAATTCGGCGCAATTGGATCATTCTCAAGGCCCTTGTCCACACCGATTTCAAGCTTCGTTATCAGGGATCTTTTTTGGGGGTCATTTGGTCAGTGCTCGAACCCCTCATGATGTTTGCAGTCATGTATGTCGTATTTGCAAAGTTTTTGAGGATGTCGGACGGGACGAGGACATACCCGGTAGTATTGCTTTTGGGCATAAGCTCCTGGCAGTTTGTAACTGACTCTACCAATGTGGGGCTTAGATCCATTGTCGACCGCGGAGACATGCTCAGAAAAGTGCATTTCCCCAATTACATAGTCGTAGTCGCAGCCACAATGGGAGCGCTCATAACCTATGGAATAAACCTCGGGGTAGTTCTAATTTTCGCCTTTGGCTACAGGGTGCATTTCACCTGGCGAGTCGTGCTGGTCCCCTTAAATATCATCGAACTTTACTGCGTCACTTTAGGCCTCACTTTAATTATGGCTACCATGTATGCCTACTACAGGGATATAGCCCACATTTGGGACGTCCTCCAGCAGGTGATAATGTACGGAATGCCTATAGTGTACCCTCTGAGTTACGTTTTAAGGCGAAGGGGGATTGTAGGAAAGCTAGGAAAGCTGGAACTTTTAAATCCCTTTGCCCAATTTATACAAGATATCCGCCACAACCTTATAGCCCCGGCCACCCAGCAGACTATCTGGAATCTCTATCCAAACAGCCTCTGGTATCTTAAAGCCGTCCCGATAGTGTTGATGCTTTTGCTCTTTTTCTTAGGGATTTTTATTTTTAAAAAGAACAGCAAGAGGTTTGCAGAGGTGATGTAATGGAAGAGGCGGAAAAGAAGGCTGCCCCCAATGAGGCGTTTCCCTTCATGGATGCTCCGACAGTCCTTCGGTGCAAAAACGTTTACAAAGACTTTAAACTTCCAACCGAACAGGCCACAGGCCTAAAGCAGGCCGTCATCAACTGGACCAAAGGCGTGAGGGGCTACAAGACCCAGCACGTTTTAAAAGGCATCACTTTTTCGGTGCATAAGGGCGAATTTTTTGGAATCGTCGGAAGAAACGGCGGAGGAAAAAGCACCCTCTTGAAAATAATTTCCCAAATCTACTACCCCAATAAGGGAAGCGTGTCGGTAAAAGGGAGGCTGGTTCCTTTTATAGAGCTGGGAGTGGGGTTTAACCCCGAGCTGACCGGAAGGGAAAATGTATACCTTAACGGGGCCATGCTGGGTTTTTCAAAGGCCGAAATGAACGCCATGTACGACAGCATCGTCTCCTTTGCAGAGCTCGAAGACTTTATGGACCAAAAGCTTAAAAACTATTCTTCCGGAATGCAGGTGCGCCTCGCTTTTTCCGTGGCGGTAAAGGCCCAGGCCGACGTTTTGGTACTGGATGAAGTTTTGGCCGTGGGGGACGAATCTTTTCAAAGAAAATGCGACGACTACTTTACCCAGATAAAAAAGGACCCCGAAAAGACGGTAATCCTTGTCACCCACGACATGAATGCGGTAAAGAGGTACTGCTCGAGGGCCATGCTTATAAAAGACGGCCAAATCGCCTCCATCGGGGATAAAAATGCCGTAGCAGAGGAGTACACCCTGCTAAACCTTGAAGCCGACCGTCAGCTGGCAGCGGCCAGAAACGCCAAGAGGGAAAACGGGAAGGTGTGGCCGGAAGGGCTTAGCGAGAGGTGCCCCGTGCTTCGCACCTTCGCCGTCTCCAAGCCCCTTATAGGAAGCGATGAGAAATTCGTATTCGGAGTGGAATACGAATTTAATGAAGACAGCGATTTTTATCTGGCCATAGCCATAAACGACGTAAGAAGAGGAGGCATCACCTATGACAGCGGGGCCAAAACCTTCAGGATGACAAAGAGCGGGAGAAATACGGTGTATTTCAGCTTCCCGGTCAACCTTTTCAACAACGGTGAATTTACCATTTACACTTCCCTCCGCGTTCCATCCGTAAAAGATGACGGCTTTACCGAAATGGTGGGGGTTGCCACAGGAGACAACGCCTGCTCTTTTATAATCAGAGACCCGAGAAATGCCGACTACGCCCTCCTTTCAGACAGGGCGGCCGTGATAACGGCAAAGTCCGACGACGTTGAGACATTGCAATGGAACGGCTGGAGGCCGGGCACCGCCCAGGTAACGGCCGAAGCCAGGAGGAGGGAGGAGAGGACAAAAGATCCTTTGGAGAGGCGCAGGGCGCAGCTTTTGGAAAGGATAGAGGAAATAGAGGGGATAAGGCTGAGGATTTTAAACGAGGCCAAGCTAGAAAAGCTCAGAAAAGAAAAAGCCGAAGGCGTAGAAAGGGTAGTGCCCATAGCCCCGGGAGTATTGAGGCGCCTGTCGGGGATAGATCTCAGCGGAAAAGTGGCCCAGATCACCCTAGACGACGTGACGCTTACTGAAGAGGAACTGAGCGAGCTGACGGGTTCTACCGAGGAAGTGCACCTTATAGACGAGCTAAATATTGTAAACGACCAGATCATCGCAAAATCCGAGCAGGAGAAGGGAAAGAAATGAGAGAGAGTGAAGCAAAGGAGTGGGAAGAGGCGGATAGGATCGTTTTTCCCTTCACCCCCCAGGGATGCGATCTTTCCATTCTTCCCCTCTACGTTTTGGATTGGACGCCCCCCCTGCAGAAAAAGGAGCTTTTCGATCCCGCTTTTGCCGCCCGACCTTTTCGCCCTTCCTCCCTTTCCGACTTTAGGAGCCTTCCCCGCCCCCTCCCTCCCTCGTTCGACGGGTTTTTTGTAGAAAGCAGAAGGAAAATCTCCATAAAGGAGGGAAAAGCCATAAGCCTCTGCTCCTACTTCAACGCCTTTCCTGCAGGCTTTTGGGCAAGGTTTACAGATGTAAAGTCCGTAAGGCTGTTGGTTAAAGTACAGGGAAAGGGAAGGATCGAAGTTTGGAAGAGCGATGCGCACGGAAGGGAGAGAAGGGAGTGGGTAAAAGAGTTTGAGGGAGAAAAAACCTTTGCCCCCTCTTTTCCCATTTCTTCCATGGCCGAGGGCGGCTACCTTTGGCTAGACGTCCATGCAAAGGCCCTTTCCTCTTTGGATTTTTCCTCCTGGCAGGTACCTTCTTCAAAGAAGGAGGGGGGAGAGGACGTGTGCCTGACGACTTTTAATTCCCCCCTTTCTGCGGCCAGGGCGCTTTCTTCCATAAAGGGAAAAGAAGTAAAAAAGGTCTTTTGCGTAGATCAGGGCTCCCTTCCCGCAGAAAAAGACATAGATTTTTCCAGGGCTTCAAAGTCCCTTCCCGGCTTTAAATACATAAGGCAAAAAAACCTGGGGGGCTCGGGAGGTTTTGCCAGGGGTATGGTGGAGGCCTTAAAGGGGGAAGACCCCTTCTTTGTCCTCATGGACGATGACGCGATCTTGGAAGAAGAGAGCCTGGAGAGGATTTCAGTTTTTCAAAAGCACTGCCTTTCTCCTCTGATCGTGGGGGCGGGGATGTTTCACAAGGACTGCCCCTCTTCCCTCTTTACCTTCGGGGAAAACCTGGATTTAAAAAAGCTTTGGTACTACCCTTCCCTGGATTTGGGATACAACCACGATTTTTCATCCCATCCCTTAAGGGAGAGCCCGCGGCTGCACAGAAGGTGCGCCGAGGACTACCAGGGCTGGTGGCTCTGCTCTGTCCCAAGGAAAGTAGTGGAGAAAATAGGGCTCCCCCTTCCCGTCTTCATAAAATTTGACGATATAGAGTACGGGCTAAGGGCAAAAAGAGAGGGCATAGCTTCCCTCTGCCTTCCAGGGACGGCCGTCTGGCATCCGGCGTGGCATTTAAAGGATCAGACCAGAAACTGGGTGGAGTATTTTGCCGAGAGGAACCGTTTCCTTACGGGCCTCCTTTACAAAGATGGGGCATCGGGAATTTTTGAAGCATCCCTAAGGGATGAGAGCAACCTCGGCCTTCGCATGGAGTACGCTTCCATGGCCCTTAAAAACCTGGCCCTAAAAGATCTTCTTTCAGGCCCCTCCCTCTTTCTAAAGGGGCAGGAAGAAAAGAAGAAAAGGGCGGAAAAGATAAGGCTTTCTATGGAGGGCCGTCCCCTCCCTGCCTCTTCCCTTCCCCTCCCCTCCGTCCAGGCCCCAGACCCCCAGGCCACATCGAGGGCGAAAAGGGCCGCTAAAGCCGCCCTCGGACTTATTTACTGCGCCGTAGGATCTTCCTCCTCAAACCCGGAGCGCGAGGTCTCTTCCACAGACTCCTGGCTTTCTTTAGCCTTTTGCTCCAACGCCCAGGTCTATGATGAAAGCGGCCTTGTAAAGAGCGTGAAAAAAAACGCCCCCCTTTTTAGGAAGCTTTACAAAGAAAATCTGGCCCTAACGGCCGAACTTATAAAAAGATGGAAAGATCTTTCAAAAGCCTACAGGGAGGCCGATATGGCTTCCGTTAAAAACTGGGAGGCTATTTTCCGCTCCTAAGCATGCCCAGCACCTTGTTTTCAAAGGTGTCGAGGGCGGAAGCGATGGTCTGGTCCATGTTGTAGTAGGCGTATTCTCCCAGCCTTCCCCCGAAGATTACGTTCTTTTCCCCTTTTTCCAAGGCCTCGTAGTTTGAAAGGATTTCTTTGTCTTTTTGGGTCCCTATGGGGTAGTAGGGCTCGTCTTCCTTTCCTGCAAACCTGGAGTATTCGTCCCACACCACGGTCTTTTCGCTTTCAAACACTTCCTTCCTTTCGGGGTTGAAAGCCTTAAACTCTATAGACCTTGTGGAGGGGTCGGTCATATCAGACTTATTGAGCACCGAGCATCCCTGAAAACTTCTCAGATCGTACCTTTTTTCCTTAAAGTCTATAGTCCTCCACCCCAGGACCCCGTAGCGGTATCCGAAGTACCTGTCGATGGGTCCGGTGTAGACGGTGGGAAGATCTTTTGGAAGGGAGGGATCTTCAAAGTAGTCGCACTCCAGCCTCACTTCGATCTTGGGGTCTTCGATCATGGCTCCAAACAGGCTGCAGAACCCTTCTTTAGGCTGCCCCTGGTAGGGGTCGGAAAAGTAGGAGCTTTCGTAGTTGAAGCGGATGGGAAGGCGGGTGAAGATGGAGGCGGGCAGATCTCTGGGATCGGTCTGCCACTGCTTGTAGGTGTAGTCGCGGATGAAGGCTTCGTAAAGATCGCGGCCTATTAGGGCTATCGCCCGCTCTTCCAAGTTCTTTGCGTCCTTTGCCGCTCCCTCAGTTTTGGATTCTACGAGTTTTTCCGCTTCCTTGGGGCTCATGGCGGCACTGTAGTACTGGTTTATCGTGCCCAGGTTTATAGGCATAGGATAGATCCTCCCCTCATGGAGGGTGAAGACGTGGTGCCTGTAATTTGTAAAGGAAGAGAAGCGGTTTACATACTTCCAAACCTTTTCGTTTTTCGTGTGGAAGAGGTGGGCCCCGTACTTGTGGATCTCAATTCCCGTTTCCCTGTCGAAATAAGAATAGGCGTTTCCCCCTATGTGGTTTCGCTTGTCTATTACGAGGGTGCTGAATCCCTCCTCTGCAGCCCTCTGGCTGATTGTGAGGCCGAAAAGGCCTGCCCCCACTACCAAAAGGTCGTATTTTTTCACTTTTTCCCCTTTCTCTACTTCAAAATTGTAAGGCATGGGGGTATTTGCTATACTGAAGGGGCCTCGGCGCGGTGCCACATCGCCAAACCCCCCCAGGGCAGAAATGCAGCAAGGGTAGGCGGTCCCTGGCAGGTGCGCCGGGGCTTTTTTTAATCCTCCCCCCTTTTTTATGTAGTCTTGTATATAGAGTAAGTATCCCTTTTTGCACGCCCTTTAAGGAGGAGGAATTGGAAAACGCGCGCCCGCTTTACCCCCTGGCCTTTAAAGATCTCTCCCAAACCCCGGATTTTGTCCGGATGGAAAAAGAAATCCTTTCCTATTGGAGAGATGAAGACACTTTTGAAAAGTCGATGGAAAAAAGAAAGGGGGAGGGGGAGTTCGTCTTCTTTGACGGCCCTCCCTTTGCAAACGGCCTTCCCCACTACGGCCACCTTCTTACCGGCTACGCCAAGGATGTGATCCCGCGCTACCAGACCATGCGCGGAAAGCGGGTGGAAAGGGTGTTTAACTGGGACACGCACGGCCTTCCGGCAGAGCTTGAAGCCGAAAGGGAGCTGGGCCTTACCTGCAAAGCCCAAATAGACCAGAT
Source organism: Aeriscardovia sp. (assembly GCA_017632945.1). Taxonomy (GTDB): domain Bacteria; phylum Actinomycetota; class Actinomycetes; order Actinomycetales; family Bifidobacteriaceae; genus RGIG1476. The sequence continues at coordinate 34,500 of JAGBQH010000010.1, read as the reverse complement.
GGGCATAGCTGTTTTCAACAGAAAGTGCAAAGAGAGCATTTTAAAGTACTCTTCAAAGTGGGAGGAGTACATAAACAGGCAGGGCAGGTGGGTGAGCTTTGAAAGCGGGATAAAGACCATGGACCTTCCCTACATGGAGTCGGTCATATGGGCCTTTAAAGAGCTTTTCAAAAAGGGGCTTATTTATAACAGCGAGAGGGTCCTTCCTTACTGCCCGGCGGACGAGACCCCTCTTTCCAACCATGAGCTCCACATGGATTCGGATGTTTACAAGCCCAAACAGGACAGGACCGTCACCGTGGCCGCAAAGCTTAAAAATTCTCCTGCCTACCTGCTGTTTTGGACTACTACCCCCTGGACCCTCCCTTCAAACCTGGCCATGGTGGTGGGGCCGGAAATCGAATACGTGAAGGTAAAGTGTTCTTCGGGAGTCATGGCCGGAAAGAGCGCCTACCTTGCCAAAAGCAGGCTGGAAGCCTACAAAAAGTCCCTGGGGGAGGTAGAAATCGAAGAGACCCTTAAGGGAAAGGACATGGAGGGCTGGGAATACTACCCGCCCATGAGCTACCTTGAAGATCCCTCCTCCCCCTTCTACCCCGGAAAAAACGCGTGGAAGGTGTATGAGGCTGACTTTGTCACGCAAGATGACGGAACCGGAATAGTTCACCAGGCCCCCTACGGCGAAGACGACATGGAAACCATCCATGCCCACGGCATTTTGCCCTTTGACGTGACAGATTCGTCTGCCAGGTTCACAGATCCCGTGGAAGACTACAAGGGTTTGGGAGTCTTTGAAGCCTCCCCCAAAATCATCCGCGACTTTAAAAACTCATCGGGCCCGCTGTCAAAGATCCCCGAGGCAAGGAGGGCGATCCTTGTAGAAGACAAGGATTTTGTGCACTCCTACCCCCACTGCTGGCGCTGCGGCACGCCCCTTATTTACAAGCCGGTTTCCAGCTGGTTTGTGAAAGTAACCTCCATAAAGGGCAAGCTCCTTAAGGGAAACCAGAAAATTAACTGGATACCCGAAAACGTCAAAGACGGTCAGTTTGGAAAGTGGCTTGAAGGAGCCAGGGACTGGTCGGTGACAAGGAACCGCTACTGGGGGACCCCCATCCCCATTTGGATCTCTACCGACCCCGCCTACCCCAGGATGGATGTTTACGGATCTTTAGAGGAGATTAGAAAGGACTTTGGGACTCTTCCGAAAAATGAAGCGGGAGAAGTCGACCTCCACCGGCCCTGGATAGATTCGCTTGTGAGGAAAAACCCCGACGACCCCACCGGAAAATCGGAAATGCGAAGGGTGAAAGACGTTTTGGACGTGTGGTTCGACTCCGCCTGCATTTCCTTTGCACAAAAGCACTTCCCCTTTGAAAACAAAGAGGAGTTCCTTTCCCGCTTCCCGGCAGACTTTGTTGTCGAATACATCGGACAGACCAGGGGCTGGTTCTACGTGCAAAACGTGATGACGGAGGCCCTCTTTGACTCCATCCCCTTTAAAAACGTGGTCTGCCACGGGATAGTTTTGGGTTCGGATGGAAACAAGATGAGCAAGCACCTGAGAAACTACCCCGACGTCTCAGAAGTCTTTGACGAATTTGGATCCGATGCCCTTCGCTGGTTTCTTATGAGTTCTCCCATACTTCGGGGAGGAAACCTCATCGTTACTTCCCAAGGAATAAAAGACACCGTCAGAAAGGTGCTTATCCCCCTCTGGAACGCCTATTCCTTCTTCGCCCTCTACGCCAACGCCTGCAGGGGGCAAAAGGGCTACAGGGCAAAGAAGGTAGTAGAGGGGGAGAAATTAACCGAGCTCGACCGCTTCATCCTCTCTTCCCTCTCTTCCACCCTCTCTTCCATCCAGGCCTCCCTCGACGCCTTCTGCATAAGCGATGCGTGCAAAGCCGGGGCGGACTTCATAGACTGCCTGACAAACTGGTACATCAGAAACAGCAGGAAGAGGTTCTGGGAGGAAGATGAAGCCGCCTTCGACACCCTCTACACCGTCCTTGAAACCTTCTCCAAAGCCCTGGCCCCCCTCCTCCCCTTTGAAGCCGAGGCCATTTTCAGGTCCCTTACAGGAAAAGAATCGGTGCACCTGGAAGACTGGCCGAGCTCTTCATACCTTGAAAAGTACCTAAACAAGGATCTCGAATCCGATATGAATTTTGCAAGGGAGGTCGTGTCCTCTGCCCTCTCCATCAGAAAGGAGCAAAATATCCGCGTGCGCCAGCCTTTGAGCAAACTCAGCGTCGTCTCTAAGGAAAAGGGCCTTGAAAGGTTTGAAGGGATAATAAAAAGGGAGCTTGACGTAAAAGAGGTCGAGTTTTTGGACTTTGAAGAGGCGAAGGGAAAAGGCCTTAAGGTAGAAAGAAAGCTCTCCATAAACCCCAGGGTCCTGGGGCCCAGAATCGGAGCGAAAGTGCAGGAGGCCATAAGGTCCTCTAAGGAGGGCAAGTGGGAAGAAAATGAGGGAAGAGTCTTTGTAGAAGTTAAAGGAGAAAAGATAAGCCTCCTTCCCGAAGAATACTCCCTCTCTTCAACTCTCCTTCTTCCCTCTTCATCCTTTGCCAAGCCCCTTTCGGGAGGGGGGTTTGCGATCCTGGACTGCTCGATAGATGAAAGCCTGAAAGAAGAAGGGGAAGTTAGAGACCTTATCCGCCAAGTGCAGGAAGAGAGGAAAGAAGCGAACTTTAAAATTACCGACAGAATTTCTCTTAGGATCTCTGCTCCTTCCCCCCTCTACTCCTCCCTCGAAAAGTACAAAGATCAGATTGCCCTGGAAACTCTGGCTTCCAGCCTGGAGTTTGAAAAAGGAGAAGATCTGAAAATAGACCTGGAGCTGGCCTAAGCCCCTTTGGAGGCCGCAGAATGCTTTTAGCCGCGCAGATTTCCATCTCCACCCCTATGCCGCTGGAGAGCAACTGGTTCTTCCTCATGGTCGAATACCTCGCCACTTTCTTTTGCGGCATGATCGGAGGAATGGCTGCATGCAGAAGAGAGTTCGACTCTTTTTCCATCATGATAGCGGCCTGGTTTACAGCTCTCGGGGGCGGCACCATAAGAGACGTTTTGATAGGATGCATTCCCCCCACCAACCTTACAAACTACTGGTACCTTGGAATCGCAATCCTGGCGGGGCTGTGTGTGATATTTTTGCACCCCGAGGTAGAAAAGCTTTACTGGACAAATACCATTTTCGACGCCCTCGCCCTCGCCCTCTTTGCAATTGACGGAACCACCAAGGGCCTGGCCTACCATATGCCCGCAATAACCGCGATATTTGTAGGAGTTGTGACGGGAGTTGGGGGAGGAGTGTGCAGGGATGTAATCTTAAACGAAGTGCCGGTAATCATAAGAGACAAGCACCTGTACCTGGTCCCCGCCATAGTAGCTTCCATCCTTACGGTTTTCGTATGCAAGGCCTACATATACAACTGGATTAATTTCACTTCCGAAATCCTTTTAGACATCTTGATAGTGGTTATAACGGTGACATTGAGACTGCTGTCGGTAAAGCTGGACTGGACTATGCCGGGAGCTGTAAAAAGGAGCCAGCCCCTCTCCCTGCACTCCTCAAGAAGGGTGGAAAAAAAGAGCAAGAAGGGATCTTCTGGGGGCCTTTTGCACCACAAGTAATTAGAAGATCCGAGAGCCGTCCCGTATGAAGATTAGAAGGATTAAAACGAGGATCCATGCGGCATCCACAAAAAGATCCAGCGAGGGGCGGTAGTAGGAAAGAAAAGCTTTTTTAAGCCTCCCTTTGCCCAGATCCTGTACGGTTACGCAGGCATGGCTTTGGGACATAAACTGCACTGTGGAAGAAAACATAAGGGTTAAGCACCACGGGCAGATCGCGTTTATAGAGTAAAGCTCCTGGGAAAAAAGCCAGTAGGAAAAAATCAGGGCCACAAGGTTTCCCAGCCACGAACAGAGGGAAAACCACTTGGGGATTTTCGCCCTGGCAAGCCCAAGGACCGCCACGGTCACAAATACGGCTTCAAAGCATATTCCCAGAAAGCAGTTTGGAATCTTTAAACTTCCGAAATTTAGAAAATCGGCCTGCCAGCTCTTGGCTACAGTGGAGCAGGAGACGACGGCATTTATGTCGCAACCCAATTCCACGTTGGGGTTTTGGGCAATCTTTAGGGTGTCGGAAGCGAGGGCGAAGGAAACGACCTCGGCTAGAAGGGAGGAGATTAGCATTAGGCAGTAAAGCCAGACGGGCCCGTGCCTCCACTTCTCTTTCCACGATGCCATCAGGCAGTTCTCATGTATCCCATCATGGGGTGTATCACGGGCTCCACCCTGGCAAACCCTACGCAGGAACCGGAAATCAAAAGCTGCTGACCTTCCTGCCCCTCTATGATGCAGTGGCCGTTTTCGCTCACAGCCTTTTCAATTTTTTCCATGACTTCTTTCGCATCTTCCTGGGTGGTTATGGCTACCGATCCCTGGATATTTTTTAGGCCTATCGTGACCATTATTTCTTTTTTTTCACTCATTTGTATTCCCGTCAATTCTATCTATTACTTTAGTCTGACTTTGGCTTCCGGTGTGGAGGGCGTTTTCGGGCGAGGGAGCCGAAGGGGGAGGGGCAAAATAGGCAGTGGAGGCGGAAGAAGCGGTCCCTTTTTCCATTGCGCTCCCCCCGTCTTTGAGGTGCACGGAGGCCGGAAAGGATGAGAGGCTTTCAGAGGGCGCATCTACCTGTTTTAATATCGCAGTATCCCTGTCCTGTGGGCTTTTTTCTTCCTGGGCCCTTTTTTCTGCCTCCACTTCCGCCTTTAAATCCCTTCCTTCCCTTTTTGCCAGGGCCGCCCTCACAACCACCCTCCACATTGCCGACTTTAAAGCGGGATCTGCAGGGGACTGCTCTTCCACCTTTTCTTCCTCTATTTCCTCTATTTCTTCCACCTTCTCTTCGCCTCCGCTTTTTTCTTCGGAAGAGGGAAGATGCGAAGTGGGAAGAGGAGTTTGGGAGGCAGAGGAAGGGGAAACTTCTTCTTCCAAATCCTTAACTCCGCGTTGGGCGGGGGGAAGGGGCCGGGCGGGATCCTGGAGAACCTCGGGAGGCAACGGCCCCTCCGGCTTTTGGGGAGCTATGGATCGGAGGGAGGCGCTTAGGCGAAGCAGCCTTTGGGAAAGAAGGAGAGCTTTTTGCTCTTCCCCTTTTCTTTGAGCTTCCAAAAGAGCCGCCCCCATCTTCATTTGCCTCCATAATTTTGCCCGGGGAAGGATGAAGGGATCCATGGCGTCGTTCATGCTCATAGCGTACCCCTGCATGAAAGAATCGATCTGCTTTTGGGCCATTCCTTCTGTAAACATCCACTCCAGATCCCTTGCTGGATCGCTTATCTGGGCCTCTTCCCACTTGGAAAAGGAGCATACGGCCCCTCCGGCAAAGCCTGCCTGCCCCCTCTTCCATCCTCCATGGATAAGGGAGGGAGAAAAGTCCCAGAGGGCGTCCATCTCAGACAGTTCCTCCCAGACATCCAAAATCCTGGAATCTATTTTTCCGCTACCCCTCAGCCTCTTAATCCATGAATCCAATTCAAAACGGATAGAGGGGGCGGAAAATGACATAAAGCCCTCGAAGGCTTGGCCTAAAGAGTGGAGATATCCCACACCCTGTCCAAAGGAGCGGCATTCTTCCTCGTTTAAGGAAGCAAAGGAGGGAAAAGATCCGGGGGAAAAAGAACAAATCAAGATGAGGTATTTCTCCTTCTCCAGATCCTCCTCTTCTCCTTCCAGCAGGCATTTTTCAATTTTTATCCCTTTTTGGGAAAAATCCAGCTTTCCTTCTAAAAGAGCTTCGGATCGGGCCCGGGAATTTAAAACTTCCTTCCCGGCTTTGGTGTAGGAAAGGTAGGAAACGCACCTTCGGTTGCGCCCCGTCCTTATTTGCAGGGCATTAATACCGATCTTTTCATCTTCATCCCCTGCTTGATGCCCGGCTTCTATCATGTCGAGCTTGGGGGCTGCAGCCGAAGTGAGGGCACAGGCCTTGAAAAAATCGATATACGTCACAAAAAAATAATACAATCTGAGATGTAACGAGTAATGACTTATGGGCCTTGAAAAAGAAAAGAAAATGAAGCCGGAAGCGCGCCTTCTTTCCTCGCTAGATCCCTGCCAAAAGGAAGCTGCAAAGCAGCGGGAAGGGACGCTTTGCCTTATAGCCGGAGCCGGAAGCGGCAAGACCATGACCGTAACCTCCCGGATAGCCTTGGCGCTCGAAGAGGGGGCGTGGAATCCTTCAAAAACGGCCGCCATAGCCTTTTCAAACCAGGCCGCCCTGTCTTTGCGCTCGAAGCTTTCGAGCATGACGGAGAAAAAAATTAGGGTCTCAACCTTCCATTCCCTCGCTTTCTCTCAGCTGCGCAGGCTCTGGTCGCTTTTGGCCCTTTCCCCCTTTCCCTCCCTTATGGAAGACAAAGATTGCCTTCTTCTTTTGCGCCGCTCCTTTCCCTTGCTATCCGCCCCCCGCCTCCTTTCTGCCATCAAATGGGCCAAAAGCTCTTTGGTTTCTCCAGATGAACTTGAAGAGGCGCGGGGCTTTTTCCCTTTTTCCCTCCCTTCCGGATTTAAAGAGGCATGGGAAAAGTATGAAAGGATGAAAAGCGAAAAAGGAGCCATGGATTTTGACGACATCTTCCTGCTCCTTCTTCGCATTTTAAAATCGAGCAGGGAGGCCAGGCAGATGGTGTCAAGATCTTTTGAATCGGTGACGGTAGACGAGTACCAGGACGTGTCTGCAGCCCAACACGCCGTTTTAAAATTTTGGACGAGCAGCGCCGAAAGCGTATGCGTAGTCGGAGATCCTTCGCAAACCATCTATTCTTTTGCCGGATCTTCCAGCTGGTTTTTAGAGCATGCAAAAGGGGATTTCCCCCCTCCCTACAGGCAAATCAGCCTAGTTTCCAACTACCGATCGGCCAGGGAGATTATAAGGTGGGCAAACAGCGTTCTGGCTCCCTCTTCCAAAAAATATGTCAGGCTGCAGCCGGCTTTAAGGTCCAAAGGATCTGTTTCAAAAGAATCTTTTTCCGATTTTTCAAGCCTTGCCAAAAGAGCGGCAGAGCTGGCCCAAAACAGGGACAATGAAAAAAGCATAGCCATCCTTGCAAGGTCTAGGCGGGATCTTGAAGCCTTAAAAAAGGAGCTCTCTTCCCGCTCTGTCCCATTTTCAGATTTAGAGCGCCCTCAAGCGGGGGGGGTTCTCCTTTCCACCATACATGCGGCCAAGGGGCTGGAGTGGGACAGGGTTATTTTGGTCATAGGCACCGAAAAAGTAGAAAGCTCGGAAGAAGAGAGGAGGATACTTTACGTCGCCTGCACGCGGGCAAAAGAAAAACTAGATGTCCTTTTTATCCCCTCCTGTCAAAATCTAAGCCGTTTTCTTCCCTTCAGTCTTTAAAGAGATTTGTAAAGTCCAAATCCCAGTCGTTTCCGTTGTCGCCTTCTTCTTCCTTTTTTCCATCCACTTTAGACAGAAGCCTCGGGTGGGACCAAAGCTTGTCTCTTTCTTCCACGTTCCCGCTCAGTTTGTCCCACTTGGCGCACATTTCCCTAAGGTACTTGGGATCTAGGCCCAGCCCCATAAGCTTTGCTAAAACTTTTCCCGTCATTTCGCCTTCGGCGCGCCTGCGCCTCATCATTTCCCTCAGTTCTGAAATGTGGGGGATAAAGGCGCTTCCGGCGCGCCACGTCACGCAGTCAACCCAGCTTTCTACCAGAGTTAGAAGCCTTTGCAGGCTTTCTTTAGCCTTTTTTTGTTCTTCGGTGTCTTTGGTTTTGAAAGTGGAGAGGTTTACTAGGTTGCTTAGCCCGCTGGGGTTCATAAAGTCTACAGAGGAAAAATCTGGAGTCGTGTCGTAATTTCCAAGATCCATGTCGCGCGAATACTTGTATACGAGGGTGCAAATCTGCCCCTCTATCCAAGGGGCGGAGTTGTAGAGCCTTGCGTAAGCCATTTCACGAAGCGCATAAAAAGCGTATACCTCCTCCTTGGGCAGCTGAGTGTCTTGGGCAAAGGCGTCAAGGTTTTCGGCTATGAGGGCCCCCGCCTTCCCCCCTACAGTTCTTACCCCGTAGTCGAAACTGGCGAGGGTGAGGATGCTCATTTCACCTATAGCCGATCCCAACTGTATGGCAAAGTTAGTCTTTACGACGCTTCGGATTACAGACTGGCGATCTGCATTGATGCCGGGCAAAGGTATCCCGCCGGCAAAAATTTCATAATCCCAGTTGCCCAGCTGCATAAAATACTTCGTCGCCGCTTCCTGCATGGCCTGGGCCATAGGGGTGACAAGGCTTGTCCAGGCCTTTACCGACCCCTCCGTCCATTGGCGCGGGGTAAGGATTTTGGTCTTTTCGGGCAAAGGAAGGGTGGAAGAGGCAGAATCTAGCCAGAGGTTGGCAGAGCTGGTGGCCTGGGAAAGGCGGTCGAACTGAAGAGCCGAAATAGTGTTTTTAAAGTGCTTTTCTTCGGCGGTCTTAAGGGCCATTTGCGTAATCAGGGGCTGGTTTACCGCTCCCTTGTCTTCCTGTCCCTCCTGCCCTGCGGCTTGGAAGGCCGAATAAATTTTTCGCATTTCCGAAGGAGAGGGGAGATGCGATTGGGAAAGCAGTTCGTCTTTTATGGAGTCAGGCAGGGAAGAAAACTGCTCCCACGCCATTTTTCCGCCCTCTTCTCCAAAAGACTCTATGAGCCACTTATGAAATTCGTTGGAGTCCATAATATCTTTCTTTTCATTCCGTTTATTTTCATGTATTATCTCAAAATCATGGGAAATACACAGGCTTTCTTTAGCCTTGCGGCTTTGGATGCAAAGTTATGGCTTTAAAACCTCAAGGGCCCTCCAGCTCTTTTAAAGCGTACCTGAGCTGGATTGCAAGGCACGGCTACTGGGGAGTGGCGGTGCTTTTAATAGCCTTCCTTTTCTTCCCCACAAACTACGTCATGGAAAGGCCGGGCCCTACCATGAACGTTTTGGGCAATGCCGTTTTAAATTACGGCACCAAAAAGGTGGATCTCGGAGGAAAAGCGATTGAAGTGGGAAATTCCTCTTTTTCCCCCTCCGGCGCCCTAGACATCGTCACGGTAAACGTGGTGGGGTCCCCCTCCAGCACGCTGCCGGTTTTCATGGCCATAGCAAATTACTTCGATCCCTCCTCGCGGGTTTTGCCTAAGGAAGTGGTCTTCCCCATAGGCTCTTCTCTTTCTCAAGATGAAAAGAGCCAGCAGGGCCTTATGAGTGGGGCCAAAGAGGCTGCCAAACAGGCGGCTTCTTCCTTCTTAAAATCCAAAGGCCTTTCGGCAAAGCAAATAGAAGGGGCGAAAATCAATTCCGGCCCCATAGGCGGCCCGTCAGCCGGAATGGTTTTCGCTCTGGGCCTGATAGAAAAAGCCACGGGAGAAAACCTTACGGGGGGAAAAAACGTGGCAGGCACGGGAACTCTCTCCGATTCTGGGCAAGTGGGAGCCATTGGGGGGATATCTTCCAAAATGATTGCGGCCCGAAGGGATGGAGCCTCCTTCTTTCTGGCCCCGGAGGCAAACTGCGCCCAGGTGCTTTCTTCACCCGTTCCCTCCGGCCTCAGGGTCATTCCCGTTTCTTCCCTTTTAGGGGCCCTTTCGGCCCTGAAAGACATTTCTTCGGGTCGCCTTTCTCTTCTTCCCTATTGCAAAGCGTGATTTCGCCATATGCAAAAACAGGGGGCAATTTAAAGGCTTAAAGGTATGTTTATAAGAATGGAAAATAGTGCAATCTTGAACAAGCTGGGATTTAAGCCCGGAGTCTCAGTCAAAGAATACATGTGGGGAGAGGATGTAGAGGGCGAATTGAGAGACGCCATATGCGAGTGCATAGGCTCCGATCTTTTGGATGAAGGTTCCGGGGACGGGGCGGATATGTCGTGCGTGTGGTGGAGGGACGGAAACGACGAGGAGGCCTTGAGCGACTGCCTTCTGGACGCATCCTCATCCATAGCGCCCGGGCGGAAAATTTGCGTTTTAACCCCAAAGCCCGGCCTTGAAGGGGCAGGTTCTCCGGGCTTTGTAGCGGAAGTGGCATCAAAAGAAGGACTTAACGCCTCCACTCCAGTGAGCGTCAACAGCGAATGGAACGCCATTTGCCTTTATCCCTTTGGCCACGGAGCTAAGCGCTCTTCCTAAACCCCTTTGCCCGATCTGATATATTATCGAGTGGTTTAAGTTTTATGGTCGGGCGCTACCAGCCATGAGGAGGAACGGAGTGCTGGGAGGAGATAGTAAATCGGCGGGCTCAGGTGTTCACAGAGCTCCTTCGGAGCGCAGCTCCCCTCTAGATCCTCTTCTTTCAAAGCCCCGCCTGTCCTCTACGGTCTTGTGCGCAGTTCTGGGGACGCTGATGCTGGCAGCGTCACTGGTCATATATTTTCTTTCCGTACACACCCTTTTCGGGCAGGAATTTGACGAAGTGGTGTGGGAGGGGTTTTATCCCCTGTTTACCAAAAAGATTCCCTATCTGGCCTTCCTGCCCAATCTTTTCACTACCGAGGGATTTATAATCTCTCTGATTTGCGTCCTGGGGCTGGCAGGATTTGTATGGGCCATGGCGCGCAAAAAATTTGGCCTGGCTTTGCAGATGTTTTGCTTTGCCGTGGTGGCCGGGGTCTCTTCTACCCTTTGGAAGCACCTCACGTCCAGGCCGGATTTGCTTTCCAAGGCCCACGTTTTAAACACTTCCCCTTCCGGCCACTCCACGGCCATGCTCATAGCCTGTCTTCTTCTTTTAATGGGTTCGGCCCCTTCTTCTCGGGCATGGATAGTCGTGCTCGACTGGATCTTGGCTTCCATTTTGGGAATTTCCCTCGTGGTGGAAAGATGGCACAGGCCCTCGGACGTGGTTACGGCTTTCTTCTTTGTCTCTTCCATAGGGCTTTACAGCATGATATTTACAAGAAAGTCGAGAATGGATGACCCCGGAAAGAGGAGGTCTCGGCCCTGGCTGCAGGTTTTATGCACGCTCATGATAGTCCTGTCGGCCTTTGGGCTGGCGTGGGGATTTTATTTGGTTTTCCAGGTCTCTCCCGGAGTTCAGTTCGATGCGTTATGGATTCAGGCTCCGGCCTGCCTGGCAGCCTCCCTTATCATTTCTTCCTCTGCAATGCTGGGAATCGGGCTGTTTGGGATGATGCACCAGCTCACATCTTCCCCCTTAAGCCCCGTAGGCCTTATAGGTCCTCCCCCCAAGCCTAGGAGCCAAAGAAGGCGAAAAAGAGAAGAGGTTAAAGAGCGAGAGCAAAGGATAAAAATTGGGTAAGAAACTGGAAAAAAATGCCGCAGGGGAAAAACTGGTTATAGTCGAGTCGCCCGCAAAAGCCAAAAAGATTCAAAACTACCTGGGCGAAGGGTATAAAGTGGCGGCCAGCGTAGGCCATATTAGGATCTTGGCTCAGTCATCCCAAGTTCCCGCCTCCGAAAAGAAGAAGTACGGAAGATTTGGAGTGGACATAGAGGACGGCTTTAAGCCTTACTATGTGACAGACCCTGAAAAAAAATCCACCATCACTTCCCTCAAAGCCCTTTTAAAGGATGCTTCCGAGCTCTACCTTGCCACCGATGAAGACAGGGAGGGGGAAGCCATAGCATGGCATCTTATCCAGGTTTTAAAGCCAAAGATTCCCGTAAAGCGCATGGTATTTCAGGAGATTACTAAAAGCGCGATAGAAGAGAGCGTGCAAAACACCAGGTCGATCGACATGGATATGGTGGAAGCCCAGGAGACGCGCAGAATTTTAGACAGGCTTTACGGCTACGAGCTTTCCCCCCTTTTATGGAGAAAAGTCGCCTCCAGGACCAGTGCCGGAAGGGTGCAGTCGGTGGCCACGAGAATGATTGTGGAAAGAGAGAGGGAAAGAGAGAGGTTTAAAGAGGCCGAGTGGAGGGATGTGAAGGCAGAGTTTTCAGCCATGAGCGCCAGGCTCTCTTCCCTCGGGGGAAAGCAGGTGGCCCAAGGGAAGGATTTTGATTCGTCGGGAAAGGCCCAAGATCCCGATCTAAAAATCCTTTCAAAAGGGGACTGCGAAATTTTAAAGTCCCTGGAAGGGCGGACAATCGAAGTGGCCCAGGTAAAAGAAAAAGCCTTCCGCCGCTCCTCTCCGGCCCCCTTCACCACTTCCACTCTTCAACAGGTCGCCGGAAATAAGCTTGGGCTTTCAAGCCGGACCATAATGCGATCCGCCCAAAGCCTCTATGAAAACGGCTTTATCACCTATATGAGGACAGATTCTACCGATCTCAGCCAGGAGGCGCTGGATGCAGCCAGGGAGGAAATCGCAAAGCTCTACCCCAAGGCCCTTCCCGCCTCTCCAAAAAAGTATGAAACCCGGTCTCCCGGGGCCCAGGAAGCCCATGAAGCCATTAGGCCTGCCGGAAGCAAGTTTCACTCCCCCGAGGAGATTAAAACCACGCTCAGCCTTGTAGACTACAAGATTTACTCCCTCATCTATGAGAGGACCTTGGCATCCCAAATGAAGGACGCCTGCGGAAAGTCTTTGTCTGTAGTCCTTAAAGCCCCCTCCCCCCTAGGGGAAGCCCTGTTTGAAACGGGGTTCCAGGTGATAGAAGATCCCGGATTTTCGGCCATTGGAAGCGAGGATGAAAAAGCCTCCTCTCTTCCCTCCTTAAAGTCCGGGCAAAAATTTGTCATAGAGAAAATAGAGGAGGGCCTTCACTGCACCCAGCCGCCCGCCCGCTACACCGAGGCTTCCCTTGTGAAGGCCCTCGAGGCCAAGGGCATAGGCAGGCCTTCCACTTATGCCGCCATCATCTCCACCATAATCGACCGGGGCTACGCCAAGGAGCGCGGGAGGGCGCTGGTTCCCTCCTGGTTGGCTGTGATAGTTACCACCATCATGGAAAACTACTTTTCCAGCCTCGTCGATTACTCTTTTACAGCCCGCATGGAGGAGGGGCTCGACCAGATCGCAAAAGGCGAAGAGGGGGAGGAAAAATGGCTTTCTGACTTTTACTTTGGAGACTCGGGAGAAAAGGGGCTTAAAGAGCTGGCACAGGAGGCCGAATCTATCGACCCTAGGGTTTCTTCCAGAGTGGATCTGGGGCCAGATCTAAGCGTGAGAGTAAATCACTTCGGAGCGTATGTGGAAAAGAGGGAGGGGGAGGAAAGAAAGGCCACGGCCCCCATCCCAGACGATTTATCTCCAGACGAACTTACTTACTCCCTTGCCCAGGACCTTCTCTCCAAGGCACAAATGTTTCCCAGGGTCCTTAAAGACGAAGGGGGAGAAAAGGTAGAGGTGTGTAACGGAAGGTTTGGATACTACGTGAGCTCTCAAAAAGAAGACGGAGAAGTCAAGACCGCTTCCATCCCCGAGGGCTACGACCCACTCCTCCTTACGGTAGAGGAGGCTGAAAAGTTCCTTTCCCTTCCCAGACTCGTAGGATCCTACTCTCAAGAAAAGGGAGAATACGAAGTTTTCTCCAACATCGGACGCTACGGGGCATATCTGTCTTTGTGCAAGAAAGGGAGGGGGAATTCGAGAAGAGTCCTGAAGCGCGTGAGCATGCCAAACGGCGAAGTGTTTAGCATGGGTCTTGAAGAAGCCAAATCCCTCCTCTCCTCTTCCGATCCCCTCTCGACCATGGCCTTTAAAACCTTTCCCCCAGACCCCGTGACGGGAAGAAAGGTAGTTTTGAAAAACGGGCCTTTCGGGCCTTATGTAACCGACGGCGTCACCAACGCCGCCCTTCCGAAGGGAGAAAACGTAAACAAAGTAGACGACTTTACGGCCTACAGGCTTTTGGAGAAGAAAAGGGATGGAAAGAAGAAAAACGAGGGGTAAGTTCATAGCTCTAGAAGGCCCCGACGGGACTGGAAAGAGCACCCAGGCCCTCCTTTTGGCCTCTTTTCTTAAGGGTATGGGAATCGAAGCCAAAGTTACAAGGGAGCCTTATGATCCTGGCATCCTAAAGGCCCTGGCAAAGAGCGAATCCAAAGAGGCCTCCTGCCTTCTTTTTGCCGCCGACAGGGCCATTCATTCGCAAAAAATAGAAAGGCTTCTTGAAGAGGGATTTTGGGTCATTTCAGACAGGTTCATCGATTCCTCCCTGGCCTACCAGGCCGGAGGGTGGGGGATGGATCTTGAAAAGGTGGAAGAGATAAACGCTTTCGCCACTTCCCTAAGGCCTGATCTCACCCTAATTTTTTCCTGCCCTCCCGCCGTTTGCGCGCGGCGCATGCAAAGGAGGGGGAAGGAAAGCGGATTTGACAGCGATTTTCTGCTCCAAAAAAAGGTAGGCTGCCTTTACGGAGTGCTTACAAGAAGGGGAGGAGAAAGAAAAATTGTGGATGCCTCCCAAGATCCCTTAAAGGTGGAGGCAAGAGTGAGGAGGGAAGTAAAAAGAAAGTGGAGGCTGAAGAAAAGGTAAGAGCCATGCTGGGGACCCTACCGGACTTTTCCTGCCCCGTGCTGGTGTCGGGGGGGAGCCGGTCTTCCCGCATGGAGTGCGCCGGGGAGCTTTGCTGCCTAATCGAAGGAAAGCAGGTTCCATTAAATTCCAGAGACATCCTCCTTTTGCCTTCTTCTCCTTCCCCTGCCGTCTCCCAGGTGAGAGAAGCGGTAGATCTCATGCAAAAATTCCCCATTTCCCTTCCCCGCCGGATTGGAATTGTGGAAAACATTTCTTCCCTTTCCGAAGCCGGCCAGGACGCCCTTCTTAAAGATTTGGAAGAGCCTTCAAAAAGGAGTTCGTGGCTCCTGTTTTCCCCTTCCCTTTTGGGAGTGGCGCCGGCTATAAAGTCTAGGTGCCACTCCTACTTTCTCTCTTCTTCTAGTTCTAGAGAGGGGGGGGAGGAAGAAAAAGAAGCTGCCCAATCTCTCTCTTCCCTCCTTTCTCTTAAGAGCATGTCGGGGGCTTTGACCCTTGCCTCGGATGTGGCAGGAAAGGCAAAGGAAGCTGAAGACAAGAAGGAGTTTTGTTTTTCCTTCCTTTCCTCCCTCCTTTCCATCTTCTCAAGAGCCCTTAAAGAAAAAGACGGACTTCCTGCCTCGGGGGAAGAAAGCTCCCCTCTTTTACGCCTCTCCCGCCCTGTCCTCCTACTTTTGACAGAGGAAGTAAAAACCTCATTTGCCAAGGTGGAAGCCAACGTTTCCCCCCAGCTCATTTTCGAGAGCCTCTTTTGCCAAATTCTTCTTCAATGGCGTTTCTAGAAAAATAAACGGATACTGAGAATATGCATATTCTCACTGATTTTGAAATAATCCCGGACGCCTTCTCCAAGTACGCCCCTGATCAAAACAAGATAGATGGACACACCGTCGTGTCTTTCCCCTTCAAAGTGGAAGGGATAGAGCCCGGATTTAACTACCTTCACATCGCTATGACCGATCCTGATTCCATTCCCGTGGCCGGGTTTGCCTGGATCCACTGGTGCGCAGCAAACATAAGGATTTCGGATGCTTTGGGAGAGGCCAAAATTCCTGAGGACTTCAGCAGGCAGATGAAAGATCTGGCCCCGGCATCTTGCTATGGCAAAAATTCTTTGGTTTCAAGGTTTGTAGGACAGGCTTCTTCTCCCGCCTCCTCCCTTTACATCGGCCCCACACCTCCCGATAAGACCCACTTCTACCTCCTCAGGGTGTGGGCCACAGAAGAAAAGCTGGAACTTAAAGACGGCTTCTACCTTTCCGATCTTTTGAAAGGCCTTAGAAAGGCCGGGAGCGCCCCGGACGCCTCCTCTACCCTCAAAGTTCCCCAGGCCTCTATCCTCCTGGGAGGAAGGGCCTGAAATGAAGGGCAGCGATCTTGTTGTCGAAAGCCTTGAAAAGGCTGGGGCAAAATGGGCATTCGGCATTCCGGGGGCCAAGATAGACGCCCTCTTTGATGCTTTGGCAGATTCTTCCATCCAGACAATCGTATGCAGGCATGAGCAAAATGCGGCCTTTATGGCCCAGGCCATAGGGCGCATGACGGGAGAGCCCGGAGTTGTGATCGCCACTTCCGGCCCCGGCACGTCAAATCTGGCTACCGGCCTTTTGACCGCAAATACCGAGGGAGATCCCGTGGTGGCGCTGTGCGGGGACGTGCCCAGGGATATGCAGATGAAGCACACCCATCAGGCTTTTGATTCCCTTGCGCTTTTAAAGTCCGTCTCCAAAGGGGCGGAAAAAGTGATAGATCCCGGCCAAATTCAGGAGGCTTTGTTTAACGCGATAAGAAAGTCTTTAATTTATCCGCGCGGAGCTGAGAGTTTGGTCTTTTGCCAGGATGTGCTCTCCCAGGAGGCCATAGGCAACATGCCTCTTCTCATGCCTCCTTTGCGATCTGCCGCCCCCGTAGAAGTCCTTCACGAAACGGCAGAGAAAATAAGGAAGGCGCAGCTTCCGGTGTTCTTTGTGGGAAGGAGGGGATCTTCTAGAAGAGCTGTAGAAGCCCTTCACCTTCTTTTGAGGCAGGCTCCAATACCCGTTGTGGAAACCTTCCAGGGAAGCGGGGCCGTAAGCCACGATCTTGAATCCCTCTACATGGGAAGGGTCGGAATTTTTGGAAACCAGCCAGGAGACGAACTTCTCAGGCGCTCGGACTGCGTAGTTACCATAGGCTACGACCCCGTCGAGTACGATGCCAAACTCTGGAACCAGGGAGAGGAAGATAGGGAGCTCATACATATCGACGAACTCCCCTGCCAGGTGGACAGGGACTACTCCCCCAACCTTGAAGCCATAGGAGACATAGAAAAGAGCCTGCTCGCCCTTGCCCCCATGCTTTCAGGGCTTCGCCCAAAGTCTGAGGCTCTGGCCGAAATGAGGAAGGTTTCAGAGGAGCTGGAAGAACAGCCTTCCTTAAAGCAGGAAGGGAGGGTGGACCCGGTAGAGGCCGTTAAGGCCATAAGGAGGGCCGTTCCCGACAGCGGAACCGTAATCTCTGATGTGGGGAGCGTGTATATCTACATGGCCCGCTACTTTAGGTCCTACGTTCCGGGGCACCTCTTCTTTTCCAACGGACAGCAGACTTTGGGAGTGGCCCTTCCGTGGGCCATTGCGGCGAGCATATCGGGAAGAGATCCTGTGGTATCGGTATCCGGAGACGGAGGTTTTCTTTTCTCTGCGGCCGAACTGGAAAC
Source organism: Aeriscardovia sp. (assembly GCA_017632945.1). Lineage (GTDB taxonomy): Bacteria > Actinomycetota > Actinomycetes > Actinomycetales > Bifidobacteriaceae > RGIG1476. The sequence continues at coordinate 17,365 of JAGBQH010000010.1, read as the reverse complement.
TGCCGTGCGGATAGGCGCAAGGTTTGTCCACGTGGTCTTTGACGACGGAAGTTACGACATGGTGGGCTTCCAGGAGGAAATGAAATACCAAAGGAGGAGCGGGGTGAACCTAGGCTCTGTAGACATCCCGGAGTTTGCAAAATCCTTTGGAGCCGACGGATTTGTGGCGAGAAGTCCAAGGGAACTGGAAGACATCATTCGCGCGTCTTTGTCAGCTCCGCGCCCCGTCGTGATAGACGTTCCCGTAAATTACAGCGGCAATATAGCCGCCCTGGCCCAGTAGGAGGAAAGATGGATGTTTTAAAGCCCTGCTCCATTTTTCAAAACTCCCTCATGAGCGCCCTTCTAGCGGGAGACTTCGAGGGGAAGATGACGGTAGGAGAGCTCCTTAGAGAGGGGGACACGGGCCTGGGAACCTTTGAAGGACTCGACGGGGAAATGGCCGTAGTAGACGGGAAGGCCTACAAGATGACATCCGACGGAAAGGCCAGGGAAGCTTTAAACGAAGAAAAGTCACCCTTTGCCGCCGTAACCGCCTTCTGCCCATCTATTTTCCTTGAAGTGGGGGAAAAGGAGGAGCTGGAAGGAAAAATCCTTAGCCATCTGCCCGGCGCCAACTACCCCTGCGCTCTGAAGTGTTTTGGGGAGTTTAAGAAAGTTGTCACCCGCACCGTCTCAAAAAGAGAAAAGCCGTGGGGTCCTATGAAGGAAGCCGTAGACGAGCAGAAGGTGTGTGAATTTGAGAAAGTTAGAGGGGATGTTGTGGGGTTCTGGACACCCAAAGCCTTTGAAGGGCCCTGCGTGTCGGGGTTCCACTTGCACTTTATAAGCGAGGGCAGGGATTTTGGAGGGCACATCCTTTCTGTGGAAGCTAATCAGGTTTCAGTTCAGATTGCCTTTTGCCCCCTCATTACTTTTTCCCTTCCCCAAAGCTCTTTATTTGCAAGCGCGAAACTGACTCCCGAAGACCTTTCTTCCCAGATCGCCTACGCAGAAAAAACACACGAATAACTGTTATTCTCTCATTAAAGAGCTGATAATGGTTTAAGTAGTTCTAGAAAAGAGGACAAAGATATGCCATGCACTACACTCCTCGTAGGTAAAAATGCCAGCTACGACGGCTCTACGATTATGGCTAGAAACGAAGACACTCCCAATGGAATGTTCAACGTCAAAAAGTTCGTAGTCGTCCAGCCCGAAGATCAGCCAAGGCACTACAAGTCCGTATGTAGCCACATTGAGCTTGAACTGCCAGACGATCCCATCCGTTACACCTGCGTGCCAGATTCTGTCAGGCAGGACGGCGTGTGGGGCGAGGCCGGAATCAATGCGGCCAACGTGGCCATGACGGCTACCGAAACCATCACCACCAACTCCAGGGTTTTGGGAGCAGATCCCTATGTGGCTCTCCAGCCCGCCAAGGGCAAGCCCGGAGAGAGCGGATACGTGCCGGAAGTGGCAGGCGGCATTGGAGAGGAAGATCTTGTAACGATTGTCCTTCCCTACGTAAAGACTGCAAGAGAGGGAGCTAAGAGGCTTGGATTCCTCCTGGAGAAGTATGGCACTTACGAACCCAACGCAATAGGTTTTTGCGATGGAGATGAAATATGGTGGCTGGAGACCATTGGAGGCCACCACTGGATCGCAAAGAGGGTTCCCGACGACTGCTATGTGACTATGCCTAACCAGCTGGGAATAGACGAGTTCGACCTTATTGACGCCATGGGAGACCAAAAGAACTATATGTGCTCTCCCGATCTTCGCGAGTTCATAAAGGACAACCACCTCAACACCAACATTGACGGCGACCAGGATCACTTCAACCCCAGGGATGTATTCGGCTCCAGATCCGATCTCGATCACGTATACAACACCCCCAGGGCATGGTTCATGCAGAGGTACCTCAACCCCTACGACGAGGACTGGGATAACCCCCAGGCCCTCCACACCCCCGAATCGGACGACATCCCCTGGTCCAGGAGCCCGGAGAGGAAAATCTCCATAGAGGATGTGCACTACTGCATGGCTGGCCATTACCAGTCCACGATTTATGATCCCTATGGACCCAAGGGCACAAAGGTTTCCCGCAAGCTCTACAGGCCTATCGGAATCAACCGTACCAGCGAGCTTTCCGTTCTTCAGATTCGCCCCTACGCCGGAGAAAGCTACAGGGCCATACAGTGGATAGCCTACGGATCCATTCCTTACGCAACCCTTCTGCCCATCTACACCAATATCGATAAGAGCGTAGATTACATAGAGGGCGCCAGGGCCAAGGTGGATACCAACTACCTCTACTGGCAAGACAGGCTTATAGCCTGCATGGCAGACGCCCACTTCAGCTCTATGGAGATGGATCTGAGCAACTACCAGCTCGACACCATTGCCATAGGCCACAATGACGTTATGCACACCGACAAGCTCATAGAGGAGAAGGGCCTTAGGGACGCCAAGATGGATGACAAGGAAGTTCACTCTATCCTCGAAGAAGCCAATGAGAAGCTTTGCGCCCAGATAAAGGAGAAGACAGACGACCTTCTGGAGAAGGTTACCTACTCTGCCAGCATGCAGATGAACAACTCCTTCTACCTTTCCGACAACTAAAGCACTAAGAGACAAAATTTTGAAACTACACCGGGAGAAACCTTCCGGTGTAGTTTTTTTAAAAGGGGAATTTTTTGACAAATTTTAACGCCCAAGACGCCTTTCTTAAAACCGGTAAAGCGAAAGGGAAACTCGTCCTCGTAACCGCAGCTCCCCCTGTAGCTGCCTCAAAGGGAGAAGGCAAAACCAGTTGCACCCTGGCCCTTTTAGACGCCTTAAGGCTGGCGGGTGCTTCGGCCTGCGCAGTTTTAAGGCAGCCCAGTATGGGCATAAGCGCAGCCGGCGCCAAGGGAGGCGCCAGCGGAGTTGGAAAGTCTGCCCTAAAAGAAGCTACTCAGGCTGATTTTGGCCTGGAGGGGCAGATGCTTAGAGTTGGCATATACCAAAATCTTTTAGTGAGCTTTGGAGAAAAAAAGGGTGAGGGGGAAGGAGAGATCCTTCTTCCAAGAACTTCGTGCGTGCCGACAAAATACCTAAGAAAGGTGCAGGCGGGGCCCTACAGCGAGTCCTTTGTCCTCACCCCCACCTGCGAAATAGAGCAGATACGGGTCCTTTCCCTTTCAGAAGAAGAGGCCAAAAAAGCCGTCGATGAAGTGAGCGTGGCAAAATGCCGGGGAAAGTACCTGAGGGCAAAAGATCTCCCCATTTTTGCATCCTGGCCCGTTTTGTCTCCATCTTTCCAAATTTCCCTTTTGAGCACTCTTCGGGGTTCTCCTGTCCTCATGTACTGCGGGCCCTTTGCAAACGTTTCCCTGGGGATTCCGGGACTGTGCGCCCTTAGGCTGGCCCTCTCAAAATACGATTGGGTGCTTATGGAGGCGGGCTACGGTTTTGATATGGGGATGCAAAAATACCTGGAAGTCGCATCAAAGAAGGGCTGCGCCCTTCCCGTAGGAGCTGTAGTAGTGAGGAGAAAGGAAAGCGGAGAAGGCCCGTACGAATGGAGAATTCTTCAGGGGGAAAGGTGTCTTGGCAACCTTGGACTTTTTTCCCTCCCCCTCTTAAACGTTTTTGAGGGGGAAGAGAGAAAGGCGCCTTCTAGAGGAATGGCTTTAAACCCCGCAAAGGATGAAGAAAAGGAGCTTTTGGCTGTAGGGAAAAAATTCCTATCGCTTCTAGAAGGGCAAAGGGGCATGAAGAGAGGGGCGTATAAGGGCTCTCTTCCCCTAATCTCAAAAATTTCCTATATCTGTTCTGCCTTTTACGGCGTTCCTTTGGGAAGGGTGAAATTTACGAAGGCCTTTAAAAAGGCTTATCTTCAAGCCGCCTCCCAGGCAAAAGCTGAGGGAGCAGATCTTAAGGAATTTATAGTAAACGTCGTAAAGTCTCCATCCACCCTTACCGATGATGACTTTAAAAAGTTTTCAAAGCGCACCATAACCGTAAGATCCATCTCCTTAAATACGGGATCTAAAGTGGCAAATATCCGTCTTACCCTAGCTCCTACTACCTTTCTTCCCAGGGTTGTATAAAGGAAAAAACCTGTGCTACAATCTTGGATGTCGCCTCCATAGCTCAGTTGGCTAGAGCAGCGGACTCTTAATCCGCGTGTCCAGGGTTCGAGTCCCTGTGGGGGCACTTTTTTATGGGATTTTGCAGAGTTGTCATTTTTTCTATTATTTTGCATATAAGATAAGTCACAGTATCAACAGGGCAATTTTGGAGGATTCCGATTTATGAATAGTAATGGTGATAATGAAGAGACTCAGGCCATCCCTCCAATTCCGCCCGATCCATCGCATTCCAGCAAACCCAGCGTTCCGCTCCCCTCTAAATCTAAAAATGAAGAGGAAACCCAGGTAATCTCTCCGGTTACTCAGACCCACATAATGCCCCCGGCCCGCCCGTCAGGGGATGAAGAGGCCACAAGAGTGGGGATGGCCCCTGCAGGGTATGGGGCAAATGACGAAGAAACTCAGGTGATTTCCCCATCCTCTTCTTCTAAAGAAGAGGAAAACCCTGCTGAAACCACCATGTATTTAGGGGCCGTAGGGGACGGGGGAGATTATGGTAAAGCTGAAACGAAAGCCACCCCCGAAGACTTTGGATATATAGATTACGACAATGATGTCTCCTACGACGACTCGGGAACCGGCACTTATGACTTCTCGGAGGCTTTCCCCTCTTCGGCCCAGGCGGCTTTTACCCCTCCTCCAAGCACGCCCGGCGTCTATGGACAAGACTCTATATACCAATCTCCCAAAAAGAGAAAGAAGAAGGAAAAAGGGGAAAGGAACGGCAAGGGCGGATGGATAGCCCTCATAGTCATCCTGGCCGTTTTGATCTGCCTGGGATTTGGAGGATGGTGGTGGTGGAGCACCAACAGAAGGCAAAGGGCCCTGGAGACATGCCAGCAGATTCAAACTCAGCTCACCAATGCCTCCGACAGCGCCAGGCAGGTCATAGCCTCCGCCCAGTCGGAGTTAGATTCTGTCGTCTATTCTCAGAGCGGAAGCAGCCTGGTTTCAGCCCTCCAGTCCGATATTGATACCACCCTTCCCGTGCCGGTTTCCTGCCCCGCTTCCGCTTCCGCTGCCCTCCTCAATTCCAACGCCCAGTCCATGAATCAGGCAGTCGAACAGATTAATTCGCTTGTAAGCAAAACCCAGTCCGATATCCAGGCCCTTAAGACATCCCAGGCCACCGCAGCCTTGCAAAGCGCCAAGTCCTCCCTTTCCAAGGCTATAACCGCGGCCCAGCAGGCTTTGGCGCAAAATAACGGAGCCGTATCCGATCCTTCCACAATCACAGCTCTTCAAAAAGCGCTGACGGAGGCCAAAAGCGTGGAAGAAGACAGCTCCTCTACAGCCTCGCAGATGTCTACAGCTCAAACTTCCCTTCAGGAGGCCGTAGAAAAAGTAACTGCCAGCGCCCAGCAGTATGAGCAGCAAAAGCTCAACAGTTTAAAGCAGCAGCAAAAGGAAGCCCAGCAGGAGACAAAATCCAGTTCCCCGCAGCCTTCTTCTACTTCCTCTTCCGCATCCACCCCCCTCACGGGTAGCGGGGCCGATTCCTACAATCGGACTATGGCAGGGCCTACCCAGGGAAATCTTGAAGGCTCCAACTCTGCTTCCTCCACCTCTTCTTCAGCTTCCTCTTCATCAGCTTCTACCCCTCAAAAACAAGCTGCCAAAAAGCAATAAAAAAGGCGGGGCACCCGCCCCGCAGAATCTAAGAAGGCCCTCCCTCTTAGATTTTTTTAGTACCAGTTATCCGCTACTTCGTGAGCCCACGCCCCGCAGGGAGTCCCATAGCGGGTGGCTATATATTCAAGGCCCCATGAAATTTGCACCGTGGCGCTGGTCTGCCATCCGGGCCCCATTTTGCTTCCAGGCAACGCCTGGGGAATGCCGTATGCGCCAGATGGATTTTCAGCTGTCACGCTCCAGCCGGACTCTTTTTGCCACAGTTCTACAAGGCACGTAAACTGTTCCGCGCCCCAGCCGTGCTCTTCAAGCATCTGCTGGGCAATTTTTTGCGGGCTTCCTACTGCCTGAGTAGTTCCGATGGAAGAAGATGAAGCCTGGGAAGAAGACGAGGAAGCGGAAGAAGATGACGATGAGGATGAAGAAGAGGAAGTAGAAGAGGACTGGGAAGAAGACTGGCTTGCTGCAGGCTGCGTGCCTATCAGGATTACTTCATTTGTGGGGGCCGTTTTAACGAATGAAACTATGGTATTTGAAAAAGTAACTTTAGAGCCCGTGCGCCTTACAAGCTTTGTAGTCTGCATGACGCCGTCCTTGCCCTGAACCGAAACTTTTTCAGTTCCCACCTGCATGCTTGGATCATTTTTGGTAATGACATTATAGGCAATGGGGGTGTCTTGGGTGCTGATTTGTGAGTTGGGGCTCTCTATGGTAATGACTGTATTTTCATTTACAGGGGAGGAAAGGGAAGGGGAGATGCTGTCGCCCTGTTGCAGGGTGATGTTTCCCTCTTGAAGTACAGACTTTACATCTGTAAAGTGCATCCCGAATACAAACCTTGACTGGCCGTTAATTACGACCTTTATATAGGAAGTTCCGGGGTCGACTCCTCCTGCCCCTTCTGTAATGAAAGAACCCTCTTCCGATTGGGAGGGAGCAGGGATAAAAGCTGAAGAAAGCGACTTATTTTTTGAATAGGTTCTGTCCATGGCAAAGCCGGCCCAGCCTAAAAGGCATACGGCAGCCGCCACGGCCAAGGCGATGACGAATATCTTAGGCTTAAAAAAAGATCCCTTTTGACCTCGATGATTCGCCATCTATCTTTTTCCCCCTTCTTACTTAGTTGCTTCCTTAATTTTAGCTTCGAGCTGCTCGGCGTTGAGGGCTCCTGCCTTCTTGTAGACTACGTTTCCGTCTTTCACAATCATGAGAGTGGGGATGGCTTGGACAGAATACTGGGCTGCAAGGTCCTGGTTGTCGTCCACGTCAACTTTTCCATATACGAAATCGGGGTGCTCTTCGGATGACTTTTCATAGATCGGTCCGAAAGCTCTGCAAGGCGGGCACCAGGTAGCCCAAAAATCTACCAAGACTACGCCATTCTCGGAAATCGCCTTTTCAAATGAAGACTTGTCAAAAGTCTGAGTAGCCATATTTGCTCCTTTTAGTAATCGCCCCTGCCCCTTAGGGCTCGGCGCGATATTCATTCTAATTCATGGCTTTTAGTTGCAGATGAAAATAAGAAAATCTGTAAAGTTATAGAATGTATACTCAATGGTTTTTTATTGGAAAGACGCATGGCTTTGATTTCGACCCTGAAAGCAAAAAAAGGGCAAACTTCCCTTCCGCATCGTAGGAGGACACTTCATCTGAATTTTTCAGAGATGGGATCGGGATGGAAGATCTTTGCAAAGCGCAGATGGAAGTTTTTGATTTTCTGCCTCGCCTTAGCTGCCCTTTTGGAAATCTTTATTTTCAATCTTCCTTTTTGGGAGACGATTTCCGCCTCTCCTTCATTTGAGACGCTTTCCTCCTCCAATACCCAGGGTTTGGCGATGGATTCAAAAAACGAGGCGAAAAAGTCCGGAAGGGAAGTTGTCGACCCTCAGGTAAATATTGATCTGCAGTCCAAAACCCCAATAAAGTTTGTGCGCCTGATAGCAAACCCGGGACTTAAAGATACGCCGGGCATGCAGTTTAGAGTGGTGAGCTACCTTGAGGGCTCTTCCGATCCCCATCCCTCAAACTACTGGCAGCTTTTAAACCCCTCCTGCCCCACTTCCCTCTACATAAACACTTCCGGAGCCTACAAGCATATTCAGATTCAGGTCCGGGCCGATACCGGAAAACTCTTCGTATTCTACGGGGCCGTCATCAACCCCAGGGTGCCCTTTGATGCAAGTCCGCTGAGGATCTTGCTCATGCTCCTCTTTGTGATCCTTGCGCTTTTTCTAGGCCCCTCTTCCCCCCTCTATAGGTTGGATCTCGACCTGCGTTCCCTATTTCAGACTTCGCTCATCGTTCTTTCCACCCTACTTTTGATGGCCTTCTACGTAGGCATTTGGTATATCTTCGAGGCCAGAAGAATATATGTGGGAGACGTGGGAGGAGCGCCTTACGAAGTCTACGACATACTTGCTAAGTCGCTTTTGCACGGCAGGCTGTCTTTGGACTACCCCGTAAACCCTCAGCTTTCAGCTTTGAAAAATCCCTATAACTACGCCGCATGGCACGCCATCTGGGAGCACCCCGGAAAGAGCGGCATAACCGTGTATTGGGATTGCGCCTTTTACCATGGAAAGTACTACTGCTACTTTGGAGTGATTCCGGCCCTCCTGCTCTTTGTCCCGTTTGCTTTAATCAGCGGAGGAAGAAGCCTTCCTACAGCTGACGCGGCCCTTATCTTTTCCCTTCTTTCACTAATTTCTCTCACCCTCCTTGTCTTTAAAGTTGCAAAAGATCACTTGAAAGAGTGCAGCCCGGGATCCTGCCTTCTTGTCACATGGATCTGCGCCATAGGGTGTGGGCTGTTTTTTGAGGTCTTTCAGGCCGACACCTACGCCATCCCCATTACCTGCTCCTTCTTTTTCACCTTCTTTGGGCTCTGGTGCTGGGAAATGTCAAAAAGGAGAAAAAAAGGCCTTCCCCACATAAATTCCTGGTGGGCCTTTTTCGGATCTCTTTTCATGGCTTCCAATTTGGGCTCCCGCCCTCAGTTTGAAATAGCCTCAATCCTTGCAATAGCGATATTTTGGAGAAGCGTATTTAAGGACAGATCGCTTTTCAGCAAGAGGTCAATTCTTCCCTCCATTTTTATCTGCCTGCCTTACTGCTTCGTCTTTCCTCTTCTTCTGGCCTACAACCACGCAAGGTTTGGTTCTCCCTTTACTTTTGGAAATACTTACCAGTTGACGGTCTACGACGTAGAAAAGGAAAAGTGGCCCAAGATGGGCACCCTTTCCGTCCTTTACTACTACCTGTTTGAGCCCGCCAGCCTCCAAGCGGCCTTTCCCTTTGTCTTTGAGCCTCCTGCCAACCTTCAAGTCTGGCAGTGGGAGGGCCCGTGGATTGGCGGCCTGTTTTCGGCCCTGACCCCGGCGTTCTTCTTCCTCTTCCTAATTCCCTGGACTTTTTCAAGAAGGAGGAAGGCCGATACGGTTTCCGTTCTCAAAGATGAAGGATACGGAGTGTACTCGGCCCGAAGAGGACTTATTTCCCTCATGGGCTTTACGCTTTTTTGGATTCTTTTGGCGGCTCTGGCAGATTCTTACCTGGCGGGCCTCATGCAGCACTACGTGTGTGACTTTGGAGCTCCTACGGCCTTCCTCTTTATCGTGGGGGTTTTGCCCCTTCTTTCCCTAACCGATTCCAACCCTCACTACATTCAGTGGGGCTACCTTTTGAGGCTTCTTCTCTTTTCCGCCCTGCTTTATTCCATTCTTTTCCATTTCTTTGCCTGTTTTGTAAACGCAGGAGACGGGGATATTTTCAATCAGATACCCAGGCTTTTCTTCCACGTAAAGAACTGGTTCCTCTTCCTCGACTGAGCCGGGCTTTTAGGAAATTTTAAGTTTGTCGATTTTTTGATCTAAAATTCTCACGGTATCGAATGGCATTGTCGCCTGTATTTTAAATTTTCTAACTTGAGACAATCGTCTTGGGACAGTGTGAGATGTAAGCCTTGGATGATTATCTCTGGGAAAGCTGTGATCATGGACGATCAACAAGGTGCTGCACTGGGCGAACCAAAGAAATTGGGCGTTATAGCCCTAATCGGTCTTGTGGTGAGCGCCTGTATAGGTGCAGGTATATTCAATCTCCCCGGACAGTTGGCGGAAGTGTCGGCTGCCGGCCCGATGATCTGGTCGTGGGTTATATGCCTTGTAGGCGTGGTAGCCCTGGTTCTTACCTTAAACAACCTTCTTAGAAAGAGGCCTGATCTCGACGCAGGCATCTTCAGCTACGGAAAAGCCGGCTGCGGATGGCTGGGAGGATTTATCTCAGGCTGGGGCTACTGGCTTTCTTCCTGGATTGGCAATGTAGCCTTCGCCACTCTGCTTATGGCTATCGTAGGCTCTTTCTGGCCGGTATTCGGAGACGGCAGCAACTGGCCCAGCGTCATCGTGGCAGCCATTGTTCTTTGGTGCCTGACCTTCATAGTCATGGCCGGCATGAAGGGCGCCACCCTCATCAACACCATTGGAACCATATGCAAGCTAATCCCGATTGTGATCGCCATGATCGTGCTTGTGTGCACGGTCAAAGCGGGAGTGTTCACCCAGGACTTCTGGGGCAATCTTGCCGCCAACGTCTCTCACGGAGTGGCACCCAGCGGCGTGTGGACCCAGATGCAGGGCTCTATCGTCAACATAATGTTCGTGTTCGTCGGCATTGAGGGCGCGGCCGTTCTTTCCAAGAGGGCCAAGTCCAATAAGGCAGCCGGCAACGCCACCCTTTGGGGCCTTCTGATTTTGGCCATCGTCTACGTTTGGTGCTCTATACTTCCCTACGCCGTCTTCCCCCAGGGCGTTATCTCCAACTGGGCCAACAACGGCACCGACGGAACCGTGCTTTCTGCCGTTATGTCTAACACCGTGGGAGCTTGGGCATACTGGATTTTGACCATCGGCATCATTATCTCCATCCTCGCCTGCTGGCTTTCTTGGACTATCCTTCCTGCCGAGACTACGGCCCTTATGTCCAACTCCGAAATGACGCTGGCTCCCTTCTGGGGCAAGCCCGGAAAGAAGAGGAAGGACTCTTACGTCACTTCCCTTCTTATCGCCACCATTCTCCAGACCATCTTCATCCTCTGCCTGCCCTTCCTCTCTGCCGCATACACCTTTGCTTCCCAGATGTGCACCGTGGCAGTGCTTATAACCTACATGTTTGCCGGAATTTACCAGATGGTAATTTCGGTGCAGCGCAAGGAAGCATGGCAGTTCATAGTCGGAGTTATCTGCACAGCCTTTGAGGTATTTGCAGTATTCGTTGCAGGCTGGCAGGATCTCTTGCTTTTGTGCATAGGAATTACCATAGGCTTCTTCTTCTATGTACCTGCAGCCAAGAAGAACGGACACAGAGTAGGACCGTGGGAGTGGATAGTGATGGCTCTGGTATGCTGCGCCGGAATCATCTCCATCATTCTCGCCTGCGTAGGAATCATCTCTGTCTGATTCTCATTTAAAGCAATAAAAGGCGCGGCTTTGACTGCGCCTTTTTTAATGAGTACTTACTTATCTACGGATTGGCTTTCTACTAAAGCCTCCTTTTAAATTCCGGGCTCCATGCCCTCTACAAAATCGCCTGCATTTGCGATCGCAAAACGAACTAAGTTTTCACCCAGATATTTATCAACCCTTCTGAAAACATCCCCCCTTTTATCATTGTTGGCCGGATTTAAGATCGCAAAAGCAGGCATGAGAGGGCCAAAAAGAGGGGCTTAGGCTTAAATACGATTTGTGCTTCCTTAGCAGACTTTTATGCAGCCTTAAAATCTCCTTTCCTTTCTCTTTGCATTTTGGGAGGCGCGTTTTCCCAGGTTTGTAGCGGCGGTTTTTATATGCTCCATCTAAAGCATTTTTCCGGTCCCTGGATATTTATCTAGCACTGTACCTATTTGGGGATTTAGCCTTTGTTTTAAAGTTCATATAGCCGTTAACTTCTGGGTTCCCCGCGCCGTCCGCATTTAAATCCCTTGCAAACTTTCCTAAAGGGAGTACAAATCTTTTAGCAAAACAAGATGGCCCTAAACGATTCCCCTTTTTAAAAACTTTTCTGTTTCCTTTAAGACTTTCTGGATGGAGAAAGTTTTGCGGCCTAATTTTGCTGTCTGCATTTCAGAAATTAGGCTTATTTCTCTCACGTTTCAATCTGTTTTCTCCCCCCTTCTCTTTTATAATTTGAAGCAATTTCATTTTAAAAATTGCAAATTTTGCGAGGGCAAAAAGGTAAACTTGACAAGTATCGTGGGAGCGAAACCGCCCCCGGGGCGCCACAGCGCATCCGGAAAAATTCCGTGCCCTTTTTTGGGCTTGCAGACCGCCGGCGCTTTACAGTAAGCAAACAAAGGACAATCATTTTAGACAGTTTTGAATACACTCCTACCGAGGGCCCCGGGGCTGCTTCTTTTAATCCCTACATGTCGGGGCAAGAAGCGTCTTATGCAAAGGCCCAAGCTTCCCTTGCCTCGCACAAGAGGCTTTTTAGGCACTCTAAAAGCTTTGTAGACTCTCCTTCCCCCGACCAGGTGCCCTCTAAAAAGAGCCTCCCCGTCAGGGCCTTTAGGCTGGCAGTCACTACGGCCTTTCAAGTCTGGGTAGACCTTTCCATTGATATCACAGAAAGCCTGCATTGGACCCCCAGAGTGGTGCCCTATATCGGATACGGCACCGAAAAGTATTCCAGGCTCATCTGCAGGCTGGTAAGATCTCCGCGCGGGTATGTCCCGGTAAAGATGGGGGTAAAGGGAATAAAGGCGGCCTTCATGGTGCCAGCCTCCCACGTGCCCGTAAAAATCGATATAGACAACTCCCCTCTAGAATCTGTTCAGATAGGAACCTCCTACAAGAGAGATGAAGTAGATCGCAAGAAAAACCAAAATGCCAGCCAAGCCGTTTCCGACAGCCACGGATATTTGGATTTAATTACCGAGGGAAAGGTGTCTCCTGGAATCCACAAGGTAACTTACAAGGTAAAAGGAAGAAAGCCCGTGCTGGCGCCGCTTTACACTGTGGGCAAGAAGGAAAAGATAGGCGTCATTTCAGACATAGACGACACCATCCTCGTCACCGACGTGCCCGATCCGCTCCAAGCCGTTTACAACATGCTCTTTTTGGATCCCTCCAAAAGGAGGGCGGTTTCCGAAATGGCCCAGTTTTATAACGCCCTTTCCCAAGAGCTGGGGGGCCACGCCCCCTTCTTCTACCTTTCCACTTCCCCGTGGAACGTAGAACCCATGCTCAGGTACTTTCTTACCAACAATAATTTTCCCCGCGGCCCGCTCCTTCTCAGAGATTTTGATCCCAGGCCCAAGACTTTTATCCCCAACGGCGTAGAGCACAAGCTCGAATTTTGCAGGCAGCTCATGGACGACTTTCCCCATATGCGCTTCATACTTGTGGGGGACAACGGCCAAAAAGATCCCTTCACTTACGCCCAAATAGCCCGGGAAAACCTAGATAGGATTATTGCCATAGGAATTAGGCAGCTTCAGCCCAAAGAAGGGATACTTCGCCATTCCCTCCATCCCATGCCCGATGTTCCGGTTCCGGTTTTTTACGGGCACGGAGGAGCCAACCTTATACGCACTATGATTCCCTACCTTAGGGTGTATATGAAGACCCAAAAATGGGGAGGAAAGAGGATAAAGGGGTGATTGCCCTTTATATCGTTATAGCCGGGGCGTGCTGCCTGGTGGCCGGATTTCTGATTGGTTTTTTTACAAAGCGCCCTTCAGAGGCTCTGGAACCGCCTTCTCAGCAAAAAGAAATTGAAGGCCTTAGAGCCGATCTTGAAAAGGAAGAAGAAGCCCTATCCTCCCTAAGAGGGGAAAAGGAGAAGGCCTACCTAGAAAACGCAACCCTTTCCGAAAAGTGCAGGGGATACGAAGAACAGATAAGGGGCCTGAAGGAGGAAATTGAAAGCAGAAAGGCTGATTTTGATTCTCGCCTAGCCCAACAGCAGCAAGAGATGCGAAGGCGCGAAGAGGAGCTGCGTTCCTCCATAGAAAAGGAATTTGAAAAGAACAGGAACCTCCAAAAAGAAGCTGAAGATCGCCAAAACAGCAACAACGAAGAAAGGATTAGCGCCCAGGCTAAGATTCTCAAAGCCCTTTCCCCTCTGACGGGCCAAATTTCTTCCCTACAGGACGCTCTCGCTTCCGCCAAGGAAAACAGGGCAAGCGAAGTGGGGGAGATTAGAGCGAGCATAGAAGGCCTTAAGGATATAGAGAAGAGCATTCAGGAAGAAAACCAGAATTTTTCAAGCCTTCTAAACAACAACCAGCTTCGCGGAAGGTGGGGAGAGATCCAGCTTGAAAACCTGGTGGAAAAATGCGGCATGAGCAAGCATGTAGATTTTGATACCCAGCTTTCTCTCGCATCCAAAGGAAAAGAAGGGGAAGAGAGAGGGAGGCCCGATCTCGTAGTATTTCTTCCAGGCAAGGGTGCAATGCCCGTAGATGCTAAAACCCCATTGGAAAAATTTGAAGAAGCCGGGGAAAAAGAGACGTCAAACGCCGGAGTGGAATATGCAAAGGTAGTAAAAAAGCAGGTAGATTCCCTTTCAAAGAGGGATTACCCCAAGCTGCTTTCGGAAAACGGATTTGAGCCCCTGAGCTTTACTGTGGCGTATATACCCGTCTCTTCATGGCTCCAGGGAGCCATCGCTTCCGATCCAGATCTTTTAAATTACGCCTTTTCAAAGAACGTAGTGCTTTGTTCGTCTGCCAGTTTTTGGGCCCTTTTGCAGGCTGTAAGCGTGTCGTGGAGAAACTGGTCGCTTGAAGAAGACGCTCAGGAAATAAAAAAACTGGGAGAAGAACTCTATGGCAGCCTGGAAACTTTTTCCACTTATCTGGCCAAAGTGGGATCCGGATTTAAAACCGCTTTGGAGGGGTATAACAATCTTGTAGGAAATGTGGATTCCATGCTGGTTCCTAGAGCCAAAAAGCTTAGAGATCTAGGCGTGGGCCATAAAGATTTTAAATTAGCCGAAGAGATAGAGATGGATTTAAAGACCCCGAAGGGGGCAAAAAAAGAGAGTGAGGAAAATGAATACAATGCCTGAAAAGAGAGAAGAACTTAAAAAAGCGCTTAAAGGGGAGGTGGGAGGCAACCCCTTCTCCGATCTTTTTGCCGTTACCATGAGCTCAAAGACTTGGGAAATTTGCGGAGAAGGCGTTTTAGATGCCCTTGAAGAAAGGGGAGTGGATCTCTCTAAGGTGGGAGCCGTGGGCGCTCTTAGTCCTGCAGGAGTGCCTCTGGTAGGCTGCTGCATGGCCGCAGCAAAGAAGAGAGGGCTTAATTTTGACGGCTTTTCCATGGATTTTGTATACCCCTCCCTTAAAGGCCCGTTAGTAGAGGGAAAAAATGTAGTACTAATTGACGCATGGATAAGCGATCTGGGTTACATCCAAACTTCTTCCCTTGTCACCCTCACAGAGCATCAAGAGCTAGAGCTCGACTGGAGCATAGTAAAAGATGCGGGGGCGCACGTTTTGGCCGTGGCTTCTTTAGTGGCGGGAAGCGAAGAGGGGCAAATTCCGGAAGATCTCGATCTTAAGGACGTAAACACGGGGGAGGAAAAAAGAGTTCCCTTCGCCTATGCCTTTTGCAAAAAGAGCTTAGAGGGCTAGACGTGGAAGAAGAACCAACTTTTAGAAAAATCGGCATGGGTCCATGGAAGGAAGAGTTTCCCGACAAAGACCCCGCTGACCCCCGTTTTGATCCAGAGCTTTTGGAAGAGGGGGACAAACGCAACGTGCTGGATCGCTACCGTTACTGGAGCGTGGAAGCTATAAGGGAAGATCTGGATAAGAGAGGCTGGTCCGATCTTGAGATCGCCTGTGAAAACTGGACTCACGACTTCAATATCGGATCTATGGTGAGGAGCGCCAATGCGTTTGGAGCCCGGGGAGTGCACATAATAGGCCCTCATAAGTGGAATAGGAAAGGCTCCCTTATGACGGAAGTGTATGAAAGGGTGTACCAGGATTCTTCGATAGAAGATCTTGTGTCCTATGCCAAAAACAGTCCTTTCAAACCCCACCTTATAGCCGTAGACAACGTGGAAGGGAGCGTGCCGATAGAGACTTTTTCCTTTCCCCCTTCCTGCATCCTCATTTTCGGGTCTGAAGCCACAGGGCTTTCAAAAGAGGCCCTAAGCGCCGCAGAGGCTACAGTCTACATCCAGCAGAGGGGATCGGTGAGATCGATAAATGCGGCTGCTGCCGCCGCCATAGCCATGTACGCCTACAGCGTCTGCATAAAAAGGAAATAAGGAAAGGAAGGAAAATAAATTATGAGTAACAGTCCCGATATTAAGGTGCAAGACTTTAAAGAAGGATATATTTCCAAAAATGAAGAGTTATCCACATCCGATTACGGATCAGATGGACAAAGATAATACACAAATGGTGAGACACTGGTCAGGCAGTCAGGAAGATCATCTGGAAGAGTGGTTGGAAAGCTATCCCACTTCTGACTCAATGAGATATCTGTATAACCACTTGCAATGTCCCAACCTGCTAGTATACATTGCCGAAACTCTCGGATTTGATAAAAGGAAACTTGATTCCTTGGCCCGTGAGTCATTGTTGCGATCTAGTGAACCTTCGCGATGCAAATTTATCCGTGAACAAATTCCATGGGAGACAATTTACCACCTCGCTGTTAAGCTCAAAACTAGTGGAACTAAGACACTTTGAGTTTTCAAGTTAAATCGTAGTTCTTATGAAGATGTTAATGAAGTGTAAAAAGTATTCTATGTTTTCAATATATGTGAAAAGCAAGAAGCGACTCCATGCACAGGTTCTTTCACGTTTTTAACATCTGTTAGTTAGCAGGCGCATATGCTAATGCGTAAATACGGCCTGTTCCCTATAAATTCTCTGCGAAAGGGTAAAGGGGGGCCTTTTATTTTGACAACTGTACTGATTTTTAATTAATTTTCAGTATATTTATCAAAACAGAGACAAAGGAGAGCAAAGGATCGAGGGTTGTCGGAGCGAGAGATAAAAGGGCAATCCAGAACAAAAATACTGGAGTACATGCGGCAGAACAATGGCTACATCACTTCGAGAGAGGTCGCCATGCTCTCCCTTTACAGGGAGTGGCTGAGGATCTTGGAAAGGGAAGGGAAAATAAAGAGGATGGGGCGCGGGGTGTATGTCACCCCCGACAAGTGGCCCGACCCCTACTACGCCCTCAACCTAGAGCTTCCCAAAGTCGTCTTTTCACATATGACGGCCCTGTACTTCTACGATCTGTCAATCAAAGCTCCCGATGACGAATGGAATGTGACTGTCCCCAGAAGCTACCACAGCTTCAGACTGAAAAAGCCCTACACCGTTTTCTACGTTTCTCCAGAGACCTATGGGCTTGGCCTGACAAAAGTCCGCACCAATTTCGGCAACTATGTGAATGCCTATGACGTGGAGCGCAGCATATGCGACGTCATACGCTCCAGGGAGAGGGAAGACTACGAGTACGTGAAGTACGCGGTGAGAGAGTATTTGAGAAGTCGGAAAAAGAACCTGCAAAAACTTGTGGAGTATGCCGAGAAGCTCGGAGTGCAAAGCAAAGTGGAACGCTATATAGAGCTTCAATACTAGG
>JAGBQH010000001.1 GCA_017632945.1 Aeriscardovia sp. | reverse complement strand
TTCTCCCACGCCTGCTTCTCCTTCCCATCTCCCCTTTACCGGCGGCAAAGGAATACTGGGCCTTTCTTTGGCTTCCTCCTTCCTCTTCCTTTTGGGGGCAGGAGTGTGGTGGGGCCTTAAAAAGAAGAGGGGGAGCCACGCTTCCTC
Source organism: Aeriscardovia sp. (assembly GCA_017632945.1). Lineage (GTDB taxonomy): Bacteria > Actinomycetota > Actinomycetes > Actinomycetales > Bifidobacteriaceae > RGIG1476. The sequence goes on along the minus strand of JAGBQH010000001.1, from coordinate 70,381 downwards.
CTCTTCAAGCCGCCACGGCCTGTAAGCCTACCCCCCCCCGCAAAAGGATATAAACTGAAGATCTGTAAAGTTGATGAAGCGTCAGATTCAAAAGCGGGGCGAAGGGGAAAATGGGGAAGAAAGGCTTAAAGAAAAGAAAGAAGTTAATAGCCCTCCTTTCCGCCGCGGCCGCCGTCCTCTCTTTGGCGGGAGGGGGCATAGGGGCGGCCTTCGCCATGGCCGCGGCAAAGTCTTCTGCCTCTTCTTCATCAAAAGTTTCACCGTCCTTGAAGGGAAGGCGAAAAGCTGAGGCCGAAGGGGACAGAGGCTCAAAAAAAGCTTCATTCCAGTCGACATCCGAAACAAAGGCGATAGGGCTTCATCCGATACTTATCTCTTCCGCGCCTTCCGGATTTGCAGATGCCCCTACTATAGGACTCCCTGCGGGAGTCTTGCCAGGTTCAACGAGCTCAGAAGGAAGGGTGAACAGCAGTTCCACCTCAATCTCTTCCTCACAAATCGGTTCCGCCTCAATCCCCAGTCAAAATTCAGGTGCCCTTTCCCTATCTTCCGGAATCTACTTAATTCCATTTGATCTCTCCACCTTCGACCCAATCCCCGTCACTTCTTCAGGCGCTCTTGATGAAAGTCAAATCCAAAATTGGATTTTAAGCGGGAACTTTTATTCTGGAACTAGCCTGGGACTTCAAAGCAGTGGGGAGGGGGTAACCCCCTATAATGAGTCCACATACAAACCCCCAAAAGAGGAAATTGGAGCTGCATTCTTCGGAGGAGTAAATCCTCAAACAGGCGTAGTGTCAACATCATTATCTGGCTACAACAGTGGAATAGATAACTATGAGCCGAGCTTTGAAGCCTATGTAATTTCTTCCTGTATCAGTAATTCTTCCCTCCCTAACGGTGAGGGAGCCGCCCATGCCCTTGGACTCTCTTCCCCTTCCCCTTCTTCGTGCCTCGCCGCCTTCCAGAAGAACGCCGAAGCCGTGGCACAGGTGGGCTCTTCCTCCTATAACCTTCTTACTTACCAGGGCCTTTCTTCTCTGCTTTCCATACTCGACTACGCCATCCCCTCAAACGGAGAGACCGGCTACCAGGGCCCGGGGCTTGAAGGACCGGTAATAATGACGCTGGGGCTCTCCAAGACCCTGATGTATTTTTTGGCCTCTGGGTTAGGATATCCTCAAAGCGACCCAGCTTACTTCTTCGACGATGTAGAGGTATATACTCCTCCTTCTTACCAAATTTCCTATGTGGGAAAGAAGGAAGCATCCTATCCATGGGTGTTCCAGCAATTTTCCGCGCATTTTAGAGCAATATCTCAGAGCGGAAAACCCTTGAAAGAGGTGTCTGTAACTATTATGCCCGATTCATACCCGTGGCCTATAGGCTTGAACGGAAATTGGATTGGTGCTGATATTGTTCCCGCTTATTGGGATCCGGAAGATTTAAATAATTCCGCCGTAGAAGATGCCTCGGATTCCCTCAACCTTTCTCCTCCCTCCCCCTACAGATTTTTCGGATGGGAGGGTAATTTCAACGGTGCCCTCGTCACTCTAAACTCCATTTCTGGAGAACCAGGCACTTTTGATATTCCATATCTCGTTCCTGGCACATATACCGTGACTATTGCTGGCGAAGGATCCGAACTCGCGGACCCTTCCTTTAAGATTACTTTGGGAACAAATGGATCTGAATCTTTCACTTCGGAAAACGACCCCGACGGCTTTGTAGATGCCTCTTCGTATACGGTGGTGACAGACTCTTCCAACCCCTCTTCCTCCCCCTTAAACTCCCAAGGGGAGGAAACCCAAAACGCCCCAAAGGCCGAGACGGGGGAAAGCCACCTCTTTTCTTACCAGCTTTCAACCTTCCTCCCCTATTCATCTCCTTTGACCCTCTCCTTTAATCCGGGAGAGGGCTACGGATTGGACCTTTCAAAGGCCTCTATTTCAGGCCTCCCCCTTTCCCTTCTTGAGGGGGAGGGCGCTTCCCTAAGCGGAAACTCCATTTCCCTGGACTCCGAGGCCCTCTCCTACATAGAGGAAAACGGGTACATGCCCGCCACTTCTTCTTCCCCCGGGGGCAAGGTAAAGCTCACTTCCGGGGACGTTACAGACAGGACCCTGTCAATAGAGATCCCGGCATACTTCGCTTCCTCCTTTAAGGCGGGAGACGAAATAGGGTGGTCCGCCTCCTACTCCAACTCCGCCCAAGGGGAAAAGGGACAGACTCTCACGGGAGACTTTGCAAAAGGGTCTGCACTATACCAGCCATATCAGCCGTGGTTTCGGGCAATTTCGGAAAATGGGAAGGGACTTGAAAAAATCACCATAAAGTGGGGCCTGGGTAAATCTCTGGTTAATGCACCTTATAACCTCCATAGTGAAGTAAATAATTCATATAATTCAGTGACCCTTACCTCTGTTGCCGGACATCCAGGTCTCTTTATCCTGCCTTCTTCATTGATTGACGATATAAAGACTACGGGAATTACCGTAGCGGTATGGGAAGGGCGGCCCTATGAAAACGCGTATGGCTATACATGGATGTTTTCCATGTGGGTTCCCCAGAATGCTTCTATGTGCACTCAGGGCACCGCACGGGACTTATGCGTTATAAACGGGGATCTTGCAGTCACGGGTGCTCTTGGATTTACTGGCGGCTCGGGTGGAAACGGACTCTTCAACCCAGTCACAAGAACGGTTATTGTGGCTGATGATCCTTCTATCCAAATTCTTCTCCCAAATGGAAAGGTAGACTCCTCTGATTACCCCACTGAAACCGTGGGAGAGGACAACTCTTTCACCTATCAATACCAAACTGTCCTCCCTTACTCGGCAGTCACGGCACCGGATGGAGGCACTCTTCAACTTGCCGGTATATGGAGCCTAATTATGATCGTAAATCCACAAGCAATTGGTTTGATAGATTCGGATATGCAAGTTGATGGAATCCCATTTTCTACTCTCCAAAAATTATTTCCCCAGCAAGGCTATAACAACGTTACCTCATCAGGTTCTCTGTATCTGCATCTGGCTCTGGGTCCAGCAGTGCTTGATTATATTGCTTCGCACGGCTTTATGCCCGCCACTGCCACATCTCCCGTAGGCTCTTCCCCCTTGGACGGAGGAAGGATCCTTTCCGTGACTTTCAAGGCATACTTGAAGCCAGATTTCGACCTTTTTGAGGGTAAAAAGTATTTACAATGTATTTGGCGTACAGAAGAGACAGGTAGTAATAATGTGCCCCTCCCCCAGATCTACACCAACGGACCCTCCGACGACTCCCTCCCTTCTTCCCTTTCCGCCTCCGACCCCTCTTCTGCTACGGGACTGTGGTTTGAAAACACCTTTGAAAACCCCAAGGATAACAATAAAGGATGCAGCATTGCTGATTCGGATTCGTATTCTCCCACTGAATTTACGGTTCAAAACCCCTCGGGAGAGTACTTAACCCCTGTGGAAAGCGACGGGGCCTTTGAGGGATGGGAATGGTCGGGTTCCCCCTACGACTTTAAAGAAAGAAACTCTTCAGGAGACTTCGAGTGGGGAGGGCTTGCAGACGGAACTTACACCGTAAAGAGCGTGGAGTATCCTTCCTCCCTATCCTTTACAAGCTCCCTTTCCTACTCTTCTCCCCAGATCCTTGAAGGGAAAGGGACGGCGAGTGTAACTTGGGGACATCCCGAAGCCCGTGGAGGGGCATGGTCCTTTAATTGGTATATCTCCGGAGGATATCTGGATTACTCCGATATACAGGGAGGAGAAACAGATTGGTCAGGTCCTCCTCCCCTTCCTACGTCAAATCTAAAGGGAAGCGCTTCATCTGCCTGCTACATAAACCCCGGCGGCCCGACTCCTGCTCCTGCTCCCTCCGCTCCTTCCCACCTGCCCTTTACGGGAGGAAAGGGAGTTCTGGGCCTTTCTTTGGCTTCCTCCTTCCTCTTCCTTTTGGGGGCAGGAGTGTGGTGGGGCCTTAAAAAGAAGAGAGGGAGCCATGCCTCTTTAGACTCTTCTTCAAAGAAGCACGGATTCTAAAATTAAGCTGAAAAATATAAAACCGGTCAAGCCTGCAACTTTCCGCAGAGTTTTGCGCTGCCTCTTTCTCCTTTTCGCCCTTGCCTTTAAGATCCATCCTTTTCTTTTCCCACTTTCCGAGATCGGAAGGGGGGGGGTAGTGTTATAGGTACACGGAAGGGAGAAGGGAATGAAAAAGAGGAGAATTAAAAAAAGAAAGAAATTAATAGCCCTGCTTTCTGCAGTAGCCGTATTGGTGGCCGGAGGTATAGGGACTGGGGTAGCCTTTGCGGCCATGGCTGCGGTAAAGAAGTCTTCCCCGCAGACGCCCTCGGTTTCTCCTTCTTCCTCCGCCGCCAATTCTGACTTTAAAGAGCTCTACTTTAGGGCGGAAGGAGAAAACGGACAAAAAGTTAAGGAGGTGAAGCTGCTTTTAACTTCCCCCTCTACCAACTCTTCCAACGCTTCCTCGCTTTCCCCCTCCCCCTCTTCCTTTAGCGTTCCAAAGGGATCGACGGTTTCTTACTCCAAAAAGGGAGACTTGATAGATTTAACGCATACGGAAAACGGGGCGTTTTCCTTTGAGGCAAAGCCCGGGAAGTACGACCTTACCGTGCAGGGGGGAGAAAGCGAAAGCGGAAAGACTCTTTCTTACGGCTCTTATTTTCTTTCTCCCACATTTGAAGTAAACCTCTCTTCAAATTCTGAAACCCTGACTTCGGTTTCTGACCCCTGCGGATTTGTAAATGCGAAGGAAAAGGAAGTTACTGTGGGGTCCCTTAACCCGTCTTCGGAAAGGATAGAGGGGAGCAAAGCATCTTCTTCTCCTTTCACTTCGCTGCCCGGCTCTTCCCACCCTTACACTTATCAAGTCGAAAGCTTCCTTCCTTTCGCTCAAGCGGGAAAGAATGCAAAGGGGAAGGTCGCTTCTTTGACTCCCCTCGTTTTCTCCCTTTTCCTCTCTTCTCAAACTCTTGTAAAAGGAAGCATAAAAGTAAACGGGATTCCTCTCTCATCATTAAAGGGGGCTTCCCTCTCCTCCTCTTCTTCCTCCATTGCCTTTTCCCCTCTGGCGCTTGAAACCATAGAGGAAAAAAGGGAAGTCCCCCTCCCTTCCACTTCCCCCCTAACCCAAGAGGGAAATGCAAACAGGGAAATAGCCATAACCTTTGAGGCCTATTTAGACCCTTCCTCCAAAGAATCCCCTTCTTCGTCTTTTGAATTTGAGTACGAAGCATGGGGGGAGAAGAACCCTGAAGGGAAAAAAGTGGGGCTGGCGCCTGAGGTGTCTTCATCTTCCGCTCCCGACGGCAAGTCTTCTCCTAATTCTTCTGGTTTAAAAAGCTCTCTTGTGTCCAAACCTTCCCAGGGTACTGTGCTGACGAAAAAGGCGCCTAGGGGAAGGGAGACTATAAACGAAGCGGCGGCAAACGGGGAAATGTCTTTTCCTGCCGTGGGACAAGATGGGAAACCCTTAAAGTCGGTAACGGTGCTTGTTGATAGTTACTCTACCTATAGCTATAACATGGGCAATCCTACAAACTCCATACCCTACGTATATACGGATTCAAATTCCAATGTCCCGCTCGGAGACATCGGAGTCCCTTCGGGAACCCAAGTTGCAACTTCCTCCCAGGGCGACACCCTTACCTTTGAGGGATCCGAAGTGCAGATATTTGTAACTCCAGATCGGGATGTAACCTGTAACATAACCCCTATATCAGGAGTAAACCAGGAAGGACAGAGCGTCTCTTACGGTTCCTACTACCAGGCTCCCACTATAGAGTATTCGTCTCCCCTAGAAAATCTAGGAGATCCTGACAGTTTTTATGCTGGTTCATGGGGTCTGACTTTTAACGGATTTCTAAATTACATTTCGTCATCCCCTGGTGACGCTTATCTACAACAGGTCGTTGTAGGAGCCGAAAATCCCTCAGTATCCAGAGTGGAAGATTCTTCCCTTTCTTCTTCCAACTTCACTTCCACAGTAGGATCAGACTTTCCCTATACCTACCAGGCTGAAGCCTATCTTCCATACGGCAATGCAAATTTTGAGCAAGAGTTTTCTTCCGCTTTTGCCAATGAAAGGGGATCTATATTGAAGGGAAGCGATCATCTGCAGTCGGTACCCAATGCAACTGACGTCGTCTTCTCCCTTTCGATCCCTGGTCAAACCATAGTTCAAAGCAGCCTTAAGGCAAATGGACTTCCCATTTCCTCCCTTCAGGGGGCCTCGGTTTCGCTTTCAAGTTCCAGCCTCAAAGTAACTTTAAACCCTGCGGCCATAGCGGAAATAATCAGCAAGGGAAGTCTTCCTCTGCCTTCTTCGGGTATGCTTACTCAAAACGGGGTGACCAACCACACCCTCTCCATAGAGTGGCAGGCCTACCTGAACACTTCCTTTACTTCCTCAGCCTCTTCCACCTACAATTTCACATATAAAATGGATCCGATACTTGCCTCTAACTCAAGCAGTCTAAAGTATATACCGCCCAAGTCTTATTCCAACCTTCTCCTGACGCCGGAGGTTGAAACTAACGGCCCTGCAGACAATTCCCTCCCCTCCGCCCTCTCAGAGTATGTCAATTCTATGACCCAGTGGGCAAATACCAATAGTGCATCCGCCCCTAATCCCCCCACTTCCTCCCCTTCTTCTTCTATGGGCCTCTGGTTTATAAACCTCATTATTGTGTCTGAGTGCGATCTTGAAATGGCCAATCTGACACAGTTTACAGTTCAAAATTCTTCGGGCCAGTACCTCACTCCTGTAGAAGACGGCGGTACTTTTGAAGGCTGGCAGTTTTCTTCTTCCCCTTACGACTTTGTTGAGAAGAGCACTAGTTTTGAAAGTGAGATCTATTCCTTTGGGGGATTGCAAGACGGGACATACACTGTAAAGAGCACCCAGTATCCCGCGATTTCCTTTACCGGTTCCCTTTCTTATTCCTCGCCGGAAAGTTTGGAGGGAAAGGGATCGATTGATAATACCGAAAATGAGCAGGGTACTGGTAACGTGCCGGGCTCTTTTCAGTGGAAGGTTCAAGATGGATATCTTGGAATAATAAATCAGTCTTCTTATTCTTCTGCCTTTAAGGCAGATTCTGTCCTGAAGGGATCTGACCATTTTTGCGGTATCCCGCTTCCCACTCCTACTCCCACCCCCCGTCTTCCCTTAACGGGAGGAAAAGGCATATTGTCTCTTTCTCTTTCCTCCTCCTTCCTCTTCCTTTTGGGGGCAGGAGTGTGGTGGGGAATTAGGAAGAAGAGGCATACCTCTTCTGGCACTTTTTCAAAGAAGCACGGGTTTTAAACATAGTACGTTTAGGAAAATTCCTTAGGGTACGCATACTGCTAAAGGGCAGGACCCAGTATAATAATCCTCCTAAGCCCTTAACTGCTTAACTTGTTTTCCGTCGAATTTATTTTGTAGTGCATATTTTAAGATTTTTTTTGTTTTCTACTGCATAGATATGTTATAGACCTGTATGTGGTGCACAGATGCTCCGCCTTCTTCCTATTGGTTCAAAAGGTAAAAACGTCTTAGCCTAGGTAGACTTACCCTCAGATAGGGGAGAGCCTGTTGTATAAAAGAGTTCTTTTGTAGTGGTGGCATATCTTGAAGGGCTTTGCCGTTTAAAATCTCCCTTGAAGCAATTATTGCCCTTATTTCTCTTTTAGTTCTTTTTCCAACTTTATTTGGCAAAGCGCCGGGCATGATAAAGTAAGAAAAAGCCGATTTCAAATTGGATGGAAATTTCAGCACTTGTATCAGCGGAGAAAATTAACAAAGGTAAGGGCATATTAAAGGAAGAAAAATGTTTTTTAAAAGTGCCAAAAGGATGAAAAAAAATATAAGGGCCCTTCTCTCTTCAATCCATATAGATCCCATTCGCGCAGATCCTCCTTCTCCCAAGAAAGAAAGCTCTATATCAAGGCCGTTTGAAGAAAGCGTAGAAGAGTACGCTAAGGCTCACGGCGCATTGGAAAAAAGGAAAAGAGAAAAAAGGCTAGAACGGATGAGGCGTTTTATAGAGGGAGTGGAATAAAATTACAAAAATATAAATTAAAGGGTCTAGTCAAAATAGGATGAAAGGAAAAAGATGGCCGAAAGAAGTCTGAGGGGGAGAAGCATAGGCGCCAAGAGCCTTGAATCTGACGAAGGCGTGGTTTTGGCAGCCAGAAGGGAAGTGACGTATGTCTGCCCCGAAGGACACCGGACTATCGTCCCCTTCGCCATTCAAGCCTCAGCCCCCACTACATGGGTCTGCCACTGCGGGAGGACCTGCGTTCAGGAAAATAGTGAGGAAGATCTTTTGGAAGCCGGAAAACCGAAAAGGTCGCACTACGACATGCTCCTGGAAAGGCGCACCGAAGACGAGCTTAAAAAGCTGCTGGCAGAGAGGCTGGAAAAGCACGCCAATGGAGAAGATCTTCTAGACTAGGATCGATCCTTAAGATAAAAAAGCATCTTAAAGCGTCCTATCATTATGGCGTCTCCGCTTTTGAGTTCCAGACTGTCTATACGGGAACCGTTTACGTAGGTTCCATTCAATGAATCCAAATCCTTGAGGACGTAGGTGGCGCCAAGCTTAGTAAAGAGGGCGTGATGCCTGGAAACCGTGGGATCGTCTAATAGGATATCTGCTTTCAAACTTCTGCCCACGCTTACCGAGGGCTCGTTTAAAAGATACCTTACATTTTGAGAAAATCCGCTAACTGCTATGAGAAGGGCATCGCCCTCCTTTAGTTTTTCCATAACCTCGAGATCTTGGCCGGTTAGGGAGCCTTCTTTCGCCAGGGCTGCAGGCACCCTTACGGGGGGCAGTCCCATTATGGTGCGCTCGGACTCTTTTTCTTCGTCCATTTAATGTTTCCTTTTCTTAAGCAGGCCCATCCCCTGAGCTATATAGACTATTCCAGCTGTCCAGTAGAGGCCAATCCCCCAGTAGCAGCTGGCCATGCCAAAGCAGTAGAAGGAAATAGAAGCGAGGGTAAGAAGGGGAATTACGTGCGAAATTATCAGGCAGGGAATAGCTACCAGGAGCACAAATGTCCCCACTTTACCTACGAAGTGCACGGGAAGAGGGCCATAGCCTTTGTTTGCCAAAATCAGCACTTCCACACCTATGACAAAATCCCGGCAGCAAATGACTATTAGAATCCACCAGGGGAGGATGTGGGCTACTCCTAAGGCTATACAAGAACAGATAATGAGAAGCCTGTCGGCTATGGGGTCAAGCATTTGGCCTAGCACGGAAACCTGGTCAAAACGTCTCGCCACGTATCCGTCTATCCCGTCAGACATCCCTGAAATGGCCATGATGATTAGAGACCAGACCAGGTGGTTGGAGCCTATAAGCCAGGCAATCACCGGTATTGAGACGATGCGCAGAAAACTGATGAGGTTGGGGGCCGTCCAAACTTGTCTAGAAACTTCTACGTTTTGGGTCTCTGAATCTGGCATATTTTAGGCTCTTTCCGCTATTTCCCTTAATTCCTTTATGGCCCCAGCGCGGTCTTTCTCGCCATAAATGGCTGAGCCGGCCACGATAATGCTGGCCCCTGCCCTGCATGCGGGGCCTATGGTTTGCCTGTTGATCCCACCGTCTATTTCTATCTTAATATCTAGCCCCCTATCTTCTATCTCTTTTTTCAGCCTAGACACTTTTGAAAGCTGGGAAGAAAGGAATTTTTGTCCCCCAAAACCAGGTTCCACGCTCATGACCAAAACCGAATCAAATTCGCCTAAAATCTCCGAAAGGCCTTCCAGCCCTACGGCAGGGTTTAAGGCGCAGCACGCTTTTATCCCTTTTTCCCTAATCTTTCTGGCAAGCCTTATGGGCGCATGAGAAGTTGCGAGATGAAAAGTAATGCTTTCCACATTCTTGAAGGCGTAGTCCAGAGCGAAGATGTCGGGAGAATCTATCATCAGGTGGATGTCTAAGGGAAGGGGAGATACTTCGGCAATCCTTTTTACTACCGGAACCCCTATCGTCAGATTTGGAACGAAGTGGGCGTCCATAACGTCCACATGTACAAGATCGGCGCTTTTTATGGCCTCTAGCTCCGATTGGAGGTTACAAAAATCCGCTGAAAGAATACTTGGAGCAATCTTGATATCCATAAGTGACGATTTTATTTTCAAGGCCGATTTCAATCAACTCTTTAAAAGCCGAGATCCCGCAGCTAAAAGCGGGCGCCTCACCCAAGATCCTATGGCCGAAAGGATGAGGGTGTAAATAAGAGTGAGGAGGGAAGCAAAAATAAAAAGTGCCACGAAGGGGAAAAAGCCGGGAAGGGAAAGGCTGTTTATTACAGGGAAAATCAAAAGATGCCAGAAAGAGGTGAGCATGGACTGGAAGATATAAAAGCCTAAAATGCCGTTTGCAAAGAAAGTGATGGCTTTCGCCGCTTTAAATTCGGAATTTTTCTTCTCTTTAGAAGCTGAGAGCAACAGAAGGGAAAGGGCCGCTCCGAAAGAGATGAGGGAGGTTGACTTGAACGATAGATCTCCTGCCATTTTCCAACTTTGGGCCAGGGCACAGATGAACGTTGAAATAAGGGCCGAAAAGAGGCAGATCAGGAAAATTTCCCGACTTCTTTTTCTATTTTTGCTCCATCCTTTTTCTCCCGCAAGGCCCGCAAGGCAAAATCCCCAAAGGTAGGTGACTGCGCTCATGAGTTTTCTCCATCCGTCAAGCGCGTGGTTCACGCCCCCTTGTGAGAAGAAGGCGATAAAGGCATTGCAAAGGAAGGTTAAAACCAGAACGCAGGCAAGAAAGGCCGCCCATCCTCTTTTCCACTTGCTCTGAAGCAGGGCGACAAAGGGCGAAAGAACGCAGAAAATCAGGTAAAGCCAGATGAACTCCAAATCAGATCCCAGCCAGCGGATGCCATTGAGTTTAGCGGAAGGCATGCGGCATACAAAGTGCAAAAAGATGGTAAGAATTGCAAAAACGATGACAGAACCCACTATCACTATGCATCTTCTGCCTATCGATCGAATTTGCTTTATCCAAAACCCAGCGCCTAATTCTTTTATTGCATGGGGTATCAGGAAAAATCCTGAAATCATGTAGAAGATGAAGTTTCCCAGGCTGCCTAAAAAATTTATCAGTCCCATGCAGAAAAGAGCTATAAAGGAATTTTTCATGCCTATGGAAACCCCGGCGCTAAAGGCTCCATAGGCTAGAGCGTTGAAATAAGGGACAAAAGTGTGAAAAATAGCGATTGAAAAAATAGCAACACACCGGAGAAGCTCTATATTTAGGTTCCTCGCCTTGGGGTTCATCCTCTTCTCTTTCTTTTGACCGGGGATGGTTCTGATATACTTTAAACCGTCACGCCGTTTTAGCTCAGCTGGTAGAGCGTCTCTCTCGTAAAGAGAAGGTCAACAGTTCAAGTCTGTTAAACGGCTCCAGCGCACGAGTGGCGGAATGGTAGACGCGCAGGATTTAGGTTCCTGTGTCTTAGGACATGAGGGTTCGAGTCCCTTCCCGTGCACCCGGCTTAATTTTAGACAAAGCATATGAAAAGGCCCTCCGCTTGGGAGGGCCTTTTTTTGCCGGCTTTAGGGTAAAAAAATGGGGTGGGCAACGTGATTCGAACACGCGACCTTCTGAACCACAATCAGATGCTCTACCGACTGAGCTATGCCCACCATGTACCGTAACAGTATACCATGAGCCCTTATTTATGCCTAGATTTTTTCCGCAGCTGGTGGTTTCTCCGCATGCTGTCAACTATTATCCACACTCCCAGGCAGAAAGCCACGATGTAGCCCAGCATGCCTACTATCGGTATTCCAAACACTACGGGCCGGATTCGCGCGTAGTAAACGATGGAAGAGCCCACAAAAAGCCCCGCTATTATTATTGCCATCGTAAGCCGGTCGATTATGTAACTTAGCTGCCTTAAGGGAGTTTGGGATCCTACCAGCTCGGCGTTAATTTTCAAGTTTCCCCTCGTAAGCTGCTTTACAGCCGTCTTTGAGTAAGAAAGGGATTCCAGGAGGCCGTGGGTAGCTTGAAGGCTTTCTGCGCTTAGAGTAGAAATTTCCTTTTTAATTCCCTTCCTCATGCCGTTTTCTTTTAAGTGGTTTTCGATTATTTCCACCATGTTCACATCGGGGATAAATTCGGAAATTGTTCCCTCAAGAGTTACAAGCGCCCTGGAAACGAGGATAAGGCTGGAAGGAATTTCAAGGCCATTTCTTTGCATGAGCTGGAGGAGGGAGAGAATGAATTCCCCCATGTTCAGATCCTGCAAATCTATCGTGGCAAAGTTTGAAACTATTATGTCGATATCAGAAAGAAGGTTCGCCCGGTTGATGGAAACGGCGGTGGCGGGAGGGGAAAGCTTTAAAAGGCTTTCTTCTATGCTGGCAGAGTCCTGTACTGCAAGGGCAAAAATTATGTCTCTTAATATGTTTCTGGTGTGGGCGTTTAACCTGCCCATGATGCCCATATCGATAAGTACAATTTGCCCGCCCCTGATTATTATGTTTCCGGGGTGGGGGTCTGCATGGAAAAATCCGCGATCCAGAATTTGAGAAGCGTAATTGTCTACAAGTTTGGTGCCAATTTCTTTAAGGCTGTAGCCTTCCTCTTTTAACTCCCGGGTATGGGCAAGGGGGATGCCCTGGATGTAGTCCATCACGACTACCTTGTGGGTACACAGGGACATATAAACCTTGGGGCAGTCCATGTATGCGAACTGGTCGGTAAATTCCCTAAATTCCTGCAGATTTCTGGCTTCCACCAAAAAATCTGTCTCCATCCTAAAACTTGTCCAGATCTCTTCGACTACGCCCTTAAGATCGAAAAGCTGGGAGTCTTTTCCAATCCGCATGGCAAATTTCACGACCGACCTTATTATCGCGATGTCCTGGGCCATCATTTCCCGCACGCCGGGCCTTTGCACTTTTACCGCTACCGATTCGCCTGTGACAAGTTTGGCGTAGTGGACCTGGGCCACGGAAGCCGATCCCAAAGGTTTTCGATCGATAAAATCGAAGATTTCGGAAAGATTTCTTCCGTACTCGTGCTCCAAGGTATTTAAAACCGTGCTGTAGGGCATGGGGTCGGCGTGCGATCTCAAAGAAGCCAGAGCTTCGCAATAGGCCTGGGGGAGAATTTCAGAGCGCATGGAGAGAATCTGGCCCACTTTTACAAAGGTAGGGCCAAGGGCCTGCAGTATTTTGCATAGTTTTTCAGGGCTCATACCCCTTAGGGCATCATATCTTCTTAAGACCCCTATTATTTCCCCGATTCGCTTCAGCCTTCCGTTTTTCGGGGGTTTTTCATACTCGGAGGCTGATAAATTCTCAAGTCTGCCGTACAGGCCTTCCTGTTTTAGGCTCAATTTTTACTTGCCAGCCGGATCGCCTTCGGAGGCCTGATCTGGAGCGGGAGCCGCCTCCCCGGGTTGCGCATCGCACCCTTTTTCGTTTGTGCAAGAGTCTTGAGGCTTTTGAGTTTTAAAGTCGGTTTCCTCTTCCTTGTCGAGCTGGTCGGAAATCTCCACCACTTTTTTAACGAACTCTTTCCTTTGCTCTACCGTCATAGACTTCATGTACTTTAAAAGCACACTGCCCCTGAGGTTTTCAGTTCCGGTTTGCACCTTATGAGCCAAAGCGGTGTTAAGCTGCCTGCCCTCTTCTACCGTAAGTTCCCCTTTGCTTACCAGCTTGTCTACTATTTCTTCCCCTTTATCTGCAGCGCTGCTCACTGCGCCCAGACCTGCCAGGAAGATTTTCTTGGCATCGGATCCAAGATCTTCAAAAATACCCATTTTTCTCCTTTGCAATGTCAAAATTCATGATCTAGATGAATACCATTTTATCGGATTAACATTTCTATTTTTTCGCAGATTTACGTGCTAGAATTTTTTAACGTATCCTAAGGGCGATTAACTCAGCTGGCTAGAGTGCCACGTTTACACCGTGGATGTCGGGGGTTCGAGTCCCTCATCGCCCACTTCAGGCGGCCTGCGTATTCGTTAGGACCGCATTACTTCCGATTTATTCAGCCGACCTTCCCCTCGGGAACGTCTAATCTTAGGATGAAGAGCCATGAAACCCGAGTTGACGGAAAAGCAGGTAAAGGAAATAAGGGCTCTGCGCCGGAAGGCCATCAAGCGCAGGCAGATGATTGTGTTATCCCTTATAGTTGTCACCCTAATCGTGTTTTTCTGCGCACTGGGTTTGCATTTTTCCATTTTCTTCACTTTGATTCCCATTTTTCTATTAGCCCTTGTAGTAATCTTTGGCATTCGAGCTTCCAGACAGGCCATGGCATGGGAAAAAAAGGTCTCTGAGGCGGCAAAGAAATCCAGGCAGGAAAAGGAAGCAAAGTTTGAATCCGATGAAGCTCCCACTTACATACTGCCCGCTCAACAGGCCGATGAAGTTCAGTTTCGATTGGAGCGGGTTGAAAGCGGGGTCAAAAGCATGGATCTAAAGGCCTTTAACCATGGCAATGGCTTTAACCGGCAGGAAAAAGAAAGCGATCTGGAAAAGGCCGATCTCCTTTAGCCTTCCGCTTTTAGCACTTATTTTGCAAGAGTGCTAAAAAATAAGATATCCTATACCTATAACCACCACGCGGTGTCGTCAGCCACCGCCTTTGCGTTTGGTTGCCCAAATTCGATTAATACCCATAGGGAGGCAAAATGTCGATTGCGCTCAAACCAGTCGAAGACAGGATAATCATCAAGCAGGCGAGTGCCGAGACCACCACCCAGTCCGGACTTGTCATCCCCGATTCCGCCAAGGAAAAGCCCCAGCAGGGAGAAGTGCTGGCGGCCGGCCCCGGAAAGCGCGACGAGAAGGGCAATTTGATACCCATGGACGTCAAGGCCGGGGATAAGATTCTGTTCTCGAGGTATGGCGGAAGCGAGATTCACTTCAGGGGAGAAGTCTATCTCATTATCTCTTCCAGGGATGTGCTCGCAATCATAGAAGAGTAGTAAGCCCTGGATTGCAAAAGCCCCGCCCCCTCTTCGGGGGCGTTTTTAATTTCGCATGCCTGCGGGTGGATATCATTGTAGGGTAATCAGTTGAGGAATAGCGAAGGGAAAGTAATGAGCGATAAGCCATCTTTACCCAATGCAGAAAACACTTTATCTATATCCAGTAAAGCCAAAGATATTCCCGCCAACAGCCCCATCCCCCACAAAAATCCATCCGCCTTTCATATAAGGCGAAGAAAGCTTTCCTCATGGGACTCTTTCCTCTCCAAAATGCTCGACAGCGGAAATCCGTCTCTAAAGATTTTGCTTTGGGCCGCGCTGGACGGCGTACTTGTAGGAGCGGTAGTTGGCCTGTTTAGGCTTATCACCGGCATTCTGGTCGGCTATGTAAGAGATCTTTACGAATACATACGCATGGGGCACTGGTGGTGGTTGATTTTAATAGTGGCTGTGAGCCTTGCGGTAAGCCTCTTTATAGCCTGGATCATAAGAAGCGCCCCGCTTGTGGCCTACTCGGGAGCGGCCGACGTGGAAGCCAGGCTTCACTCGTTTGAACCCACATGGTGGAACTGGTGGAGGCTGTTGTGGAGAAAGTTTGTTGGAGGGACCCTAGCCCTCTCTTCGGGCCTATACCTGGGATGCGAGGGGCCGTCAATTCAAATGGGGGCCACGGTCGGACTTGCCATTACAGATGCTACCGGCTTTACTAAATCCCACAGGCGCCAGCTCGTGGCAGCGGGCCTGGCAGCGGGCCTGGCAGCAGCTTTTACCGCGCCCATCGCGGCTACTCTGTTTTTAATCGAAGGAGACTACCTAAATAGGAAGAAATTCCAGTACCCACTCTCTACCATCCTCGCTTCCTTTGTGGCAAGTGTGGCAAGCGGATACATCACCATCCTGATTTTGGGCACCAGCCCCGACTTTATCCTCATCCATCCCATCCACCTCGCCCTTCATCTCTACTGGGAATTGATACCCATAGGGCTGGGGTGCGGGATTTTGGGATATGCCTATGAAAAAACGCTGGCATGGGGAGTTGGGATTTACGATAAGCTCCACATTCCCCACAGGCTCCGCATGTTTATTCCCCTCGTGCTTTCCATCCCGATAGGCCTCTACCTTCCGGCCACTTTGGGAGATGGAAGCTTCCTTGCCCGCGACCTTTCCGTAGGAGCGGCCAAGGTGTCGATATGGCTTCTTTTCATATACATAATTTTGAGGTTGATTTTTGCCCAGATTTCCTATGGATCGGGAGCGCCCTCCGGCATTTTCCTTCCAATATGTTCTTTGGGAATCATATACGGCCTATTTTGCGGAAAAATTTTTGCAGCGCTCCACCTTGCCCCTTCAAGCCTCGCTTTCTACTCGCTTATAGGTGTAGGGTGCCTCGGGGGCCTGTTTGGATCTGTAATAAAAAAGCCCCTTACGGCAGTTGTGCTTGCAGTGGAAGTGACTTCCTTTAGCGATCTTAGGGTGATAGCCATCATAGCCGTAATTTCCTACTTCACCACCGGCCTTATAGACAGGATCGACAAGAAAGTCACAGACAAACGAAAGGGAATAAACTCCGCTCTCGGACCCGGGAGCGGCATCGACTCCATGCCGATTAAAGATCTCTTAGATCAGGACAACTTGGACATCCAAGATATTCTTGACGGTACAAGCGATCCAAACCAAGAAGAGGAGATGTATGACAGCTAAAAGTTTTGAGGAAAAATACCCTATGGCCATCAAGGCGGAAAAAGAGTATAGGGAAATAGAAGAGAAAATGTCGAAAACCTCCGACACAAAGGAGATTAAAAAACTGGCTATGCGCCACGCAGAGCTGGAAGGGGCGGTAGAGTGCCTTAGAGACCTTAAGGTTATGTGCCAGGATCTTGAGGCCGCCAAAGAGCTCGCGAAAGAAGATCCCTCCTTTGAAGAGGAAGCGAGGGAGACGGAAGAAAAAATCTCCCAAAAAGAGGGGGATCTTAAAAGGATGCTTCACCCAAGAGATCCCGATGACGCAAAGAACGTAATTATGGAGATAAAGGCCGGCACCGGCGGGGAAGAAGCGGCCCTGTTTGCGGCCGATCTCATGCGAATGTATATCCGCTACGCCCAGCTTAAAGACTGGCAGGTCCAAATTCAGTCCCAGTCCGTCACGCAGCTGGGAGGAATAAAGGACGCCCAGATCGCCTTCAGATCAAAAAATATTTCCAGCCCCGCCCAGGGCGTATGGGCAAACCTGAAATACGAAGGCGGCGTGCACAGGGTCCAAAGGGTTCCGGTCACAGAATCGCAGGGAAGGATTCAAACTTCTGCGGCAGGGGTTCTGGTTTTCCCCGAGGTGGAAGAAGATTCCGATGAAATCGAAATAGATCCCAAAGACCTTAAAATTGATACCTTCATGAGCTCCGGGCCGGGAGGCCAAAGCGTGAACACTACCTACTCAGCTGTGAGGATGACCCATATTCCCACGGGGATTGTGGTAAACATGCAGGATGAAAAAAGCCAGATCCAAAACAGGGCCGCGGCTTTGAGGGTTTTAAAGTCGCGCCTTCTGGCTTTGAAAAAAGAGGAGGAAGCGGCAAAGGCGGCCGATATGCGCCACTCCCAGGTCCGCAGCCTGGACAGATCCGAAAGAATCCGCACCTACAATTTTCCGGAAAACAGGATTGTAGACCACCGGACCGGATACAAGGCCTATGACCTTGACCAGGTGATGGAGGGGCGCCTCCAAGACGTTATAGATTCTGGCATACGCATGGACGAGGAAGCGGAGATTTCGGGGGAGTGAGGGTAAGCGATCTTTTAAGGGCCTCTTCTTCTTACCTTAAACAGGCGGGGGTTGAGTGGAGCGAAAGCGAGAGCCTGAAAATTTTCGCCCTCGCTTGCCAAAGAAGCGAAGGGGAAGCGCGGATTTGGCAGGTGATGGATCCCCAAGTAAGCCAAGTGGCCAAAAGGGAAGAAATCTCAAGGTTCAAATTTCTTTTGGAAAGAAGAGGGAAGAGGATTCCTCTTCAGCACCTTGCCAAAGCGGCTCCGTTTGCATCTTTAGATCTCGAAGTGGGGAGGGGCGTATTTGTGCCCAGGCCCGAAACTGAAGTGATGCCCCAAATTGTTTCGGACTTTCTTTCAAAAAGGCCTCGGCCCCGCATGGCGGATCTGTGTGCCGGAAGCGGAGCTGTGGGGCTGCAAGTTTGCCGTTCCTGCAGGGTGCAGTGTTTTTCAGTGGAAAAAATGCCCATAGCCTTCCGCTACCTTCAAAAAAATATCGCAAAACTGAGAAAAGGCTTTTTTCCGGGGTCTCGCTGCATCGCCGTGAGAGCTGACGTTCTTCACCCTTCCCTCCTTCCCTCTCTTACTTCCGCCCTTGACTGCGTGGCATCCAACCCTCCCTACCTTTCTGGCGTCTTTCAGCCCGAGGCCTCTTTCGATCCCCCGGAAGCCCTTTTTGGGGGGGGAGAAAACGGAATGAAATTTATTTCCAGGCTTCTTCCTGTATGCTATCGGCTTTTGAAAATGGGGGGCCTGTGTATCATAGAGCACGAAAGCGGGCAAAGCGAGGAGGTCTTTTCCCTTTTTTCGCGCATAGGTTTTAAAGGCGTGAAGACGGTGAAGGATCTGTCCGGAAGGGATCGGTTCACCCAGGGGGTCAAATGGCGAATATAAAGCTTTTTAAAGACTGCATAGAAGAGGCGGCAGAACTTATAAAGGAGGGCGAAGTCATAGGAGTGCCCACCGACACCGTCTACGGCCTGGCGGCCGACGCCTTAAACCCTAAAGCCGTCCTTCGCCTCTATGAACTAAAAAAGCGCCCCTTGTCCAAACCGCTTCAGGCGGTTTTCCCATCCGTTCCTTCTTTAAAAGATTTTGACCTTTTCCTCCCCTCCCCCCTCGACAGTTTGGCCGAAAGGTTTCTTCCGGGAGGACTTTGCCCTATAGCTTTGGCCGGCCCCGCCTGCCCCCTTGCCACCGTAAATAAGGAAGGAGGGAAAGAGAGCCAGGCCATAAGGGTTCCCAACCTCCCCCTCCTTTTGAAGCTTTCTTCGATCGCAGGCCCCCTCGCCTGCTCCAGCGCCAATATTTCTTCTTTTCCCACAAGCCGCACCGCAGAGGAGGCCGCGCTGGCCTTTGGAGGCAAAATCCCCCTTTACGCCTTTTCCAATCAAAAGCCGGCCCTCGTCCCCTCTACGGTAATTTGCTCCTGCCCCGCTTCCCGCCTAGGGGTAAAAATCCTAAGGGAGGGAGAAATAAGCTCACAGGCAATCTACCAATTCCTATCCGGCAAGGCCTAAATGCGGGCATACTTCTTCATATTCCTATGCGCCTTCTTAGCTGTCGCGCTCCTCACCCCCATGGTCAGGCGTCTGGCAATTAAAGCGGGGGCCATCCAGCAGATAAGGAAAAGAGACGTGCACACGGTCCCCACTCCCCGCATGGGGGGCGTGGCCATGTTTTTGGGTTTTGCCCTCGCCTTATGCTTTGCCAGGGCGATTCCATGGTTTAGATCCCTTTTTCAAGGGGACGGCTACCAACAGTGGATAATCCTTTTGGGGGCTTTTTTAATCTGCCTTTTGGGGGTGGCAGACGATCTGTTTGACTTGGACTGGATGCTAAAACTTGGCGGACAGATGTTTGCCTCCATTTTTGTGGCGTGGAAAGGAGTGCAGCTAGTCTCTTTGCCCTGGGGCTCAGTTCTTATCTCCCTTTCTTCTTTTTCCTCCATGGCCATAACGGTGCTTTTAATCCTCATATCCATAAATGCCGTCAATTTTATAGACGGCCTAGATGGCCTTGCGGCAGGCATTGTGGGGATAGGGGCTCTGGCCTTTTGCGTCTACAGTTATGTGCTGTCCAAGTCTCAGCCCAGCTTTTCTTCCATGTCTACGCTGCTAAACGTGATCCTGGTGGGAATATGCGCCGGATTTTTAATCCACAACTGGCATCCGGCCAGCATTTTTATGGGGGACTCCGGATCTATGATGCTGGGCTACCTTCTCACCTGCGCTTCCCTGGTTCTAACGGGCCGATTCGTTCCCTCCCTGCGCCATTCGGGGGCATTTCTCCCCGTCTTTATGCCCATCCTCCTTCCTCTTCTGGTGCTTTTTATCCCCGTTTTGGATATGGTCCTGGCGATCTGCAGGAGGCTTTTAAAAGGGCAGTCTCCTATGCACCCCGATCGAATGCATCTGCACCACAGAATGCTCAAAATCGGTCACAGCGTAGTGGGGGCGGTGTTGATCTTATGGGCATGGGCCTTCGTAATAGCTTTTGGATCCATCCTCACTCTTTTCATTCCCTTCTTTACCGTTTTGGAAATTGCATGTGGGGTAGTTCCGGTCCTGACTTTTCTCACCTTAGCCCCCCATTACAGGCAAAGGCTAACGGAATTGGGGATAATAGGAAATAAAGGCTCGCATGAAAGGAAAGGAAATGGACCCCCTGGGTCAGATCCAAGCAAAAAAGATCATTAACAGGATTTTCATCTTCGATCTGGTTTTTTTCGTTGCCACAGCTGTCGCCTCTTTAGTCCTGGGCTCGGTCTTTTCCGGCATAAAAGGGCTGTGGGGAGCGATTATAGCCGTAATAGTCTTATTGGTGTTTGCCCTTTTTACTCCCCTTGCCTTTAAGATCTTGAGCCGAAAAAAGATAAATCCCAGAAAATTCGTCCTTTACGTTACGGGCAGCTGGTTTTTAAAGCTGATTATAGTTTTTGTAGCCTTAATCATCCTCAGCCGCTTTGCTTTCTTTAACAGGGCGGTATTTGCATGGACGGTTTTTGCGGGAGCCGTGGGGGTGCTCGCCATAGAGGGACTTACGGTGTTTTTGACAGGGCTTCCTAAGGCGGAAGAAAGGAAGGAAGAAATAAATGAGTGATGTACTGCTTTGGGTGGATTGCGAAATGACGGGCCTGGATGTGGAAAAAGAGGAACTGTGTGAGATTGCGCTCATCCCCACCGACTTTTCCCTCCAGCCTTTGGATTGCGGACGCGATTTTGTCATAAAACCTTCAGAGCGTGCCATTGAAAATATGGGGGAGTTTGTGCGCTCCATGCACACCAAAAACGGCCTGCTTTCTCTTATGCAGTCGGCCAGGCCGCTTGAAGAAGTAAAAAGAGAAATTCTTTCCTACGCCTCCAACTTCGTTTCTCCCGAGCGCAAAGGCTACCTTGCTGGAAACACCATAGGATCGGATAAGAAATTTATAGACAAGTACCTCCCGGAGCTGTCTTCGATGCTCAGTTACAGGAGCGTGGATGTGAGCTCCATAAAGGAATTGTGCAGAAGGTGGTACCCCGAGGCTTTCGCCCAAAAGCCCGTAAAGCATGCCGACGATCGCTCCCTTGCCGACATAATAGAATCTATAGACGAGCTTAAGTACTATAAACGCGCCATTTTCAGGCCCGTGGGATTTGAAGAGGCAAGGGCGGAAGTTGAAGCGTCCAGCCTGCTTAAAACCTGGCAGGAGAAAGGCGTTACGCTCGTAGACTATTCCAACGTTACCAAGAAAGACTGATATGAGGCCCACCTATTTTTCATCCCTTTTTACCCGCACCATGAGGGAGGATCCGACTGACGAAAACGTGGAGTCGGCAAAACTGCTGGTGCGCGGGGGATATGTGCGCAAGATGGCTCCCGGCGTCTTTGCCTGGCTCCCGCTGGGACTGAAAGTCCTTGAAAACGTGGAGAAGGCGATACGTGAGGAAATGGCCCATATAGGAGCCCAGGAAGTTCACCTTCCTGCTCTTTTGCCTAAGTCCGTTTACGCTCCTACGGGAAGGTGGGACGAGTACGGAGACAATATTTTCAAACTTAAAGACCGCCACGGAGCAGACTACCTTCTTGCCCCCACTCACGAAGAGCCTTTCACTCTTTTAGCAAAAGACCTCCTCTCTTCCTATAAGGATCTTCCCATCACCCTCTACCAAATTCAGACCAAATACAGAGACGAGGCAAGGCCAAGGGCCGGGCTTATAAGGGGCAGGGAATTTATCATGAAGGACGCCTACTCTTTCACCCTCGACGAAGAGGGGATGAAGGCGTGCTACAGCGAAGAGAGGGAGGCCTATGAAAAGGTGTTTAGGAAGCTGGGAATTTCCTACGTTATAGTGCACGCCTTTTCAGGCCCTATGGGAGGATCTGAGTCCGAAGAGTTTTTGTGCCCGCTTGAAATCGGGGAAGACACTTTCGTGCAGGCCCCGAGCGGAAAGGCATGGAACGTAGAAGCCCTGAAAACTGTAGAAAAAGAGGAAGACTTCTCTTCTCTTCCCCTGCCGAAAGAAATTTCCACTCCCGGCGGTGGCTCCATAGCTTCGTTAGAAGCCTTTTTGGAAAAAGAGGGAATTTCTTCTCAAATCCTTAAAAATATCGCCGTCGTCCTCAAAGCCCCCGATGGGAAAAAGAGCGTGGCGGTAGTGGGCCTCCCTTCCGACAGGCAGCTGGACTTAAAGAGGCTGGAAGCCTGCCTCTCTCCCATGGAAGTTTCCATTGCAGGAGAAGAAGATCTGAAAGACCACCCCGAGCTTGTAAAGGGATTTATAGGCGTGGGAAAGGTAGGGCCTCAGGCCTCGGGCCCTGCAAAATGCCCTTACTTTTTGGATGCCCATGTGTTTAAAGGATCTTCCTGGTGCACCGGATCGGATAAAAAGGGCTTTCACACCTTAAATATGGTATGCGGAAGGGACTTTGAATGCGACAAGGTCGTGGAAGCTGCCCAGGTAAAAGAAGGGGATTTAAGCCCCGACGGATCCGGGAAACTGTCTATAAGAAGAGGGGTGGAAATAGGCCAGGTGTTCCAGCTGGGCCTCAAGTATTCGCGCTCCATGGGATTTAAAGTGGCAGGCCCCGACGGATCTCAAAAGGATGTGTGGATGGGAAGCTACGGCATAGGGGTGTCTAGGATTATAGCCTGCATCGCCGAAAGCTACAGGGATGAAAAAGGCCTTATTTGGCCAATCACTGTAGCTCCCTTTAAGGTGCACATCGTCTGCGCCAGAAAAGAGTGCAAAGAGGAATGCGAAAGGCTCGGAGTGGAAACCAGCCATTTCGGCCTTGAAACTCTTATAGACGACAGAAACGAGTCGGCCGGAGTAAAGTTTGCCGATGCCGATCTTTTAGGCTGCCCCATAATAGCGATAGCAGGCAAAGGCTACATGGAAAACGGCGAAATAGAAATAAAGATTCGCAAGAGCGGGGAAGTGAGAAAAGTGCAGGCCAGAGAGGCGGCAAAAGAAATTCTCGCACTATCCGAAGAACTGCGCTCAAACCTGCTAGACAGCGCCCATCTAGAATAGTAATGAACTGATTTGCGCGGCGAGGGAGAGGGAGAATGTCGATTAGTTTGGAAGTGCCGGATATAAGAGAACTGGCCCAGGAGGAAGGAATAAAAGAGGACGAGCTCAAAGCCGTTCTGGAAACCTCCCTTCTTCAGGCCTATTGCAAGTTTCCAGACGCCTTCCCCATCGCCAGGGCCGAGATCGACAGCAAACGGGGCACGTTGACGATATGGGGCAAGGAAGAGGAAGACGGCCCGGAAATCGACTGTACTCCCGAAGACTTCAGCAGGCAGTCTACAAAGATTGTCAGATCCGCCCTCAGGCAGCTGGTAAGGCATACGGAGGACGAAAAGCTCTTCGGATCTTTCTTAAACCGCAAAGGAAAACTTATAACCGGAACCGTGCAGCAAGACAAAGGGGATGGGGAAAATATACATGTGGCCGTGGGAGACACGGAGGCGCTGCTTCCGAAAAGGGAACAGACTCCCGGGGAAAAGTACAGTCACGGCCAGAGGTTGAGAGTATATGTGGTTGCCGTCTCCAGAGGGCTTAAGGGGCCGGAAATAATAGTGTCTAGGTGCCATCCCAACCTGGTGCTGAGGCTCTTTGAAAAAGAAGTGCCTGAAATGGCTACGGGGCAGGTAAGCATAGTCAAAGTCGCAAGGGAGGCCGGATCCCGCACGAAGATCGCAATAAAGTCCAATGTCGAAGGCCTTAGCGGAAAAGGAACTTTCATAGGTCCTGATGGATCTAGGGTAAGGTCTGTAGTTTCAGAACTTGGAGGCGAGAAAATAGATATCGTAGATTACAGCGAAGATCCCGCCTCCTATATTGCAAGCGCCTTAAGCCCCGCCAAGGTAGATTCAGTTAAGATCCTTTCCCGGGAAGAAAGAAAGGCAGTGGCTTTTGTGCCAGAAGGCCAGCTGCGTTTGGCCATCGGCAAAGAAGGCCAAAATGCGAGGCTGGCTGCCAGGCTGACGGGATGGAAGATAGCAATTCAGCCCTCCTCCAAATAAGGAAAGCTTAAATACAGCCTATCGCCATATCAGTTATGGGCAATGCGATATTCTCAGTTAAACTGTTAGTGTTGCATGAGCTCTAAGTGGGTTGCGTATAACTCGTAGTCGAACAGATTGCAGGAAATAAAAAACAAGTGAGGTGTAAGTGCCTAAAGCACGTATTTATGAGTTGGCAAAGAAATTCGGAGTAGATAGCCGCACCATCTTGTCAACTCTCAAGGACATGGGAGAGTTTGTTAAGTCCGCCTCTTCCACGGTGGAAGCCCCAGTAGTGAAGCAATTGGAGCAAAAGTTTCAAAAGAGTGCATCTCCCAAACCCCAAAAGGATCACGCCCCTAAACCGCAAAAGGCTTTTGCCAACCCAAGAAAGCCCTTCTCTCATGAGGCTTCTAAGGTTTCCGGAAACGCGCCAAGAGAAAGGAAGCCGGAAGCTCCCACTTCCAGTACACCAAAGCCAGCCGCGCCTTCTTCGCCGCTATTTCGCGCCCCGACTTTACCTTCTACCCCTATGCCTCAGGACTTTTCCAAGCGCCAAGGCCCCAGGCCGGGAAATAATCCCTTCTCTTCCACTCAAGGAATGCATTTCCCCACCCCCAACGACATCCCAAGGCCCCATCCCCTCTCCAAGCCCACGGTAAAGCCCAAGGGCTCGCCCCGCGGTAAAAGGGGAGAAGGCGCCCCGACTCAAGGAGGGCAGTTTAGACATAGACCCGCCCCCGCTACCGGCAGGCCCGCCTCTCCCACATCGGGCCCCAGATTTAGGTCCTCCTCCTCTTCCCCCCATCCCTTCTCCTCTCCCAAGCCCGGATCTGGCCAAGGGGGAAGAGGAGGCAGAAATAGCGCGGGAGCCTTTGGCAGGCAGGTACCCGGCGCCAAAGCTCAAAAGCGCAAAAATCACCGCCTTCAGCAAAAGAGGCAGGAATTTCAAGAGCTTCAAACCCCGATCATTGGAGGCACCAGGCTTCCTTCAGGAAATGGGCAGACCGTGACATTAAGGCAAGGCTCCACCTTGGCCGATCTTGCCGACAAAATCAATGTTCCTGCAGCCTCCCTTGTGCAAGTGCTTTTCCATTTGGGACAAATGGCTACTGTTTCCCAGTCGCTCGACGCCGATCTTTTCCAAATTTTGGGAGATGAAATCGGGTGGAACATAGAAGTGGTCTCTGCACAACAGGAAGATGAGCAGCTGCTAAAGCAATTTGATATCGACCTCGAGCAGGAAGGGGAAGAGGGAAGGCTTGTTCCCAGGCCCCCCGTCGTCACTGTCATGGGGCATGTCGATCACGGCAAGACCAGCCTTTTGGATGCCATCCGAAATACCCATGAAAGAAGAAGGGAAGCCGGCGGCATCACCCAAAGCATCGGAGCGTACAGGGTGCAAATAGAGCTGGATGGCGAAAAGAGATACATAACCTTCCTAGACACCCCCGGCCACGAGGCTTTCACCGCCATGAGGGCCAGAGGCGCAGAGCTTACAGACGTAGCGATCTTAGTAGTGGCCGCAAATGACGGAGTCATGCCCCAAACCATCGAAGCTCTCAACCACGCCAAGAGCGCAAACGTCCCGATAGTTGTGGCGGTAAATAAGATCGACTTGCCGGATGCCAACCCCGAAAAGGTGAGAAGCCAGCTCATGGAATTTGGGCTGGTTCCCGAAGAGTATGGCGGAGACACGATGTTTGTAGACGTGTCTGCAAAGGATGGGACGGGAATAGACAAGCTGCTTGAAGCCGTCCTTCTCACCTCCGACGCAGATCTGGATTTGACTACAGATCCGCTTCTTCCCGCCAGGGGTACGGCCGTAGAAGCCAGACTCGACAGGGGCAGGGGGCCTGTGGTAAGCGCCCTTATAAAGGAGGGGACGCTCCGCACGGGAGACGCTATAGTCGTGGGAACTGCCTATGGCAAAGTAAGGGCCATGTTCGATGAAACGGGAGAACCCATAAAGGAGGCCGGCGCCTCCATGCCGGTCGCCGTTTTGGGCCTAACCTCCCTCCCCTCCGCAGGAGATCTGCTCCTCCAGGCTCCAGATGACAGAATTGCCCGCCAAATCTCGGAAAAGAGGGAAGCTTTGGCCAGGGCGGCCGAGCTGGGCAGGCAGCGCAAGGTAGTTTCGCTTGAAAGCT
Organism: Aeriscardovia sp.; assembly: GCA_017632945.1. GTDB lineage: Bacteria > Actinomycetota > Actinomycetes > Actinomycetales > Bifidobacteriaceae > RGIG1476. The sequence continues at coordinate 43,988 of JAGBQH010000001.1, read as the reverse complement.
TAAAGGAGCAGTTCAAGAAGTCTGAGGTAGACACCCTCAACCTTGTGATAAAGGGAGACTCTTCTGGAAGCGTAGAGGCCCTGGAAGACGAACTGATGAAGATACACGTGGCCGACGGGGTGGGAATCAACGTGATTCACAGGGGCGTAGGCGCCATAACGCAAAATGACGTAAACCTGGCGACCGTAGACAAGGCCGTAATCATCGGCTTTAACGTGAGGCCCAATAGAAATATTGCAGAGCTCGCCGAAAAAGAAGGGGTGGAGATTAAGTTCTACACCGTCATCTACCAGGCCACCGAAGAGGTTAAAGAGGCTCTTGAAGGCATGTTAAAGCCCGTCTACGAGGAAGTCACCACCTCTCACTCCGAAATTCGCCAGATCTTCCGCTCTTCCAAGTTTGGAAACATTGCAGGCGTTATGGTGCTCGATGGAGTGGTCAAGAGAAATTCCAAGGCCAGGATTTTGCGTGAGGGAATCGTGAAAACAAACGACCTTGTAATTACGGGCCTGCGCCGCTTCAAAGATGAAGTAAACGAGGTGAAGGCGGGGTTTGAAGCCGGAATCAACCTTGGAAGCTTCAACGACATCCAAGAAGGCGACATTATCGAAACCTACGAAATGAAGGAAGTGGATCGGAAAGAGGCGGCTTCCCGCGCTTCCTCTAAGGCTGAAGATGAGCAGGAATGAAGTAAAAGAAGGGCGGCTGGCTGATTTTATTCAAAGAGCCGTAGCCACGGCCATCGAAAGAGACCTTAAAGATCCGGCCCTTAGGAGCGTAACAATTACGGAAGCCAGGGTCAGCCCGGACTTTCACATAGCCTATGTGTTTTGGATTTCCCAAAACAGGGACGAAGCTGCAAAAGCCTTAGAAAGATCTAAAGGAAAGCTAAGATCTAGGGTGGCAAAAGGCTGCGGGCTCAGGACTGCCCCTACCTTGGAATTTCGCTATGACGAACTGCAAGACAGTGCCGTAAGGATAGAAGAGAGAATCCAGGAAGCTCTAAGGCAGGACGAAGAGATGGAGAAGCAAAGTTCCGAAAAGGGCTTTGCCGGGGAAGAAAATCCGTACAGATGATGGAAGATCCCTGTGGGATCGCTTGCGTCTACAAGCCCAGAGGAGTTAGCAGCTTTGCCGTCACAAAAGCTTTCAGGCGGCAATTTTCCATAAGGAAGGTAGGGCACGCCGGCACCCTAGACCCTCTGGCCGAAGGCCTTTTAATCTTGGGGTTCGGGCGCGGCACAAAGGCGCTCTCTTCCCTTCAGGGATTAAAAAAGACCTACAGGGCCGTTTTCCTATTGGGAACCGAAAGCAGTACTGAAGACGGGGAGGGAGAACTTTCTTTTCAAACCCCTAAAAGCCTCCTTTCCTTAAGGCGCCTTACTTATAGGAGTCTTGAAAAGGCCGCAGAAAAGTTTAGAGGAGAGGTAGACCAGGTTCCTTCGCGCTTCAGCGCCGTGCACTTTAACGGGAAAAGGGCCTATGATCTGGCAAGAAGCGGAAAAGATTTTGAGCTAGAACCCAGGAAGGTGCAGATCTATTCTTTAAAGCTGCTAAAGCTTAGAAGGCTTAGCCCCCGTGAAAAAGAGAAACTCTTAAAGAAGGGCTGGCGGGGGGAAGCTAGGGCTCTAGAGTGCCAGGTGTGCTGCTCTAAAGGCACCTACATCCGGGCCCTTGCTAGAGACTTTGGCCGGCAATTGGGATGCGGGGCGTATCTTTTTTGGCTGCAGCGCACCCACATCGGCCCCTTTTCCCTCAAAGACTGCGCTGAGTGCAGGTTTGAGGAAAGGAAGCTTTTAATAAACGAAGCCCAGCTAAAAGCCAAAGAAATAAGCCTGCCTTCCCTTTGCAGGCGTTTGGAAGAAAAGTGAAAGTTTACAGAATTGAAGGCTTGAAGCTCCCGGAGGGCAGAAAGAGCCTGACTCTGGGAAGTTTCGACGGACTGCATCTTGGCCATCTTTCCCTGATAGATCTCGTAAAAAAGAGGGCTAAAGAAAAAGGCTTACCCTCTTGCGCCATGATTTTCGATCCCAGAGTGGAGGAGAAAAAACCCGAAATCACTTCCCTTTCGCAGCAAATTGGCCTCTTTAAAGATCTCGGCATAGACGAGCTTTTCATCGTAAACTTTACCCCCAATTTTAAATCCCTCCCCTACTCCTCCTTCCTCTCTTCCCTTTCTTCAAAAGGCGTAGAAGATCTTGTCATAGGGCCTTTTACTTGCCTTGGAAAGGGAGGGGAGGGGACAATTGCAAAAATGAAGGAATTTTGCTCTTCTCTTCCTTTAAACCTGATTGTGGCTCCGCCGGTGGAAGTGGGGGGAGAGAGGGTAAGCTCCACCCGCATAAGGACCCTTATCAAAGAAGGAAAGGTCAAGGAAGCTTCCCTCCTTCTTTCCCGTCCCCACTTTGTAAGCGGCCTGGTGGTAAGGGGCCTTAAAAACGGACGCAAGATGGATTTTCCCACAGCAAATCTTGGGGGAAAAGTGGAGGGCCAAGTTCCTGCCGAAGGGGTATATTACGGCTACTTTGCCTTGGGAAAGTCCCTTTACAGGGCTGCAATTTCGGTGGGAACCAACCCCACGGTAGACCCGAGGTCTAAGGAAGTTAAAATTGAGGCCAACCTTATAGACGGGGCCCCTTTTAGCCTCTACGGGGCCAGGGCCGAAGTCAAATTCCTCGGCCGCCTCAGATCCCAGGAGCATTTTGCCTCTTTTTCCCAGCTCAAAGAGGCCATAGCAAAAGATGTCCTTGAGTGCTCGAAACAAATCCCCAAAATTTGATTTCTAAGGAGCTAGGGGTAAAATAACAGGGCACAGAGTGTCATATAGCGGGCATGCCAGCGTTCTCTGGTTGCCTGACCAGAGAATAAAAAGCGTCAATTTATCCAATCAAAACCGTATTCGTTAGGACTTGCAATTTGATTGACGAACAGAATAACTCTGAAGACGAAAATGTCTTAATATCCCTTCACAAAGCGCCTAAGCGCCTCAGCTTTGCCACGATAAAAGAGCCCATAGAGCTTCCAAACCTGTTGGACGTGCAAACGGACTCTTTTGACTGGCTGATAGGAAACGAGCGCTGGAAAAAGAAGGTAGAGGAAGATAAGAAAAACGGCACTTCCTATGTACCGCGAGTAAGCGGCCTGGAAGAAGTTTTTGAAGACATCTCCCCTATAGAAAATTACGCCAAAACCATGAGGCTGGAATTTCACAGCCCCCACTTGGACGAGCCTAAGCACACATGGGAAGAATGCAAAGAGCAGGGCTATACCTATTCGGCACCCCTCTTTGTTCAAGCAGACTTTATAAAAAACGACACTGAAGAAATGAAGTCTCAGACAGTCTTCATGGGAGACTTTCCCCTCCAGACTCCCAGGGGCACCTTCATTATCGCAGGCGCCGAGAGGGTAGTAGTTTCCCAGCTCGTCAGACGCCCGGGCGTTTATTTTGATCGCGGATCCATTCCCGACTCTGAAAAAGATAAGGAGATATTTAGCGGCCGCATCATTCCCTCGCGCGGGGCCTGGCTTGAATTTGAAATAAATAAGGCCGGCAAGCTTGACATAAGAGTAGACAGGCGCAAAAAAGTTCCCGTAATCGTCTTCCTTCAGGCGATGGGAATGAGCGTAGAAGAAATAGAAGAGGAATTTAAGGACTGCGAGACCGTAAGAAAGCTTATAAAAGAGCAGGCCATAGCCGGAAGCAAGGAAGAAGCCAGGGACGGCGCCCTTAAAAAGATAGCCCAGCTCGTGCGTCCAAACGACACCCCTTCTGCCGAGAACGGAAAAATTCTGCTCGACAGTTTCTACTTCAACCACAGGCGTTACGATTTGGCACGCGTGGGAAGATACAAGATCAATCAAAAGCTTGGCCTTTCCATCGACCCGGAGATGCGGTGGCTTACAAAGGAAGACATCATAGCTTCCCTGCGCTATATTTCGGCTTTGGCGGCAGGCAAAAAGACGATAGAGGGCATAAAAGACGGGGTGAGCGTCGAAATCCCGGTAGAAGTCGACGACATCGACAACTTCGCCAACCGCCATATAAGGCAGGTAGGCGAGCTTATACAAAACCAGATAAGAAGCGGGCTCAACCGCATGGAAAAGGTGATAAGGGAGAGGATGGCCACCCAGGATGCAGCCTCAATCACCCCCACTTCGCTTCTGAACGTACGCCCGATTTCCACTACCATAAAGGAATTCTTCGGAACTTCCCAGCTTTCGCAGTTCATGGATCAAAATAACCCCCTCGCCGGCATCACTAACAAGAGGAGGCTGTCGGCCTTGGGGCCCGGAGGCCTTACCCGAGACAGGGCTGGAATGGAAGTAAGAGACGTACACTCTTCGCACTACGGAAGGATGTGCCCGATAGAGTCTCCCGAAGGCCCGAACATCGGCCTTATCGGATCCCTTGCCACTTTCGCCAAGATCGACACCTACGGCTTTATAGAGGCTCCCTACAGAAGGGTGGTAAACAGGAAGGTCACAGACGACATCACCTACATGACAGCCGACCAGGAAGAGCACCACGTAATAGCCCAGGCCAGCCAGAAGCTGGACAAGGAAAACAGGATTGAAACTCCCACCGCCCTGGCCAGAGACGGAAAGGAAGAGGCGGTTGACGTACCTTCCGACGAAGTGGACTACATGGACGTCTCCCCGAGGGAGATGGTCTCTATTGGATCTTCTCTCATCCCCTTCCTCGAGCACGATGAGGGGCACAGGGCCCTTATGGGCGCCAACATGCAGAGGCAGGCCGTGCCACTCATAAAGCCCGATGCGCCCCTGGTGGGAACCGGAAGCGAATGGAGAACGGCCTACGACTCGGGCGACTGCGTTATAGCCAAGGAGGGCGGAACCGTTTCCTACGTCTCTGCCGACACCATCAAGGTGGTGCAGGACGACAGCAGCGAAGAGGTCTACACTCTTGAAAAATTCCAAAGGAGCAACCAGACCACTTGCTACAACCAAAAGCCGATAGTTTCGGTAGGAGACAGGGTGGAAAAGGGAAGCGTGATCGCAGATGGCCCTGCCATAGAGCAAGGAGAGCTGGCCCTCGGAAAGAACCTCATCATCGCCTTCATGCCGTGGAACGGCTACAACTACGAGGATGCCACCATCATCAGCCAGAGGCTGGTAAAAGACGACAGCTTGAGTTCCATCCACATAGAGGGCTATGAAATAGACGCCAGAGACACCAAGCTCGGCCCCGAAGAGATCACCCGCGACCTTCCCAACTGCTCAGACGAGATGCTGGCCAACCTTGACGAAAACGGAATCGTAAGGGTGGGGGCAAAGGTAAAGGCCGGAGACATCCTTGTGGGCAAAGTGACGCCTAAAGGCGAAACCGAGCTGAACCCCGAAGAGAGGCTGCTTAGGGCGATCTTTGGAGAAAAGAGCAGGGAAGTAAGGGACGTATCTTTGCGCCTGCCCCACGGAGAGAGCGGAACTGTGATTTCAATAAAGGAAATCACCCGCGAAAATGCCAGCGAAGACGGAGAAGAGATCCCGAGCGGCATAAACCGAATCATAAAAGTCTACGTGGCTCAGCACAGAAAGATAAGCGTAGGAGACAAGCTTTCGGGGCGCCATGGAAACAAGTGCACCGTGGCTAGGATCCTTCCCGAAGAGGATATGCCATTCCTTGCGGACGGCACCCCGGTAGATATCATGCTAAACCCCCTCTCCGTCCCCTCCCGAATGAATTTGGGCCAGATTTTGGAGCTGCACCTCGGCTGGATAGCGAAGACGGGTTGGAATGCCGATTTGGATCCCGGAAACTACAAGTGGAAGCTGGAAATCCCCGAAAAGGCGCGTAAGGCAGAACCCGGTACGCTGGTGGCCAGCCCCGTGTTTGACGGAGTGAAAGACGATGTGTTGGACGGCCTTCTTAAAACCTCCCTTCCCGGCCCTGACGGAGAAAAGCTTGTAGATTCCTCCGGAAAAGCCATCCTCTACGACGGGAGAACCGGAGAACCCTTCCCCAAGCCGATATCGGTAGGCATCATGTACATGCTTAAACTCCACCACCTGGTAGACGACAAAATACACACCAGGGCAACCGGGCCTTACTCCATGATTACCCAGCAGCCTCTTGGCGGAAAAGCCCAATTTGGAGGCCAGAGGTTTGGAGAGATGGAAGTGTGGGCTCTGGAGGCCTACGGGGCCGCCTATACCCTCCATGAACTTATGACGGTAAAGTCCGACGACATGGACGGAAGGGTGAAAGCCTACGGGGCCATAGTCAAGGGCGAGAATCTGATGGCGGGAGGAATTCCTGAATCCTTCAAGGTCCTCCTTAAGGAAATGCAGTCTTTGGCTTTGAATGTCGAGGTTCTCAACTCCAGCGGAGAGCCGATAGATCTGAGCAAAGAAAGCGGAGACAAATCCGCTTCCAGCACCCAGAGCCTGGGCATAAACCTCTCCGCCAGGCCAGAAAAACCGCTGTTTGAATCTTTAGATCTTTAGTTTTGGACTTCGGAATATAAGGAAACGCGTAAGTGATAGACGTAAACGAGTTCAGTAAGCTGAGAATCAGCATGGCCACCACCGAGGATATACGCGGCTGGAGCCACGGGGAGATAAAGAAACCCGAAACTATAAACTACCGCACTCTCAAGCCTGAAAAGGAAGGTCTATTTAGCGAACAGGTCTTTGGGCCCACAAGGGACTGGGAGTGCGCCTGCGGCAAGTACAAAAGGGTGCGCTACAAAGGAATTGTGTGCGAAAGGTGCGGCGTGGAAGTCACCCAGTCTAGGGTGAGAAGGGAGAGGATGGGCCACATCGACCTTGCCGCCCCCGTCACACACATCTGGTACTTTAAGGGCATCCCTTCCCGCCTCGGCTACCTTCTAGATATCCCCACCCGCGATCTGGACAAGGTGATTTACTTTGCTTCCTACATCGTCACGTTTGTAGACGAGGAGAAGAGGAAAAAAGATCTTCCCGATCTGGAAAGGGAGCTGGAAAGCCATAAGGCCAAGCGAGAAAAGCATATGCTCGAAAAGATCGCAGAGCAGGAAAAGAAACTCGAGGGCGATCTTGAAGAAGTTGAACAGATGGACGTCGCCGAAAGCAAGAAGCAGAAGCGAAGGGAAGCTGTAAAGCAAAGCCACGAGGCGGAAATAGAGAATCTTAAGAAGCGCTTCCAGGAAAAAGCGGATGAGGAAGATAAAATCTTCAACCTCTTTAAGAACCTCAAGCAAAAGCAGCTCATAGACGATATAGACACCTGGCACCTCATGCGAGACACGTACGGGGACTATTTTGAGGGCGGAATGGGAGCTGAGGCCATAAAGAAGATCCTTGAAACCCTCGACCTTAAAGCCATGGATAAAGCCCTTAGGGAAGACATCGGAACCGGAAGCGGGCAAAAAAAGCAGAGGGCTCTTAAAAGGCTGAAAGTGGTAGACGCCTTTCTAAATACCACAAACAGGCCAGAAGCCATGGTCCTTGAAGCCATCCCGGTAATTCCCCCCGATCTTAGGCCCATGATTCAGCTGGACGGCGGCAGGTTTGCCACTTCCGATCTAAACGACCTCTACAGAAGGGTTATCAACAGAAACAACCGCCTAAAGAGGCTAAAGGAGCTCAGCGCTCCCGAAATTATGCTCAATAACGAAAAGCGCATGCTTCAGGAGGCGGTCGATTCCCTCTTTGACAACGGCAGAAGGGGCAAAGTAGTTACGGGCGCCTCAAACAGGCCTCTAAAGTCTCTTGCCATGATGCTGAAGGGCAAAGCCGGAAGATTTAGGCAGAACCTTTTGGGCAAGAGGGTGGACTTTTCCGGAAGGTCTGTAATAGTAGTGGGCCCCGAACTTAAGATGCACCAGTGCGGCCTGCCCAAGCCTATGGCCCTAGAGCTTTTCAAGCCCTTTGTAATAAGGAGGCTGGTAGAGCTAGAGTACGTGCAAAACATCAAAGGGGCAAAGAGGCTTATAGACAGAACCGATCCCGTGGTCTGGGACGTGTTGGAGGAAGTTATCCACGAGCACCCCGTGCTCCTTAACAGGGCCCCCACCCTTCACAGGCTTTCCATCGAGGCTTTTGAGCCGATACTGGTGGAAGGAAAGGCCATCCACCTTCCGCCCCTGGCCTGCGCCCCCTTCAACGCAGACTTCGACGGCGACCAGATGGCAGTCCACCTTCCCCTCTCCGTTGAAGCCCAGGCCGAGAGCCGCGTGCTGATGCTAGCTTCCAACAGCATCCTAAAGCCCGCCGACGGGCACACCGTCACCATGCCCAGCCAGGACATGATCCTCGGCCTTTACTGGCTCACCACCACTATCGACGAGCAGCAAAAGGAGATAGAGGAAGCCAAAGAGAAGTACTACGCCCAGCACCCCAACGGCGAGAGGCGCTTCCCGAAGATAGAAGACGCTAAGGGGCAGGGCAAAATCTTTAGCAGCGTAGAAGAAACCAGAATGGCCCTGGACCGGGGAGAAATCGGAATGCAGTCCAAAGTCCTAATCCGAATGGACAAGGATTTTGTGCCGCCCAAAGGCTGGGAGCCAGGAGAGCTGCAAGTCCCATCCACCGGGGGGGTTGTAAAAGAGCAGAGGATGGAAGACGGAGGGTATCTGTTCGCCACAAACTACGGGCGCCTTCTGTTCAATTCCTGCCTTCCGGTCGACTACCCCTTCATCAATTGCCAGATTTCCAAGAGCATTTTGTCCAAGATTGTCGACGATATAGCCCTTCGCTATGACACTTCCCAGGCCGCCGCCACCCTGGATGCCTTGAAGGATATGGGCTTTACAAGGGCCCAGTGGTCAGGGGTCACTATCGCCTTTTCAGACATACAGGTCCCCCCCGAAAAGGAGGCCGTGATAAAGACCTATGAAGAGCGAACTGACAAGATAAACGAACAGTACAGCTTGGGCTTTATGACGGAAGAAGAGAAGAGGCAGGAAATTATCGGCCTGTGGACCGAGTGCACTGATCAAGTGGCTGAAGACATGGAGGAGAATTTCTCCCCCGATAACGACCTAAACATCATGGTTCGCTCCGGGGCCAGGGGCAACTGGATGCAAATCCGCCAGATAGCAGGCATGAGGGGCCTTGTGACCAACCCCAAGGGCGAAATCATTCCAAGGCCGGTAAAGTCCAACTACAGGGACGGGCTTTCTTCCCTTGAGTATTTCATTTCGCAGCACGGGGCAAGGAAGGGCCTGGCAGATACCGCCCTCAGAACGGCAGAATCCGGCTACCTTACAAGAAGGCTGGTGGACGTATCCCAGGAGGTTATCGTCCGCGAGAAAGACTGCGGAACCAAGAAGGGAATAGAAATCCCCATAGCTTCCCAGAGCGAAGACGGAGAGTGGAGGGTAGACGAATTTGCAGACGCTTCCGCCTACTCAAGGCTTTTGGCGGAAGACGTAGTAGATCCTCAAACCGGCGAAATTCTCATGAACGCCCAGGAGCCTCTCGACATGGAGGCCATAGAAAACCTGGTGGCCCATGGCGTGCACTCGGTGAAAGCCAGGTCGGTTTTGACCTGCGAATCTTCCCTGGGAGTTTGCGCCAGCTGCTACGGATGGTCTCTTTCCACAAATACCCTTGTAGACATCGGTGAAGCTGTCGGGGTTGTGGCCGCCCAGTCCATAGGCGAGCCCGGCACGCAGCTGACTTTAAGGAGCTTCCACTCGGGAGGGGTGGCTTCGGCTTCCGACATCACCCAGGGCCTTCCTAGAGTTACCGAGCTCTTTGAGGCTAGGACCCCCAGGGGCAAGAGCGAAATAGCCCCCGAAGACGGAACCGTGGAAATTGACGACAGCGCGAGCTTTAGGCTTATAAAAATCATCAACTCCCAAGGGGAGAAGGTGGCAGAGTTTAAGACCAACAGAAGGGTGCCGCTCCTGGTGCACGATGGGGAGTTTGTAAAAGCCGGCACCCAGCTGGCAGAGGGTTCGGTAGATCCTAAAGAAGTTTTAAGGATCTGCGGAGCTAAGGACGCGGAGTTTTGCATAGTCAAAGGCGTGCACGACGTTTACAGGTCCCAGGGCGTAGGCATTCACGACAAGCACATAGAGGTTATAGTCCACCAGATGGTCGATAAGGTTCAGGTGATAGATTCTGGAGACACTTCCTTCCTCCCAGGAGACCTTATCAACAAGACCGAATTCAAGGCGACCGTAAAGAGCGCCATAGAAAAGGGAAAGAGGCCGGCCACGGCCAGAGAGTGCATCCTCGGCATTACCAAAGCCGCCCTGGCTACCGATTCCTGGCTTTCTGCAGCTTCCTTCCAGGAGACCACCAGGGTCCTTACCGAGGCGGCCCTGCAAACCAAGGAAGACAACCTCAACGGCCTTAAGGAAAACGTCATCATAGGAAAGCTCATTCCTGCCGGCACCGGCCTTAGCCGCTACAGAAACAGCGAAGTTGACGTAGACAGCGCTGTAAAGGAGCACATCTATCCCACTCTGGACAGGGAAAATGAATCCTCTTCCCTGTTTGACTCCCAGGATGCTTCCCAGACGGATTTAAGCGGAGTTGATTTCGACAACCTTGGAGAAGACATGGGAGCCGGGGAAATCCTGGGCCCCCAGGACCCGGGCGCCTACGGAGTGGAAGACGATTCAGAACCTATAGACGAGCCGGATTCCGACCCCGACGACTTCCCCGAAGGAAGTCAGGATGATATGGACTACTGATGGATCAGTCTGACTCCGTAAGGCCTTTTCCCGAACCTCCCGTCTTTGGGTGGTATCCGGAAGATCGCATTTGGGCCCAGCAGCACGGATTGACCCAGTACCTGGACAAATCTGATTTTTCCGGGATAGAGGCCGCGCGCAAGTACAGCGAACCAAAGCATTTGGCGCCGGCAAAGTCGGGCGGAACTGTGATTTTGAGGAATACCTCTAGCAATTCCACCATCCGGATAAGCCATGACTCTGTTTTAGGCCGCAAGCCTTCTTCTGAGGGCAGGGGGGAGGAAGTTACGCTGTCGGATCCGACGAGGACGATTTCAAGGTCTCATGCCCTCATCTACTTTGATGGGCAGAAGAACGCTTATGTGCAAGATCTGGGATCTCTCAACGGGACTTACGTAATCGGAGAAGCGGAAAGCAGATCTAAACCCCACTGCCCTATAAAGCTAGAGCAGGGACTGCTGCTCAGATTGGGAGACGAGTTTTACGAGATTTCTATAGAGTAGGATCTTGCTCTTGAACGGCCCTCCTCTTTTGGAGGGCTTCGTTGATCTGGGGGTCATCTAGATTTGCGAGCCATTCTATAAGCTCGGCATAGCAGTTGGGATTTTGCGCCAGGTACTTTCTAAGTTCCGGGAAGTTTTTGGCAATGTCATGCTGCACAAAGGCATCTTTTACTTCCATCGCCTGCTGGGGAGTGTAAGAAACAGAGTCCTCATGGGTCGAAGAGAGGGAAAGAGGGTTGGATTCGGTAGAGAGCCTCCTCATCACAATTTTTTTCGCTTCTTCATTTCCGAAGCGGGCAATCCAAGCCAAAAGACCGGGGTAAGCCCTCGGATGGCTTGCCACATTCGGGGTAAAATCCGGATTTTCATAGGCTATTAGGGCGAGCAGACATGGGTCGGCGTTCTCATCTTGAACGGCCTGGCATGCGACGTCGTAATCTACCATAATTTCTCCTTACTCCCTTGGAACGTGCAGGTTTTCCATGGTGGCATCCGACATGAAGTCTATGTCTTCTTCTTCAGAGAGTTTTTGCACCAGCCACCCCTCCTGGCTTGAGACTTTCACGTCGACCACTATTACTGTGGCGTTATCGCTTCCCCCGCCGTCTATGGCAGCTTCTACTAGAGAATGCGCTACTTCATCCGGGCTTTTATTGGCCGAGCAGAGGTTTACAAGCCTGTTTAGGTTCATCTGGGTATAAATTCCGTCAGAGCAGATTATAAAACGGCCTTCCAAATCGGCTCTGTAAAAATCGGGATGCAGGGGGGAAGGAGAACCTATGGCTTGGGTGATGAGGTTTCTTGGAATGAGCTTTGCCGCCTGGTTGGGAAGGTATTTACCGGTGTCTACGGCCTTTTGTTGTTCAGAGTGATCGTGGGTGATCTGTTCAAAAGTGGATCTGTCCAGGCCGGATTCCCCCATGGATAAGTGGTAGGTCCTAGAATCTCCCACGTTTACCACATACCACGCGTTTCCTTCTTCTTCCATATCCGTGTCTTTTAAAATGAGGCCGCTTAAGGTGGTTCCGGCAACGCCCCCTTCCCTGGCCCCTATTTCCCCCACTACCTCCTGGGCCTCTTGCATGCAGCCTGCGATCTCTTTTTTGGTTCTTACTTTAGAGTTGCTTAACTTCTCCATCACAGATAAGCATGTGGCGCTCGCCTGTCTTCCCTTTACTCCTCCCCCCATGCCGTCAGCCACCAGGTACAGTCCCGTCTCTTCAAGATAAGAGTCTTGGTTATCTGCCCTCTTAAGCCCTATGTCGGAACAGGCTGCGCTGGAGATGTCGATTTTGCTCATTTGACGTCTTTCTGTGTAAATTACACTAATATCCTACATTTTCCCTATATCTATAGATTGCGATTGCCAAAAGAAGGCCGGAAAGTGTAAGATCGAAGGGCTTACTTGCGCGCGGCGCAGGTATTTTTTCTTTTTATAAATTAGAAAAACCATCGGGCCGGTGGGCGTTGGCTGTGCACAGGGCGCATTATGCGCTCCCGGCCCGCAAAATAAAAAGGGGTCGGATGCCTACAATCCAACAACTTGTCCGAAACGGACGCAAGCCAAAGACGAAGAAATCCAAGACTTTGGCCCTTAAGGGATCCCCTCTGCGCAGGGGAGTTTGCACGCGTGTTTACACCACCACTCCTAAGAAGCCTAACAGCGCCTTGAGGAAAGTGGCCCGTGTGAAGCTGAGCTCCGGGTACGAAGTCACCGCCTACATTCCCGGCGAAGGGCACAACCTTCAGGAGCACTCCATAGTTCTTGTGAGGGGCGGAAGGGTAAAGGATCTGCCTGGAGTGCGTTACCACATCGTGCGTGGAGCCCTTGATACCCAGGGCGTAAAAGATCGCAAGCAGGGCCGCTCCCTGTACGGAACGAAGAAGGCTAAGTAGAGATGTCACGCAAAGGACCTGCAAAAAAGCGCGTTATAGAGCCGGATCCCATTTATAAGTCCACCACCGTGGCCCAGCTCATCAATAAAGTTTTGAAAGACGGAAAGAAATCCGTAGCGGAGACGATAGTTTACACTGCCCTCGACAAAGTGGGCAAAAAGAGCGATCAGGAAGCTTTGGGAGTGCTTAAGAGGGCCTTGGATAACATCCGCCCCACTCTGGAAGTCCGCAGCCGCAGGGTGGGGGGAGCTACCTACCAGGTCCCTGTGGAAGTGAGGCCCGCCAGGGCAAACACCCTTTCCCTCAGGTGGCTTACGGGCTATGCCAGGCTCAGAAAAGAAAAGTCAATGTCTGACAGGCTCGCCAACGAGATTTTGGACGCTTCCAACGGCCTGGGAATGGCTGTAAAGAAGCGCGAAGACACCCACAAGATGGCCGAAGCCAACCGCGCCTTCGCCCACTATCGCTGGTAGTAGGAAAGGAAAAGCTATATGCCACAAGTGCTCACTGATTTGAACAGAATCAGAAACATCGGAATCATGGCCCACATCGATGCGGGAAAAACCACTACGACCGAGAGGATTCTGTACTACACCGGGGTCAACTATAAAATTGGCGAGACGCACGACGGCGACTCGACCATGGACTGGATGGATCAGGAAAAGGAACGCGGAATTACCATCACTTCCGCCGCCATTACCTGCTTTTGGAACAGGCAGACTCACGATCCCGAAGAGCAGTTCCAGATAAACATCATCGATACTCCCGGGCACGTTGACTTCACAGCTGAGGTAGAAAGGTCGCTTAGGGTCCTTGACGGAGCGGTGGCTGTCTTCGATGCCAAAGAGGGGGTGGAGCCCCAGTCTGAAACGGTGTGGCGCCAGGCCGATAAATATGGCGTTCCGAGAATCTGCTTTATCAACAAGATGGATAAGCTCGGGGCCAACTTCTTCTACTCGGTAGACACCATCAAAACCAAACTGGGCGCCAGGCCCATTGTTATGCAGCTGCCCGTGGGAAGCGAAAACGACTTCGACGGAGTGGTAGATCTGGTGAGGATGAAGGCCTACCTCTGGAAGGGAGACGTAAAGAAGAGCGACCAGGGCGCACATTACGAGACGACCGATGTCCCCGAAGACCTGAAGGAAATGGCAGAAAAGTACAGGACAGAGCTTATAGAAGCTGCAGCCGAAACTGATGAAAAGCTCATGGACAAGTACTTTGAGACCGGAGATCTTTCCGAAGACGAAATTAGGCGTGGCATAAGGTCTTTGACTATACACTCTGAAGCCTACCCGGTCTTTTGCGGCTCCGCCTTCAAGGACAAGGGCATTCAGCCCCTCCTCGATGCCGTGGTAGATTACCTTCCCAGCCCCGAAGACGTCCCGGCTATTGTCGGCTACGAGCCCGGAGACGAAAGCGTGGAGATCGATCGCAAGCCCGTCATTTCCGATCCCTTCTCGGCTTTGGCCTTTAAGATCGCAGTCCACCCCTTCTACGGAAAGCTGATTTACGTGAGGGTGTACTCGGGATCTGTAAAGCCCGGAGACACTATCCTTAACTCCACCACCGGCAAGAGGGAGAGGGTAGGAAAGATCTTCCAGATGCACTCCAACAAGGAAATCCCCATGGATGAGGCCTTTGCAGGCAATATATATGCCTTTGTCGGCCTAAAGAACGTGGGGACAGGAGACACCCTTTGCGATCCGAAGAACCCGATATGCCTTGAGTCTATGACCTTCCCGGATCCGGTGATCCAGATCGCAGTAGAGCCTAAGAGCAAGGCCGATCAGGAGAAGATGGGAATAGCCCTTGCAAGGCTTGCAGACGAGGATCCGACCTTCCAGGTAAAGACGGATCAGGAAAGCGGACAGACTCTGATTTCCGGCATGGGAGAGCTTCAGCTAGACATCATCGTCGACAGGATGCGCAGGGAGTTCCACGTGGAGTGCAACGTGGGCAAGCCCCAGGTCGCCTACAGGGAAACCATCAGAAGGCCTGTGGCAGAGTACGAGTACACCCACAAGAAGCAGACCGGAGGCTCTGGCCAGTTTGCAAGGGTGGAACTCAACTTCATGCCTATTGACGAAAATAATCCCGAAGAAAAGGGCAAAGACTTCATCTTTGTCGATAAGATTACCGGAGGGGTCATCTCTTCGGAATATATTCCTTCCGTAGAGGCAGGTATCAAGGAAGCCATGGAGTCTGGAATTTTGGCCGGATACCCCATGGTGGGCGTGAAGGCAGAGCTCATAGACGGCCAGATGCACCCTGTCGACTCTTCTGAGCTTGCCTTCAAAGTGGCCGGATCTATGGCCTTCAAGGGAGCCGCCCTCAAGGCAGATCCCGTACTTCTTGAGCCGATTATGGCGGTGGAAGTCAGGACGCCTGAGGAATACATGGGAGACGTCATAGGAGATCTGAACTCCAGGCGAGGCAGGATTGAAAATATGACCGATGCCACCGGCGTAAAGGTAATAGACGCAAAGGTTCCGCTTGCCGAAATGTTCGGTTACATTGGAGACCTTCGCTCCAAGACCCAGGGAAGGGCCGTCTACAGCATGCAGATGGACTCCTATGCCGAGGTTCCTAAGAATATCGCAGATGAAATCATAAAGCAGCAGAGGGGCGAATAGGCCCTGATCTGTGGGTTCTCTGTGAGATAGATAATAATAAAGTCGAAAATATAAAATAAGATCAGCTTCTTACCTGAAGCGTTGAATTGTCCAGGAGGACTTTAATGGCAGAAAAGACCAAATACGAGCGCACCAAGCCGCACGTAAACGTGGGAACCATCGGGCACATTGACCACGGCAAAACCACTTTGACCGCGGCCATCTCCAAGGTTCTTCACGACGAATACCCCGACGTAAACCCTGAATATAAGTTTGACCAGATTGATGCTGCCCCCGAAGAGAAGCAGCGCGGCATCACCATCAATATTGCCCACATAGAGTACGAGACCGACAAGAGGCACTACGCTCACATTGACGCCCCCGGCCACGCAGATTACATTAAGAACATGATCACCGGCGCTGCTCAGATGGATGGAGCAATCCTCGTCGTCGCAGCCAATGATGGACCTATGGCCCAGACCAGGGAGCACGTTCTGCTCGCCAAGCAGGTAGGCGTTCCTAAGATCCTTGTCGCCCTCAACAAGTGCGATATGGTAGACGATCCTGAGATGATCGAGCTTGTAGAGGAAGAGACCCGCGACCTTCTTGAAGAGAACGGCTTTGACAGGGACTGCCCCATCGTCCAGATTTCGGCCTACGGCGCCCTTCACGACGATGCCAAGGATCACGACAAGTGGGTGAACTCCGTAAAGGAGCTCATGAGCGCTGTAGATGACTACATCCCCACCCCTGTTCACGACCTTGACAAGCCCTTCCTCATGCCTATCGAGGATGTGTTCACCATTTCCGGACGTGGCACCGTTGTTACCGGGCGTATTGAGAGGGGCAAGATTACCCCCAACACCCCTGTGGAAATCGTAGGACTGCGTCCTACCCAGACCACCGTCGTCACCTCTATCGAGACCTTCCACAAGCAGATGGATATGGCAGAAGCCGGAGATAACACCGGCCTCCTGCTTCGCGGCATCAACCGCGACCAGGTCGAGAGGGGACAAGTTGTGGCTGCCCCCGGAACCGTAACTCCTCACACCGAGTTCAAGGCTGAGGTCTACGTCCTTACCAAGGACGAGGGCGGAAGGCACACTCCCTTCTTCACCAACTACCGTCCCCAGTTCTACATCCGCACCACGGATGTGACTGGAACCATCGAGCTTCCTGAAGGCGTAGAAATGGTGCAGCCTGGCGACCACGCCAACTTCACCGTACGCCTCCTGCAGCCCGTAGCCCTCGAGAAGGGCCAGACCTTCGCAATCCGTGAAGGCGGAAGGACTGTGGGATCCGGAAGAGTCACCGAGATCCTCAAGTAATTTAAGGATTCGCTTCCCTAAACCCCAGGGCGTTCTGGGGTTTTATTTTTTCTTTGACACGCGTGTGAATTAATCTAAAGTGTTAAAGGTTTAAATTTACTGATTGCTGTGAAGGACTTTTAATGGCACAGACTACAAATGATATTGAAAATGGATCGATTCTTAACATCGACGGCAAGCTTTGGAGGGTGGTGAAATTCCAGCATGTAAAGCCTGGAAAGGGCCCTGCCTTTGTAAGGACTACCATAAAGGACGTTCTAAGCGGAAAACAGGTAGAGCGCACCTTCAACGCCGGAGTGAAGATGGACTTTGCCACTCTCGACAACCGCAACCTCCAGTACAGCTACAAAGATGGATCTAACCTGATGTTCATGGATACTTCTTCCTACGATCAGGTTGCCATTCCCGAAGAGCTTTTGGGAGACCAGATAAAGTACCTTGTAGAAGGAACAGACTGCATAGTTAGCTTCTTTGAAGGGAACCCCATTGCCGTGCAGCTTCCCGCTTCGGTAGTGCTGGAAGTCACTCACACCGAGCCCGGCCTTCAGGGCAACAGAAGCAGCGCCGGAAATAAGCCTGCCACTCTGGAAACTGGAGCTGAGATACAAGTGCCCCTCTTTATAAACGAGGGTGAAAAAATAAAGGTCGATACCAGGGACGGATCTTACCTGAGCAGGGAATAGGGAATGTCGAGATTTGCCGCCAGAATGGAGGCTCTCAGCGTTCTTTATGAGGCCGATGAGAGAGATGAAAGTATTGAAGACGCCCTTCGAGAGAGGCTGCAAATTCAGGAAGAAGGAGTGGTAACAGATCTTAGAGTTCTGCCTGAATATGCAAAAGAAATAGCGGAGGGCGTGGCAGCCCATAAGGAAGAGATAGACAGGATTATCCGTGCCAACTCTACATGGAAGTTAGAGAGGATGGGGGTGGTAGACAGGAATATCCTGCGTATGGGGGTATGGGAGTGTCTTTACGGCCAGCCCGGATCTACGGGAGCGTATATAAACGAATCTGTAAAGCTCGCAAAAATCTATTGTGATAGTAAAAGTGTGAACTTTATATACGGCGTTTTGTGTGCAGCTTCCGGAAGAAACAGGGGAGATAAGGGTGAAGGGCCAAAAAGTATAGAATTGAAGGTATAATCGAGAGTTTTGGTGCGCAGTTGCCTTAGACCATCACAAATCAGGAAGGTTTTTGCGCCCAGGGACTTCATAATCCCAGTTCCCACAAGTAAGAAAAAGAGTAAAGCAAATGAGCGATCAGATTAAAATCTCT
Organism: Aeriscardovia sp.; assembly: GCA_017632945.1. Lineage (GTDB taxonomy): Bacteria > Actinomycetota > Actinomycetes > Actinomycetales > Bifidobacteriaceae > RGIG1476. Next base: position 25,722 of record JAGBQH010000001.1, on the reverse strand, counting down.
CTGAGTACCTTTGTAGGTATAGCTATGGCTCTTATAGCCTCCGTGCGAAGCATCCCACAATTGGCTGCCACGGGATGGCAGATGATCATATACATGATCATCTCCGTGGTGTTTTTCGCCTTGCCTTTGGCGCTGATGTGTGGAGAGCTTGGAGCCATGCTGCCAGGCGAAGGTGGACCTCAGCGATGGGTGCGCAGGGGGTTAAGCGATAAATGGGGATTTGTTGTGGCCTGGCTTTTATGGGCTCAGATGTTTCCAGGCATGGTTATGGTAGCAGCTCCCCTGGGACCGTTGTTTGGAAACACCATAAGTAATATTCCCCTTGGCAACAACCACTGGTTTGTGATGTGCAGCATCATAGTTATCTATTGGTTCGTAACTCTCCTCAACCTTAAGTTTGATATGGCCAAAATCGGCGGCGATATCGGCACATGGTTGGGTATTTACATTCCGGTCGTCTTTATGCTGGTTTTGGGCCTTGGAGCCATGATTAAGACCGGCATCAAGCCTGGAATGGTGCTGGGAACTTTCCATTGGCAGGAGCTTTTGCCGCAGGGAGAAAGCCTTCAGTATGTGGCTTCCATCGCCTTTATCTTCTGTGGCATCTCCACTCTGGGCGTTTATATCCCTAGGATTAAGAACTCTACGAAGAATTTTGCCAAGGGCCTCATGATAGCTCTGATAGCCGTTGTGCTTATGAACATAATAGACGCCTTCCTTATGGCAAACGTCGTCACTTCCAGCAACATCCAGCTCGCCAATATTTCCCAGCCCATAGTGCTGTTCTGCGAGATACTGGGTTGGCCCCAGTGGCTTAACAACGTTTTTAGCTGCATGAGCTTTATAGGCGTGCTCGTAGCTCTTTCCGGATGGGTTACCGGCCCCAGCCAGACCATGATTCAGGTTGCAAATGAAGGTTTGGTTCCTTCTTCATGGCGCTTCTACAAGCACAATGATCTGGGCGTCTCCAAGCCTATCCTAATTGCCCAGGCTAGCCTTATCACTCTCTTCGCTCTACTTTACGCTCTTCCGGATGTAAACCAGATCTTCATGCTAATGACCAACACCACCACCATGTTTTACGTAGTGGTTTATACTCTTATTGCCATAGCTTTCATACGACTCAGATATGAAGCTAAAGAATTAAAGCGTCCTTACAGAATTGGTAAGAAAGGAAACGGCCTGGCATGGATGTGGGCTATCTTCCTTTGGTCTGGCCTGATATTCATAGCTGTTACGGCAATAGCTGCAAGCTCGAGGGCAAGCGCTGTAGTGATGATAGTCTTCACTTTAATCTTTGCCGTCTTCCCGCTTATTCTCCACCACTTCCGCAGGGATCGCTGGGCCCTTACGGCACAGAAATACCTGCAAAACTACACTAGGGAACACAGAGTCATCCCCGCCGTTCAGCTGCGCCCGAGCCTGGTGCGTGGAATGGGAGATGAAAGCGACATAGTTCAAGATTCGATGGAACCTGAGGATCAATTAAGGAGTTGATAATGGAGGAAATCGACATAAACGCGTTGCTCATCGGAAGCAAATCCGAAAACGGGGAGCTTTTTAAGTCTCTCCTGAGCCATTTGATAGACGAGCATCTGGGTTGGAGGCAAAACTATATGCCTCAAGATCCTCCTCTTATTTCTCCCACCGAGCAGGCTTCTCCCGCCTTCCAGCAGACGGTCCAAAGGCTCAAGACTGTCATGGAAGAACTGTCGGTGAGGATGAGAAAAGGCTCAGTGCCGTGGGAATCGGCCAGGTACTGGGGCCACATGAACTCCGAAACCCTCATTCCCGCCTTGCTCGGGTACTATTTCGGAATGCTGTGGAACGAAAACAACGTTTCCTACGAAGGATCTCCCGCCACTTCCTTCCTAGAGGAAGAAGTGGGAAGGGATTTTGCCAAGCTCTTTAGCTTCCCCAACGGCTGGGGACATATCTGTGCAGACGGCTCTATAGCCAATCTTGAAGCTCTCTGGTACGCCAGAAACGTAAAGAGCCTTCCTTTGGCCATGAAGGAAGTAAAGCCTGAACTGGTTGCCGGAAAGAGCGACTGGGAACTCTTGAATATGCCCATAGAAAAAATAATCGATCTCATGTCCGGCCTAAGCGAAGTAGATCTTGATCTGGTCAAGAGGAAGTCTGCCAGAAGCGGCAAGAGAATAGAGGACCTGGGCAAGTGGATTATTCCGGCAACTAAGCACTACAGCTGGCTTAAGGCTGCCGATATAACCGGCGTCGGAATGGATCAAGTCATAATGATTCCTGTAGATGATCACTACAGGATGAAGATAGACGTATTGGAAAAGACAATAGAGGATCTTGGCGCCCAAAAAATACCGGTACTGGGAGTAGTAGGAGTTGTAGGCACTACCGAGGAAGGCGCAATAGACCACATTGACAAGATTTGCGCCCTTCGCAAGAACTTTGCAAAGAAGGGAATTAACTTCTATCTGCATGCCGACTGCGCCTACGGCGGGTACGCTAGGTCCATAATCCTAGATTCCAACTATGACGTCATCCCCTATGCCGATCTCGAGCATGAACTCAGAGAAAATGAGGTCTTCCAGGATTTGAGCAACACCATTTCCAAAGATGACTATGAATCTCTTAAGGCACTTTCGGAAGTGGATTCAATAACGGTAGATCCTCACAAAATGGGATATGTCCCCTACACTGCGGGCGGGATTGTCATAAGGGACGAAAGGATGAGGAATGCAATTTCCTATTTCGCTTCCTACGTTTTCGACAAGACTATAGATCCTCCCGTCCAAATTGGACCCTACATCCTAGAGGGATCCAAGGCCGGAGCGGCCGCAGCCGCGGTATGGGCAGCTCATAGGGTGCTTCCGCTAAACATTACAGGTTACGGAAAGATCATCGGCAGGTCCATGGAAGGGGCGAGGAACTTCTACAAGTTCATGTCAGAACTCGAAGTGGAAGTAGAAGGGAAAAAGATAAAGTCCCACACCATTTATTACCCGGACTTCAATATGGTTGACTGGGTGTTCAATATAGAAGGAAATACCGACCTAAAGGCCATGAATGAACTCAACCAGAACTTCTTCATTCAAACTTCCATTTATTCGGGCATGCCTTATCTAAAACCCATTTTGACCAGCCACACTGACTTTGCTAAAGGGGAATATGGAGACAGTTGCCTAGACTTCATAAGGAAGATTGGCATTACTTCACCGTGGGACTCCTCTTCGCACCTTACTACCTTAAGAGCGTCGGCCATGAACTTGATGATGTACGATGCCCAATCTTTTGCTTCCTATGAGGTAAAACTAAAGGAAGCTATCAAAGAAGTGCTTAAGCCCTGCCTAAAGGATGAAAAGTAAATAAAGATGGATATTCTGCAAGATTTGCAATGGCGAGGCCTAATAAACCAGCAGACCGATCCCGAGGGATTAAAAGCAGCCCTGGAAAAGGAAAAGCTTTCGCTTTACTGTGGAACCGACCCTACGGGGCCCTCCCTGCATATAGGCCACCTTATCCCCTTCATTGTCCTCAAAAGGTTCCAAATGTACGGCTATCATCCCCTAATCCTTATTGGGGGAGCTACGGGAGCCATAGGGGATCCCAGCGGCAGGAGCACTGAAAGGGTGCTTCAAAGCGTCGAGCAGGTGGAAGCGAATAAAAAGAGCCTGACAGAACAGATGGAAAAGATTTTTGGGCCTGAGTTCAAAATAGTGGATAACTATTCCTGGCTCTCAAAATTAAACCTGATAGATTTTCTGCGCGACTTTGGAAAAAACTTTTCCGTCAATTCCATGCTGAGCAAAGAAAGCGTCTCCTCCAGGATAGAAGGGGGGATTTCCTTTACGGAGTTTAGCTACCAAATCTTGCAGGCGATAGATTTTCTCCATCTTTTTGAAGATGAGGGAGTGACCCTCCAAATCGGAGGCGCCGATCAGTGGGGGAACTTGACTGATGGAATAGACCTCATACGTCATAAGTATTCAAAAGCAGAAGTTTTCGGACTAACCATTCCCCTTCTTCTAAAAGCTGACGGAACAAAATTTGGAAAGTCAGCTGGGGGAGCTGTGTGGCTTAACCCCAAAATGACCAGCCCTTATGACTTCTACCAGTTCTGGATAAACACCGACGACAGGGATGTGGATAAGTACTTAAAGTACTTCACTTTCCTCTCCAGGGAAGAAATTGAGAATCTGGCCAAAGAAACCGAAGAGAGGCCTAATCTTCGACTTGCCCAAAAGGCACTGGCCTATGAAGTGACGGCATTTGTGCACGGCAAGCAGGAGGCTGAAAGAGCGCAGAAAATTTCCACCCTCCTCTTTAATGGGGATGTAGCCTCCCTAAGCGCAGGAGAAATAGAGGAAGCTTTTGGCTCTGCTCCTTCCGTTTCTATAAGTGCTGACCCCAAAAATATTGTGGATCTGCTTGTGGAAACGGGAATTGAGAAGAGCCGGAGGCAGGCAAGGGAGGATGTTTCTTCAAGGGCAGTGTCGATAAATGGAAAAGTCGAAGACAGCTTGGAAGCCACAGTAGATCCTTCCTGCAGTTTTGAGGGCCGCTTTGTTCTTATTCGCAAGGGAAAAAAGAACTATATACTGGCCAGAGTAGATCGATGATGCCCCTTGTAGTCCTCAGCGGTCCCACTGCCGTTGGCAAGGGAACCGTGGAAAAGGCTCTTTTAGAAAAGCATCCGGAAATCTGGGTAAGCATATCGGCGACTACCAGGGCTCCCAGAGCCGGAGAAAAAAACGGGCGCGACTACTGGTTTATTTCCGAGGAAGAATTTCTAAATCGGGAAAAGCAGGGCCTTTTTTTGGAGACGGCTGTCGTACACGGCCTGGCTCATTATGGAACGCCTCTGCAGCCCGTTTTGGACCATATTCGCGAGCAGATTCCCACTCTGTTGGAGATTGATCTTCAGGGAGCTAGGAGTGTGGCCAAAAGGGCAAAGGAGCTGGGCATTAAGCTATTTTCGGTATTCCTCGCCCCGCCGACCTTCGATTCACTGGTTTACAGGCTAAATCTTCGCGACACCGAAAGTCCCGAGCAGAAAGCTAGAAGGCTTAAGACAGCTAAAGAAGAAATGGCCCACGAGGGCGAATTCGATGCCGTGATAGTAAATGATGAAGTAGAGAGGGCAGCTTCTGCTCTCTGGGACCTGATGAAAAATCTGTATTAGGAAAGGAATTCCTTATGACACTAGGCACATCTCCACAGCCAGAAGGCCTCACCAAGCCTCCGCTTCACGAGCTCATGAATCACGCAGATTCAAAGTATGCCCTCTTGATATTTGGGGCAAAAAGGGCCAAGCAGATAAATGACTACTTTTTGCAGATTAAACAGGGAATGCTAAAGGACGTGGGCCCTCTTGTGCCCTACGTCAACAATGAGCAGCCCCTCAGCATCGCCTTTAGGGAGATAAATGAAGGCCTTATAGAGGGCAAACTGGGTTCTGAAGACAATACCGATTCGCACGCCGGTTCTAAGGTAATAAACGATTCGATTTCCCTCTCCGCTCAAGATCTGGTGGATTCCGATGATGGAGGAGACGACATAGACGAAGAGGAAGAGGAAGCCGAAGAAGAAGAGGGGGAAGGGGAAGAGGATATTGACGAGTAGCCTTCACCCTTTGAGCGCCGAGTCTGTGACGGAAGGACATCCCGATAAGCTCTGCGATAAAATTTCCGACAGCGTTCTAGACGACCTTTTATTCCAGGACCCATCCAGCCATGTGGCCGTAGAAACCGTAGCCTGCAAAGGAATGTTTATGGTATGCGGCGAGGTGAACTCAAGAGGCTACTGCGATGTACAAAAGGTAGTTAGAAACACCGTAAGGGAAGTTGGATATACCGATTCTTCCATCGGACTTGACTGGCAAAGCTGCGGAGTTATGGTCTCCATCACTTCGCAAAGTCCGGAGATAGATGAAAGCGTGAGAAGGAGCGGAGGCCAAGAGGAACAGGGCGCAGGAGACCAGGGCGTAGTTTTCGGATTTGCATGTGACGAAACTAAGGTACTCATGCCCCTGCCCATAACTCTGGCAAATCGGATTACCATGAGGCTTTCAGATCTGAGAAAACATGGAGTTTTCCCTCTGCTCAGGCCTGATGGCAAATCTCAAGTTACGGTAGATTATGAAGGTTTTAAGCCAAAAAGGATTAACACTGTTCTTGTCTCTGCCCAACATGACCCCAAAGCCAAGCTGGCAGAGCTGTCGGAAAGGGTAAAAGAAGAAGTGGTCAAGCCCATACTGGATGAATGGGCACCCGAAGTCGACGCATCTTCTTTTAACTTTATCTTCAATCCTTCCGGATCTTTTGTTTTGGGAGGTCCGGCTGCAGACACGGGACTAACCGGACGCAAGATCATAGTTGATGCTTATGGAAATGCCGGAAGGAGCGGGGGAGGGGCGTTCTCTGGAAAAGATCCTTCCAAGGTCGACAGATCCGGAGCTTACGCAGCCAGATGGGTGGCTAAAAATCTTGTGGCATCTGGGGCGGTAAAAAGGGTGGAAGTTCAAATAGCCTATGCCATAGGCAGAGCTGAACCCGTGGCGCTAGATATTGAAACCTTTGGCACTCAAGTCCCCGGCCTTTCTTTGGAACGCATACTCGAGGCTGTAAAAGAGACTTTCGACCTTAGGCCGGGAGTTATTATAAGAGACTTAAATCTTTTGAGGCCGATTTATTCTCCTACAGCCTGCTACGGCCATTTTGGCAGAGAAGAAGAACTTTTTACCTGGGAAAGAACAGACAGGGCTTCCAGGCTAAGAAGCCTGCTTTTAGGCTAAATGCACGAAGCTTTTCTCGTCGCCAGGATTCTTCCCTTTAGGCCGGCCCCTTCTCCTTACCCCGCCTTGGATTATCTTGTCCCCCTCCCTTTTTCTTCTGAAATTCAAAGAGGAAAAAGAGTACGCATCCACGTTAAACAGCGCCGAATGGAGGGGCTGGTTCTGGATCTCTTTCCTTTAAAAGAAAGCAAATTTCAAAATCTTAAGTCCTTAGATGAAGTTTTCCCTTCTCCGGCCTTAGACGAAAAACAGATAAATGATTTGGAGAGCGTGGCCAGGTTTTTCGGCGGCAGGCTGTCAAACACCTTGGATCTTGCCCTTCCCAGCAGGGTAAAGAACGTAGAAAGCCGGCCCTGGGAGGATCAAAAGTGGAGCGGCAAAAATGAGGCAGCTCTTTGCAACCTCTTAAAGGAGGCTTCGGGCCTTTACTCCGGACTTTCCAGCCTCACTCAGTCACTTTCAAATTTTGAAAATCAAAGTTTTGTCTGGGATCTGGCCCAAAAAAGGGGAAACATTTTTGAATGCCTGGCCCTTCTAGGCCTCCTTTCTAAAAAGTTGGGATATTCCTTTCTAGCCTGCCTTCCATCCGACCGTTTTTTTGATCAGGCAAAGAATGTATTTTCTACATATGGCCTAGATCCCCTCTTTGTAGGATCAAATCTGGGAAAGGCCCAAAACTATGCATCTTTTCTTTCCTGCTGCAAAGGAGGGGCCATAGCCTTAGGCACAAGGCGCGCGATGTACCTTCCGATGAAAGATCCCTGCCTTATGGTGGATGTAAATGCCCTTGGGCAGGCATTTACGGATGGAATGGCTCCCTATGCAAATGTCAGAGACGTCCTATCGATAAGGCATAAAAATAGGGGAGGCATTAGAATTTCCATATCCTACTGCCATGCAGCAGAGCAGGAAAAATGGCTGAGAGAAAAAACGGCCCTTCACATTTTTCCCTCTTCTCCCGCCCCTCTCAGACCCGTATGCTTTAGCCGCGACAGACTGCTTGAAATGGGAGATCGATTTGTCCACCTTCCAAGCCTTCTTGTGGAAGAACTTAGAAAAAACGGAAACGAGGGCAAAAAATCCCTTTTGGTCTGCCCGGCGGGAAGCGATATTACTTTTTTCCTCTGCCCCAAATGCTCTGCTTTTATGAGGTGTAAATGCAAGGGAAGTCTGATATCAAGGGGAAAAGAGATCTTTTGTTCGAAGTGCAGAAAAAGGCAAAACGAATGGGTGTGCTCTAAATGCGGCGCAACAATTCCTTCCTACGGCCTTGTTGCGCTTAAAAGAGGTCCCGAACACGTAAAAGAGGAACTTAAAGGCCTTTTAAAGGAAAAAGATCTAAAAAATGTCGATGTATCCTTAGCCTCATCCATTGATCAAAGACCGTATTCTCTGGTGGCCATCCTGGATGCATGGCTTTCCTTTTTCTCCCTTAATTTGGATGCGGAGTCTAAAGTATTAAATTCATGGATGGAGGCCGCCAGTCTCGCATCTGAAAAAGTGATCCTTATAGGAGAGGGCCAAAAGGAGCTCCTTTCTTCCTTTGAAGGATGGAACTATGTTTTTCCGGCATGGGATCTAGAAGAAAAAAGAAAAGCGGGGATGCCTCCTTTTAGGACCGCACTAAACATATGGGGCGCGGAAAAAGAAGTGCAAAAGTCCGTAGAGGAAGTTTTAAAGGTCTTAAAGGCGCCTGAAGGAGAATTTGAAGTTATGGGTCCCATGCCGATTCCAAACTCGGAGGAATGCTTGTGCGTCCTTCTTGTCTCCCCTCCATTTGCTGATGGCCTCGGGGAGGCTGTAGCCTCCGTGTCTCATTTACGGAGCGCTTCTGGCGCCCATTTTTGGATTGATCCTTATTGCTTCGGTCGTAGATAGTGGATAATTGAATAAGTGAAAAATAATGACACTGGCGACAAAATCCAAAACGTTATTTTCGATTTCGGCAACGTTTTGGTTAGGTGGGATATATACGGCGCTTTAATAAGCAGGTACACTCCCGAACTTATAAATCAATTCCGTCTCAATGAACTTTCCGGTTTTGAGGATGCCAACGTTTTATGCGATCTGGGCGAGCCCTTGGAAAAAGCAATAAATCTGGTAAAGAGGGAACACGGAGGAGTATGGGCTGAGATGATGGAGTGGTACATCTCGCACTTCCCCGATTCCATTCTTGGAGAGATTCCTGGTTCTAGACAGCTCGTAAGCGATCTAAAAGAGGCCGGAATTAGGGTATTTGGCCTTTCAAACTGGTCATCCGACCTTTTTGAAAGAGCTTTGCCCCGCCTTCCTGAAGTGATATTCATGATGGAAGACAGGGTAGTTTCCGGGTATATCCATCAAAGAAAACCCGACAGAAATATTTTTGATACCGCTATTTCAAAATTTAATGTCGATCCTTCCCTCACGGCCTTCATAGATGACAGGCCGGAAAACGTGGAGGCTGGAGAGAAGGCAGGCCTAAAGGCAATACAGTTTAAAAGCCCTGCTCAAATAAGAAAAACTCTCATAGATTTGGGGGCTGCAATTCCTGCCCTTAAAGGAGAAAAATAGGGAAAGACAGAGGACAGATGAGGACTATTTTTGCCGGATCTACCCTCCAAGCTGCCGAATGCCTGGAAGAACTTGCCAAAAAGCAAGAAGTATGCCTGGTTTTAACGCGCCCCGATGCTCTGCGGGGAAGGGGGAGAAAAGAATCTGCCAATCCCGTGAAGGAAAAGGCAGAAAAATTAGGCATTGAAGTTTTTGATGGAAAGCCTTCCGACCCACTCTTTGCAGAAAAACTAAAAGAAAAGGAAGTGGAGTGCGGAGCTGTAGTGGCTTACGGGCGCCTCATTTCTTCCTCCCTCCTCTCTCTTCTGGGCAAAGGATGGTACAACCTCCACTTTTCTCTTCTACCCTACTTTCGGGGTTCTAACCCGGTAGCGGCTTGTGTACTGGACCACTATGTACACTGCGGCGTTACTGTTTTTAAACTTACAGAAGGGCTAGACGAGGGGCCGTGGCTGTTAAAGGTCCCTTTTGCCCCCTCTTTTCCCCTCACTACAGGAGAGCTGACAGAGCAGCTGACTGTAATTGGGAAAAGCGCCCTGGTAAAAGCCTTAGATGAGGTGGAAGAAGGGAAAGAAGAACTTAAAGCCCAGGAAGAAGAACCTGGCTTAAAGTATGCGGGGAAAATAGATAAATCCTCTGCCCGCATAGATTTTTCTCTCCCCAAAGAGAAAATTTTTTATAAGGTTTTGGCCTGTAACCCCAACCCGATGGCCTGGGCAGAAGCGAAGGCAGGGGAAAAAACCACTTACGTAAAATTTAACAGGCTGGGCCCGGGATGTGATCTTCCTATCCAAGAACCTGGATCTGTGTCATGTTTTAAAGGAAAGGCTTTTGTCTGCTGCGGGGACGGATGGCTGGAACTGACAGAAATAACCCCCGCCTCTAAAAAGAAAATGAGCGGGGAAACATGGTTGAGAGGAATTAGGGGAGAGGCCAAATTCTTTTAGCCCTCTCCCCTATTAAATTACAGGTCTTTTAAGCCTAATAAAATTTACTTTTTGCCCTGTACGGCGTCCTTGAGGGTTTTACCGGGAGTGATCTTCAAAACTTCCCTTGCGGGAATTTCCATAGCCTCGCCCGTCTGCGGATTTCGTCCGCTTCTGGCAGCCCTTGTCACTTTTTCGAGGCTGAAGTAACCAGCCAGACGCACATCCACGCCTTTCTCTGCGCATTCGAGGAGGGTGTCCAAGAAGGCATCTACGGCCTTTTTCGCTTCCTCGCGAGAAAGGCCAGTCTTTTCGGCCACGCTGGCTGTTATCTCGGTTTTCCCGTAGTACTTGTCCATTTGTCTTCCTTTACTTTCAAAGTTCGACTTTCATAAACATAATAAACTCACTTCGGATAAAAATTACAATAGCTGCTTTTTTTCCATGTATTTCATATAAAGGGCGCCCAGAGCCATCCTCAGCCAGTAGGTGGCGAGGCGGAAAAGCAGCGTTGCAGACACCGCTATCGCCCCCGGAACCCCTATGCCTATAAAGGTAGTGGAAAGCACCGTCTCTATCGCTCCCAGTCCCCCGGGAGTTGGGACGGCAGATCCCACCCCGTTTGCAAAGAGAAACAGGAAAAGGGTCTCTACAAAGTTTAGGTGGTACCCAAAGGCCAGAAGGGAGAACCAGAAGGCCATGTCCAAAGCGGTGTTTTGAACGATGGATCCCGCCATGGAAATTAAGAGGGTAAGGGGGTGGGAGAGAAGCTTTCCCAGCATGGATCCGTATGACTTTAGAACCGGAAGGCATTTTTTCCTAATCCAGTCCCTTACAGGCTTTATCGCCATAGCCAAGGCCACAAGCCCTGCCAAAACCCCGGCAGTGACAATGATTATCATCTTGTTGGGGATGAGGTTGTGAAAGACGTTTTGACCTGTAAAGAATCCGAGGATTATAAACATCAGGATGGTGGTGGAAAATTCAGTGACGGTATCGGCGCTGGCTATGGCAGTAGCCTCGGTGTTGCTGTAGCCGATTTTCCTCAGGAAAGTGATGTTTACAGCTATCGGGCCGGCTATGGCAGGCATAGATACCGCAGCAAAGCTGGCCACGGCCTGGGTGCCTAAAATTCCAAGATGGTGCCTTTTTCTTTTTGACTTGTCTATAAAGACGCCAAAAGCCGTAGCTGAGCCTGTCCAAGCCACAAGTCCTATAGCGCAGGCCGCCAAAGACCACCATGGGTTTGCCCCTTCTATGGCCTTTATGACCTGCTTGAAATTGAGCTGGGTAAAGACGACGATTAGGGCTATTGTGACCAGAAGAACTGTAATGAAGCGCCTTATATTGAACCTGGCCAGCCTGACGGTCTGAAGCATTTTATCTTCATCCCTTGCAATGCCCTCTAAAGCGCTTTTAAGCGGCTTTAAGACCTTTTTTCGCCATCCCTTTTCCCTTCTTGTAGATTTTGGAATAACAATGGTCTGGGCATAAGGGAAAAGGGTCGCAAGTGCAGAAGCCCCCAGTACCTCCTTTGCGATCTCCACCGTCTTTTCCACTCCCCCGAAAGTAGACAAAACGGCCAAAAGCTGAACCATGTCGATTTTTTTATGGGCTGAGCCGGAAATAACGTCTCCTCCGGCCCAACCTATGAGGAAGGGCTCTCCATCTCCGTTTCTGGCCAGAGAGGAAGGAGAAATATTTCGATGGGTGATGCCCTTTTCGTGAAGGGAATTTAAGTAGGAAACGAGGGATTTGATGTCTGATTCTTCCATGGTGGAGGAAGTGATGAGAGAAGAGGGCGAAGAAGGAAGATCGAATACCATAAAAGCTGAATCTGAAACAGATCCCACCCTGGCCGCCCTGGGCGCCGGGGTCCCCACATCTTTCAAGTCGAGAAGGATTGCGTAGTGGCGCTCTGCCATGGCTTCTACAGATCTGTCATGTCGGATGGTCAGCCCTTCCATTTTTACAGCATCCCACATCTGCTTTAGGTACCTAAGGGAATGCTGCTGCTCGTCATTTACGACCATAAGGTAGCTTTTCCCTTTTGAAGAAAGGGAATAATACCTTGAGCGCTTTGCTCCGTCGCAGCAGATTTTTTGCGGGGAGGAGGGTTCAATCCTCTCCAGCCTTTCCACTTGCATTCCGCATCCCGCCAGCCCCACGGCCAGCTGCTCTCCCCATGCCCCCGATCCCGGAGTTCCGAAGGCCAGCCTGAAGGCCATACCTATCCACGCTCCGGTAAAAATAGCCATAAGGGCGGCAGGGACCGTGGAAAGGGAGGCTATGACTACGATCGCCAAAGCGCAGTAGTACACCTTCCATGCCCAGCCCAGCTTATTTCTCATACTCCTTCCGTTTGAGGCCGTAAGGAAGGCCATGACGGTCAAAGTAGCATCAGAGCTTCCGGCCCTAAAAGACGATCCTGCCCCCAGGAAGCTGTCTAGACGGTAGATGAAAAACAGATGGGCGCAGATTACCGAGACGCAAAAGCCGCATATGAGCGCCAGGGCTGAAGAGAGGGCTGGAATCCACATCCTCTTAAAAAGAAGCTGGATAAAAACGGCTATCACTATGGCCGACAAAACTATGTTGAAAAGGAGGGAGAGGGGGAGGAGGACCAGCCATGAAAAGGGGTAGGAGACCCTCTTCACGTCACTTTCTATGCTATTTGTAGTGTTTTTCAGCCAAAGAGAACTTATAACCACCAGGGCGGAGAGAATGAGAAAAATAGATAGCTTTGCCAAATCCCCCCAGTCTCTCATGCGCTTAGGAGCCCGGTCTATGATTGTGGCGCCTTTAAGATCTGCGACCTTTGCTTCTTTGATCTCCTTTTTTTTGCCTACCATGGCTTTGTCACCTTTTGGCTTTGAGGCACGGCAGTAGAAGAGTCAGCCGAAGAAGAGGAGGGGTTGAGAGTGTTTGAAGAAAGGAGGGAATTTAGCTTTTGCTGGCTTTGGGCTTCTTCTTGCCTTTCCTGAGTCATTTGCTGAGTGGACTGGGAGGAGGAAGAGGACTGGGCAGAAGAGCTGGAAAGGGAAGAAGGGGAGGACGACTTATAGCGCAGATCTATCTCCTGGTTTACCTGGTTGGCTATTTCTATCGCCTTGGCTATAGCTTTTTTAGAAGAAGGAAACTGAAGAGCGGAGGTTTCCTGTTCCTGGTAAAGCTGGGAGAGAACCTGGGCCTGGGACGCCTTTAAGGAATCTAAATTTGGATTTGCCAGCTGCAAGGCGAGGATGTCCCCTTTCAAGAGTGCGCTTGTCGCATCAAAGTTTTTGACCACGCTCCAGTTTAAGAAGAAGAAGTAGGTGAGGAAGGCCAGTGCCAGCCCTCCGACTATTGACACCACCGCCCTCCAGCGGGGCAGTTTTGTTTTTCCGCTCCTCCTTAGCCTGTTTTCCCGCTTTTTCACTGGTATTTCCTTTGCTTGAAAATATCTGCTCCGCACTCCCACAAAAGGAGAAGGGCCATAACTATGGCCAGAGGCCAAACCTGAATATCTCGCATGGAGTGTTTGCGATCCGTCTCCCTCACCAGATACCTGTGGGAAGTATAGGAAGAAAGGGAGGCTACCGTAGTGCTTTGGTCAAGGTGCAGATAGGTTCCGGAGAACTGATCTGCAATTTCTTCCAGGTTTTGGGGATTCATTTTGGAAATGGCTGGGGTAGAAGATCCGGGTTCGTCTAAGTAGCGGGGGGAAGAACCTTGACCGCTTGTAAGGTCCTGGGGCGAAATAAAGGGTACTTTGCCTCCTTGGGTGCTTCCTACGCCAAGGGCCGCTCCCGCATCTACAAACTGGCGCAAGGGAGAGAAGGAAGAGGCCGCTACATCCCTTGTCTGTTCTCCGTCCGATATGTAGTAAAGAACGATTATGTTTCTAGGATCCTCCCTTTTAACCTTTTGCATTGCCAAAAGCAAGGTGTCTACCGGCTCGCTTAACTGCGTTCCGTTGGAGGCGTCCGTAGGTTCTACTTCGAGCACCTTCAGCCAGTTTTGCACGGCCCCCACGTCCGCTGTGGGGGGAAGGGCCAAAGAAGCCGAGGCTCCGAAGGTGACGCCTGCAAAAGAGGCCCCCGGGTACATCGACACCAGGTTTTCCACTGCGTCTTTAGCTGCCTGAATTCTAGGAATAGTTTGATTGGACCCGTAGTGGGCATCATCTACGGCCATAGAACCGGTCACATCCACCGCAAAGAAAACGTCTGTATCCGAGATGGCGCTGGAAGAAGAAGAAGTGACGACTGTGGGCCCCAAAGTCAAAAGTATGGCGAAAATCGCTATGAGCCAGCGGCGCAGCCAGTCCAAGTGCGTAGAATCGGAAGAATTTCTGTGTTTCCAAAAGATTAAAAATCCGGTTCCGCAGCAAACGAGGATGAGGATGTCTAAAAGGATGGTAAGAAGCCAGCTGTGTAAAAGGGGTATAAAGTCCAATCCGCTCACCTTCTTACCCATCCTAAAAGCAGGAACAGTACACAGATCAGTGCCACAAGGACTATTACCCATATGTCCGGGTTATCGGTTATATCCACCGTTTGCGCCTTTGTTTTCTGCGTTATTTTCTGATCTTCTATGCTTTGCACCAGCTCTTCTACCGATTGTCCGTTCTGCCTGGAAAAGAAAGATCCGCCTTCCCAATCTATCTGCTGCTTAAAGGCCTGGGCGTCCGGAGTGGAAAGGCTGGAGTTTGGACCTATGTACAGTCCGTCCACCCTGATGGAATTTAACTTGGCCAGCCTGACGGCCTGGTGGAGAGTATAGATGGGCCTTCCGGCAAGAATGTTATCTGTGGCCAAAACTATGGAGGCCGGCGTCACCCTGGCCTGCTGGGTCTGGGCCGAAGCGCTAAATCCCGGCAGCATATTTTCGCAGCTTACCAGCCCGTCTCCTATAAGGGAGCTAGATCCCTTCATATTATCGGTGCCGGAAAGGAAATTATTTATGTCCTGGTACTGCTGGGTGGTCATGTTGTTGATACTGGTTTGGTTGACCACTCCTTTGAGGGCTGTAAGGGCGCTGTCCAGTTCGCTTGTAACCAGCTTGTAGTCGTCTGTCAGGGGGAAAACGGTTTTGGAAGTGGAATTGAAAATGCTCATTCCGATTCTTTCCGTTTTGAACTTTGAGACGAGCTGAAGGTAACTGGATATAACCTGTTCGTCAAAAGGGAGGGCGGAGCCTGACACATCCAGACACAACACGATATTTCTAGATACGCTGGAAGTCTGAAGTTTTTCTACTGAGCTCGGCCTTGAAACTAATCCCACCGAGCATCCGAAGGCCAAAAGGGCCAAAGTTGTGCATGAAATCACAAGGGCTTTGTACGTCCTGTACTGGCTCCAAGCCGTTCCCTTCAGCCTGGTTTTAAGGCCCCAGCTAAGAAGGCGTATGCCCGGCGTCTGTTTTCGGTGCTTGTTTCCCAGGGCTTGGAGGGTGGTTTTCAGCCTTTCTTTGGAGCTAAGGATTTTAGCGGCATCAGGCTTTAGGTACTTTTTTCTGGTGAACCAGAAAACCAGGACGAGAAGTATCAGAAGGAGTATGCCTCCCACCAGCAAAGCCCATGGCCACCTGAGAGTAATGCCGCTCACGAGTTCCACCTGCTTATAAGGTCTTCTACCCAGTTGGCTGCGCTTTCAACCGTGGCTTCATCTGCCGCCCTGTCGCTTTCCGCATTCGCGTATTCGGGGGGGTATAAAGCGGAAATGGTCTGTCTGAACAGATCGTACCTCTTTTTATTGCCTACCGGCGCCCACTCAAGATCGCGAAGGGTCTTGGAGTAGAGGTTCAGGTCCATCTCTTCGGAGACAAATTCCCTTGCCACGCGCGAGAGCATGGCGTAGGCTTCCACTTCTTCTACTTCCCCTTTGGAGTACTTTTGCTTTATCTCCTCGACTTTTTCTACCCATTCGGAGGCATCCTTTTTCTCGTTATGCCTGCCGGCATTGTCCTCCTTGGCCTTTGGGGGGATTAATAGGGGAAGGGCTATAACGGCCACGGTTAAAATTAAGGCTATTATGCCTATAGCCATAAGGGCAGGGCTATAACCCAAAGAGGGGACCGCACTCGCATTTATTTTCACGCTCTAACTCCTGAGCAGGCTAGACCTTTGAGGTTTGGGGCCGCGCAGCCTCTGGCCCACAAAGTGGATGAAGGTAGAAAGCATTTCCTCACTGCTCCCGGCTCTTAAAAGCACGTCTCCGTGCCTTACAAGCGCCTTTTCAAAAGCGTTGGCCAGAACTTTGCTTCTGGCATCTATCTCCCTGGAGAGGGTCTTGCTTTGAAGGAAGGAGGGCATATACCTTCCCGAAGAGGCGTCCTGCACATCCTGATTGTCGGGATCGAAGGGATTTATGGGCTCTACCGAAACAAAAATTACGGTGTGCCTCTGGGAAATGGAGGCGATAAGCGGCTCGTGCCTGGAGTCCATAGCTCCGTCATCTGTTGCTATCACTATCAGGCCCTTGCTCTGCCTTATGCCCTGAACGTACTGCAGTAGGGAAGTAAAATCCCTCTCGGCCGGCTTTAAGTCCTTTAGCGCTGCCTCCAGCACGCTGTCGAATTTTTGATACCCCCCGTTGAAAGGAATGCGCGAGATTGTCTGGCTGTCAGCTAAGACCAGCGAAATGTCGTCGCTTCTTTTAAGGCTTACCGCCGCAAACATCCTCAGTGCATTGGCAGCTACTGTAAGCAGCGTTTCCCTTCCGCGGGCCGTGCCCCCCATCTGGGCGGAGGCATCGAGGATGAGCCAGAGGGTGGAGGTTACCTCCCTTTGCTTGTTTACCACTATCGGCCTTCCGCTCCTTCCGGAGGCCTTCCAGTCTACAAACTGAACACTTTCTCCGGGTTCGTAAGGCCTAAGGTCGGAGTAGTCATAGCCCCCGCCCTTCTGCCTAGAAGCGTGTTCCCCCTCTAGGGAGCCCAGGGTCTTTATGGCGGTTGGAAGCGAAAGCCTGGATCCGAAAGCCTCTATCTTTGCCCTTAAAGGATCCTTTTGGCTCATGGAACCGGTACCACCTCCAGTACTTTAGCTATCACTTCATCGCTTGTAAGGCCGTCGG
Organism: Aeriscardovia sp.; assembly: GCA_017632945.1. Classification (GTDB taxonomy): domain Bacteria; phylum Actinomycetota; class Actinomycetes; order Actinomycetales; family Bifidobacteriaceae; genus RGIG1476. Next base: position 8,416 of record JAGBQH010000001.1, on the reverse strand, counting down.
CAAGAGCTTCGAAAGTAAGAAGTATGCGGTGGCGCAAAATATTGGAGGCAAAGTACTTCATGTCTTCCGGAACAACGTAATCTCTGCCCTGCATGAGGGCCGATGCCTGCCCTACCCTTATGAGGGCTATAGAAGCCCTCGGGGAAGCTCCAAGCCTTACAATTTGGTGCAGCCCCCTTATGGGTTTGCTCCCTTCGCCTCGAGTAGTCTCTACTAGGTCTACGGCGTATTTTATGACTTGTTGGCTGACGTGCACTTTCTTAGCGGCGGACCTTAGAAACTTAACATCGCTCGTGTCAATTTTCTGGGCAAAGTGCGGGTCGAAGCGATCTTTTCCCCTGGAAATTACGAGGTCCAAGATTTGCTGCTCTTCTTCCTCCGAGGGGTATGACATCACGGCCTTCATCAAAAATCTGTCCATCTGGGCTTCGGGCAGGTTGTAGGTTCCCTCTTCTTCTATGGGGTTTTGGGTGGCTATGACCATGAAGGGGTCGGGCAGATCTATCCTTTCCCCTCCTATGGTTACGGCATTTTCAGCCATAGCTTCCAGCATTGCCGACTGCGTTTTTGCGCTGGAGCGGTTAATTTCGTCCAGCAGGACGAAATTGGCGTTTATAGGGCCAATCTGGGTAATGAGGCACTGGGTCTGAAAATCAAAAATCTGAGTTCCCACCAAATCCGAGGGCATGAGATCTGGAGTGCACTGTATGCGTTTGAAAGTACCGGAAACCGCCTGGGCCAGGGTCTGGGCCGCGGTAGTCTTGGCAAGTCCCGGCACGGATTCTATCAGCACGTGCCCTCCTGCCACCAGGGCCGCTATGAGAGTTTCTCTTAAATCGATTTGGCCGATAACCTGTGAAGCGAATCCTTCGCGCAGAATTTTAATCGCGATTGAGGCCCGATCGATCTCTTTACTGCTTAAAGCGGTCTTGTCTTCGGAGGCGGGAGAAGAGGGAAAAAGTGACATGTTTCTACTCTACAAAGCCTTTCTAACTGCACGATCTCTGTTTGTACTAAACGATTTTAAGACCCGGAGCATAAATTTCTTTTCCTTCCCCGCTCCAGTCTATGGGGCTTAGCCCCATTTGCTCTAAAGCTTTATTTGCCTTTGAGAAGGGCCTAGAACCGAAAAAGCCCTTCTGGCACGAAAGGGGAGAAGGGTGGGCCGACTCTATTACAACAGAGCTTCCCAGCTCCGGCCTTAGGTTTCTAGCATCCCTTCCCCACAAAATCGCCACAAGTTTCGTTTGCCCTTCGGAGGTCTTTTCCCGCACGAGGGCCCTTATGGCCAGTTCCGTCACTTCCTCCCATCCTCTTCCCTTGTGGCTTCCTCTCACCCCCTCCTGCACCGTAAGGCATCTGTTTAAAAGCATTACCCCCTGGGAAGCCCAAAAAGAGAGGTCGCCGTCTTTCGGGCACGATCCTATGTCTTCTCTCATCTCCCGATATATGTTTTGAAGGCTTGCCGGGATTTTGGCCCCTTTTTCCACGGAGAAGGCCAGTCCCACGGCATCTGAAATATTGGGATAGGGGTCCTGGCCCACTATTAAGACTTTTACTTTGTCCATGGGGATGCGAAAGGCTCTGAAAATCCGGTTTGGAGCTGGCAGGTAGCGTTTTCCTTCATTTGCCTCATGGCGCAAAAAATTGCCAATGTCGCGTATTTTATCTTCTGCCGGGGCGAGGGCTTTGGCCCATGAGGGATCCATCAATTCTTCCAAATCTTTTCTTGCAGCCATATTTCAACCTCGCTTTTTAGTATTCCTAGGGCAAATAATATAAGATCTGAGGCTTAGAGTATTAAAGTGCTCGACTTTGAAAGAGGTGCCCATGGCTTCCAGCTCCAAGGGGGATTCCGGATTCAACGACGAATTTGAAACCCCTCCCGCAGGACCCGTAGGTGCCCACAGAGGGATGAAAAGCAAGTGGTCCAGATTCCTGCCCTACTTTATAGCCCTGTGTGTGGCCCTGGCCTTCGGTTGCGGAGCATGGGCGGTGTGGAGCGAAGTGGCGATAAGAAACAGCCAGCACGGGGCGGAAGCCCTCCAGCCTATGGGTTCTCCGGTAGACAAAGGGACGGTCGTCATAGTCTACAATGCCACCCAGGTCTCTGGCCTTGCAGGCCAAAACAGAAATACTTTGAAAAATCAGGGCTTTAGCAACGTCCTTGCCCAGGACTGGCCAAATGAGCAGGCTCCTACTTCCAACGTCGTCTGGTACAACGGGGCCAATAACGAAAATACGGCCAACCAGGTGGCATCCGACCTGGGCATAAGCCAGGTAGTGGAGCAAAGTTACACCTTAAACGCTCCGATAGAAGTGATATTTGTTACCCCCTGAGAAAAAAGCCCCGATAAATTGGCACTCTCAGGTCGAGAGTGCTAATCTCTATAGATAACAGGTCTGGTCCGGGCGTAGCTGACGGCGCCAGGGCCGGACGCAAAAATAAGGTTTAGTTTTTGGAGGGTATATGGCCAAGATCATAGCCTACGATCAGCAAGCCCGCTCCGAGATGCTTGCCGGCCTAGACAAGCTGGCGAACACCGTAAAGGTAACCCTGGGACCGCGCGGACGCAATGTAGTTTTGGATCGCACTTACGGCGCTCCGACCATAACGAATGACGGAGTGTCTATCGCAAACGACATAGAGCTGGAAGACCCCTTTGAGAGGATTGGAGCCGAGCTAGTAAAGGAAGTGGCAAAGAAGACAGACGACGTGGCAGGAGACGGCACCACCACCGCCACTGTTTTGGCCCAGGCCCTCGTTCATGAAGGCCTAAAGAACGTCGTTGCAGGCTCCAACCCCATAGCTCTCAGGAAGGGCATCGAAAAGGCCACTGAGGCCATCGTAAAAGAGCTTCTGGCCAACGCCAAGCCCGTTGAGACCAAAGAGCAGATCGCGGCTACCGCTACGATTTCTGCAGGCGACCCCGAAGTGGGCAAGGTAATCGCAGAGGCCCTCGACAAAGTAGGCCAGGACGGCGTTGTAACCGTAGAGGACAACAACAAATTCGGAATCGATCTCGAGTTCACCGAGGGAATGCGTTTTGACAAAGGATATATCGCTTCCTACTTTGTGACCAACCCTGACGATCAGACCGCCGTGCTCGATCACCCCTACATCCTCTTCACCAGCAACAAGGTCTCAAGCCAGCAGGACATCATCCACATCGCCGACCTTGTGATGAAGACCGGAAAGCCTTTGCTCATCATCGCCGAAGACGTTGACGGAGAGGCTCTGGCCACCCTCATCCTCAACAAGATCCGTGGCACCTTCGCCTCCTGTGCAGTAAAGGCCCCCGGCTTTGGAGACAGGCGCAAGGCAATGCTGCAGGATATGGCAATCCTCACCGGCGGTCAGGTCGTCTCTTCCGACCTCGGACTGAAGCTAGACTCCATCGACATGAGCGTATTTGGAACTGCAGAAAAGGTGACAGTTTCCAAGGACGAAACCACCATTGTGGGCGGCGGCGGCAAGAAGGAAGACGTTGAGGCTCGAATCGCCCAGATCCGCAAGGAAATTGAATCTACCGACTCCGATTACGATCGCGAAAAGCTTCAAGAGAGGCTGGCCAAGCTCGCAGGAGGAGTTGCCGTAATCAAGGTGGGAGCTGCCACAGAAGTAGAAGCAAAAGAGCGCAAGCACCGCATTGAAGACGCAGTGCGCAACGCCAAGGCCGCTATAGAAGAGGGCCTGGTTCCCGGAGGCGGCGTTGCCCTTATAGAGGCTGCCAAAGGAGTTGAAGGCATGGTAGAGGATCTGAGTGGCGATGAGAAGACCGGCGCCCAGATTGTCATGAGGTCCGTGTCTGCTCCTATAAAGCAGATCGCAGAAAACAGCGGAGTGAGCGGGGACGTAGTAGCAGACAAGGTGCTCTCCCTGCCCAAGGGCGAAGGCTACAACGCCGACAATGGCAAGTACGAAAACCTTCTGGCTGCCGGCGTAGCAGATCCTGTAAAGGTCACCCGTTCCGCCTTGCAGAACGCTTCCAGCATTGCAGGCCTGTTCCTCACCACCGAAGCTGTGGTGGCTAACAAGCCCGAACCCAAGAACAATGCTCCTCAGCCCCAGGGCATGGACTACTAATCCAAATTAGGCCGGGCTCCCCTGGGGGGGAGCTTCTTTTTTATAGAAATTTCTGAATAAAATCTGAAAATTATCCTATAATTATCAACTATGGACAAGGATAATATCGGCACTATCGTCGTAGTGGACGATGATGAAGACATACTCTATACCCTTAAAGAAGGGCTGAGGTTTAGGCTCCCTGCTTTTAAAGTGAGAACGGCTACAAATAGCAAAGATGCAATAGAACTGATAGAGCTAAGCAAACCCGATCTGGTGATTTTAGACGTTATGCTTCCCGACAGAAGCGGATTGGAAGTGTGTAAAACCATACGCAGAAACGACAAGCATATCCCAATAATCTTTTTAAGCGCCAAGGATGCCCCCAAGGACAGAATTTTGGGGTACGCCGCCGGGGGGAATGACTACGTGACCAAGCCCTTTGTGTTCGACGAGCTGACGTGGAAAATAAAAAAGACGCTGGAGATGACAAAACCCCAGACCAAGCCGAAGCCGATTATTTCCATAGCGGACCTTGAGATTAACGAAGATGCTTTGGAAGTGACGAGGCATGGAAAGGTGGTAAGGCTCAGCCCCACCGAGTTCTGGCTTCTAGATTACCTTGTAAGAAATAAGGACAAGGCTTTAAGCAAGGGAGAAATCATATCCCACATTTGGGAAGGGAAAGTGGTAGAGGTTCCGATAGTGGATTCTTATATCTCTTACCTTAGAAAGAAGATTGACGGGATAACCTATACCGATGAAAACGGGGAGGAAAAAAAGGTGGAGCCCCTGATTCAGACCGTGCGATCTGCAGGGTACATGATAAGGACTCCGAAGGAAGCTAAAGAGTAGGCGGAAAGAAAATTGGCAAAAAGCTACGAGGACCAAGAAGGGGGCCGAGAGAGCTCTAAAAAGGCACACGGGAACGCCATCCCGCTAAACCTCCAGCTTATAGCCATTTTGTTCGTTCTCTTGGCCGTAGGTATTTCGGTTGTAGCTTTTGCCACAAAGGAGCTTATTTGGAATTACACGGTAAATAGGATCGACAGCCAGCTCTCCTCCCAGGCCCAGCTTATCGTCAACAACGTAGAGCCTTTTTCCCCAAAGTCCGAAGCCCTTCCCACCGACTATTTCCTTCAGATAAGAAATAACCAGGGCCAGATTCTAAGCACGCCCCTTATTCCCGTACTGGACGGGGGGGCCGAGAGCATACCAAAACTGGCCCCCAGCGGAGAGGCGGGAGACCTGGAATTTGGGGTGCCTACCACCGTTTCATCCCAGGTTCTTGAAGAGGGGAATGCCAACTCCTCGTACAAGGAAGTGAGGGCTGACTGGAGGGTTTTAAAGCTCCACTGGTATCAAAGTGGGGGAGGGCAGTCCGGAATCCTTTACATAGGCCTCTCTCTCTATAACGCCCAGGAGACAGCATGGATGGTGATTTACTACTTCATAATCGTAGGCATCATCATAATCCTCATAGCCCTCATAATAGGGTCTCTTATCATCTCAAAGACCCTGAGGCCTTTAAAGCAGATAGAGACAATAGCTGCCAATATAGCAAACGGAGATCTTTCCCAAAGGGTGCCCGCCCTTCCTGAAAGCACTGAAATAGGGAGCCTGGCCAGTTCTTTGAACATAATGCTTTCAAAGATAGAAAAGAGTTTTAAAGCTCAAAAAGAGACAAACGATCAGATGAAGCAGTTTATTTCCGATGCCTCGCATGAATTGAGGACGCCCCTGTCGGCCATAAGAGCTTACGCCGAACTCTACAAGATGGAGAGGGAAGAAGGGGAAGATCTGGAAAAGGCTGACGAAATAGTGAACAGGATCGGGGCCTCCAGCGCCCGAATGACAGAGCTTGTAACCGACCTGCTTTCCCTTGCCAGACTAGATGAGGGCAGGGGGATAGATCTAACCCAAAGCGTCGAACTGGATTCTCTTATTTTAGACAGCGTAGAAGACCTTATGGTGCTAGATCCGCAGAGAAAGGTTTGCATGGGCACTCTTGAGTTCCTCCCGGATTTTGTGACTTCAAAAGATGCCCAGCAGGCATTCTTTTCCTGCACGCGCTTTGTGGCGGGCGAGCTCCCCCCCATCGCAACCTACGGAGACGGCACGAGGCTGAGGGAAGTGTTTACAAATCTTGTGGGAAATATTCACAAGTACACCCCTGCAGATTGCCCGGTGGAAATTTCACTCTCTTCGGTGCAGGCCGATATTTCTTATGAAGCCTGTAAAGAGCTGGCATCTTCTAAAGAGCCCCTGCAGTCTTTCTGCCTGGCAATGCAAAAGTCTTTGAAAGGAAAGGGCGGCTTGCCTTACGCCTTAATCACTGTCTCTGACCACGGACCTGGAATGACGCCAGATTCCATAGGGAGGATCTTCGAGCGATTTTATACTTTTGATCCTTCCCGGACCCGCAAGAAGAGCGGCACAGGGCTGGGGATGGCCATCGTTAAGGCCATCATTTCCTCCCATTCCGGATTTATCTGCGCAGAACCTACCCCGGGAGGGGGACTGACAATAATAACCGCCATTCCCGCCACCGGATCCCCCCTTCCGATTGCCGCTTCAAAAGGCGGAGCGGAAGAAAAAGGCAAAAGACAAAATTGATATCATTAGTTGAAAAGGCATTGAAGGAGGAAGCTGTGCCAACTGGTAAAATTCGCTGGTTCGATAGCAAAAAAGGCTACGGATTTATCGCCGGGGAGGATGGCAAAGAGGTATATCTTTCCGCCTCTAACCTTCCTTCCAGCTTTACTCCAAAATCAGGCATGAAAGTGGAGTACTCGGAAATTGAAGAGGCTGGACGCATGCAGGCTTTTAATCTGCACGTAGTGCAGCGCTCCGTTCCCCGCAGGCATACCAGCGACGAAATGAATGCGATCATAGAGGATCTGATCAAGCTTTTAGACTCCACCAACGCAAAGTTAAAACATGGCAAGTGGCCAGATCCATTAACCTGCAACAGGCTGGCCAAAATGCTGAGGGCAGTAGCTGAAGATTTTGATATAGACGACTAAAAACTGCCTCGAGCTCGACCGCAAGTGGAGAAAAGGGAAAGCGGAGAAGAGCAATAAATTTAGCCGGAAGAAGCTGCAGAGTCTTCTGGCAAGAAAGGAAGCCAATGTTTGAACGGTTTACCGATCGCGCCAAAAGGGTCATGATTTTGGCCCAGAAGCAGGCTCATTCGCTAAATCACACTTATATCGGCACTGAGCATATCCTTCTGGGCCTTCTTGAAGAAGGGGAAGGCATAGCGGCCCATGTGCTAAATGAAAAGGGAATCACCCTGGAAAAGGCCAGAAATGAAGTAATAAACATGATAGGCATGGGAGACAGCCCCGATACCGGAAAGCACCTCCCTCTGACGGCGAACGCAAAAAACGTCCTTAATATGACCCTCAGGCAGGCCCTGGAGCTGGGCCACACTTATATCGGCACTGAGCATATCCTTCTGGGCCTTGTAAAGCAGGGAGAGGGCTTGGGAGCGCAGATCCTTATCCAGCTTGGAGCGGATTTGGAAGATATAAGAACTTCCACCCTAAACGCCATAAGGGGCCAAAAAAACGAAGAAGACAGGCTGGCCAACGCAGGGGGAGTGGAAAATAAGGCCGAGGGAAGCATGTCGGCCATGCTCTCCCAGTTCGGAACCGATCTCACCCAGCTGGCGGCCCAGGGGAAGCTCGACCCTGTAATAGGCAGGGAGGACGAGATTTTAAGCGTTATGACCGTGCTTTCGCGCCGTACAAAAAACAACCCGGTCCTCGTAGGGGAGCCCGGGGTAGGAAAGACGGCGGTAGTGGAAGGCCTGGCTCAGCGAATTGTGTCTCAAGATGTGCCCGAAACCCTGAAAGGAAAGCAGATCTATTCTTTGGATCTGGCATCCCTTGTGGCGGGATCTAGATACAGGGGTGACTTTGAAGAGAGGCTGAAAAAGGTCATAAAGGAAGTTCAGACCAGCGGCAACATAATCCTGTTCATAGATGAAATCCACCAAATAGTAGGGGCAGGATCTGCCGACGGAGCCCTGGGCGCCGGAGATATGTTAAAGCCCATGCTGGCAAGAGGAGAGCTTCAAACCATCGGAGCCACTACGATTTCGGAGTACAGGAAGTACATAGAGAAAGATGCAGCCCTGGAGAGAAGGTTTCAACCTATAACCGTCTCTCAGCCTTCTGTCGCCCAGACCGTCCAAATCCTTAGAGGGCTTCGCAGCCACTATGAGGGCTTCCACAAGGTGACCATAACCGATGCCGCCCTTCAAAGCGCAGCCGAGCTCTCTGCCCGCTATATTCAAGACAGAAACCTTCCCGACAAGGCAATAGACCTTATAGACGAGGCCGG
>JAGBQH010000009.1 GCA_017632945.1 Aeriscardovia sp. | reverse complement strand
CTCGGCAATAGCCGAGATGCCAAGCGCGGGATTTAGCCAGAGCAGCATAAGCAGCGCTAAGAGTGATCTAAACAGCGCCACGGCAGCTCAAAGCGCCATTGCTAAGGCCATAAACGATGCAAATGCGTGGCAGACGGCAAATGCCGAATCTGCCGCCGCCCAGGCCGTTGCAGGCTACACCTCCCAAATCCTTTCGGATGCCAATGGAGCAAATGGAGAGCTGAAAGGAGCGGAAGCTGCTTTAGATCCTCAGGCGGCTGCCCCTTACCTTCAAAACGCCTTAAAGGAAGTAGAGAAAGCTATCGGCACTTCCACTTCAGCAATAAACCAAATGGCAAATGCAGGTTTTAGCACTACAAGCCAGGCCGATGCCAGAATCGATCTCGACAGCGCGCAAATAGTCAAGATGGATATTGAAAACGCTCTGGATCAGATTGAAAGTTGGCAAGCAGAAAATGAGGCTACCACCAAGGCGCAGCTGCTCGTAAGCGAACTGACATCCGACATCGCTTCAACGAAAGATGCTTTGGGCGCTTACGGACAAATGGGCTCAGATCTTCAGTTGGTCTCCAAAGTCTTGGCCGAGCCCTTTGCAGAAGCTGCAGGTGCCAAAGCCGCAGCCTACACCGTAGAAAAAGCCGCCCCGACCTCCAAAAAGCCCCTTGCCAGCACCGGTTCCAGTGCGCAAGACGTGGAAATAGCTTCGGCTATCCTCCTGGCAGGAGGAATTGCTGCAGAAGCTGTTAAGAAGATGAGGGAAAGAAGAGAGAGGCGTTAAACCGGCACTCCTTATAAAAAAACTCCTCCACGCCGGAGGAGTTTTTTTATAAGACAACTAAAAAGTTATTGTTCCTTTTCCCCGTCCCCGCTCGAGTGGGTTCTGAAGAAGGGGAAGGGGCTCTCATTGTATACGGGCTCTATCTTGTAGGGAGTTCCCTTAAGGCAGGCCAAAATAGACCTGGAATTAAAGTCTCTTCCCTCTACGGTTGCGATCCCGTCGTCCAGATTCACCGTAACCTTGCTGACGCTGGGCACTGCCTTTATGCGCGAGGTAACGGTGTCTACGCATCCCTGGCACTTCATTCCCGTTATTTGGAACTTCTTTTCCATTTCATTCTCCTTTTCCAAATCATTTAACAGGCTTTCGGGCCTTTAATTCCACTTTTTAGGCCTGTGAAAGCGGCGCAGCCTCAGGGCGTTTAATACTACGCATACCGAGCTCATAGACATGCACGCAGCTGAAATCATAGGGTTCAAAAGAGGCCCTCCGAAAATGTAAAGGATTCCAGCGGCTATGGGCACGCCTATAAGGTTGTAAAACAGAGCCCAAAACAGGTTCTCTTTGATATTGGTCATGGTGGCTTTGGAAAGATCTATTGCGGTTGGCACGCCCATAAGGTCCGACCTCATCAGAACCACATCCGCCGAAGAAATCGCCACATCTGTTCCGGAACCTATAGCAATTCCCACATCCGCTTTGGAAAGGGCGGGGGCGTCGTTTATGCCATCCCCCACCATTGCCACCTTCTCCCCCTCTTTTTGAAGGGAGGAGACGATGTCGATCTTTCCTTCGGGAAGCACCCCTGCAAACACCCTGTCAACTCCGACCTGCTCGGCCACCCTCCTAGCCGTTCTCTCGTTGTCTCCGGTAATCATGATGGTTTTAATCCCCATTGACTTTAGAGCCGAGATGGCGGCCCGACTTGTGGGTTTTACGGTATCTTTTACGCCCATAACTGCCAGAAGAGAGGACTGGTCCGCAAGAAATAGGAGGGTGCACCCTTCGTCCGCCATTTTTTCTCCGGCTTCTTTTGCCTTCTCGGGCACCCCGATCCCGCTCTCCTTCATCAGGGCTAAACTCCCCACGACGTAGGGCTTTCCTGCAATCATGGCATAGACGCCTTTTCCGGATATAGCCCCGAATTGCTCGGGATCTTCTAAGTTCGTCATGCCTCTTCTCTGTGCCTCTGCTGCCACAGCTTTTGCGATCGGGTGTTCGCTTCCAGATTCTGCGGAGGCAAAAATCTTCAAGATTTCCTCTTCGCTAAGCTGAGAAAAATTGCGGATCTCGCTCACTTCGGGCTTTCCGGAGGTTATGGTGCCGGTCTTGTCGAAGGCTACGGCGGTGAGCTTATAGGCCTTTTCAAGGCTCTCTCCCCCACGTATCAAGATGCCTTCTTTGGCGCCCCTGCCGGTCCCAACCATTATGGCGGTGGGAGTTGCCAGGCCAAGGGCGCATGGGCAGGCTATGACGAGGACTGAAATTGCAACCGTAAGGCCGAAAAGCCAGTTCTGCCTTCCTACAAATATCCACAAAATTCCCACAATGACGGCTATAGAGATGATGACGGGCACAAAGAAGCCGGAGATGGTATCTGCAAGGCGCGCCACCGGAATCTTTGCAGACTGCGCCTGCTCTACGAGGGAGATTATTTTAGAAAGCTCCCCGTCGGATGCGGATTTTTCCGCCTCCATGGTAAAGCTGCCCGAAGAATTGAGGCTGGCTCCTATAACCCCGTCTCCCGGCCCCTTTTCAATCAGAGCAGATTCGCCCGTGATCATGGATTCGTCCACCTGGGAGGATCCGGAGAGGATTTTGCCGTCGGTGGGCACCTTTTCTCCGGGCTTTACAAGGAGGATGTCTCCGGGCTTTACCTGAGATAGGGGCACCTGCTTTTGCTCTCCGTTTTCAAGCAGCGTGGCCATGGAAGGGGAAAGATCCATGAGGCGGTTAATGGCCTCCCCGGCTTCTTTCTTGCTTCTGGTTTCAAAGAACTTTCCAAGCGTAACTAGGCAAAGGATTACGGCGCCCGATTCAAAATAGAGCTTTGAACTCCACTGCCTTTGCCCAGCCAGCACAAGGGCCGTAGCCACTATTGAATAGACAAATGCGGTTCCGGAGCCCAGGAAGACCAAAGAGTCCATATTGGGATGGCCTTTTATAAGGGTAGAAAACCCTATGGCATAGATTTTCCAGTTTATCCCCACAACCGCCGCGCAAAGCACGAGCTGGACTACAGAGAAGGGGATGGGAGACGAAAGCCAATAGGGCAAAGGTCCGTAGAAAGCCATATAAAGCAGCAGCACGCACAGCCCCGCCGAAACCCAAAAACGAATCTGGAGGTTTTTAAGCTCCCTCTTTTTTTCAGCCTTTTTTGCGGCTAGGGCCTTTGAAGCCTCCTCGATGGGCTTTGCCCCGTATCCTGCGTCTTTGACCTTTTTCTCTATGTCTTCTCCCGAAGCCATGGATGGGTTGAAAACTACGTTCATTTTTTCGGTGGCAAGGTTTACCGACACCGAGCTGACGGCGGGAAGGGACCTTACGGCTTTTTCTATTGTTTGGGCGCATGAAGCGCATACCATTCCGGAAATTCCAAAAGTCTCCTGCTTTTCAGCATCCGCAGCCATTTTTCCCTCCCTTGCATCCGCACTTTTTAACTTCCTTTGCCCCTTGGGCGCGGCTTATTTTTTCATCCAGGGCCTTCTTTATCTCCTCTGCGTCCTTGGGGGAGAGGGGGCAGGATTTTATAAGATCCAAAAGCATTGCCTTCTGATCGCACAGGCAGGTCTCTTCGGCCAGCTTTTCGGTCCTCTCCTGCATGCACTCTCCCTGGCTCTTTTTTGCCCTGTATTCAAAGCCTCCCCGTTTTTTTTCAGCTTCTGCAAATCCTTTTTTCACAAGGCGCGAGAGGTAGGTTTTTACCGTGGAAGGAGACCAGCCGAATTTGCCGGCGCACGTTTCGCATATTTGCCTCGAGCGGGCAGGGCCCTGCCAGAGAAGGGCCATCACTTTCCACTCGCACCCTGAAATGGAGCATTTACAAGAAGTCACGGGAAAAATGATAACACATTTGTCTACATTTGTAGACAACTCTTTAGGAATAAATCAGGCCCCGGCCAAGTTATCTCTACTCAGAAGAAAGGCATGTTTATATGAGTGATGAAAAACTAACTAATTTATCGCAAAAGGTGCTGGGGGATGCGATCCAGGACGCCTCAGCTGCGGGAAACCCCCAGGTTACCCCCCTACACCTTCTAGATTCCCTCCTTAGGATGGACAACGGCCTGGTGAAGGGAATTTTGGAAGCCGTCAAGGCCGATCCCTCCTCCATCGGCACCAAGGTCAGAAGCGCCCTGGCCTCCCTTCCAAGAGCTACGGGGGGAAACGGCAACCCCACAGCATCCCCTGCCTTGAACCAGGTTCTGACCGAAGCGGGCCAGATCATGGGGGAGCTGGATGACGAATACGTGTCTACAGAACACCTTTTGGCCGCCCTGGCCGCCAGCCAGGACAAGGCTGGGGAGATACTCAGAAATGCCGGAGCCACAAAAGAAGCTATCCTAAAAGCCTTGCCAAGCGTTAGGGGAGAAGGGCATGTGACCAGCCCGGATGCCGAAGACAACTACAAGGCCCTTGAAAAGTACTCCACCGACCTTACAAAAGCCGCTTCCGAGGGGAAGCTGGACCCGGTTATAGGAAGAGACCAGGAAATAAGGCGCGTCATGCAGATTCTTTCGCGCCGCACCAAAAACAACCCCATCCTCGTGGGCGAACCCGGAGTTGGAAAGACGGTAGTGGTGGAAGGCCTGGCCCAAAGGATTGTGGCAGGAGACGTTCCCCTCACCCTCAAAAATAAAAAGCTAATCTCCCTCGACCTTTCCGCCATGGTGGCGGGAGCCAAGTACAGGGGAGAATTTGAAGAGAGGCTTAAAGCCGTTTTGGCCGAGATCAAGGCCTCGGACGGTCAGATTATCACCTTCATAGATGAGATCCACACCATCGTAGGAGCCGGAAGCGCAGAAGGCTCGATGGATGCCGGCAATATGCTTAAGCCCATGCTCGCCAGAGGGGAGCTAAGGCTCATAGGCGCCACCACTCTCGATGAATTTAGGGAAAACATAGAAAAAGATCCGGCCCTTGAGAGAAGGTTCCAGCAGGTTTATGTAGGAGAACCCGACGTAGAGGACACCATCACCATCCTTCGCGGCCTAAAGCAGCGCTATGAAGCCCACCACAAAGTGACGATAGGTGACGACGCCCTTATAGCCGCCGCCACCCTTTCCAACCGCTACATTACCGACCGCCAGCTCCCCGATAAGGCGATAGACCTTGTAGACGAGGCGGCGGCGCACCTCCGTATGGAGTTAGATTCTTCCCCTGAGGAAATAGACGAGCTCTCCCGCAAAGTCACCCGCCTTCAAATGGAGCAGCTCCAGCTTTCAAAGAGCGAAGACGCGGCGAGCAAAGAGCACCTTGAAGAGATAAACAAGGAGCTGGCCGATGCCAAAGAAAAGCTAAGCGGGCTCCAGGCCAGGTGGAACAGCGAAAAGAGCGGAAGAAACAAGGTAGGAGAACTTAGGGCAAAGCTGGATGCCAAGAAGGTCGAGGCCGACAAGGCCACAAGATCTGGCGACCTTGAAAAGGCCGGAAGGATTATGTACGGCGAAATCCCCGAGATCCGCAAAGAGCTCGAAGAGGTGCAAAAAGAGGCTGAAAAGTCCTCAGGCGACTCTTCAAAGGAGCCGATGGTTCCCGACTGCGTGGATGCCGAGAGCATCGCCAGGGTGGTGTCGGAATGGACCGGAATACCCGTGGGGAAGCTGACGGAGTCTGAAGACGAAAAGCTGCTTCACATGGAAGACTACTTAGGAAAGCACGTCATAGGCCAAAAGGAGGCCATACACTCTGTAAGCGACGCAGTGCGCCGCTCAAGGAGCGGGATCTCCGATCCCAACAGGCCCACGGGATCTTTCATGTTCCTCGGACCCACGGGCGTGGGCAAAACCGAGCTCGCCAAGGCCCTGGCCGAATTTCTCTTCGACGACCAGAGGGCGATGGTAAGAATCGACATGAGCGAATACATGGAGAAGGCATCGGTCTCCCGCCTGATAGGAGCGGCCCCGGGGTACGTAGGCTACGAAGAAGGGGGGCAGCTGACCGAAGCTGTGAGAAGAAGGCCCTACTCTGTAGTCCTCTTTGACGAAGTTGAAAAGGCCGACCGCGAGGTCTTCGACCTTCTTTTGCAGGTCTTAGACGACGGAAGGCTTACCGACGGCCAGGGGCGCACGGTAGACTTTAAAAACACCATCCTCATCATGACATCCAACCTGGGAAGCGAATACATGGCCAGGCAGGACATGGATGAAGACGCAAAGAAGAAGGCCGTGATGGATGCGGTAAAGGCGCACTTCAGGCCCGAATTTCTAAACAGGCTAGACGACATAGTGATGTTCCAGCCCCTCACCCGCCAGGATCTCAGAAAGATCGTCGACATCCAGTTAGACCAGCTCGCCTCCCGCCTTTCAGACAGGCGCATCGTTTTGACCGCTACCGACCCCGCCAAAGACTGGCTGGCCAACGTCGGCTACAGCCCGGCCTATGGGGCGCGCCCGCTTCGCAGGCTGGTTCAAACCCAGGTAGGAGACAAGCTCGCCAAGGCCCTGCTTTCCGGAAAAGTCCTCCCCTCTTCCCAGGTCGTAGTAGACCACAGGGGGGACGACGACTTTTTGACCCTGGAAGACGGCAGGGACAAAAAGATAATCCAGGTAGACTAAACCCCTTTTTTTAGGGAAAAATAAACCGGCCCGCGCTTTGGAATAATCGCGGGCTCTTTTAACTTAAAATACTGAGAGCGCGCCGGGAAGGTCTCGGCGCTGGAAGAAGGAGGATGCGCGATGGGGCGCTCGGTTGGAATAGATTTAGGCACAACCAATTCCTGCATTGCAACCCTTGAAGCAGGACAGCCTACAGTGATAGTCAACTCCGAGGGGCAGAGGACCACCCCCTCCGTGGTGGCCTTCGCCAAGAACGGAGAAATTTTAGTGGGGGACGTGGCAAAGAGGCAGGCCGTTACCAATGTGGAGCGCACCATTTCCTCTGTAAAGCGCCACATGGGAACCGACTGGACGGTGGAAATAGACGGAAAGAAGTGGACTCCCCAGGAGATAAGCGCCCAGATCCTGATGAAGCTTAAGAGGGACGCGGAGGCGTACCTGGGTGAGCCTGTAACGGATGCCGTCATCACCTGCCCCGCCTACTTTAACGACGCCCAAAGGCAGGCCACCAAAGATGCCGGAAAGATCGCCGGCCTCAACGTTTTAAGGATTATAAACGAGCCCACCGCGGCCGCCCTGGCCTACGGCCTTGAAAAGGGAAATGAAAACGAGCAGATACTGGTCTTTGACCTTGGAGGAGGAACCTTCGACGTATCCCTTCTGGAAATCGGCAAGGATGACGACGGCTTCTCCACTATCCAGGTGAAGGCCACCAACGGCGACAACCACCTCGGCGGAGACGACTGGGACCAGAGGATCATTGACTGGCTGGTAGAAACCGTAAAGAACAAGTACGGGGTAGATCTCTCCCAGGACAAGATCGCCCTTCAAAGGCTCAAGGAAGCTGCCGAGCAGGCTAAAAAGGAACTGTCGGGGGCGATGGAGACCACAATCTCCATGCAGTACCTGGCGATGACTCCCGACGGAAGGCCGGTGCATCTCGATGAAGTTCTCACCCGCGCCCACTTTGAGGAAATGACCCGCGACCTTCTCGACAGGTGCCGCAAGCCCTTCTCCCAGGTGCTTTCGGATGCAGGCGTTACAGTCTCTCAGATAGACCACGTGATACTTGTGGGAGGCTCCACCAGGATGCCCGCCGTAAAAGATCTGGTAAAGGAGCTGACCGGAGGAAAGGATGCAAGCCAGTCGGTGAACCCCGACGAAGTGGTGGCAGTGGGAGCTGCGATCCAGTCCGGAGTTATAAAGGGCGACCGCAAGGATGTCCTTTTGATAGACGTCACCCCGCTTAGCCTCGGAATTGAGACCAAGGGCGGAATTATGACTAAGTTAATCGACAGAAACACCGCCATCCCCACCAAGAGAAGCGAAATCTTCTCCACCGCAGAAGACAACCAGCCATCCGTGCTGATACAGGTCTACCAGGGCGAGAGGGAGTTTGCCCGCGACAACAAGCCTCTGGGAACCTTCGAGCTGACCGGAATCGCCCCCGCCCCCAGGGGAGTTCCCAAGATCGAAGTCACTTTCGACATCGACGCCAACGGCATCGTGCACGTCTCGGCCAAAGATCAGGGCACCGGAAAAGAGCAGTCCATG
Organism: Aeriscardovia sp.; assembly: GCA_017632945.1. Classification (GTDB taxonomy): domain Bacteria; phylum Actinomycetota; class Actinomycetes; order Actinomycetales; family Bifidobacteriaceae; genus RGIG1476. The sequence continues at coordinate 27,118 of JAGBQH010000009.1, read as the reverse complement.
ACCATCACCGGAGGATCTTCCCTTCCCAAAGACGAAATCGACCGCATGGTCAAGGAAGCCCAGGAGCACGAAGCCGACGACAAGAAGCGCAAAGAGGATGCCGAAACCCGCAACCAGGGAGAAGCTTTCGCCTACTCTATAGAAAAGGTCCTCAACGAAAACAAGGACAAGATCCCTGCAGACGTGGCTTCCGAAGTGTCTACAAAGATCGCCACCCTCAAAGACACCCTCAAGGGAGACGACGTGGAAGCCATCAAGAAGGCCCAAGAGGACCTCATGACTTCCGCCCAGAAGATCGGCAAGAACATCTACGAGCAGAACGGATCTTCCCAGGCCGGCCCCGCTTCCCAGCAGCAGGCCCCTGAAGACGACGTAGTAGACGCCCAGGTCGTAGACGACGACGAGAAGAAAGACGAGTAGAGATGGCAGAGAGCTCAGAGGAAGAGGAAAAGAAAGCCTCTGAGGAGAATCTCGACTCCCTGGAGCAGGAGCTCGATAACGCCGTTGAAGAGGATCTTTCCAAAGAACTGGAAGCTTCCAAAAAAGAGGCTGCCGATTACCTGGAGGCGCTGCAGCGCGAGAGGGCGGACTTTATAAACTTTCGCAACAGAACCTCCAAAGAGAGAGAGCAGTTCAAAAGGGCGGGGGTAGAGGATGCGTTAAAAGCCCTCCTTCCCGTCTTAGATGATTTGGACCGCATTCGCGAGCATGGCCAAATGGATGAGTCTTTGAAGGCCGTCTCCAAACAGATGGACAAAGCCCTTTCAAAGCTGGGAATAGAGAAGTTTGGCGAAGCGGGCGAGGCTTTTGACCCCTCCATGCACGAGGCTGTCTTACATAACCCCAAAAAGGGAGTAGATTCCGACGTCCTCGAGGCGGTGGTGGAAGCCGGATACAAGATGGACGGCAAAGTAGTAAGAGCTGCCCGGGTTGTCGTCTCTTCCCCGCTTCCCGAAACGGAACCGGAAGAGAGCCAGCCTCAAAGCGAAGAAGGCGAAGCGGGAGCAGATCAGTGACGATACCTGAGTGGTCCGGAAAGGATTTCTACGCGACTTTGGGGGTTAGCCAAGACGCTTCCGAAGAAGAAATAGGGAAAGCCTACAAAGAGCTGGCCAGAAAGTACCATCCGGATATCAACCACGATCCGGAGGCTGCCGTAAAGTTCAAGCAAATAACGGAAGCCTACGACGTTTTGAGCACCCCAGATCAAAGGAAGCTCTATGACACGATAAGGAAGTACTTTACTTTCTAAACCCTGCGGGGGTTTTAATAAAAAGGCAACAGGTGGCCAATGGCAGAAAACGAATGGCTAAATAAGGATTTTTATAAGGTTTTAGGCGTAGGGCAGGATGCCAGTCAAGATGAGATAAACAAGGCTTACAGGAAGCTGGCCAGAAAATACCATCCTGATCTTAACCACGACCCCTCGGCCGTCGAAAAGTTCAAGGATATTTCCGAAGCCTACGACGTTCTGAGCAATGCCGACCAGAGAAAGAAATACGACGCCATAAGGCAGTTTGGATCGGGCGGAGCCAGGTTTACGGCGGGATCCGGCGGATACGGAGCCGACTCCGGCTTTTCCGATATCTTCAGCTCAATGTTTGGAGGAGGAGGGAGAGCCTCCGGCTTTTCCGATATCTTCAGCCAATTTGGAGGAGGCGGCGGGGGGTACTCTCGCTACAGCGACCCCAGGGATCTTGACCTAGAGTCTAGCGTGGACCTCTCCCTCCTTCAGGTGGTCACCGGAGCTACAGTGTCTTTAAAGGTGAACGGATCTCTTATAAAGACCAAAATCCCGGCTGGAGTAAAAAACGGCCAGACTATAAAACTAAAGGGCAAGGGAGCCCAGGATCCCGTCACGGGAGCCAGGGGAGACCTCTACCTTGAAGTGCATATAACCCCTGACCCAGTTTTTTCCATGGACGGAAAGAACCTCGTCAGAAACCTACCTTTGACATTTTCCCAGGCCTGCCTTGGGGCAAGCGTCATAGTCAAGGACATCACAGGCGAACTTTTAAAGGTGAAAGTTCCGGAAGGCACGAGCTCTGGGGCGGTGCTTAGGGTAAAAGGAAGGGGCTGCGCCACCACTCCGAAAGGGGACCTCCTTTTGAAAGTGCAGATCCTCGTTCCCAAGTCCCCCAAGGACATAGAAAGCGTCCTTAAGGAACTGGACGAAAAAGATCCCAGCGTGGCGATCGCGGCCAAAGAGGAGCGCTACAAGATCTGACCTCCCCGCCTCCTTACCTCTTCGTTTCTGACCAGAAGGGCGCTGGAGGCGTTTTTTATGGGCAAAGAAAGCATCTCTTCAAAAGAGACCCATGCAGACTTTATAAATTCTCCCGCATCCGGCCTGAGCGGGAGATTTTCAATGTCAGAAACATGAAGGGCGAAAAGGTAAGCCTTGTCGTTACTCGCCCCTTCTGATGCGTAAAAGGCCCCGTACTGTTCTATCTCTTCAATTTTTCCGGGCCTTACCCCCGTTTCTTCTTCAACTTCCCTTTTTGCCGTCTCCAGCGGAGCTTCTCCTCTTTCTACCAGCCCGGCCGGAAGCCCGAAAACAAAATTTCCGGGCCCTACCCTGTACTCCATCTCCACCAGATAGGAATCGGTATCGAGGTCGTGGACGAGGCAGATGACCCCCGGCAGGTGATCTACGATCTCGCGCCTTATCACTTCCCGCCCCCCGTCTTTTTTGGGAAGGGCGATGAGTTTTTTGTGCACTGAAAATATGGAGCAGCGGTACACTTCTTCATCTTCCAAAGTGGAGGGCTTGGCCTCCATGTCAATTTCCCCTTCGATATTCATCTTTCTGGCAAGTTTTTCAAAATACTTCAAGATTAAAAATCCTTTTCCTAGCTGATAACCTATTCATAGTTTAGTTACAGAGAAGGAATGAAGGTGGATCTAAAGAGGCCCTTCATGTTTGAAAAGCGCTCATCGGATCTGATGGAAAGGTGCATCCAGCTGGCCTGCCTTTCCAAAGGAGTTGCGGTGGGGGCGCTGGTAGCAGATCCGGAAGGCGAAATTGTTTCCGAGGGCTTTAACGACAGATCTTCCCCTTTTTTGCACGCGGAAGCCATAGCCCTGAGAAAGGCCGCAAAGAAGATGGGAAACGCTGGCCTCATGGACTGCACCCTCTTTTGCACCTTGGAGCCCTGCCCCATGTGCGCAGGCGCCGCCCTGCTCTTTAAAGTGGGAAGGATTGTATTTGGGGCGTGGGACCCTGTTCAAGGCGCGTGCGGGTCGGTTTGGGATATTGCCCGAGGGGCCCGGGGAGGGTGGAAAACTGAAGTGGTGGGCGGATTTAAGGAAAAAGAGTGCTCAAAAATCCTAAGCGAAAGCTTTAAAAAAATGCGCTAAGCGCTAAGCCCTCCAGATTCCAGGCTCTCGGAGAATCTTTCTGAAAGCCTGGAAAAAATCCGACCCGGCCCGAGGCATAAAACCCATGCGGCCGCAAAGAAAATCCCTAAAACTCCGATGCCTTTCCAGTATGGTCCAAGAGAGGATCCGCCTACGCACGGCCGCATGGCATTTATCGCCCAGGTGGCGGGAAGAAAGAGCGATGCTTTTGCGGCTCCTTTAGGAAGGAGCTCTAGGGGGTATATTCCCCCAGATGCGGTAATTTGGAAAATCAAAATAAGTTCGCACACCATTTTCCCGGCCTCCCCAAAGGTTCTTACCAGGGCGTAGGAAAGGGAGCTGAAGGAAAGGGAGCAGAAAAAGGCCGCCAGGAAAAAAAGCCATGGCCTTTTAAGCTGCGAACCCATATAGACAAGGCACCCCAAAGCCGTAACCTCGCACTGAAAGAACGCGATTAATTCAATAGAAATCCACCTTCCGACTACAAGATGCCATCTTTTAAGGTTCCACAGGCCTTCGGCTTTTAAGTACGAGTACTTCATCTTTATTACCAGGCAGTCCAACAGGCATCCTATCCACATCGCCAGCGCGCAGTAGAAGGGGGTGATCGCGCTTCCAAAGGGAGAAACGGGCCAAACGGGTATTTCTTTTACTTCTACCGGGCTTGAAAGAAGGCTGGCGGCATCCTGCGGGCTTCCAAAAGAGGGAAGGGAGGGAAGGCCTTTGGAAAGTGAAGAGGAAAAAGAGGAGAGGGAGGAAGAAAGAGAGAGGGCAAGAGAAGAGAGGGAAGAAAGATCTGAAGAGAGTGAGGAGAGGGAAGAAGAGGCATCCAAAGAATCTTTGGAGAGTGAAGAAAGGGATGCGGAGAGGGAAGAGAGCGCGGAATTTAGGTTCCTAGATTCTTCTTCTACCTGGCTTTCTACTTTTTCTACTCTTTCAAGGCTAGAAGAAAGGGATGAAGAAAGATCTGAAGAGAGTGAGGAGAGGGAAGAAGAGGATCCCTGAATCTGGCTTTCGATTTCTTCCAAGAGCTTTTTCAAATCTGAAAAAGAGGGAGAGGAAAGGAGGGGGGAAGAGAGGAGAGATTCAACCTTTTTTTGAACTTCCCCAAAGAGGGGAAGGGAAAGGGGGGCAAGCTTAGGAAGGGAGGAAGGAATGGGGGTTAAAGAAAACTTCTCCTGATTTTGCCTTAGCAAATTTGAAAGGGAAAGGGCCTGGGAAGAAGAAAAAGAAAGCAGGCTTCCTGCAGATTTTAGGGCGCCCGAATAGGCGAGGAGGGCAAGGCTGGAAGTTTGCAAAGCAGTGGAGGCGGAGGAAGCAGCAGAGGAAAGAAGGTTTAGGGAAGAGGCCGGCTTTAGGGAAGAAAAAGATTCCAAAGAAGAGATCGCGATCTTAAGGGAGCTGGATGCGAAAACCTGCCTGGCTTCATTTTCAAGGTCGTCTGCCCCCTCCTGGGTCAGCTTTGGGGAAAGGGGAGTGATGGACTGGTTTACGAGAAATTTTACTTTTAGGGGAGAGGGATCAGAAAAGATATTCATTAGCCCCTTGGAAAAGTCCTTCGGAATCTCTATGGCCGCATAAGCTTCTCCGCTTTCCACCTGGCTTTGGGCCACGCTTAAGCTTTCTTCGCTCCAGAGAAATTTTGGATTCTTTTGCAGGGCCCCTATCACTTTGGACCCAAAGTTCACGCCTAAAGGAAGGAGGGGGGAAGAGTAGCCCGCATCCTGGTTTACAACGTCTATTTTTAGATCCTTGGTCCTTGAATAGAGGTTGAATTCCCCTCCCAGATTAAACCAGGCGTAAAGGCCTGGAATTAAGATGAGGCCTAAAAGCACGGCGAGGGAAATAAGACTGGAAAAAACGGAGGAGACGTCCCTTTTTGCCAAGCGCACAGGATTTAGAAAACTCATCTTTTTTGGAGAGGGAGAGAAAGGGCGGGGCGAGAAAAAGGAACTCACTTTCCCCTTTTCTTCCGTTTCCTTTTTTCCAAAATCTCCAGACAGCCTCATAAACCCCATCCTTTCACAAGCGCCTTTCTACGGCCTTTTGCGCGCACAGCCTCCCGTACTCCATGAAGGCGGCCGCGATCATGGCCGCGGCATAGGATCCTACCCACACGAAGAGGAAAATGCTGCGGCTGGCAACGCCAGCAAACATTAAAACCATAAAAACGAGGGGGAGGGCGAAAAAGAAGGAGCACACCCCGGCTGCAGCCGCCTTGTACCTTCTCCTGAATTTTTTCCACTCCATTTCCACTTTTGCCTCGGGCTGGACGGAAAGGCGAAGGTAGATAGAGTTTTCAAGCCTGCTGGAAGAAGGAAGGTTTTCTCCTTCCGAGGTGAAAAAATCTGCCGCCTTCAGACGGAAGTTCAAGGACTTTTGCAAAGAAGAGAGGGCGGGAAAGAGAATGAGGGAGGCCAAAGTAAAAGAAAGGGCGAAAAGGAAAAGGAAAATTGCATCTTTTACAAAGATCCATGTTCCCCCTCCGGCCACAGAGGATCTGAAAAGGTCTATGGAGTAGGTAAAAGGCAAAAGCGGGTAGAGGGCCCTGTAGGCAGGGGGCAGAAGCGAAACCGGGTACATCCCACCAGAAGAGGGGATTTGGATCATGACCGCAACCAGCGCCATGGCCTTGCCAAGCTTTCCCATGCATACCGCCATGGCAAAAATGACGGAGGAAAAGACGAGGGAGGAAAAAACGGCCGAGAAAAAGAAGAGGGGGAGGGATCGCACTTTAAAGTCCAGTATCCACGCTTCCCCCAGAGAAGAAACCAGTGCCTGAAGGCAGGAAATGAACCAGAAAAGGAAGAGCCTGGCAAAATAGCCCTTTCTGGCCCCCACCTTCCCAATTCCCTTCCCGTCGGGAAAGAGGGTGTAGATGACAACCAGCATAAAAGATCCCACCCACAAAGAAAGAGCTAGAAAGAAGGGCGAGACGGCCTGAGTGTAGGAAGCGGGGTAGACGGGCACGGTTTCAAGTTCTATAGGAGAAGAGAGGAAAGAAGAGGCGCCGGAAGCGTTCAGATCTCCAATTTTGGAAAGGAACGAAATAAATTCAGAGCCCTGAATTTGGGAAAGGGAGGTAGAGAGAGCGGAAAGTTCGTTTTCCCACTCCCCCAGGGGCCCGTTTGCATTTTGGAGGGCAGAAGAAAGGTTTTCAAGGTCGCGTGAACTTTCAGAGAGGAAGGAAGGGATGGAAGAGGCCACGCTCCTGGCTTCCTGCCACTTAGTGTGCAGGTTTAAAAGAAGGGAGGAAGCGGTCTGCCTGGCCTTCGTGCACAGCTCCTCTAAAAAGTTGAGGCGCGAAGAGAGGGATGAAAGGAGGGAAGAAAGCGAAGAGAGGGTCAAAGAGGCCTGATTTTTTAAAGGGGAGGGGAAGGGAAAAGAGGAAATGCGGGAGAGGGTAGAAAAGAGAGATGAAATCTTTTCTTCAAGCGCTTGAAGCGGAAGGGGGGAAAGCGAGGGCAGGGAAGAGGGAAGGGAAAGGGACGGAAAAGAAGAAAGAGAAGAAAGAGAAGAGGAAGCTGAAGAGAGGGCGAGGGAAGAGGAAGAAATGCTTTCTGAAAGGCTTTGCTGGTCAGAAGCGATGCGGGAGAGATCTTCTTTGAGGTCTTTAGCGTCGTCAATTATCTTCTGGGCCCCCGAAAGCGTCTTTTCTTTGGAAAACGAGGCTGCCTGGCTCATTTTTTCCATTACGGCTTTGAGGAGGGAAGAATCTATCTGCGAATTTATTTCCCTTTGAATCTTTGCAGCTCCTACTGAAGTGATTTCACCGGTTACAGGGCTTTTTTCCTGGTTTGAAAAATAGAGGATTTCGGGTTTTTTGGCGTTTTTCGGATTCTCGATGGCGGAGGCGAGATCTTGGCTAAAGCCTGAGGGCACAATAAAAGCCGCAAAGTACTTCCCGCTTTCAACTCCCGCCTTTGCTTCTTTTTCCCCTACAAATTTCCAGTCGAGCTCTTTATTTTTCTTCAGATTTTCCACCAAATCCGAACCCACGTCTATTTTTTCCCCTTCCACGCTTGCCTCTGAATCCATATTTGCCACGGCCACGGGCAGATTTCCCGTCTTGGAGTAGGGGTTTGAATAGGCATAGGTGCTAAACCACCCGTATACGGCCGGGAGAAAAAGGAGGGTCAAAAGGGTGATGAAGGCAGCTGGAGTGCCCCAAAGCCTGATCAAATCCCTTCTTAAGATTTTGAATACCAAATTTTCCTCAGATCGCAGATTAGTGGTAGCATGTATAAGTTTTTTCTACGAGTGCTAATATACAACACCCGCTTAGGTTGCAATGGGGCAACTTAAAAGTAAGGAAGAAGTAATGTCATTTCTAGGGATACCCACCGTTTCTGCCACCAAGGTACCGAAAGAAAGGGTAAAGCACCAATACCATATGAGGCAAACTGGCGTGCTGATAGCTACATGTCTTTCTTACGCCTCCTTCTATATCATCCGCCAAGTCGTGCAAGATGAGGAGATCCCCCTAAGGCACCAATACGGCTTCAGCGTAGGAGAGATCGGAATCATCCTCTCCGCCTTCGGCATAGGATACGGCATCAGCAAATTCATCATGGGCTTTGTGGCCGACAGGGTCTCTATGAAAAGGTTTCTTATCCTGGCCCTTTATGGATCTGCCATAGCCAATCTCTTCTTTGCCTGGACTAGATCTTTTGGCGTCATGATAGTGCTCATGCTCATAAACTCAGTCTTCCAGGGCGTGGGAGCGCCAGTGTGCCAGAGGGAGGTTAGCTTATGGTTTGCAAAGCGAAGCCGAGGTACGGCCTATGCAATCTGGAGCGCCGCCCATAACTTCGGCGCCTTCTTCTGCGTTGTAACAATTGAGGCCGCAGCTGCCGCATTTTCGGGATCTATAAGCGCCATCTTCATTACCTCTTCCATCGTTGCCGCCATTATCGGCACTTTGATGTACCTTATAAACTCCGAAAGGCCCGAGACCTATGGCCTTCCCGACATTAACACCTACTCCGACAGCGTAGAGCTAAACGAAAACGGCGGCACCACCGCGGGAAGCGTAACCAGGAAGAGCGTTTGGCAGGTCTTCCTCAAAGACATCCTCTGCAACAAGACGGTGTGGGCGGTCTCTTTGGCCTCCATGAGCTTTTACATCTGCAGGTACGGAATTTTGAGCTGGATTCCTAGCTACCTTCCCACCAAGGGCTTTAGCGCAAACACAGCCCGTTGGATCGTGGGCGAGTACGAGCTCTTCCTCATCCCCGCCGTCATCTTCTTCGGCTTCGTCTCCGACCTTCTAAAAGGCCGCAGGGCTCTTGTCACCTTCTGCCTGACGATAGTGATGATATGCGCTCTGTGCCTCTACTTCTTTGCCCCCGACAAGGCTCTGATCCTGGTAGGCCTCTTCATCTCAGGCGCCTGCATTTATGCACCTCTAGATCTTGTAGGCCTTATGGTAAACGAGGCCGTCCCCAAGTACGCCGTAGGAGTTTCTACCGGATTTATGGGCTTCTTCCAATACATCTTTGGAGACACCATCGCCACCGCCCTCATAGGAGAACTTGTAGACAGGTTCGGCTGGGGGGCTTCAAGCGTAGTTATCTTTATAGCAGGAGGCCTTTGCTTCATCCTCTCTCTCTACCTGACCTACTCTGAGAGGCACATCATCAATATGGAGAAGAGGGCCAATTCTCTAACTCCCGCCGAGAAGGCCGCCCTGGAGGATCCTCTCAGCGCAGATGAGGATGTGCTGAAGGCCGCCGAGGCCAAGGTGAGGGGAAAGAAAAAGGTAAGGAAATAGGTCTGTAGGTTCCCCAGGTTATCATTGAAACTAACTAAAGGTTCTTCTTCTGGAGGATGTAATTTCAGTTTCAATGACAGGGGAACCCTCAGTATCCCCAACTTTTGAAGAGGGGGAAGGCAAAGGCGTCTCCCCCCAGCAGCTTCGCAAGGCGAAGAGAGCTCTTCCGGCCCTCTTCGCCTTAGGCATTTTCGGCCATATTATTTTTCAATCCTTTAACCTTGTTTACCAAAATGTGGGCGAAAGCCTGCATATGGTGCCCGAAGCTTCACTTTTGGTGTCCCTGCCGGGAGTGGCCCTGGCCGCAATATGCCTCTTTTACGATACTCTGTGCGACTACGTGTCTCCAAGGACGATCGTGTGCATAGGGACCTTGGTTTTGGTGGCAAGTTCAGTAGCCGGATTTTTCGGAGCTTCCAACTTTTGGGTGGTTCTGGTATGCAGAATCTTTCAGACCATAGCCGTGCACGCTTCCGTAGTGCTGGTAATCCTTGTAAAGTACCTCCCCAAAAAAGACAGGGGCATCTTTATAGGCCTAAACAACGCCGCATACTTTGTATCGGTAGTATTGGGAATGCTTTTGGGAGGGCAAATTGACTTTATCCCATGGAAGTACATCCTCCTCGTTCCTGCCCTCGCCATTTTCCTTCTCCCCCTCCTTCTTAAAGACGTTCCAAAGCTAGAATCCAAGCCGGAGCCCTTCGACGGACTGGGAGCTTCGCTCTTTACGGTTTGCGTAGCATTCCTCACCATCTTCTTTACTTATGAAAAGACATGGCTCCTTTTGGTCAGCTGCCTTCTTTTCGCCGTCTTTGTGATATGGATGAAAAAGAGCAAAAACCCCCTTCTTACAAGGTCGATGATGAAGTCGAGAGCCTTTATAGGCACTCTTTTCATCCTCTTTTTGACTTTCTTCTTCCAGTACGCGGCAATACCAATCTATAAGACCATAGGAAAAAGCGTGTACCACATGCACCTAGAATCCATTTCGTGGCTTTTGGCCCTGGTGTACCTGATATGCGTAGGGGCTGCCTGCTTGTCGGGGGCGATATGCAAAAAAATTGGCGACTGGCCTTCCATCCTCCTCTCCCTCTCTTTAATGCTCCTTGGATTTTTGCTCTCTGCTTTCGCCATTAAGTGGGGATTTGCGGCCGTGACGGTGTTTATGATTGTCTACGAGGTGGGTTTAACATTGGTGTATACGCCCATATACGACATAGCCACTTCCGCCCTGCGCGAAAGCCAGAGAGGAAGAGGGGTTGGAATAGCGCACGTGGCTATGAACGTGTCTCCCGCCCTCGGAATTGCTGTATACAGCGCCGTCGAAAAGTCCCATGTGGGTTTTGAGCTTGTACCTCGCCTGTCGCTTATATTTTGGCTTATGACTGCGCTTTCAGCCCTGTCAATAATTTGCACTCTCGGGGTTCGCAAGTTTGTAGGACACTCCGTCCGCACTCCAAACCAGTAAGGATTGTTATGGAGAACGCAAGCGACAATGACGTCGAATTTGAACGAATAAGGCGGGAAACCAAAAAATCCCTCCCCAGCCTTTTGTTTGTCTTTATCATCGGCAACCTGATGATTCAATGCTTCAACCTGGTCTACTCAAACATAGGCACCTCCCTGCACGTTTCAGCAACTGCAGCCGCGCTCCTTTCCACGCTTCCCGGAATAATTTTGGGAATAGTGTGCATGCTTTATGAGACGCTGTGCGACTTTATCTCACCTAAGAAGATGGTGCTGTGGGGAGTGGGAGTTTTAATAGTTTCATCCGTCGTAGGCTTCTTCCTTTCCTTTAACTTCTGGGTCGTAGTAGTGGTAAGGGCCCTTCAGGTCGCCGGAGCCCAGGTCGCCGGATCGGTCTTTCTTATAATGACCGTAAAATTCCTAAACAAAAAGGAAAAGGCAATATACCTGGGAGTGTTTAACGCCGCCTACTACCTTTCGGTGGCACTGGGCGTATTTGCGGGCGGATGGATCCAGGATATGCCCTGGAAGTGGCTTCTTTTGATTCCGGCCCTCGCCATTTTCGTTTTCCCCATTCTCGTCAAAGACACCCCCAACGTCTCGGGCAAGGGCGAAAAGGTGGATTCTATAGGCATCATAATCTTTGCCGGAATCGCCACCTGCCTCGCCGTCTACTTCTCCTACATGCAGTTCTGGTGGCTCTGGATCATATTTGGAGTGCTAGTAATAGGCTTTTCTTTCAACGTGGCCAAAAACAAGCGCTCCTTTATTACCCCCAAGTTCCTTAAGAACGGAAGGTATATGATCCTTCTTGCGCTTCTATGCATAAGCTTCTTCTTCGAGTTCGCCTGCACGCCAATTTACCAGGTAATAGGAGACGGAGTGTTTCAAATCCCGCTCCAGCAGGTGTCTTGGTGGCTGACCGGGGTAAACCTTGTGGCAATGGTTGTAGGCATCTTCTCTGGCCCCCTTGTAAACAAGCTCGGCCACTACACCGTTATCATCCTCTCTCTTGTAGCCGAGATTGTAGGCTTTGGCCTCTCGGCGGCTTTCATTCACTCCAGCTTCTGGTTCCTTAGCATCCTAAATGCCATCACCATAGCAGGCTTCACCGCGATCTACACCCCTATTTACGACGCCGCCAGCGCGGCTCTGCCCCAGGAAGAGAGGGGAAGGGCAATAGGAATCTGCGATCTTATTGTCAATATTTCACCCTCCATCGGCATAGCCGTTTACTCCGATCTCATTGAAAATGCGGCACTGGGCCACGCCACCCTCTTTGGAATAAAGGGCATGACTGCCTGCCAGACAGCCAACGTCTTCTGGATTATGTTCCTTGTGGCCCTAGCTTCCCTGATACTGGTTCTAATATGCAGGAAGCCCATCTCTTCGGTTGTAAAGAAGGCCGTCTCTGTAGACACCGACGAAGACATAGCCCAGTAGCTTAAATCCTCTGTTGGAGCTGATACGCTTTTTAAGTGTCTAAAGAAATAGAAAAAGGACCTGTAAAAACCGGAGCCCTCTGGGCTCTTTTAATCATTTATCTTCTGGGCAACCTCATGCTCCAGGCTTTCAACCTCTCCTACTCCGATATAGGGAAGGACCTGGGCGCGGGGAAAATGTCCGACTTCCTTTCGGTAATACCGGGCATAGTACTAGCCGTCCTTTCACTTCTCTATGACTCCCTGTGCGATTTTGTATCGGCCAGGGCCATTGCCTTTTGGGGAGCCTCCTTTTTAGTTGTGGGGTCTCTTGTAGGAATTTTCTTCCATTCCTTTGCGGGAGTGTTGGCGGCAAGAATCTTGCAGCAGTCAGGCTCCCAGGCCGCAGGGAGCGTATTTCTGGTCTCCTGCGTTAAAAGGCTTCCGCCGGGAAGAAAGACTTTTTATATAGGGCTTTTTGGCGCCGTGTACAGCGCAGCGAGCGTGCTTGGAGTACTGGCCGGAGGGCTAGTGGATCTGATTCCGTGGAACCTTCTCTTTATTCTCCCCCTCCTCTCCATCCCCTTCCTCCCCCTTCTTCACTCTCTTCCCAAGGGAAGCGGAAAGAAAAAGAGGGTGGATTACTTTGGAATGATCCTCTTTTCCCTTCTTGCCGGCTCCATCTCCGTCTTCTTTGACTTTATTTCCCTGGCCAGCATTTTGGTATTGGTCGGCCTGCTTTTAGGGTTTATCTTTTACGCTCTATTTAATAAAAACTGTTTTCTTCCCAGAAGGTTTCTTAAAAACCGGGCCTTCGCTTCGGCGATAAGCGTGATAATTATTTTCAACCTCTTTTCTTACGCCCAGATCCCTATCTACCAGCTGATAGGGAAAGACGTCTACCACATACCTCTGGACGAAGTTTCATGGGCTCTGGCCGCAGTTTATGCCCTTACCGCCGCGGTGGGGGCCTTTTCCGGAAAACTGGTTTCTTGGCTCGGACACTACAAAACCATCCTGTTTTCGGCTTTGGCAATGGTAATAGGCCTCGGCCTCTCTGCCCTATGCATAGGATTTAACTTTTGGCTTCTTACGGTTTTTGCCTGCATTTATAACTTCGGGGAAATCGCAGCCTATTCCCCCCTTTACAGCGCCGCCACTTCCACCCTGCTTCCTGAAGAGAGGGGTAGGGGAATGGGGCTGTGCGAACTTTCTTTAAACACCACCTCGGCCGTGGGCCTGAGCATCTACAGCGCCCTTCTCTCTTCTCCCTTGCTTTCCCGCCTTCGCCTCACTTTCTCTTCTTCCGGAGTTTTGGCAGCAAACGTGCTTTGGATAATGACTATAGCTTCAGCCGTGGCCGCTATTTTGATAGCCGTCTTCTCTAAGTCGCTTAGAGAAGGGGACTTTGCCTCGTTTGGGCATTAAAAAAGGGGCCCCATGCCCCTTAAAAAATTTTTCTTATTTCTTTTTTCCGTAACGCTTTTCAAACTTGCTGACCTGGCCGGCAGAGTCTAGCACTGTGCGCTTGCCGGTGTAGAAGGGGTGTGTCGCGCTAGACACCTCCACATCGTAGAGAGGATAGGTCTTGCCGTCCTTCCACTCTATAGTCTGGCTCACCCTGTGGTCCCCTACCATCGTCGAGCGGGTCAAAAATTCCAGCCCGCCCTTGCGATCGCGAAACACCACATACCCGTAATTGGGATGGATCTCCGATTTCATAGCTTTTTCTCCTCTAAATTCTAGGCCTTCTCCCTAGTATAACCTTCCCCTTATACTATGTCCTTTATTCCCATCCCAATGAGGGCCAAGCCAAGAGCTCCTTCCAGCCACTTGGCTCTGCCTCCTTTTGTGATGAAACGGGCCACATGGGGCGCTACCAAAGCTCCGCAGGTGGCCCCGATGGTGAGGGGGATAGCGGCCCTCCAGTCGACGTGCCCGCCTATAAGGTGCACGCTGGCCCCTAAAATGCCCATGCATATAACCACCCAGGAAGAAGTTGAAATGGTTTCAAAAACGCCGTCTCCCAAAAGCAGCAAGCCTGCAAAGATGGGTTCTCCGCCGCTCATGCCGCCAATTCCGGCCATTATGCCGCCAAGTATTCCAAAGACCGTGTAGATGGTCACAACTTCCCACATTTTTTTGGGGGCTCCCCCCTGGGTTCCGTCTCCTTTTGCCGTCTTTTTATTTTTCTTTTTGTGGAAGGCTTTATAAAGGATGACGCCGCCTACAAAAAAGAGGATGGAGGCCAAAATATAACCGTAGGCGTCCTTGGGAATCCAAAAAGAAACAATCGAACAGATAATCACGCTGGGAAGGGCGGAAATCAGCATTCGGTTTCCTTTGTGGAAATCCATATGCTTTTTTTCGTAGTAGCCCCATGTGCCGAGCACCAGCGAGGGAAGGGTTGTGACGAGGGCCGTAGCCGTGGCTGCGGCGGGATCCAAACCTAAAACAGCCGTCAGAAGGCCTACGTAGATGGAACCTCCGCCGCTTCCAAGGGCGATCACAAAAGTTCCCACCAGCAGGCCTACCACTACCAGTAGGAGAATATGCATTCTTTGCATTATATCCCTATTTAGGGATAATGCATTTATTTTTTCTAAAGGCTTATTTAGCGGCTTTAAGCCGTCGGGAGGGGCTGGGAGGTTTCTTCATCCCTTTCCCACTCATCGATCGTTCCCTCCCTCAATTTTCTGGCATGCCTGCTCTCCTTGTCGGAATGGTCCTGGTGAAGGGAGGAAAGGTGGAGGTTTGATGAAGAGAGGGAAGGGGAAGCTGAAAAAGAAGTGTGAAACATCAAAAGGGAGAGCAGTGCAAAGCAGAGGGCCGTCAGGGCGCGGCTGAAGATGGGGCGCCTTGTAATCATAATCATCCTTAAAAAAATTGTAATTTTTCTTTAATCAAATTATAAAAGAAAGGTTAGAAAACACATATTTTCCAAGTCTAAAGTTTATGGGACACTGCGCTCCACCCCTGCCCGAGCATGGATCCTAGCCATTTAAAAACAGAGACGACCTCGCTTCTCGCCCCTTTGCTCAAAGACACCCAAATCCCTATGAGGATTAAAATCACACACACCCATATGGCCAGTTTTATAAGCCTGCGCATTTGCCCCCCGAGGACAAGCCCTATAACAAAATGGATCTTTTTAAAAATTCAGCGTATAATAATTTACTTCGATTAAAAATGAAAAATATCTTAGGGAGGAAAAATGCGAAAAGCCATTATTCTTATTCCGCCCCTCTTGGCGATGGTGGCGGTGGTGCTGATGTTCATCTTTTCCAAAGCCCCCCTCACCGGAAGGGAAATGATAGCAGAGCTCTGCATTCTCTCTGCCTCAGCCCTCTGGATTATGATAGGCAAGTTTATAGCCAGCCTCAAATCCAAAGAAGGGGATAAGGAAAAGGCTCTTGGGACCCTCAACCTTTAAAAAGATGGCAAGAGCAGGCCTAGGCTTTAAGCCTAGGCTATTTTTTTGCCCACCACTTCGTACTTTTCCTCTTCATCCTCTGCGCACTCCACTTTCAGCCATCCCTGCATTCTTTCTGCAAGCCTTAGGGCGGGGGGAAGGGGAAGGGAGACGAAGGGGGCGCCCCCTTCATGGATATGGTCCAACTGTTTTCGGCCCTTGTCATGTGCTATGACAAGCCTTCCTCCGATTTTAAGATCTTTTGCAAAGGCATTTATGGCTTTTAGGGGCTCGATAAAGTGGGGCCAGGCGTTAAAGACTACAACGGTGTCGAAGGGTTCTTTAAATTTAGCCTCCACGGCATCGGCTGCCAAAAAAGAGACCCTTTTTTCGCCTGCAAACTTCTTTTCGGCTTCCTCTATCATCTTGGGGGAGAGATCTATCCCCACTACCCTTTCAACTCCCGCCTCCAGGTAAAAGGGAATCATAACCCCGGTACCGCAGGCCACATCCAGAACTCTGCCTTTAACCCCTCCTTTTTGAAGGATGGAATCAATGGTTTTGGGATCCGGGTGCTGCCTTTCATCCCAATCGTGAGCCCTTTTGTCGAAGTAGGCCCGAACCTCCTGCAAATTGTCTGCAGATCTTAAATCCGTCACTGCGCTTCCACCTGCTTTTCTTTGTGCTTTGAGGGATACCTTTCAGGTATCAGCTTTCCTTTCATAAGGGCTACCACAATAGAGGGGACGGCCGCAAGCTGAATGATGAGTCCCGGCAGGCAGAAGAAGAAGTAGCCCAAAATCCAGGCGTAAAACGAGTACTTGCCGTGATCAAAAATCCATGCTTTGGCGCATCCGGCGGCAGCCGATCCTATGATGATTCCGACCACTATGCTGATATAAAGGTCTCCGTAAGTAGAGTGGGTGTGAACCCAAAACATCATAAGCCCGCATACCACGCCCAGGAAAATTCCTTGGATGATCATTGTAGGCAGTTCCGCCACGGGGGGCATGCCGGTGACTAGGGTAGAAAGCACGGGGCCTAAAACTCCGCATATAAGCCCGTACCACCATCCCGAAGAAAGGGCGCAGATCATAACGGGAAACCACATGGGGTCATATATTTCCCCTCCCCTCGGGAAGGCGTGAAATCCCATGGGCAAAACCACGCATAAAGCCACGCAGGCTGCGCATATCACAGATTTTTTCGCTATCGACATCCCCCGCTGCCCTTTGGCAACGGCCGCTGTCTTTTTGGAGGTCATAATGTTGTCCTTTCTTAAATTCCGGCCTTTAAAAGGAAGGCCTGGGCTACTACAAGAAGGGCTGAAACTAAAAGAATCAGCCAGTCTCTGAGGGAGGGCGAGGCAAAGCGCTTCGCGCTCTTCCTCTTGCTAGTTCTGTACCCCCTAGCTTCCATTGCCAAAGACAGTTCATCCGCCCTCCTGAAAGCTGTCATGAAAATCGGCAAAAACAGGGGTAGGTAGGCCTTTGCCCGCTTGAAGATGTTGGTGCTTTCAAACTGGGCCCCTCTGGCGGTCTGGGCCTCTTTGATGAGGTTGAATTCCTCAAACAAAGATGGAATGAACTCAATTGCCACTGAAATTATGAGGGCGATTTGGCCCACGGGCACCCCTAAAAAACGCAAGGGGGAGATAAGGGACTGGAGGGCATAAGTCATTTCTACAGGGGGGGTAGAAATGAGCAGGCAGGCCGAGGCCGCCATTACCAAAATCACCTTCACCACCACGTTTATCCCCTGAAGGAGGCCGGGAAGGGAGGGGGCAAAAATCCACCACTTTCCCCAGGGTCGGCCTTTTCCGTAGAAAAAGAAATTCATAAGGAAAATGATGATGAAGAAGGGAAAGAGGTAAAAAACGGGGCCGAGGCTGTCTTTAGGTCTGATCTTCGCCCCTACACACATCCCAACCGTCACCAAAACAGCCAGAATGTAGCTCCAGAGGTTATGGGCCATGACTATGACCGCTATTGCGCATCCCAGGGAAGCGATTTTTATCCTCGGGTCCATTTTGTGAAACAGCGAAGATCCGGCCCTGTAGGTGACCATGGCTTTGCCCTTAGCCATTTTTCCGCCTCCCCACTTGATAAAGAAGAGCGGAAATAAAATCTTCCTGCCTCACGGCGCGGGGAAGATCCATCCCCTTTTCCCGAAGAAAGGAAGAGAGGAGGAGGGAAGGGGGAGGAAGGATGCCGGCCGGCAAAAGATCTGAAGAGAAGAGGTCTTCAACTTTTCCTTCCTTCCACTTTTCCCCATCCTTTAAAACCAGGAGGGTTTTTGCCGTTTCACACACCACTTCGGAATTGTGTGAAACCATTACAATGGTCGTTCCCTCCCGGTTTAAAGATGTCAAAATCTGGCAAAAAGAGCGCCTTTCGGCAGGGTCCAACCCGCTCGTGGGCTCGTCTAAAAGGAGGATTTTGGGCCTGGAAGCTATAACGCTTGCGATCGCCACCCTCCTTCTTTGCCCCCCGGAAAGGGCCATTGGAGCCACGCTTCTTATAGCCTCAAAGTTGAAGCCCATTTTTTCTATGGCCCATCTGGAGTTTTCTTCCATTTCTTCTTTTGAAAACCCCAGATTTTTCATTCCGAAACACACTTCCTTAAGGACAGTAGTTTCAAAAAGCTGGTACTCGGGAAACTGGAATACGAACCCCATTTCCTTTCTTAGCTCCCTGCGGGGAAGAGAAGAATGGATGTCCTTGCCGTCTATAAGGATTTGCCCCCCGTCCGGTTTTGCAAGAGCGCAAAGAAGCCTCAAAACCGTGCTTTTTCCGCTCCCGGTGCGCCCCATAACGGCGGCAAAGCCCCCGGTCTCAACTGTCCACGACAGGTCCTTAAGGGCTTTAACTTTCGTTTCTCCGGAGCTGTAAGAAAGGGAGACTTGCCTAAACTCTATCGACACATTGCCTCCCAAAGGCCCTCTTTTGAAAGTGGGGGAGAGGAAGGGGAAATCAGCCCCTCCTCCAAAAGGCGCCAATAGGAAAGGGTGGGAAGGAGAGGGAGAAGCCGGGCCTTTTTTAAAATTTCCTTTTGCACTAAAACTTCGCTGGGAGAGCCTAAGGCCAGAACGCTTCCATGAGAAAGGACCATCACCCTATCGGCCCTGGCGGCTTCCTCTACAAAATGGGTAATCATGATTACCGTTATTCCGCGTTCTTTTAGAGAAAGGGCCAAATCCATTACCTGGGCCCTGCCTTCGGGGTCCAGCATGGCTGTAGCTTCGTCCAGAACTATTATTTCGGGGCTGAGGGCTAAAACGGCCGCTATAGCCAGCCTCTGCTTCTGCCCCCCGGAAAGGGAATGGGGATCTCTTCTTTCAAATCCGGAAAGGCCAACGCTAGAAAGCGAGCGGGAAACTATGCCCGGTATTTCTTTTTCCGGAAAATTAAAATTTTGGAGCCCGAACGCTATATCCTCTTCGGCCACAGAAGATACAAATTCGTTGTTCGGGTCTTGGAACACCATCCCGCACGCCTGCCTTATGGGGTAGGTGTTTTCAGGGTCGGCTGCATCCATGCCCGCAATTTTTAGCGTGCCGGACTGCAATGGGATAAGGGCGTTTAAATGGCGCGCCAGAGTACTTTTTCCGCTGCCATTTCCGCCCACGATGGCAAAAACTTCCCCTTTTTCCACGCAAAAAGAGACTCCCCGCAGCACGGGGTCTGAAGAGGGATAAGAAAAACTTAAGTCGCTGGCTTCTATTATCAAAACGGCCCCCTCTCTCAAACAGGGAAGGAGCCTTCCTGGGTGGAGCTAGCCGGACTCGAACCGGCGACCCTCTGCTTGCAAAGCAGATGCGCTACCAGCTGCGCTATAGCCCCCTGTATTGAGTGGGTTTAGGAGGACTTGAACCTCCGACCTCATCCTTATCAGGGATGCGCTCTAACCAACTGAGCTATAAACCCAAAGGTTGATACTTTTATAAGCTTATCTGGATTGTAAATCTTGTCAAGAAAAGGATCTTACTCTTTCCCTTTTTCTTCCTTTTCCGCTTTTGTGCGGCGGATTTCTATGGTTTGTATCCTTCGCCCCTCAACTTCGGTGACTACCATGTCGTAGCCCTCCTGGGAGTGGTAGACGTCTCCCGGCTTTGCCAGGGACCCCGTTTTTGAGAGAAAGTATCCTGCCACTGTCTCATAAGGCCCGTCTTCAAGTTTTATCCCCGTCAAATCTGCAAAGTCTTCTATCGTCATTCCCCCTTCCACTTTTCCTCCGTTCCTGGCAAAGGGGGAAAGCGAAGAGCTTTTGATCTCGGATGCCCCGTTTATAACTTCTTCCACCATGTCCATAAGCGAGACAATTCCGTCAGTTCCTCCGTATTCGTCTATTACCACTGCAAGGTCGGCGCCTTTTTCCCTCATCTCGCCCAGAGTGGGTAAAATCCTGGAAGTGCCCGGAACCGAACTTATGGGATGGACGAAACTTTTTATCGGGGCGTCATCTTCCTCGTGATCCATAAGGTCCCTAAGGGAGATGTAGCCTAAAACGTCGTCAAAGTCTTCCCCTATCACAGGGTATCTCGTATAAGGCTGCTTTTTTATTTTTTTCTCCGCTTCTTTTGCAGTGATTTGAGCCTCAAGAAAGACTACGTCGGCTCTAGGCCTCATAACTTCGCTTACCACCGTATCAGCCGCGTCAAAAACGTCTTCCAGCACGCTTTTTTCCTGTTCGCTTAGCTGGGTGTTGGAGGAAACTAGGACTTTAAGCTCTTCTTGGCTCACTTTGGATTCGGTTTTATGCGGGTCTAGCCCAACAATCCTCACCAAAAGGTTGGTAAAAGAGCTTATAAGCCAAATTAAGGGATAGCAAATGATTGCAAAGACGTTTACGAAGGGGACGGCCCAGTTGGCTATCTCCACGGTTTTCTGCATGGCTATTCTTTTGGGCACCATTTCCGAAATTACGATGGCAAGGTAGGAAATCGCCAAAGTGAGAAGGACGTTCATAAGGTTGGATGCCAAAGAGGGGTTCATGCCTGCGCGCACCAGGAGGGGAACTACCACCGGTAAGATTAAAGAAACCCCGAAGGAAGCTGAAAGAAAGCCCGTAAAAGTGGTGCCGATTTGCACTGCGCTTAAAAACCGGTTGGGGTTGTGTATTATTTTGGAAATCCTGCCAGATTTTCTGCCCATCTGTTCTATCTGCGAATCTCTCAATGTTATGAGGGTCATTTCAGTGCAGGAAAATACTCCCCCCAGAATTTGAAAAATGATTATTAAAAGGACGGAGAACCATATGGGCATGTATTTTATAATAATCAGATGTATTAATTTCAGTTTAAGAAGGCGCAAATGAGCAATTTAGTGGCTTATTTCTCCCATCCGGATCCCTTTAATCCGGAAGGGGACGGAGAAAGCGAACCTCCCTCCGGATACGTTCAAAGGGATGGAAGCGTTTTGGGAACGGTGCAGGTTATGGCGGATGTGATAGAAAAAGTCACTCACGCCTCTTCCTACAGGATTGAACCCAAAAGGATCTACCCTTCCAATTTCAGGATCCTCGAGCAAATTTCCAAAGCCGAAAAGGCAAGGGGAGACAGGCCGGAACTAAGAGAGCCCATACCGGATTTGACGGACGTGGAGAACGTATTTTTGGGCTACCCCATGTGGTGGATGGACGCCCCCATGGCTGTCTATTCCTTCCTTGAAAAAGCAGATCTGAGCGGAAAGGATGTCTACGTATTTGCGGCCCAGTCCGGTTACGGCCTTGCAGACACCCTTAAGACCATAACCGCCCTGGCCAAGGGGGCCAATGTAAACCAGACCCCACTCTCGGCCAGCTGCTTTCTTACAGTAGAGCAGCTTCAAGAGGAAGTTATCTCATGGCTCTATAAAATAAACGGCTAATAAAAATAAAAAAGTGCACACGGGGGGAGTTGAACCCCCACGGCCGTGAAGGCCACTGGCACCTGAAGCCAGCGCGTCTACCATTCCGCCACGTGTGCAAGTGGAGCTAGTCGGATTTGAACCGGCGACCTTTTCTATGCGAAAGAAACGCTCTACCAACTGAGCTATAGCCCCTCGTTTGCCTGTTTTTCATGCTTCCCTTTCCCCTTTTTCTTTTTCGATCTAAAGAAGGAAATAAGCACGCTTACAACCAGGCACCCTACGGCTATAAGGGCTATAAGGCCGAGGTATTTCTTTACAAAGGGAATTTTAGCACAAAAGTAACCTATGGATAAGAGAATAATGGCCCAAAGGCAGTCGCCGGGGGCGTTGAGGGCGGAAAATTTCTTCCATGGCAGCCCTGAAATGCCGCATAAGAATGGGATAAAAGTTCTGCCCACAGGTATAAAGTGGGAAAAGAACATGGCCCCTTTTCCGAAACGGTTAAGGATGTCTTCGGAGCGGGAAAGCTTTGAAGAAAGCCTTTTTTTCCATTTCGGATTCTTTAAAATTTTCTCCCCTAAAAACCTTCCTATAAAGTAATTGCTCTGATCTCCCAAGAAGGCCCCTACCGCCAGGAGGGGGATTAAAACTCCCAGCTGAAGCTGGCCCGAAATGGAGGCAAAAACTCCGGAAGCCAAAAGCAGGGAGTCTCCCGGTACGATGGGAAGCACCACTATACCCGTTTCCAAAAATATGGCCATAAAAAGCAACAGGTACGTGGTCCCAAGGCCCATAGCCTTGACCCAGTGGTGGAGCAAGAAGGCAGGATGGGCGAATAGGGAAATTAGGTGCATGACTTTAGAGTACTAGATTAAAAGGATGAACGCGAAAAAGACTACAAAAAAGTGCCCCCTGTGGGACTCGAACCCACAACCCACGACTTAAAAGGACGCTGCTCTAGCCATTGAGCTAAAGGGGCAATAAGGCCAAAGAACAGTATATCAGGCAGAAGGGAATTTAAACAGATCCCAAAGGCCTCCGGGAAGGAGCTTTGGGTCCAAGATCCCTTTCGTCAAACTCCCCGTTGTCGGCCCTTTTGACCAGATCGAGCGCGTGGACTAAAAGATCGGGATTCTGCGCGCTTAGCCAGTGGACTCTGGGATCCCTCCCAAACCAGCTCATCTGCCTTCTGGCAAGCCTTCTTGTCTTGGTTTTAATTTGCTCGTAGGCTTCTTCCCGGCTGATTTCCCCTCTCAAATAAGATAAAATCTGCCCGTAGCCTATGGCCTGGGCCGCTGTTTTTGACATTTTTCCCTTAAGCCCTTTCACTTCTTCCTCTAGGCCCGCTTCCCGCATTTTTTCCACCCTGTTTTCAATCCTTTTATCCAGCTCTTCTCTTGAAAGATCTAGCCCTATTTGGAGGCATGGGAAAAGGTAGGAATAGGTCGGCAGACAGGAAGAGAAAGACCCGCAAGACTTTATGGCTTCAAGTGCCCTGATCACTCTTCTCTCGTTTCTGGGATCTATCGATTTTGCGGCCGCAGGATCGGACTTCTCTATTTCCTTCCAGAGGCTTAAAGATCCTTCCTCGTTTAACTTTTCTTCCAGCTGAGATCTTAGAAGGGGGCTGTAGGGCTTGAAGGATAAGTCGTCCACGGCGCTTCTGGCGTAAAGCCCGGATCCTCCCACCAGAATCGGACGCACTCCCCTCTTTGCACACTCCTGCATAACCTGCCGAATTTCTTTTTGGAAAGAGGCGGCGCTAGATTCCTGCCACGGATCTTTGATGTCTATCATGTGGTGGGGGACGGATGCAAGCTGAGATTTTTCAGGCTTGGCCGTGCCGATATCCATAAACCGATAGATCTGATAGGCGTCCTGACTTACTATTTCGCACCTGTCTTTTGGGAAAAGAGCCTTTGCCATTTCTATTGCTAACTCGCTTTTCCCCGACGCGGTGGGGCCCACGATCGATATGGGCCTTCTTGGAAAGGCAGTCACCTTGCCCCTCCGCTTCTTTCATTTAAAAAATTCATGGGAAACTCTTGGGAAATTATATGAATTTTTATAGAAATCCCTGTTAGACTGTATTTCACACAGATATTTTATATGTCTACAGAAATTTACTTGAATGATAAATAGTTATTATCTATAGTGTCTCATAACTAAAAAGACTACTTAGGAGGCAGTCATGTTCGGCCCCAATGGGCAGGGACAAAATACAAATCCCGGATTCTACAACGGCAATGGGTATGTAGTAAAAGAAAAAGCGATGCGCTCCCTTCTGGCCCGTTCTTACGGGGAGATGTGCATAGCCCTTTTGCTGACGGCAGCCATGGCCTTTTTCAGCGCCTATACGGGCCTGCTAGACGACTTTTTGGGAGCTACTGGCTCCATCGGCTGGATAATAGTGTGCATAGCCCAGGTGGCGTTTGCCGTAGTACTGTCGGCAAGGCTTTGGAAAATGAAGCCTTCCACGGCCAGAATCCTCTTTTACGCTTATGCCCTCCTTATGGGGTTCACTCTAGCTTCCATCTTCTTCATCTTTAATATAGGCACCATATTCGTGGCTTTCCTCTTCTCTGCAGCCTTCTTCTTCTGCCTGTCGATG
The DNA here is from genome assembly GCA_017632945.1 of Aeriscardovia sp. Taxonomy (GTDB): domain Bacteria; phylum Actinomycetota; class Actinomycetes; order Actinomycetales; family Bifidobacteriaceae; genus RGIG1476. The sequence continues at coordinate 3,225 of JAGBQH010000009.1, read as the reverse complement.
CTGGCCATGAGTACCAAGAAGAACCTTTTGAAGCTAGGCCCAATCCTATGGGTGGGGCTTGTGGTATTCGTCATAGGGGAAGTCATACTGTGGTTCATACACGCTTCGGGAGCTACCATGTTCATCTCAGCCATTGGCCTGCTGCTTTTTGCCGGCCTCACGCTTTACGATGTGCAGTGGATTAAAAAGGTGTTGGAACCCAGGTGCCACACCGAGGTAGAGTACAAGCAGGCTTCCATCTTTGCGGCCCTGAATCTTTACCTAGACTTCGTGAATATCTTCCTCACCCTCCTCCAGCTCTTCGGGGGACGCGGAGGGGGAAGAAGGTAATCCCTCTTTAAAAAGTTAAAGGGCCCCAAAAGGGGCCCTTTTGCATTTGTTAAATGCTAGAAGCGTTTACTTTCTTATCTTTGAGTAACTTGAAAGAGGGAACGAAAAAACCATTCCATCCCCCGGACGGCCGGTTGAAAGGGCATCGGAAAGGCTGGAAGAAATAGCCGTGGCCTCTTCTACGCTTCCGCACAGTACCTCCACCTTCATCCTTTCTATTAAATCCGAATCGTACCTTCTTCCCCGGTACTCTTCTCTGGGGCCCTCTTCTTCCCCGTAGCCAAAGCATGAAGAGATGGTAAAGCCGTTAATGCCGAGCCCGGCCATGCACTTCTTGACTTCTTCCAGTTTCTCGACCCTTACGATCGCTTCAACCATCATCATTTCTTTTCAATCCAGCCTTTCTCTTCAACATAGCTTTCTCCCAGATCCAGCGCATCCAAATTGCCTTCTGCCCATCCTTTGCCAATCCGCTTTACAAAGATGGCAATGAGGAAGGAAAGTGCGAAGGTGTAGAAAGCAGCTAAAAGTATGGAGCAGATGGAAATTACAAGCAGGGACGCCCCTTTGCCCAAAAGAAGACCCGAAGAGGGAGAAAAGAAGGAGAGAAATATCAGTCCCAGCGCCCCCGGAACAGCGTTTACGGAAAGAATCTGGAAAGGATCTTTAAAGCCAAGCCTGTTTTCCATGCGTATAAAGAAGAAAGAGGCCAAGGAGGTAAGGAGGGATGAAATCAGGCAAAAGAGCGGGGAGAGCCTAAAGCAGGACAGGGAAAGCACTCCTCCGCAAAGAAGCCCTGTAGCAAAGGAAAGGGAGGAAAAATGCTTGTAAAAAATCTTTTCCAAGATCGCAAAGCAGAGGCCTGAAAAAGATGAATTGAGGATAAAGGAGATGGCGGCATAGGCGGGAGATCCTCCAAACAGGATTACTTCCCCCATGCATATTCCCATAAGCCCCGCTTCCAAAAAGAAACAGCCCGGAAGGGACAAGACAGGCATGGCGGGCTTAGAGGGCTCATTTTTAAGCACAATTTCCAATCCCAGCGCCGCACATCCCGGAATTACTCCCAAAAGGCACGGAAGAGAGGAGGCGGAATGGGCGGAAAGGGACTGGGAGAAGGGGCCCGAGTAGGACATCAAGCCGTCGGGCGCCGAAAAGATAAAGCAGAGCGGGCAGAAGACAAAAATGAAAAATAAAATCGAATAGATAAGCCAGGGCGCCGTGCGCATTCTTCCGGCCCCGGAAATGAAAATAAAGCAAAGACAGGCTACAAGCGCATAAAACGCTACCCCAATCAGAGATTTAAGGGAAGAGGGCCCGTAAGCTCCCGAAGAGAGAGAAAGAGAGGAACGGAGAAGGAAATCTGAGAAGGGGTCCCCTATTATGCCCCCGAGATTTTTTCCGCTCACCGAGTAGCTATAGCCAAAAAGGATAAATAAGGGAAATATGAGGCAGAGAGTGGCAAAAGAAAGCCCGAAATAATGAAGGATATCCGTCTTTTTACCGAGGCCTGCGTAGTAAAGAGATCCACCTAAAAAGGAGAGGAAAATACAGGGAAGCAAGAAATAGAGATAAGTCATTGTGTCAGGCCTTTCGCAAAGGCCTCTGGGTTAAAGGGCCTTAAATCAGATTCTCCTTCTCCCACTCCTACCATTTTTACCGGCACTCCAAATTCTTCTTCTACGGCTAATACGACTCCGCCTTTGCAGCTTCCATCAAGCTTGGTAAGGATTATCCCTGTAAGAGGAAGCGCCTGTGAAAAGATTTTGGCCTGGGAAAGAGCATTTTGTCCAAAAGTGGCATCCAAAACCAAAAGGGATTCATCTATCTGAACTTTTTTCTCCACTACCCTCCTGATTTTAGAAAGTTCGTCTAACAGGTTTTGCTTGGTTTGAAGGCGTCCGGCGGTATCAACTATTAAAAGGGAATTGGGCCCAAGCTGTGAGGCAGCGCTGAAAGCAATGGAAGCAGGATCTTGCCCCATTTTTCCACGAGCTATCTTTACCCCTTCTTTTTGTGCCCAGATTTCCAACTGCTCTCCGGCTGCAGGACGGAAAGTGTCACAAGCGGCTAAAACAACATCCTTCCCCTGATCTTTGAAGTACTTGGCAAGTTTTCCTGCGCTGGTAGTTTTTCCGCTTCCATTTACGCCCACCATTATTATTGCCCCGGCCTTATCCGGCTGAACTTTTAAAGATCTATCTACAGCAGAAAGAGTAGAAATCAGGTAAGACTGTAGTGCCTGTTTGATTTCTTCTTCACTTGCATTAGACGGGAGTGAAGATTTTAATTTCTCCACTATTTCATGGCTTTTTTCAACACCTACATCAGCCATGATCAGCTCATCTTCAAGATTGGATAAGTCTACGCCCTTTGAAAGTATGGGCTTAAAAAGAAAAGAATGCTTAGAGGGTCGGGAAGAATCTGTATGGTTTTGGCCTGCTTTAGAAAGTGAATCTGGTCTTTTTTTTCTACATGCCAGAGAAATTGCAACGATTGCTACCAAGAGACCAAAAATAGCACAGACTATGAATACTATCTCGATCGGGGTCATGGTTTAGATTATAAAACCCGATCCAGATTTCCTTTCTTGGATAGAAGTACAGATATCGCTTTAAATGTCTGTACTTCATTTCCTACGCCAGCCCTATAAAGAACCCTGCAAAACACACACCTAAAGAAAGCAGGAACATAGAGGAAGTGAAGGCAAAGCCCCTAAACAGGCCCTTCTTGAAGTTTTCAAAGGACTCCACGGAAGCTGTGGAAAAGGTGGAGTAGCCTCCCAAAAAGCCCGTGCCCACTATGTACTTTAAAATCTTCATTCCCGTCCACACTGCAAGGAAGTGCGCCGCAAACCCCGCAAGGAGGCCGTCTAAAAAGCAGGCCGAGACGTTT
>JAGBQH010000008.1 GCA_017632945.1 Aeriscardovia sp. | reverse complement strand
TTTGGTTCTGGGCAGGCTTTTGTGCAGGCTGGCTCTTTTGCTGCTGGGGCTGAGACTGCTGCTTCTTTTGGTCCTGAGTTGAAGACTGGGCCTTGGGCTCACTCTCTTCTTTCTTGGGCTGGCTTTGGTTCTGGGCAGGCTTTTTCTTAGTTCCCACCTCTATAATCTCGGGCTGGCTCTGCTTTATTACCTTCGCTCCCATAAGCTGAGAGGCCACGGGCTTCCCGTTGATGTAGGTAACTTTCAGGGTCTGCTGCTGTTCTCCGTAAGATCCCTTCTGCTCAATAGTTGTGGTGCCCACATAAGCGTTGGGATTGTCTACGGTTTTAACGGAATAGGCCGTCATTACATCCTGCGTCTCAGTGCCGTAGCTGACCCTTTCCACCACCAGTATCGTCTTTCCTCCCGTGTGTTCTACCGAGACAAGATCGTTTGAAGTGATAGTGATGCCAAGAGAATCCAAGATGGAGGCGGCAGGTTGGTTTCCGTTTTTGACGTTATAGGACTTTCCGAAAGCTATAACCTCTATGGGGCCGGAGGCATTGAGGTTGATGCCGCCCGTCAAAGCGTTGTAGACATTAGGAATGTTTACACTGATCTTAGCTGCTTCTTTGTCATTTTGAAGGAAATAGTTTTCAAGTTGCTCTGCGCTGGAAGCGAGAGTCCAATAGGGGATGAGGTGACCGCCTATGTTGACCATCACTTCATACGCCCTCCTAACTTTAACCACTGCTCCATTGGTGAGCCAGTAGCCGGATGAGGAAACGGCCTGATCGTGGGTGTGGACGGTTATGCCCTGCTGCTTCAAAAACTTAGGGAGAGAATCTGTATAAGTGACGACTTCCTTTGTCTTGCCATCCACCTCAAGCGCTATGGCTTTTCTCTGATTTAAGATAAATCCAATGCAGCAAACGGCTATGGCCACTAGCGCGCTCACTAAAATCCTCAGCACTCTTTTCTTAACATACTTGCTAGGATTCCAGGGTTTTGCACTCATTTTTTCCGTCCAAAGTTCTCAATTATTACAAAAGCTATTCTACTTTGCTCTCTAGCCACTGCGGATCGCTAGGTCCGTTAAAATCAGGCTCTCCGTATTTTCCGGCCAAAATTAGGCTCCCAGGATGGGGCTGGCTGGGAGGCATGGGACTTAGTTCCCTTCTCTTTCCTTCTCGTCCGTCCCCTGAACTTACATTGTGGTACCTATGAGAAAGCCATGGCGTTAAATAATTTTTATCCCACTGGAGCGTGGTTTTTACTTTGCTTGTAAGAGGAGCCTTTATATAGGGTAGGGTTGTCCACAGCTCCCCATGATCCCAACCTGGGTCGCATTCCAAGCCAAGGCCTATCAGACCTATCTGCGCCGCTCTCTCATGGCACTCGGGAGTGGGGTGAATCCTATCTTCTGACCATAGGCGCGGATCTTTAAATGGTTTGTATTCCCAAAGATCGGCCGCATAGCAGTCATAACGAAGAAGCATGGATTGAAGACGGGCCACGTAATCGGCCCTTTTATAGCGGCTTAGGTCCATCACAAACCCATCCGTAGCTTGGGGAGGAATTAAAAAGATAAGATCGCATCCGCTTTCTCTTACCTGTTTTATTCCATGCTCTATGTAGCGCATTATGGAGTCTACGCTATCATCAGGCCTCAAAATGTCGTTTCCTCCTCCGTCCATTATTATGAGGTCCGGGTGGAGTTTTAATGCCTGGGGAAGTTCTTCATCTACTATAAACTCTATGAGTTTGCCCCTTATAGCCAGATTGGCGTATTGAACGGGTTCAAATCCCGCTTGCATCCTTCTATAAGAGAGGTGTCCTGCCAATCTGTCTGCCCATCCGTACACCGGTCCGTCCCAGTGAGATTCCTGATTTTCATACTTTGTCAGGTCCACATTGGGATCTGCGCTGTCCCATAGACCTTCATTAACAGAATCTCCGATTGTCACCACTGTGTTCCATCTGGAAAGATGGGGGATTATAAGCCTGGCGGGGAGAATATCTTTTTTATTATCGCTGTACGGCCGCTTTTCTATGGCCCTTTTAAGGATTGCAGAGTGTGAAAAACTTATTGACGTCATTTTTTTAGGATAGAAGCACTAAATAGTAATTACAATAAAAATTTCCGTGAGATAAAGGAATAGAGCCTCCTGCTGGGCTTGAACCGGCGACCTTCCGCTTACAAGGCGGATGCTCTAGCCAACTGAGCTAAGGAGGCATTGAGAGAGATTATACAAAATTTCATTTTCCTCTTCAAATATTGCCCTTCAAGATGGATAGAGAAAGGTGAAGATCGCCCTTTTTATACAATGAATTTATTGAAGTTTTTATCGACTAAAAAATGTACTTACTTTTTTGCAAAGAAAATACTTTATATATTCATTAGATAACAATATATTGTACTAATATAAATAATATTAATAGCTGCATATCGATTTCATAAATTTTCATGATATTTAACAATGTTACAAAAATTATGTAAACTTGAGTGGAATTTGTTACTAATTCGGCCTTTTGGGCCTCGTGCTCGATGCCGGATTGAACTTACGATTTAGGAGAAAGATCATGCTAGGTTGTATCCTACTTTATGTCGGCATGGTTTTGATGAGCAATGGCTTGTATGGCCTTGGAAAAATAGGCGATAAGTCAAATGTCATCATGAACTTCTTCACGGGCGGTCTAGGGCTAATCCTCAACATCATCGCCCTTGGATATGGCGCATGTGTTGGAAAGCCTGCTCTTTGGTTCTATGAAAGCGCGACCGGGCTGCTCTTCGCCTTCACCTACCTTTACGTAGCTCTGAACAAGATCTTCAACCTCGATGGACGTCTTTACGGATGGTATTCGCTCTTTGTGGCAATCAACTCCATCCCTGCAGGCATTCTTTGCTTCACAAACCACTACGGCGGCAATGATTTGTACGGCATCATATGGTGGCTTTGGGGTATCCTCTGGCTCACCGGCTTCATTGAGTGCACCTGCCACAAGTCTCTCGGCAAATTCGTGGGCGTCCTTGGCGTCTGCGAAGGAATTATTACCGCTTGGGTTCCTGGCTTCATGATGCTGACCAACACCTGGCCGAAGTAAGCGAGATTCGCTCATAAAGCTCTTAAAAAAATAAGTGTTTGCAGCCTAAATACTGCAGACACTTTTTTTGTTTGTTAGCATTATTAACAGATTTAAACCTTTGTTTAGTTAGGACTTTTAAGTATGTTAATTTCCATACTCCATTCGAGTACGACGTATTCGAACATCACTTATATGTTCCTGTGTACAATTCTTGTGTTCCTAATGACCCCTGGTCTGGCTTTCTTCTATGGGGGCCTGGTACGCAAGAAGAATTCCCTTGCCATAATGTGGAAGGTCTTTTCGGCCATCGGCGTCGTGGGTCTTATGTGGATTTTTGGCGGTTTTAGCCTTGTCTTCGGAAATGATCTCGGAGGATTTATAGGCAACCCCATCCAATTTTTTGCACTCCACCACGTGATATTCAGCATTGATGGAAAGTATGGAGCCTCCATACCCCTTCTCATGTTCTTCATGTACCAGTTGATGTTTGCCATCATCACCCTTCCCCTTATGACAGGAGCTACCGCCGGCAGAATGAACATGGGCGGCTGGATAGGCTTCCTTATCTGCTGGATGATTTTGGTCTACTTCCCTGTAGCTCACTGGATTTGGGGCGGTGGCTTCCTCGCTAAGTGGGGATTTGTCGACTTTGCAGGTGGAACCGTCATTCACATAACCGCGGCATTCAGTGGTCTTATGGCGATCTGGTACTTCGGAAGGCGCAAGGACTATGACGAATGCCCTGAACCCGAACCTTCCAATCTCGGACTTGTGGCCATAGGTGCAGGCATGCTGATGTTTGGCTGGTTCGGTTTCAATGCAGGTGGTACTCTGGCTTCCGATGATGTGGCCGCCATCGCTTTTGCCAATACCGGCATAGCAATGATTTGCGCTATGGTGGTTTGGTGCATTCTTGACTACGCCTTCAATGCCCACCACTGGTCATTTACCCAGCTGATGACCGGCCCCATCGCCGGAGCAGCCGCCGTGACTCCCGCTTCTGGATACGTTACACCTCTGGGAGCTATCATCATAGGCTTCTGCGCCGCTGTGGTCTGCTACTTCTGCGTCTGGTTGGCCAAGAAGCTGAAGTGGGATGACACCCTGGGCGTTTGGGGAGTCCACGGAATGGGAGGCTTTTTGGGCACCATTCTTATAGGATGCCTCGCAGACCCCCGCGTGAACGGCGTAAGGGCTGGCGGATACCAGTTCCTCGTCCAGCTTTCTGGAGCTCTTCTCGTTGCTGCCTACTCCATGCTCGTCACCTGGCTGATTTTGGCCATTTTGGATCACATTTTCCACATCAGGACTACTAAGGAACAGATGGATCGCGGACTGGATCCCGCCCTTCTTCACGAGCGCTACTTTGTAGATTCCGACGTTGAGGATGCCAAGAAGGCCGAGCTTGCCGAGGAGGCTATGGAGGAGGTTCCCGCTTCCCCCGTATCTCCGCAAAACGAGTAAAAAAAGCCTATTTAACGCGAAATAAATATTAGAAATGTCCTAATCCAGCCCAGGATTAGGACATTTTCGTTTTATGCTGATCTTGTGGATTACTTGAGAGGTTGGTACATTTTTGTTTTGAAAGGAGGAAACTATGCATTTGACAACTCGCGAAGAGGAAAAAATGTTGGTTTCAGTTGCTGCCATGGTGGCACAGCAACGCAAAGATCGTGGTCTCAAGCTCAACTATCCTGAGGCCATCGCAATAATAACTAACACCGTCATCGAAGCTGCCCGTGATGGGAAGGACTGGTCCGAGTGCGTATCCATCGGCAACAGCACCCTCACCCGCAATGATGTCATGGAAGGGGTTCCTGAGATGATCCCCATGATTCAGGTGGAATGCACCTTCACCGACGGCACCAAGCTCATCACCCTTCACAACCCCATTCAGTAACCTGGTAAGGAGTTAGACTTATGGTTCCTGGAGAAATTCATTTTGCAGACGGGAAAATCACCTGCAACGCGGGATATCCTGCCACTTCAATAAAGGTCACCAACACCGGTGACCGTGCTGTACAAGTCGGTTCTGAGTTCCACTTCTATGAAGTCAACTCTGCCCTCGAATTCAACCGCGATCTGGCTTGGGGCAAGCACCTCGACATCGCTGCCGGCACCTCCATCCGTTTCGAGCCCGGCGACCAGAAGACCGTTCAGGTTGTGGACTTCGGCGGACGTCGCCGCATCTTCGGCTTCAACAACAAGGCCGACTGCTACCTCGACGGCTTCGCCGCTCCCGAGACTGACTCTGAGACCTACACCGCTATGCGTAAGGCCAACATGAAGCTCGCAGCTGAGCACGCTCACGACCAGAAATAAATTGGAAAGAAGGAACATCTCATGAGCTTTGAAATAGATCGCAAGACCTATGCCCAGATGTTTGGCGCTACCACAGGTGATTCTGTGCGTCTCGGCGACACCAACCTTTGGGCAAAGGTAGAAAAGGACCTCACCGTTTACGGACAGGAAGCCATCTTTGGCGGCGGCAAGGTCCTTCGTGATGGCATGGGCTGCAACACCACCTCCCTTCGCGAAACCGATCCTCAGGTGGCAGACGAAGTTATCACCAACGCCCTCATCATCGACTACACCGGCATTTACAAGGCCGATATCGGCATTCGCGACGGCAAGATCTTCGCCATTGGAAAGGCCGGCAACCCCGACAACATGGACAACGTGAACATCGTTGTGGGCGCCAGCACCGAGGCTATGAATGCTGACGGCAAGATCGTCACTGCCGGCGGAATCGACACCCACGTTCACTACATCACCCCCGAACTGGCCGTGATGGCTCTCGACAACGGCATTACCACCGTATTCGGCGGCGGCACCGGAAACTCCAACGGCACCCTCTCCGCTACCTGCACCCCTGGAAAGTACAACATCCACGAAATGCTCCGCTCCGTAGAAGGCATTCCCTTCAACTTCGGAACTTATGCCAAGGCCGGCGGCATCCAGGTTGAGACCGTAGGCGAGCAGATCCGCGCAGGCGCCATGGGCATCAAGGTCCACGAGGACTGGGGCGCCACCGCTTCCAACATCAACAACGGCCTTTGCGCTGCTGACAAGTATGACGTTCAGCTGGCAGTTCACACCGACTCCCTCAACGAGGGCGGATACGTCAACAACACCCTCAACGCCATCAAGGGCCGCACCATTCACTCTTACCACACCGAGGGCTGCGGTGGCGGCCACGCCCCCGACATCATGGTGGTTTGCGGACAGAAGAACTTCCTGACCTCTTCCACCAACCCGACCGATCCTTACTGCAAGAACACCGTTGACGAGCTCTTCGACATGACCATGGTCTGCCACTCTCTCAACCCTGCTCTTCCTGAGGATGTGGCTTTCGCCGAGTCCCGTGTCCGCAAGCAGACCATTGCTGCTGAGGACATTCTCCAGGACATGGGCGCCATCTCCATGATGACCTCCGACGCCATGGCCATGGGCCGTATCGGCGAAGTGGGAATGCGTACCTGGCAGCTCGCCGACAAGATGAAGCTCCAGAGGGGACCCCTCGAGGGCGACAGCGAGTACAACGACAACAACCGTATTAAGCGTTACATCGCCAAGTACACCATCAACCCCGCCATCACCAACGGCGTTTCCGACTACATCGGATCTGTCGAAGTTGGCAAGTACGCCGATCTGGTAGTTTGGGATTACGCCTTCTTCGGCGCAAAGCCCTACGCCGTCTTCCAGAACGGCTTCGTGACCTACGCCAAGATGGGTGACGCCGGCTCCTCTCTGCCCACTCCCGAACCCATCAAGATGACCGAGATGTGGGGAGCAAAGGGCAAGGCTCTCTCTGAGAACCACAAGACCTTCGTGTCCACCTACGCTTACGAACACGGAATCAAGGAAGAGCTCGGCCTCGAGCGCCTCGTGCTTCCTGTTCACCGCACCCGCAACCTGATGAAGGACGACATGATCTTCAACACCTACACGCCGTCCACCATCGCCATCGATCCTCAGAAGTTCACCGTGACTATCGATGGAGAAATCATCACCTGCGAGCCTGTCGATGACATCCCGCTCGCTCAGCGTTACTACCTGTACTAATCCCTCTGATTTTGCACAGATAGAATAAAAAAGGATGCAGCCTCGTCAAAAGGGCTGCATCTACTAAGTTCCTTTTTTATATTTTTATAAGAAGGCAAAATGGACGACATAATTGAAGAAATAATAGGCAATGTCGACACCTATCCGGATGCTGGAAAGTACCATATAGAGACCGTTTATATGGATAACGAGGACCTGGCCAAGCCCATCCACCGCGTAACTTCCGACCACGGTCATGAATACCGCATGAGACTTGATAGGAAAAACCTTCCTTTGAAGAGCGGAGACATTATCTGCAAGAAGATGGATGATGATGAGGGGGAGACCCTGGTAGTAATCCATACCCAGTCCCAGGAAATGATTGTTATCAAGCCCAAGGATATAGACCAGATGGGCATCATAGCTCACCTACTGGGCAATACCCACAAGCCCGTAAAGATTGAAAACGGAACTATCATCCTGGAAAGAGATCCGGTGGTAGAGAAGATTCTCGACCATAACCACATTCCTTACGACCTGGAAGAGGTTACTCTTTCCGAGCCGTTAGAGCACGTGGATCTGAGGTACTGATTTCTAAGGCGGTCTTAATGAGCAGCAGGGAAGGGCGCACAGCCAAAAAAGAAGAGGAATACAGGGAAATAAACAAGAATCTGGAAATATTCCAGGTATGCGATTCTACTTTCCCTATCGGGACTTTTAACCATTCTTACGGTATGGAAACTTACCTCAGGGATGGAATAGTTCACGATGCCCCCTCCTTCGAGAAATGGCTCTCGATATACCTCGAGACTCAGTTCAAGTGGGGAGAGGGGCTCGCCGTAAAGCTTGTCATGGAGGCTTTGAACAAGCAAGAGTATGACAAAATCTGGCAGATAGACAGGATTTTGACCTTGTCGGCTGCAGCTCTTGAGACCAGGAAAGGCGCGAGCCTGATAGCGGTCCAGATGATAGATCTGCTCCTCAGGCTTTACGGGGATAAGGATGCGAAGGAAGTAGAGATCCTGCGCGAGTACCGCATAAGGATTAAGGAGGAGAAGGCTTTTGGCAATCAGGCCATTGCCTTTGCCCTCTTTATGCATATGATGGGCTCTGACTTCCGCCAGAGCGTATGCTACTACTCCTACAGCATTGTCACTACCATGGTTCAGAACGCGGTGAGGGCCATACCTTTGGGCCAGAAGGCGGGGCAAGATATTCTCCATACGATTTTTGGAGATATCATCGAACTCTCCTCGGCCATAGAGGATCTGGACGAATCCTACCTCGGGGCTTCGGTTCCGGGAGTGGAGCTGGCCCAGATTAGGCACGAGACCACCGTGTTCCGTTTGTTTATGTCTTAGTTTTAGGAGGGGTTATGTCTAACGGCAAGCCTGTGATAATTGGGGTCGGAGGACCTGTAGGGTCCGGCAAGACCAAGCTTCTGGAGGACCTTTGCGCCGTCATGGCCAAGAACTACTCCATAGGTGTCATCACCAACGATATTTATACCAAGATCGACGCTGAGTATATGCGCCAGAACTCCGTTCTAGAAGACGACCGCATTATAGGAATCGAAACGGGCGGATGCCCTCACACCGCCATCCGCGAGGATGTATCTATGAACGAGGCTGGGATTGAGGAACTGGAGAAGAGGTTCCCGGATCTGGATCTCGTCTTCGTAGAAAGCGGCGGAGACAACCTCGCCGCTACTTTCAGCCCGGAACTGGTAGACTTCTCTATTTACATCATCGGCGTTCCCGAAGGTGAAAAGATCCCCCGCAAGGCCGGACAGGGCATGATAAAGAGCGATCTGTTCATAATCAACAAGACCGATCTGGCGCCCTATGTGGGAGCTGATTTGAAGAGAATGGAAAAGGACACCGAGAAATTCCGCAAGCCTGGAACCTTCTTCTTTACCAACCTTATGACCGGCGAAGGCGTAGACAAGGTTGTCAACTGGATTAAGAGAGATTGCCTCCTGACTGAGGACTAAGAGGCAAAAGCGCATCGAATGGGAGGCGTGAGACTTTGAAAACCTACACATACCCGTGTGATGGATACACCGAGATTGAGTTCACTAATCGGGACGGGAGGACTGTAGCATCCAAGCGTATAACCGGGGGGCAGTCCAAATTAAGCGCCCCCCTCCGCCTAAATAATGAGGACACGCTTGCGTTTTTCCTCATCACCATGGGGGGAGGATTTGTCGAGGGTGAGCATTACGAAACTTTTATAACCTCCCATGAAAAGACGCATGCCATAGTGGCCAGCCAGGCTCCTACCTACGTTTACAAGTGCAATGACGGCAAGACGACCGTTCAGGATATAAAGGTCAAAGTAGATAAGGATGCCGTTCTGGAGTTCCTCCCTGATGACGTTATACCCTACGGAAATTCCAAGTACAGGCAGGTTACCCAAATTGACGTGGCAAAGGGGGCAAGCCTCCTCTACACCGACGGCATTACGGCCGGATGGTCTATGAACCACAAGGACTTCCAGTACCGTTATGTCCACATGCTTTCTAAGATCAGTTACGACGGCCAGCTCCTGTTTAACGACAACCTCATACTGGACCCCCACGCCTTTGAAATGGCGGAACTGGGCCTCTTCGAGGGGTACAGGAACTATAGCTCGCTTGTAGTTGTAGACGAGAGAGTAAATGCAAAGCTCGTAAAAGAACTCCAAGACCTTAACAATATGGCCTTCGATGGCGCCATAATGGGGATTTCGCTTCTTGAGGGCCCCGGTATGGTTGTTAGAGTACTTGGAAAGAGCCTCAACAACAATAGGGCGATCCTATACCGCTCTATAGACTGGCTCCGTTACAAGTTCTACGGGCTTCCTCATCTGGATCTGAGAAAAGATGAGGCCTTTGTAAATGCTCTTAACGCTGTAGCTTAAATACGACTGGGCATAAAAAAGGGGACCGCAAGGCCCCCCATTTTTATGCCCCTTTTTTGTTAATTTGCGGAAGAAGATGATGCGCTGGAAGAAGAGGATGATGAGGCAGTCGGGAAGAGCGGCTCTCCCTTGGATCCCAATTTTGGCTTTGTAGAAGTTCCAACCTGGTCTTGAGTTAGCCCTATAGCCTTTAAAAGGGAAGTTAAGGGGCTTCCGGTCTGGCTCCATGCTTCGTCAAAGAGCCAATAGTGGCCGTTGATTATAAAGGTGGGAGTCGTAATTTCGCCCTTTAACTGCCCTGAGGGGTGTTCTAGAGCCGTATCGGTAGTGGCCATGCTGGTCTGGGCATTTACCCAAGGCACGTACTTTCCCTTTACGGCGTCCTGGGCCACAGCGGCGCTTACTCCCGCCTTTTCTAACTGGGCGCTAATCATCGCATTTGAAACGGGCTTGTAGTTTTGAGACTCTTTAGGCTGGTAGTCTGAAGCAAAGAAGGCCCTTACTACATCGAGGAGCTTATCTGGCTCGTACTGGGCCACGTATACTGCAGCTCCGGCGGCCCTGCTTGAGTACTCGTCTGTAGATTCGTCGTTTAAAAAGGCCTCGGGGTGAATTTCGACATTTACCTGGCCCGCGTTCACCATTTGTATGAGGGTATTGTCGATATCCCTATCAACTTCTCCGCAGGCTGGGCATATGAAGTCCATATAAATACTGATGGTGGGAACTCCCGAGACAGGGTTATTTAAGCCGTTTTTAGATACTAAAAATCCCCCGTTGGCCAGAGCCGCAGAGGGCTTAACCTTCACGGAGGCAAGTTCTGCTTCGGCTTCTTTCCTTTCCTGCTGGGAAGTGGAAGTTGAGGAAGAGGATGAAGAAGAAGGCCTGTTTGCCCTCCAAATGAAGTATCCCACCACGCACAGGACCGCGATCAGTACAGCTACGACTATGACGCCCAGAATTGTTTGCCGCTTTCTGTCGCTTTTCTGTATTTCTGCCTCTTTTTTACCGGCTGTTGCTTTCTTTTTTGCCATTAAAAGTTCCTCAGTCTTTTCCTATAAGCGGGTGACGAATATGGGGCCCCAGTCCACCCCTCTAAGGGCCAGGTAAACGGTAAGGCTCGCTAGGAGAAAAGCTCCCAAGAGTATAAGCAAGATTATTCCACATTTGGCTGAAGCAGGATGCAGGTAAGCGTCCCTGCTCACCGGCCCTGCGCTTTCCTCGTCCTTTAGGTGCCTAATGCCTCGGTAAATGGATCTATAGGCGCAGTCAAATCCCACCCCTGCGCTTTTAGTGCCCAGACGCGTGAAAAGCAGCGCCAGCCAGCATAAAAGGGCCCAGAGGCCCAAAATCAGGCCGCCCCAGGAGCGCGGGGGGAAATTGACAAAGCTCATTTTCCATCCGGATCCCAAAAAAGCTGCATCTATAGATGAGTAGGCAAAGCCTAAAAGCCAATTGAATAAGATCAGGCCGAAAAACCATATAAGGATCGCAGGCAGCATGCGGATTAAAATCTTTGCCGCCCACCACGGGGAGCGTATTAAAAGCTCGAACCAGTTCAAAGTTCTTTTTCCCCTCCGACGCCGAATCTGTTGGATGTCTAGGATGTAGCCGTAGAGATAAAAACAGGCGTAGAGAATGACGGAGGCGATCAGCCCTTCCATAGGTACGGCATTTGAAAGAAAGAAAATCGGTATCACTAAAAGCAGAGCCAAAAGTTTTCCGTACATTTTCGGCTTCGCTTCATCAAATTTCTTTTCCTCGCGGGCTTTGGGTGAAAAGTAGTTAGGAGAGGCGTGAGAAGCAAAATGAGGAAGGGAGGGATCGGGAGCAAGGGTGCGGCTTATTGGGATTTTTGGAGAGGGGGTGCCCTTTACAGCCCTAGGGATTGGCAAAAGGGAAGTGGGGGCGTCAAACTCACTGATTCTGGGGCCCTCTTCCTCTTCTTCCTCCTCTTCATCTTCCGGATCTTCAAAAGAGGACAGATCTACATCCTCGTCGGTTCCAGGAAGTTTGTCTTGGCGCTCATCTTTGCGCCAGCTCAGTCGCGGATTAAAAATTGCTCCTCCTTCTCCCTTGCGGCTTTTAAATATTTTGCCATATGACGTCTATCAGATCCTTAATGGGAAGGCGCAGGGAAGGATTGGGATCTAAAGCTTTGGCAAAGGCAGAGGCGAGCGGGGAAGAGAGGGGAGAAAAGTCAAATTCCCCTCTCTCCTCTTTATCCAAGATCCCCGCTACTCCTCCTGCTCCAAAAGCTGAGCGACCTAAAGCTGCAAAAGCTAAAACGGCGCAAAGGGACCACCAGTCGCTTTGCGCACCTTCCTTGCCCCCTTCTAAAATTTCGGGGGCGATGTACCCTGGCGTCCCCATTATCAGCCCTGTGCGGGTAAGGTGAGTTTCTTCCGGATTCATAGCTATGCCAAAATCCACCAGGACAGGTCCCCTCTCGGCTATGATTACATTTTCCGGTTTTATATCTCTGTGTATTATATGTGCCTCATGAATGGAGTGGAGGGCAAAAGAAAGCTTGTCGGCAAGGAGCGCTAGGTACTTTCCTTCATATACCCCGTTTGCCCTTACATCCCCTGACAGATTTTCCCCTTCTATAAATTCCATAGCTATAAAAGGGGAAGGACCTTCCACGTCTGCCTCAATTATTTTTGCCACGTTGGGATTGTTTACGCTCGAAAGCGCGTAGACTTCTCTTTTCAAACGGCGCAAGTCTGTGGGGCCCAAAATCTTGGGAAGTTTCAGGGCTACTATTTTTCCATTCTTTTTTGCCTTGTATACGCTTCCGGCGCTCCCTTCTCCAAGAGGAGAAAGAATCCTGTACCCCCCTACCTGGGACCCAAACATCGAATCCTCCCGGTCACAGCCCCCGATTACCATAAAAAATATAGTATTTTTTATCCCTCTAAGCCGAAAAAGAGATGAAATGTCCTCTGTAAGGTACGAAGATGTGAGTTTTAGATATTCCAAAAAAGCCCCCCTCACCATAGAGAACCTTTCCTTGGAGATAGAAGAGGGGGAATTTTTGGCGGTTGTGGGATCGTCTGGATGTGGGAAATCCACTTTTCTGCGTCTGGCAGCGGGCCTGGAAAAACCGGAATCTGGGACGATTTATTTTAACGGAAAAGATTTTTCTCGCATTCCGACTCAAAAAAGAGACGTATCTATGGTATTTCAGTCCCCGTGTCTGTACCCTCATTTGGATGCTGCAGGGAACATAGCCCTTGCCCTTAAGATTGCAAAGGAAAAAGGGATAGAGGAAAAGGTAAGGCAGGCGGCAAGGATGTGTGGGTTAGAGGGATTGCTTTCAAGACTTCCCTCGGAACTTTCGGGGGGGCAAAGGCAGAGGGTAGCCATTGCCCGCGCAATAGTGCGCAGGCCGGGCCTCTTTTTAATGGATGAGCCCCTTTCCAGCCTCGACAGCAACCTGCGCTTTCAAATGAGAAGGGAAATAAGGGATTTGCAAAGGAAAATAGGAACTACTTCCATCTACGTCACCCACGATCAGGCTGAAGCCCTCACAATGGCAGACAGGATCGCCGTTATGAGGGATGGGAAATTAGAGCAGGTGGGGAGCCCCGAAGAAGTGTATCTAAATCCCGCAAACACCTTTGTAGCCTCTTTTATAGGTCAGCCCCCCATGAATTTAGTAGAAGAGGAAGCTTTTGAGGGCCGCTTTTCTCTGGGCGGCTTTTCTTTCCCCTCCCCCCTCCCTTCCGGAAAATTTATCTTGGGCTTTAGGCCGGAAAATGCGAAAGTGGGGGAAGCTGGGCCTCAAATTGAAGTTCTGGGAAGCGAAAACATGGGCAAGGAATTTTGGCTTCGGGGCTCTTTGCTTGGCAGGGGCGGAGAAATTTTTATCCTTTCTCCCGTTTCTTACCCTGTGGGGTCCCGCGTCAGCTTTTCTTTATCTCTAGAATGCTTTAGATATTTTGACCTTTCAGGAAAGAGGCTTTTCTAGCCTCCACCGTGGCAAATAAGGCTATTGCAGTCGCTGCCGAGACATTTAAAGATTCCATTCTCTCTTCTATGGGTATTTTAGCTTCCATATCGCATTTAGTGCGCGTTAGCCGGCTTATTCCTTTTCCTTCGCATCCTGCTACAAGCACCAGGGGATCGGATTCAAATCCCGTTTTTCCGACCTCCCTTTCTCCCTCGCCGTCAAGCCCTATTACGGCATACCCTATCCTTTTAAGTTTTTCTAAGGTCAGGTTCAGGTTTTCCACTCTTACTACATTCATAAATGCGCATGCCCCCGCACTGGCCTTCCAACATGCGGCATTTACTGAAGCGTTTCTCCTGTGGGGAATTATCACTCCCTCAGCTCCAAAGGCGGCAGCTGACCTGATTATGGCTCCAAGGTTCTGGGGGTCGGTAAGGCCGTCAACTGCAACAAAGAGGGGGAGGGGGTTAGAAGAGCTTTCGAGCACGGCATCCAGATCTTTGTATTCATAGGCTTTAACTTCCAAAAGCACTCCTTGATGTGCCTTATTTCTGGCCATACTCTCTATCTCTGCCCTCTCTTTTTCAAAGATGGGCACGCCTTTCTTGGCTGCCAGGGCGCAGATTTCTTCAACCCTCTCATCTTTCTGTATTCCCCGGGCCAAAAAGAGCCTTTTTGCCTGCATGGAAGTTTTGAGAGCTTCTAAGCAGGCATTGCGCCCGATTATTATTTCTTCCGCCTCTTTTCTCCTCTCTTCCCCTCTCTTCTTAGCTGCTAAGTAAGGATTGGCAGCCTTTCTTTTTTCACGAATAGCCTTTTCTTTATAGGCCTTGTGCCAGGTGCGCTCTTCAGCTTTGGGAGTGGGTCCTTTCCCTCTTAGCGATCTTCTTTTGGGGGCCATTTTTCTCCTCAGTAGTAAATCATGTTCATAGCCTCTCTGACTTTTTGCAGAGTCGAGGCCGCTATTTTTTCCGCCTTTTCGTTGCCGGCCCTTAAAATTTCCCGGACCTTATCTTTATTTTGTTCCAGCTCCCTTCTCCTTTCCCTAACGGGGGCCAGAAATTCATTTACGCTTTCAGTCACATAGCTTTTAAGGGCTCCAGCTCCCCCGTTTCCGATATCTTCCGCTATTTCCTTTTCACTTCTTCCCGTGGTAAGCGCGGCAGTTGTCAGAAGAGCTGAAATTTGGGGCCTTTTTTCAGGATCAAAGGTAATTTTTCTTTCTGAATCCGAAGGAGACTTCTTAATTAGTTCCCTAGTCTCTTCTTCCGTCGAGCAAAGCATTATCGAATTTTTGTAGGATTTGCTCATTTTTCTTCCATCCAGCCCCGGAATTTCGGGGGCCTCCGAAAGGAGGGCGATGGGGGAAGAAAAGGTTGGCTCGGTTCCAAATCTGGAGTTGAATCTTTTGGCGATGGTCCTGGAAATTTGGATGTGGGGAAGGTTATCCTTGCCCACGGGAACAACTGTGGGCAGCCCGTCGGCAGAGTAGAAGAGGATGTCGCAGCTTTGGTGAACCGGATAGGTTAGAAGGAGAGCTGTAAGGGAATGGTTTGAGGCAAGCATTTCTGCATGCACGGTGGGATTTCTTAAAAGCTCCGCCTCGCTTACCAGGGACATAAAAGGAAGCATGAGCTGGTTTATCTCGGGGATGTAGGAGTGAGTGAAAATTATGGTTTTTTCCGGGTCTATCCCGCAGGCCATGTAGTCTATCACCATCTCAAGCACATTGTCTTCTATATGGGCGGTGGTGTCTCTGTCGGTTATAACCTGGTAGTCGGCTATGACTATGGCGCACTTCAGGCCTTTATTTTGCAGTTCTACTCGGCTTTTTATAGATCCGAAAAAGTGGCCTAGGTGTAGGCGCCCCGTAGGCCTGTCTCCTGTAATCATTTTGAAAGATGAAGGAGATTTTTCTATCTTCTCCTTTGTCTCTCGGCTTCTTTCCTGGGCTGCCAGAAAAGTGGCCTGGACATCTTCTTCCCTTCCCTCTTCGTTCATTTGTCCTCCGTTCCGGTTACCTTAAAATGATAATCCGCGCTTTTCTCTTATCGTAAAAGCTTTCAATGCCTTAAGGGATTTATGGTACTCTTTAGAATGATGATTTGGATAGTGTAGGCAGGCATGTATAGCTTTGAGCTTGCCTAACGCTGACGAGGGAGGTCAAATGGGCCGCGGACGTCAGAAGGCAAAACAGACACGTGCCGCTCGGAAGCTAAAGTATCTCACAACCGACACCGATTATTCTCAGCTCCAAAAGGAGCTCTCAAATAAAAAGCAAGACCAAGCAAATGAAGAGGCCAAGGCTCAAGATGGCGAAGAGGATCTAAGCGACTACGCTTCCTGGGCTGCAAAAAGCGCCTCCAGCGCAGAACTTTTAAAGGAAAATATATCCCTAAAAACGGCAATGGCCAAAATGACCTCCTCCTATGAAAAGGGAAATCAAAAGCCGTAAAAGCGCCTTAGAGTGCTCTCTTTAAATTCATCAAAGTACTCCCCCTCTATAGAAGCCCTTATTTCGTCTAGCAGATGGACGAAGAAGTATTCGTTGTGTATCGTAGCGAGGGTGCTTCCGTTCATCTCCTTGCATCTTAAAAGATGGCGAACGTAAGCCCTGGAGTAATGAGTGCAGGTATAGCATCTGCATCCTTCTTCCAGTGGCCTGGGATCTTTCAAAAACGCGGCCCGGGTGACGTTGTAGCGCCCGGAGTGCGTATAAATCGCCCCGTTTCTTCCACAGCGGGCCGGAAGCACGCAGTCAAAAGTGTCTCCTCCGTTTTCCACCCCTGCAAATACGTCATCTACCGCCGCAATGCCCAAAACATGCCTCGGCTTGTCTTCGGGCAATTCATCTGCAATCCATGCGCATATCTGGCCTAGGATCTTTTTTTCCAGGGCTCCTCCGATTCCAAAACCATCTACGTTCAGGCTGGAAATTTGTTTGGCGGCCTTTCTTCTCAGATCCTCATAGTTTGCTCCCTGAAGCACGCCAAACAGGGCCTGGTAGGGTTTGCCTTTCCTTTCTTCCGTCAGCCTTTCATGCTCAGCTACGCACCTTTTTGCCCACCTAAAGGTTCTTTCAAGAGATTCTTCCTGGTAGGATCTTGGGTCTACCAGGGTGGTCAATTCGTCAAAAGTGAATATTACGTCGGCCCCAATTTTGTGCTGTATCCCTATGGATATCTCGGCTGAAAACCTTTCTTTAGATCCGTTGAGGGGAGACTTGAAGTCTACTCCATCTTCATCTACAAAGGCGCGCCTTTCGCTGTTTTCGGCAACTATGTCTTCTTTGGAAAGGCCGGAAATGTCCATGGCGAGGACCTTTTTAAAGCCCGCCCCCAAAGAGAGGACCTGAAATCCTCCCGAATCGGTATAGGTCGGATGGGGCCAATTCATAAATTTGCTAAGCCCTCCCATTTCGTCTATTACTTCTTCTCCGGGCCTTTCATGCAGATGAAAAGCATTGGACAGAAGCACTTGAGCTCCCAACTCCTCCATTTTTTCGGGAAGCACGCCTTTTATAGCGGCCTGGGTGGCCACGGGAATAAAGGCGGGAGTGTGAATATCTCCATGGGGAGTGTGGATTATGCCGCTCCTTCCATGCCTTTTTCCCCCTTTGCCAAGGCCGCTACCAGATTGCGGCAGGCGCTTAGAAATTGAAAAATAAAAAGGTTCCTTCATATTCACCAATTTTATTAGTCCGGCTTTGGATTGATTACTTTGAGATATTTCTGAATGTTTTCTAGATATTTTCTAAAATTTATTCCATAATCTTTTTTAGAAAACAACTGAAAGATGTTTTTGCAAAAACTTCGCCGCACAAGCAGAAAGGGCATAGATGGCTCAAAGAGAGGGCGAGGAGCCGCAAAATGAGGAGCCTCGCAGCGATTCTGGCATGAACTTAAATCCGCCGGTTCCCAACTCCCCCGGCTCTCAGCAGGGGGGCGGGGAAGAGGGGAGCGAGACCTCATCTTATCCTCCAACTCCTTCCCCCCGGCCTCAGTCTCCTCGCTATGGTTACGGCCAGGGAGGGCAATACAGCTATCCCTCTTATAGTCAGCAGGGATCGCAAAACAGCTGCTACGAAGAAGGAGGGTCTCCCATTCCCCCTTCTTCGTTTACCCCTTCCCCCCAGCCTGGGGATCACAAGGACAAATCCGGAGCCTCGGTTGTAAATAAGGGCTGGTTTATAGCCATCATTACTGCGGTGATTACGGCTATCATCGTTCTTTTAGTGGGATGGGGGCTTATAAGGGGAGGAGTGATAACAATACCCGAGCAGTCTTCGGTCTCCTCCCTTCAGTCATCTAGCGGCGCAGAGGGAACGGTAAAAGTGACCGGCCAGGAGGCTCCGGACTGGAAAGCCGTAAATAAGAAAGTAGCTTCCTCAGTAGTTGCGATCACAGTCCAGCTTTCAAATGGCATAGCCAAGGGATCTGGCATTATCTATAACAAGTCCGGAGACATCGTCACAAACGACCACGTCATAGAAGATGCCCAATCTATTGAAGTGACTCTAAATAACGGCAATATGTATTCGGCCAAAGTTTTGGGCACCGATCCCACTACAGATCTTGCTGTCATCCAGCTTCAAAACGCCCCCTCCGACCTGCAACCGGTGACTTTTGCAAATTCAGATGATCTGGCTGTAGGAGAGAGGGTAATGTCTATAGGAAACCCCCTGGGCTACGAAAATACGGCTACTACGGGCATTGTCTCGGCTCTAAACAGGCCCGTGGAAGTTTCTGACGCTACGGAAAGCAATATAGTCACCAATGCCATCCAGATTTCTGCAGCCATCAACCCCGGAAATTCGGGAGGGCCTACATTTGATGCGGCAGGAGACGTCATAGGGATAAACTCCTCCATAGCCACCCTCTCTTCCTCCTCTTCCTCTTCCGGCGACTCTCAGTCCGGATCCATCGGCATCGGATTTGCCATACCTTCTAATCTGGTTCAGCAAATTGCAAATGAAATTTTGAAGGACGGACACGCTACGCATGTCGAAATAGGAATTACCGTCAGCACTGGCACTGCTACAGCTGGAAATGTCACAAGGGCCGGGGCAAAGGTAGTATCCGTGCAGCCCAACACCCCAGGATCTCGCGCGGGGCTTAAAGCAGGGGATGTAATCATAGGCTACAACGGGCAATCGGTAGGGAGCATGTACTCCCTGCTCGGCTACGTCAGGACCGCCACACTGGGGCAAGTTGTAAAGCTTACCGTGATAAGGGATGGGAAAGTGATAAGCCTTTCGTGCACCATGAACAAGGTAGAGCAAATTACCACTAACTCCGCTTCTCAGCAGCAAAAGGGAAATCAGGATTATGGACTTCTAGATCCCTTCGGCCTGTTTTAAAAGCCAAAAGTAAAGTAAATACGGGGAAGGTCTCCCCGTATTTTTATTTCACAGGAGGGAAATGGAACAAAAAGACAGGGCATGGAAAGTGGCTGTAGTAGGGGCGGGTCCGGCAGGAGTCTACGCTTCTGACACTCTCCTTAAAAGGCTGAAGGAAAAAGCTTCCCTCATGGGCATCCCAAAAGAAGCGCATATAGATATTTTTGAAAAAAATCCGGCCCCCTACGGCCTGGTTCGCTACGGGGTGGCGCCGGATCACCCGGCCATAAAGCTACTTTCCCAGGCTTTGGACCGGGCGATAGGGGCAGACGAAATCAGCCTCTACTGCAATGTGGGCTACGGAAGGGATATAAGCATGGAAGACCTTTTGCCCCGCTACGATGCCGTTATTTTTGCCACAGGCGGCGGCGAAGACGGAAAGTGGGAACTTGGGGGAAGGAAAATTAAAGGCGTGTGCGGAGCTGGAGAAGTTGCAGGCTGGTACAACTGCGCCCCGGGTATTGCCGCCCCCCCTCTTTCAAGCAAAGCGGTTGCAATAGTGGGGGGAGGAAACACAGCTCTCGATGTTGCCAGAATGCTGCTTCAAGATCCTTATTCCCTTTCCAAAACGGACATGCCCTTTAAAATCTGGTCGAAGATGGTGGCAAGTTCAGTTCGGGAAGTCCATATCTTTATCCGCCGCGGCGTAGAGGCCAATAAGTTTTCGGCCCAGCAGATTCGCCAACTAAAGGCGTGCAGCAGGCTAATTTTGGATGACTTTTCAAAAAAGAGTTTGGAAGAGTTCCATCCGGAAGGGAAAATCGCAGAGGAGATAAAAAGCGAACTTGAAAATGCGGGGCATGAAAACGAAAAAAAGAGCTACATGCATTTTTCCTCTTCAATTTCCTCTCTCTTTGCTCCCGGAGGGGCACTTGAAGCTCTGGAAGCGTCAAGAAACCTAGAGGGGAAGAAAAAAGCGGACTTCTGCCTGAAAACCAATCTTTGCGTAAGCGCCGTCGGATGGAGATCTGAAAGGCTGCCGGGCCTTCCCTTTGACGAATCTAAAGGCGTCATAGCAAATGAAGGGGGGAAAGTAGAACCTAAGGTGTACGTGTCGGGCTGGGCAAAAAGGGGGTGCGACGGTCTTATAGGATCTACCAAAGCTGATGCCTCTCAAACAGTAGAGGCAATTCTTTCAGATTGGCAAAATTTTAAGCAAAGGCCGATTGACGATTCTCCTATAGAAGACTTTTTACTTAGCCGAAACATCCCATTTACCAAAAAAGCGGGCTGGTTTGCGTTGGAGGGCTATGAGGCAGCTTTGGGAAAGCCTGATAGTAAAAGGAGCGTAAAGGTGGGATCAGAGAGGGAAATGAAGAGGATTTCTTCCCTTGCCCAATAAAAAAAACGCCTATATAATTCCTAACTGTAACTGTCCATCTTTATCTTAGTTTTAGCTCTTTTAAAAATGGACGGGGAAATTTTGTATACTGCGGCGGACGTAGTTCATCGGTAGAATGGAAGCTTCCCAAGCTTCAGAGGCGGGTTCGATTCCCGTCGTCCGCTCTAATAGGCCTTTTAAATGGATCCTGATGGCGGGGGAGTTCCCCCGCCTTTTTTCTTCAAGGCTTACGGTTTTCCTTGTATTGCCTCATTGAAGGTAAGGCCACTTTCATGCCCATTCCTGTTTTTAATAATAAAATGCCCTAGAGGGAAGGGGATTTTTCTTTTTACCTTCCTAAGATTTGCTTATCTGTGAGGTGAATATGGCAGAGTTGACTGAGCCTAAAGCCTGGGAGCTTTTATGCGAATACACTAAAGGTCCGGCTCTTAGGAAGCATGCCAGGCAGGTTGAAGCCTGCATGCAGGCTATGGCAAAGCATTTTGGGCAGCCTGAGGAGCCTTGGGAAATTGCTGGCATGCTGCACGACCTGGATTACGAGATGTATCCCGATCAGCACTGCCTGAAGGCCAAGGAGATTATGGAGGAGAGGGGGATAGATCCCGTCTACATCCGGGCAATGCTCTGCCATGCGTGGGGAGACAGAACGGATGAGAAGCCTGAAACGGAAATGGAAAAGTCCCTCTTTACCGTCGACGAGCTTTCGGGCCTTATAAACGCCGCCTGCCTCGTTTATCCTTCAAAGTCGATTGATGACTGCACGAGAAAGTCTGTGATCAAAAAGTTCAAAGATAAGCACTTTTCAGCCAAAATCGACAGAGATCATATTCTTCAGGGCTGCCAGATGTTGGGAATGCCCCTCGAAGAAGTGGTTGATATATGCATAGAAGGGATGAAAGAAAATAAAGAGGCTTGCGGCTTTTAAATTCTGATTGTCAGATCTTGTTTTTCAGTTTCTTTGCTGCCTTAAGAGCGCTGTAAAAGGTTTTGTGTATCGGGATGTCTCGGCTGGGATTTACTTTCTCTACGTCTTTGCTGAATTTCGTTTTAAATTCGTTCAGGCCCTTCAACGTTGGAGAAAAATCGCTGCCTATCCCCATAAGGTCGTATTTATCTACTCCTTGCTTACCTAAAACGCAGCATTCAGTAAAGAGGAGTTTGTCGGTCACGTGCATTCTCATTGCGCTGGTTTTCATGGCCGCGTAGTACCTTACCGCCAGCCCTGAGTTTAAAGTTATTATCGACCACGCTTTAACTTCGCCATCCTCGCGGGCTGCAAAAAGCCTGCAGTGGTCATAGCCCAGAATGGTGAGCATTTCTTCGTAATTTTTAGACGGCATTGGAACAAATCCGTCCCTTTTTGCCGTCTCTTCCATCACGGGGTAATAGGGAGAGAAATCGCCATAAGCCATCTTGGTTTCATCAGCGCATTCGGCCTTGCACTCCCTCTCCGATTTTCTTACATCCCTCCTCCCTCTGGGCTTCATTTCCGCAAGGATTTGCTCGGGATCTTTATGGAGTTTTACTACAACCGTAGAGTCGTAAGTTACGGTAGAGAGGATAGGCACGCTTTCAGGGATAGGGTCTCTTAAAGAAATTCTGGCAAAGACGATGCTTTTATCCATCTTTCTTACAAATCCTATAAGCACCCTGGCCAGATTCTCTTCGTCTTCCAGGCTGTATTCTCCGACCCATATAGGCCCGTGCTGGCAAACGAGGTATCTGTAGCCGTGCGTTTCAAACTCTAAAAACACACCTATGGCCATTACCCGGTCTTCATTTTTAAAAACTAAATTTCCCCCGCCTTCATGGTTTCTCCACTGAGATCTTCCCTCTATATGGGATTGGTATTTTATCCAGTAAGTGCTTTGTTCTATCGGAAGGGAGATATTTGACTTTCTAGCAATCTCGTCAAATTCTTCTCGCGTAACTTCTTCTGCAGATATCATCTCAATCCAATCTATATATGAAGGCCTATAAATCCGAGGATTACAAGACAGGCTGAAAGGAGAAGTGTGCCCAGGGATACAAAAAGGATTTCCCGTGAAGATTTTTTAAAAGATCTCCCTAAGGACCTCAAAAGATCTCCCGCTTTTGGTGCAAAAGCATTTTTCAGAGGTTCAAATATTCTCACCTTTTCGCCCGTAGAAAGTTTTTTCTTCCTGTGAAAACGGGGCTGTTTTTTGGGTGCTTCCTTAGGGGGATGAAATCTTTCTATGGCCGGAAAGGCCTGCCCTGGAGGCGTTGGGCGATTGGGGTTCCTCGTTTGAGAAGGAATGGAGGATATTTCTTGAGTCTCTTCCTCTACAAACTCATTTAAAACCGGAATTTGCGAAAATGCGTCTTCGGTCTGATAGTCATCGGTGTAGACAGAGTTCTCTGTGGTTTCAAGATTATTGAAATCATCCTCATGCGGGTTAGAATCTTGCACTATTATTTCTCCGGAGTGAGGAGAGGAAAGAAGGCTTTAAGTTCTTTTGCCCTGGAGAAGGGGGAAAGATTTAAAACCTCTTCAACTTCGTCCCAGTTTTTAAGCCCAAAAGAGAGTTTTAAAAAAATTTCAGGATCCATCTCGAAAAAATCGGGAGGCATTAAATTATGCGGATCGGGTTTGGATCCCTGCAGCACCTTACAGGCGGCAAACGGCACGACCCTAACTTCCACACTTTCCCCGGGGCACTTTTCTTCTAGGAGGGAAACGCAGAATCTAACAGCCCCGCCAACTAGGGAGGGGGGGAGAGTTTTAAAACCTCCCCCCTCTAGCCCCGATAGGCACGCCTTAAGTTCGGAGGGAGTTAGAAAAAAACCAGATGCTTTAGGCCTTTTCTTCGTCCTTGTTAGATTCGTCTTCGTCGGCTTCATCCGAATCTTCATCAAGCCCCAAGTCTACGGGAGAGGAGCTGTTTTCCCAAGATTCCTCCCACGGGTCGTTTTTTGGATGCTTTTGGGAGTATATGTAACGTCCCAAAACTGCTGCGAGTAGAGCGCCAAATACAATGGCTAGAAACTTCCAAAAACCTGACTTCATCGCCAACCTCCTCCTTAGTGCGGATGGTTTTTTATAGATCCTAATAAATTTTAATGGAGAAATTCTAACCCCGCCCTATTTCCACCACATAGTCATGACAAAACCTATAAACATCAAGCCAAATCCTATTAGCAGATTCCAGCTTTTGATGGCGGGGATGGGATATTGACCGGAAGTGACATAATTGACCACTACCCATGCCAATCCTATTACAAGAAGGGCGGCAAAAATGGGGACGAACCACTTGGGGTTAGTCTTAGTTTTCTTTATAGCCTTCTTGATGCGCTTGTCGTTATCCTCTTGCCTTTCCATAAGCCTTCGGATACTTGCAGGCATATCTTCAGGGGAGGCATCCGGGTTGAGGAGCGCTTCCACTTTGTCGAATTTGGGCTTGTCTTCTTCCTGAACCCCCTCTTTTACGCCCTCTTCGGCCTTGTCCTCTTCCTCGTTTTCCATAAACCTCCTTAGTATCTTTATATAGTGTAGTCAATTGGCATGATTCAACAGAATGAAGTTCGTGTAAATTGTGATGGAGGCGCGCTATTAAGGCTAAATCCAAGCACCGCGGAAATAGGAAGAGGGTCTTTACTACTGCCGGAGTGATAGGGGAAATCCTTCTCACTTTGGCCGCCCTGTGCATACTTTATGCCATTTGGCAAATTGGATGGACCGGAATAATTTCAGAACGAACACAGACTAATGAATTTGATACCGTCAGCTGGGAAACTCCCGGAACCGGAGGAGACGGTTACAAAATTGCGCCTCCCCAGTCCGGCACGCCCCCTATACTTCCCAATTTGAAAACCCCGGGTGCTATTTTGGGAGAGATTTACATCCCCTGCTTCGGATCGCAATATAAAAGGCTCATAGTTCAGGGAACCAGCCTCGTTCAATTAGACAGGCACGGTTTAGGGCACTATGAATCTACTCCCATGTTTGGCGCGGTAGGAAACGTAGGTTTGGCCGGACACAGGGAAGGGTACGGAGCTCCACTAGGCGATGTGGCCCAGTTTAAAACCGGAGACGAAATCATAATCCGCACTACGCAGTATTGGTATGTCTACGCTTACCAGAGCTACCAGATAGTTCTCCCATCTCAGACCCAGGTAATAGACCCCGTGCCAAACCAGCCCGGAGCAACTCCTACAGAACGCCTTATGACTTTGACTACCTGCACCCCCCGTTACGGCATCCCGACGCACAGATGGATAGTGTATGCAAAATTCAAGTATTGGGCCTATGTTAAAGACGGCATCCCGGCTGCTTTAGCCCAGGAAGGATCGGGCGGAAAAATTACCTTTCCGGCTTCTTTCAACAGCTGGACCGCTTCCATTCCCCCGGTCAGCACCATCTTTTACTTCCTTTTGGCAGCGTGGCTCATAGTTTTTGCTGCGGCAGCCATCACTTGGAGGTGGCCTAGCGCAAGGAAAAATATGGAAGGAAAAGTAATAAATAAGCCTTACAGCATTTATTCCGCGCTGCGCTGGGTAAATCCGGGAGTGAAAGCTGTAAGGTGGGTATTGTTAGTGTTAGGCCTTCTTTGCTTTATAGCCCTGCTTTTCGCATGGGTATTTCCGTGGATGGCTTCCACCATACCAATTCTGAAATCTTCCTCAAATTATGTAGCTATTCCTCAATAAGTGCATTTATAGGATAAGGCTTTTATAGTTTCACCCTCTCATATATAATCAGTCTTTATCAATTTAAAACTACACTCATTCAAAGGGGAATGAAGCGTATGTCAGATCAGCGCACATCTATGCCTTGGGGCCTTTATACCGTAGGGGGCCTCGGAGGGCTTTTATTTGGCTACGACACAGGCATTATTTCAGGAGCAGGTCCAATTATCCAAAATGATTGGAGACTAAATGCAGCACAGCTCGGATTTATTACGGCGAGCGTCCTTATAGGCTCTATGGTGGGAGCTTTGGCTATAGGCGGCCTGGCGGATAAATTTGGAAGAAAGAAGCTGTTTATTATCGCAGCTCTTCTCTTTATAGCCGGCGGATTTTTCTGCATGTTTTCCCAGAATTTTGCCGAAATGAGCATAGCCAGGATCGTTCTGGGCTTCGCCATAGGCGCCGCATCGTCTCTGACGCCTACCTATCTGGTAGAACTGGCAGATAAGGACCACAGGGGATCTGTCGCCTCCATGTTCCAGCTCATGATTACCATCGGAATTTTGGTTGCCTACTTTGCCAACCTCCTGTTTTTGAACCACAACATAGGCGGCCTGGCCGACTGGAGG
>JAGBQH010000007.1 GCA_017632945.1 Aeriscardovia sp. | reverse complement strand
GTCCCAAGACAAAACTACGATTTGGGATTTTTACTGGAAAATATAGTTTATTTAGAGCTACGTCGCAGAGGCTACGAGGTATATATCGGCAAGATGAAAGATCTTGAAGTTGATTTCATCGCGCAAAAATCTGGAGTTTGCCAATATTTTCAAATCACAGCTAATTGCAGCGCTAAAGAAACGTTTGAAAGGGAAATAGAGCCGCTGCAAAGAATCAAGGATAACTATAAAAAGACAATACTAACTCTGGATAATTTTACTCTTGGCAATTACGGAGGAATTTCAGTAGAAAATGCGATTTCCTGGCTCCTTGAAGAGGATGCAGTTTAAAAGTTGCAGTTTAGGCCTTTAATATTTTTTCTGTACGAAACCAATAATCGTTGGATCATCAGCATCTTAATTTCGGATCGTGTGAGCTTTCAAAGCCAGACATATCAAACGGGGCCCACTTTGATTTATAATTTGGACTTTTCCAGCTAATGGGCAAGATCTTCCTCTTAAGACCCGACTTACAAAGATCTGAAAATAACCAACAAAATCAAGTGTTGCTACATAAACAGGAACCACGAGGCCACACGGAAAACATTCACATTGCTGGGGTCGTTATAAATGGGGCTGTCGTAAAGGGTGGATCCCACTCTTCCGGGCGTGAAGATGGCGAAAAATTCACACAGGAATGCCACGGTGAGGAAAAAGACCAAAAGAAGCTTGGTTAGCTTTACTAGGTAGCTCCCCTCCCTTTCCACGCATACCCATTTTGGGAGCATGGTGTAGAGGACGAAGACGGTGACGAAAGTGTAGTAGATCCCAAAATCAATCAGATACCGGTGGGAAAACCCGCACCACTGGCAGTCTATGAAAAGGAGACCGGTTCCGAAGGCGACCGCCATGCAGATTAGAGAGATGATGCTGTTTTTCACGCTCTTCTTTTCGCCGCAGAATGTGCGCTCAAGGTCCAGCGTCCTTTTTTCTGAATAAATCCAGGGCGCGGCAAAAAGGATGAGGGAGAAGGGCGAGACAAAAGTAAAGTACCCTCCTCCGGCCGCAGCGTCTATCGGGTACCAAAGTGGGATATTGGTCCTGACGATGTCTACAAAGGGAAAGAAGGCTGTGAGGTTTAGAGGCTGGAAGAGGTAGTAGAAAACTACTATGGGCAAAAGGAATCCGAAAGAAGGCCTTTTGGCGGTAGTCATATTAAAGCCGGTTAGGTTGTAATTTTCCCCGAAGTTGAAAATGGAGCCGAACCTGTCGTAGTTGTAAAGGAAGATGAGGGCAAAAATGACGATGATGGGCAAGACGATTAAAATGCTGGCCCAGATGCTCTTTTTGCTGAAAAGCAGCCTGTCTTTAAAAACGGAAGTCCAAAATATGGGAATGGCCAAAAGGCCGAAGAAGACAAACTGGGGCCTGCATCCCACATTGCACGCCATAAACAGGGATCCGAAGAAAGCCCAGGTGGGAGACACGCCCTTCTCTTTGCCTACCTTTTGCGTCTCTATGGATTTTAGCCAGCACCACATGCCGGCGAGGGTGAACATATAACTGGAAGATTCCGGGACGGAGTAGAAGGAGGAATAAAAGACCTGCACCAAAATTCCGCTTCCCATTCCTATTATCCAGGAGGCCAAAAGCGTACACCCCAAAGTGGCATCTTCAAAGTACATATTGGCTATTCTTGATACCAGCAGGGTAGCGAAAACGGCACCGATGAGAGCGGCAAGGAGAACGGCCCAAGCCGTGGGAAGCCAATGGCCGCCGCTTAGCAGCTCAAAGGGCATGAAGAATATGACGGCCGGAATCACTCCGTCGTAGCAATAGTACTTTCCATGGTAAAAGGCGTGATCCCAAAAGGAAAACTGGCCCGCATTTTTCAGTTGCAGCCTGCCGGTGAGGTTATAGGGATCTTTTAATGCCAAAAGACCTTTTGATATGGGCAGATTAAGCCAGGTGTGTCCATGAAGGAGCGAGTTGGCGAGGTTTCCGTAGAGGTTGTAAGAGGACCAGAGGCCGTTGGGATCCCTGTTCCAGCCCACATAGCCCTTCCACCCTTGAGTCATGAACCAGTTGATAAAGTAGAAGGCCATGATGGCGAGGGTGGAAAGAACAAGAAGAAAAATATGGGAACCCCGCTTGGTGTCGAGCTCAGTTTTCCAAAGGATGCTTCCGGGGCCCAGGATAATCCAGAAGGAAGCCACTATGAGCAGCAAAAACAGTCTGAGCCCAGAGAAGCGGTAAGGGATATGGGGGTTTACCGTAAGGGCATCCAGAGGTATGAAAGTTCCCGCAGGCTCATCAAACCTTATCACGACGTTTTTTACATAGGACCCCGCATTAATAAAGAGGCTATTATCCACCCCAGTACACATCTTCATGGAATTTCCGAAGTGGATGTAGGTGTCTCCCGGATAGACTGCTCCAACGCTATAGCTGATGGTTTGGGGTTTGGATGGATTGGCCAAAGATGAATCCTGGAATTTGAGGTATTTTATTTTCGCTTCGCTTTTTATGTTAATTTGAGCGTTATTGGGCGCTTGCACATAAAATCCTTCAGCCGCCATCCTTAGGCCCGAGGTTCCAAAGGAAGAAATCGGCTCATGATTTGGAGAGGCCAAAAGCGTCTGCCAGGTAGGGGCATTAAAGACGAATACTTCCAGCAGCGCTATTCCCAAAAGGCAGAAAAAGATTACCTTCCACCTTGTTTTCAGAAATAGGCGAAGATCTGGAATGAACAGGTTTTTTGTCTTTTGAATCTTTGCCCCTCTTTCAAATTCCACGTTAAAAGTCTACTCGGAGGGATGTAGGTGAGACCGATCCACCGGGATTCCTTTGTAGTTTTCATGCAGAAAGGGGCAAGCCCTGTTTTAGCATACCCATAATTCCACAATCTAAAGAATAAACACGACAATGATTAAAAGCTAAAACTTTAAATTTGCAGTCAGGTCTGCTGCAAAAATTTCAACAGGCGTGAATGTCTTAAAGAAACTATTTATGCGGGAGAAATATTGAAGAAACTTTTACAAAATATCAAATCCTTGAATATAGAGAGGAGGCAAAGGAAAGATTGAGGCTCGTTTGCCGCAGCGTTTCAGTCTTTTGAAAAGAAGATCTTTTATATCATTTGATACGTGGTCAAAAATCTTCCGGTGAGCGCTGAAAAAGAAAAGATAAGCCCATGTATAAAGTGGGCCGGCGGGAAGGGACAAATTCTTGGTGAAATAGAAAAAAGGATGCCCTCAGATTTTGAAAATTATTTTGAGCCTTTTGTAGGCGCAGGCAGCGTTCTTTTCTTTTTTCAGCCCTCCTCAGCTTTCATAAATGATGTAAATCCCCAGCTCATTAATTTATATAGGCAGATTCAAAGCGATCCTGAAAAAGTCATATCTGCCGTAAATGCCCTGGATGCTGAAGAATGCAGCGCTGCCACATATCTCAAAAACCGGGAAGAATACAACCGGAGGATAAAAGAACATATACTCGACTGCTTTACAGCTTCCCTTTTCATATGGTTAAACAAGCACTGCTTTAACGGCCTTTACAGGGTAAACAGTAAAGGCTTTTTCAATGTGCCATACAACAACAGATCAAAAGGGAGTTCCATTGATCGAGAAAATATAAGGTCTATGGCAAAGTACCTGAAAAAGGTGAAAATGAGCTGCTTGGATTTTGAAGAAGCGGTGAAAAACGCTGCTCAGGGCGACTTCGTCTATTTTGACAGCCCCTATTTTCCTGAAAGCCCCACTGCAAACTTCACTTCTTACGCTAAAGGCGGTTTTTTACCAGAGGATCACGAAAGGCTTGCAAGAGTTTTTAAAGAACTTGATGAAAAAGGCGTAAAGGTAATGCTTTCAAATAACGATGTGGAAGCTGTAAGAGAACTTTACAAGGGGTACAGAATTGAAAGCTTTGAAGTAAAAAGAATGATTAACAGAGATGCAAATAAAAGGCGCGGAAAAGAAGTTATTGTGACTAATTATGACTATTAAGAGGAACGAAATTAGTTGAGAACTTTGCTATATTTCAGCCAAGGATCGCTCGGCCTTATTTTTTCCTTCCTTTTTCCATTTTCCTCTTGTTTTCAATCCAAAAGTAAACTCCATAGGCCATTGCGCCTGTCAGAAGGAGCGTGGCCGCAGGTATAAGAAATGAAGCCTCTCCCTTTCCTCCGGTCAAAGGAAGCTCCTTTATTTTGCAGAAGGGAAGAACCTGAATGATGCCGGTGGAGGTGTTTAGCATTCCGTAGGAAATATTGGTCCCGTCTTTCATATCGCTGTAGGAATTAGGGGAATTGTGGTTCACAGTTATATAAAAACTGGGAAGGGAAGAAGAAAGCGTATTTTGCGCAGGAGTGGTTTGAGAGACTATATAGACCCCATTTGCAAGTCCGCCAATTTCAAATAGTCCGCTGTTTTCCTGAAGAGAGGGGGAGGAAGTTCCTGCGTAAACGCTGGAGTATTCCACGGGATCGGATCCAAAGGACCAGCCCGCAAATTCGCCTCCGGAAGGTCCTTCTTGAAGCGGATTTTGCGAGTTGCCCCCGGCAGGCTCCAAGTAGGCTTGCCCGTTTGAAAGCGTGTCCCCCGAACTCGGATTTGAACCGGGGCCAGTGTAGAGGGTATCGGCCAGGGTGGCTACGGTAAATTTTGCCCCCTTTGTAACTTTTCCGTTGCAGCTTTCATCCGGAAATTCCTCTTTCCACCACAGGCCCGCATTCGTAGTTTGAGGGGTGGGAGATCCGTAAGAATCTGCATTGTTTATGCCGTTTTCAGGATCCAAAGCAAAGGAGCTCCCTATTTGCCCCGTGCCATTGGGGGTGCCGTTTGTGTAAACGGCCACAGAAGACTGAGGGGAGGTTTCCGGGTAGTTAAAGGGGGCTTCTCCCGTAATGGTAGCGCCAAGGGAAACTCCGTCCGAGGTGTCTACAACATCGCGGTTCAAGTAGCCTATAAAGTCCAAGGCAAAAGACGATCCGTTATAAATGCTCAAGGTACCGTAACCTGCAGAAGATCCGTTGCTCGTGTTTATCCCTGCGCCATTCCACCTGAGGTAATGGCATGCGTCCCAGTCAAGCGCGACCTTTAGCTGCGTTCTTCCATTGCCCTCCACAGTTTGGTTCAGATTGTTTATTTCATTTCCATCCCAGCTCACCGTAACTGCTCCGGATCCTTCCTCGCTGTTGATGGTTGAGGGAGTTTCGCCTCCCACCTGAATGGTGTTTAGCATTATGGACTCCCCCGCACCGGGCGTTACCGTGAAGTCAAAGGTAGATCCGTAAAACCAGAGCGTGGCCATTTGCCCAGACTGGGGAAATTCCGTTCCCACTTGGTATGAAATGGGATTCATTTCCCCTACGGAAAATGACATATCCTCCGGATTTGTAATCCATGTTCCAGTCTCAGCCCAGAGGTAGTCCGGGGAGTGCATGCCGGTGTTTAAGACGTGCACCATAGGGGCGGAGGTGTCGATCAAGTTTGACGTCTTTATCGCCTGCAGATACTCCTGTTTTTTCAGGGACTTTGTTTCCTTTGCCCCCGATTTTGCAGCGGCCTCGGTCTTCTTGTCCTTGACGGCCGTTTGGTCTGCCTTTTTTATTTTTTTGTCCGCTTTGCTATTCTTCGATGCAGCCTTCAGCGATGTCTTTCCTTTTTCAGCATCTTTGGAGGAAACAGGATTTAATTTCACAAAGTCGCTTTGAAGCAAATTTTTTATTTTTGCGCCCGTGGAAAATACAACTTGAGGCAGAAAAGTGTTATTTTCCGAGTAGAAGAGGTAGCCTCCGGCCGGCAGGGCTGCGACAGCGGCGGGATGAGTGGGGGAATAGGTGAGAGGGAGAGGCAAAGAGGCCAATTTGTTTTTTGAACACAGTTTTTCAAGATAGGAGGCGAAAGACTGATCTGTCTTTAAAATCTTTTCCTTCTCCGCCTTTGCTTCAGAAGAACTTAAACTTGAAGGAACCTTGGAAAAGATAAACCCCTGCGATCCTAATTCAGACTGCAGGGGTAGGGCCTTGTTGAAATTTTTATACCCTTTCTTTGAAAGGTACTGGGAAATCAGCTTATTTAGTTTGGAGGTCGTTACGAGCTTTGCGCCGTTTTCGCCTTCCATGTACTGGGCGATCTGAACATATCGCATTTTTGAATTTTTAATGCTTTTTGGCGCGGCAAAGACCATAGATTCATTTGTCTCAACTATTTTGTCTGCAGCAATCTTTTTGCCCAGGTTTACCTGTTTTACGCTAACGCTTCCGTTCGTTTCATCTGCATGCGCCATGGGAAGGCAAAAGGTCTGAGCACCTATGGCGCAGGCCAGGGACGCGATAATGGCGCCTGTTCGTTTGGCGTGGCCTCTTATAAAGTGAAAACTCATTCATTCCCCCCTGAGTTTATTTGTGACTACAACAAAGCCTGAGTTTTAAATTGCCTGTTTTCTAGTTTAAAACCTAAAGAGGGGCCGCGGGAAAATAATTAAGGAGATTAAATGGAGAAATTTTTAAATCAAACGTCAAAAAAAGAGTAGGGAAAACTAAAAATCCAAACTTTAAAACTGAAACTCCTTAAAAATTCAAAGTTTGCGCGCACGAAAAATCACACTTAAAAATCTCCCCGAAAAAAGTGTAACGATGCCAATTTTGGGAAACTTGTATTGGGTTTAAATCAAAATACGCCCCCGGGCTTTTAAATATTTATCCCGCAAATGGTTTTCCGTCCTTGCATTAGTTTTAGCTTTTGGTTTGCTCTCAGAGGAAAATTAAAACCTTTTTAGAGGGTTTTGGCTTTCAAATTTAAGTAGGCCGCATGCTAGTATAAAAGCCGTGCAAGAGGATAACGTAACCAGTGAAGACAAGCTCAACGCCGTGCTTGCCACCAAGGATGGCGCCATACAGGTCCTGAGCGTGCTCTCGGATGCGAGTCACTACATGGACGATTTAAAGGCAAAAATCCGCAATGGAAAGGTGAGGGTGGAAGGCTGGGCCGCACACAAAAAAACCGTGGCCGGAATATACATGGGACTGGGAATTGCCTCCGGAATAGTGGGAATTATTACGGGCTATTACGTGGGAATATACTGCCTTTTTTTCATCGCCCTCTCGATAGTCTTCATCATCCTCATGAGCAGAAGCGCTTATGCGATATCTCTAAAGGATTACTACAATCGCCAAATAATCAGTGAAGTGAAGGAAGAAGAAGCAAAGCTGGAGCCTGTCGAAAAAAACGTGGATCCCGTTTTAGATCTCCTTCCGGAAGGATATTCTTCTACAGCCGCGCTCGACTATATGCTTAAAATGCTTCGCATGGGCAGGGCTGAAAACTTTGTGCAGGCCACAAAGTGCTGGGATGAGGAAAGCCACAGAAGAAAAGTGGAAGCAATACAGCAGGCTCAGCTTCAGTCTCAGCTTAGAACCGAAAAGAATACGCGAGACATCCGGGATCTTGAGGCGGTTCTTTTGGTAAACGACTTATACCGCGACCTTAAGTACAGGTAAATCAAAAGCCCAAAGAAGGACAAAAAATGGAATGCCCAAACTGTCACGCCCAGATCGAGGGGGGAAGCAATTTCTGTCCGCAGTGCGGTTATGATCTGAGGGCCGGAAAAGAAAAGGACGAGGAAAAGAACGCTCCTGGGCGGGTTGAAAAAACCGGTCAAAATTTGCACCCGGGGGAGGCCCAAAAGAAACCGGCCGCCGCTTTTGCCGCCCCCGTTCCCTTTCCCCCGGCTCCCAATGAAAAATCCGTCTCTTATAAGGCAGGCCAGGCGGCAAAGCCAAAAGGAAGCATACCGGGAATTTATATAGCGGGCATGGTGGTAATAATAATAATCTGCATTATCGCTTTAGTTTTGGGAATTGTCACAACCGTCAGCAATGCCCAGATTGCCCAGTCGGCCTCCCAGTCCCTTCAAAGCTCTTCGGGTTCCGGAAGTTCTACGGGCACTTCCAATTCTTCTTCCTCGGGTTCTTCTTCCCAGACAGACGCCCAGGTTTACCTTTCCGATGCCCAAAACTGCTCAAACGTAAACAGCGCAAATACGCTAAATGAAACAAACGCCGACAATTCCTATGAATTTAGCGTGACAGGTACGTCGGGGTGGGAAGGAATCATGACGTGCGTGGCGCAGGACCTCTATATGCCCCTTCCTATCCAGGCAAAGATTAAAAATCTTATCAATGAGGATGTAACTTCCCAAATCACTTCCTCCACCACTTCCACTATCAAGTGGAACCTGCAGGACGGTTCTTCCATTTTTGCCACCTTCTCCGCCCCCTTAAACGGAAACGGAGGGTGGGTCATAAACTTTAATGACGTCAGCCCTGCTCCCTCGTCCGCCTCTTCTTCTTCAAGCAGCCAGTAAAAGAAGGGAAAAATAAACCCCCGCTTTCCCGGGGTCTTTATGGAGGGGAAGCGGGGATTGTAAGTTAAAGCCTAGTACTGCTTTTTCTGCTCAGGGGTCTGCCCGCGCCTGTAGAGGGGGACGGAGCCCACGAAAATAAAAGCGGGAAGTTCAGAGCTTGCGGTTTGAATGTTGGATATATGGCACATATTTCCCTCCTTTTCTTTAAGTAAGAGTCTACCATTTCCCCGGTCAGATTTTGCCTTCCCCTTTTGAAGCCCGATGAACTTTGTTTAGGGAGCGCACTGCGGAAGGTATAATCTCAAGGCAAAAGAAAAAGCAGATTTTGGATAACAAAAAAGGAAGAAACGATGGAACAGACAAACTCTTTCCCCTCTTCCAAGGGGGCGGCTTCAGAACTGGATTCAGATCCGAATTGGACGCGCGTCAGCTATGAAAACTGGCCTTCTGACTTTGTTCCGAGCGAAAACGGTCAGCAGGAAGCATGGGGAGCCGGAGAATTTGGGGTGAGCGAACAAATTGTAAAGGATTTTCAAGGCGAACTTGAAAAATCGGGTTACAAGAGAAAAGAGGGGACGGACTGGTTTTTTCATCCACCCAAAAAAGGCTAAAGCCGAGTGGGAAAAATTCAAGAAAAAGCACCGTTTTTAGAAGGCAAAACCAAAAGCCGGAAAACTATATGCTAAAAAAAGGCCACCCGAAGGCTTTAAAGCAAAAAAGCCCATGCGATCCGGGCGGCCAAAAATTAAGTCCAAAACAGACTGCAGCGCCGCTTTTCCACCTTTTTTAATTGTTAAGTTGGGAAAGGCTTTTCTTTTTTAACAACTTCCGATTTATTTAAGGCGGATTTCCTTTTTTGCATACGCGACATAAGAAGGCCCGTTATCTATAGCCGTCCATTCTCTCAAATTAAACTTATACCTGTACATAAGGCCCTGAGGGGCGAAAACCGCGCCGTAAAGCCGGCAGGAGGAAAAGGTGAAAAAATGATATGCCCTAACTGCCACTCCCAGATTGAAGAGGGAAGCAATTTCTGTCCTTATTGCGGCTACCCCATGAGAATGGCGGAAGACAACATGCAGCCCCATGCGGCCTCGGGGCCGTCTGCAAACCCGGAGGAAAGCCCCTCCCCTTCCCCCGCCTCTCCTCAACTTTCTCAGCAGCCCCAACAGCCACCTATGGACCAGGGCGCTCCCTTTCCTCCGGCCGGAGCGGGGGCCCCTATGCCCGGCCCGGGTGCACCACGGCTTCACAGGAAACTGTCTGCAATAGAAATTTGGCTGATTGTGATAGGAATTGTCGCTCTGATAGCCCTAATCATCTCCATAGTGAACGCCGTGCATATTGAAACTATTAAAGACGCGTTGATAGAGGTAATTCAAAACCTTCAGAGCGGATCTAATTAAACGGCGCGCGCAAGGAGCACTCCCCCCCCCACCAGGCCCTCGCCTTTTTACCTTTAAACCGCTTAAAGAGATTTTCCTATTAGAGGGGAGGTATTTGAAACCCTTAAAAAGAAGGAAAATTTTCAAATCCGCCGTTTTTAAGGCGCCCAAAAGATCCGGTTCCCCCGGCGGTATAGAAATTTTAATGGAAAAGAAGAGAGCCGAAATAGAAGTGGCCTCAAGGGAGATGGGGGCGCAACTTCTGTTTTTTCCTTTTGCAAGGGAGAGTTGAATCCGAAGGCGCCCAATAAATAAACGGGGCAAATCCTCCCGATTAATGCACCTGAAGAGTGGGCCTCAAAATCAGCTCGTCTACGCATGCCTCGGGAGGCATGTCGATGGCAAAGTCCACGCACTTCGCCACGTCCAAGGCAGGAACGGCAGTGGAAGCGTAGAAGGAACCGGTGCTTTGAAGCGCATCCGGATCTGTTATGGTGCTTAGAAGCTCGGTGTCTATCGCTCCGGGCGCTATGAGCGTGATCCTCACCCCGCTTTTGGCCTGGGCTTCTTCTTTCCTAAGGGCATCGCTTAGGGCCCTGACGGCAAACTTTGTGGCAGAGTAAACAGCGGATCCCGGATTTGAAACGTGGCCCGCAACCGACCCCATGTTTATGATGTGCCCTTCCTTCTGCTCCCTCATGATTTTCAGGCAGGCGTGGGTGCCGTACAGGACGCCTTTAATGTTTACATCCACCATCCTGTCCCACTCATCTACCTTGTCTTTGATTATTTCAGAAACGGGCATGAGGCCTGCGTTGTTTACCCATACGTCAATCCTGCCAAATTCAGTGAGGGCGGCCTGAGCGACTTCTTCCATTTGCAGTATGTCGGTAACGTCGGCTTTAAGGTAGATATCTTCTCCCCCCTTTTCCCTTATGGAGGAGGCAATTTCCTTTAGCCTTTCTTCCCTTCTGGCGCACATCACTATTTTGTGCCCCTTTTCAGCCAGCAGTTTTGCGCACGCTTCCCCTATGCCGCTGGAAGCGCCCGTAATGACTACAACCTTGGATTTCATTTCCTCCGCCCCTTTCAGGTGAAATTAACGGAATATTAGACTTTAGTATATGAGTTTAACTATAGGAATAGTAGGCCTTCCGAATGTTGGAAAGAGCACGCTGTTCAATGCGTTGACGAGAAACAACGCCCTGGCCGCAAACTACCCCTTTGCCACCATAGATCCCAATGTGGGGGTGGTGCCTTTAAAGGATGAAAGGCTTTCAAAGCTCGCCAAAGTGGTGGGAACGCAAACTTTAGTGCCTGCCACAGTGAAGTTTGTAGACATTGCAGGCATAGTAAAAGGGGCCTACAAGGGAGAGGGGCTTGGAAACCAGTTTCTTTCCCACATTCGCGAAGCCGATGCGATATGCGAAGTCGTGAGGGTATTTAAAGACGACGACATAGTGCACGTGGAAAACAGGGTAGACCCCAAAAGCGATATAGAGACCATAAATACCGAGCTCATACTTTCGGACATGCAGGTTTTGGAAAAGATGCTCCCCAAATTGGAAAAAGACGTGAAGGGTGGAAAGGAGGACAAAAAAAAGCTGGAAGAAGTGGAAAAAGTATATGAAGCCCTAAAAGAAGGAAAGATTCTCTCCAACACTTCAAAAGATATAGATTACGAACTTTTAAAGGGGATAAACCTCCTCACCTTAAAGCCCTTTATCTACGTTTTCAACGCAGACGATGCATCCCTGGAAGACGAGGCGCTTAAAAAGGATCTGTCCGACTTTGTCTCCCCTGCCCCCGCCATCTTCTTAAACGCCGAACTTGAAAGGGAAGTGTCACAGCTTCCCGAAGAAGAAGCTGACGAATTTCTGGAAGAATCGGGCCTGGACAAATTGGCCTCCGCCGGCTTTTCCCTTCTTGGCCTCCAGACTTTCCTTACTGCCGGACCCAAAGAAGTAAGGGCGTGGACCATAAAGAAGGGAAGCCGGGCCCCGGAGGCTGCGGGTGTAATTCACTCCGACTTTGAAAAAGGGTTCATCAAGGCCAGCGTGGTTTCCTGCGAGGACCTATTGGAAGCCGGAGGGTACGAGGAAGCGAAAAAAGAGGGCAAAATCCGCCTTGAAGGCAAGGACTACGTGATGCAGGAAGGAGATGTGGTCGAATTTCGGTTCAACGTATGAGCGAAAATAAGATTTGGCTGGTAGCGGGGCTTGGAAACCCGGAACCCCGCTATGAAATGACGAGGCACAACGCAGGGTTTATGGCTTTAGACCTCATGGCAAAACAGGAGGGGGTTGATTTTAGAGATTCCAGGCTTTCTTCAGTTGCCAGAATCTGCAGGGAGGACGGATTAAAAATCTTTTTGGACAAACCCTTAACTTATATGAACAGCTCGGGGGCGAGCGTGCAGTCCATGCTTTCCTATTACGACATAGATCCCTGCCGCCTCATAGTGGTGCACGATGACATGGACCTGGAAGTGGGGAGGGTAAAAGTGAAGATGGGCGGATCTGCCGCCGGCCACAATGGAATAAAATCCATAGATTCTAGCCTCCAAACCCCCTCCTACTACAGGGTGAGAATTGGCATTGGCCGTCCAAGCCGCCCTGGGGGCTACATTCCGTGGGTGCTGGGCAAATTCTCGCCGGAAGAAAGGGAAAAGATGGAAGAGGGGGAAAAGAAGGCCATTGAGGCGGTAAACTCCATAATCAGCGAAGGCCTTTCAAAAACGCAGGAAAGATTCAATGCCCGCTAGCCTGGCAGCCTACAGGAAAGATCTGGAAAAGAGCCCGGACCTTCTAAGGCTCCTTAAGTGCTCTGGAAATAAAACCCTTTCCTTTCCCTCTTCGGCCCTGATTGCCGCCAGCTCCATGGCCGAAAAGATCTGCGTTTTAGTTTTGCCTTCCCCGAAAGAAGCTGAAGAGGCATGGAAGGGGTGCCTGGATTGGTGGGGAGGGGACAGGGAGCAAGTGGCGCTCCTTCCCACTCCCGAAACCCTTCCTTTCGAGCAGTTGTCTCCAAGGCCTCAGACGGTATCTGAAAGGTACAGGGTTTTAAGGCGCCTCTACAGGCCTGAAAGAAAGGAAGGGTGGGGTGAAATCAAGGTCCTGGTCTGTTCCATCCGCTCCCTCCTCCAGCCCTTGACCCCCCTTTTTAGAGAGCCTCCCCTTTTTGTAAAAGCTTTGGAAAATATAAGCCAGCAAGATCTTTTTCTGCGCCTTTCCTCCCTCGGTTATAGGGAAGCTGAAGCGGTGTCTTTACGAGGGCAAATGGCCAAAAGGAAAGACATACTGGACGTCTTTGCTCCAAATATGGATTCACCCGTAAGAATTTTTTGGGAAGGTGAAAAAATAAAGGACATAAGAAAGTTTTCCGTCCTTTCCCAACTTACCTTTGCATCCCGGCAGGAGTGCCATTTGGGGCCGGTACACACTTTTCTGGTTACAGAGGAAGTAAAAGAAAGGGCGAAAGATCTCTCCCGCCTCCCCTCCTTTAGCCGCCTTTTAAAGAAGGTTGCGGAGGGAAAAAGCCCAAACGGCATGGAAGCTCTTTCCCCTCTTCTTCTTTCTCCCCTACCCCTTTCCTCCCTTCTTTCAGGCTCGCTTTTCCTGTTTTCAGATTTTTCCTCCATAGAGCAAACGGCCCTGCTTTTAAAAGAGGCTTCCCAAAAGTTTTTGGCTTCCCAAAAAGAGGAAGGGCAAATTTCTCCCCGCTTTTGCGCATCGGGCTTTATGAGCATGGAGGAACTTAAAAACGATCTGAAAGGGGAAGATGCGGTCTTTGCGGAAAACAAGGATCTGGCTTCACTTTCCGCATCTCCCTCCTGTGAGGGGGTGAAAGAAAAAATCAGAAAGGAGCTAGATCTTCCCGGCTTCAAGGTGCTCGTCTCTTCCCCGGGGGAAGGGGCAGAACAGATCTGTTCTGCCTTCCCTAGTCTTTCCCTCACCCCCGTCCAATCCGACATGGAATCTGGCTTTAAAGACGAAGAAGCAAAATTTGCCCTGTTTACGGAAAGCGATCTTTTCGGCTTTTCAAGCAGCGCCCCCTCTGAAAAGCTCTCGTTTAGGGAAAAAGCCATAGACATCCCCGACTTAAACCCGGGAGACCTGATTGTTCACACCCAGTACGGCATAGGCAGGTTTTCAGGCCTTGAAAAGAGGGAGACCCGGGACGGGGAAAAGGAATTTGTAGTCCTTGAATATGCCTCTTCATCCGGAAAAGATCCGGACCGGCTTTACCTTCCCGCTTCCCAGCTTTCGCAAATAAGCAGGTATATGGGATCTGACAACCCCAAGTTGGACCGCTTGGGTTCCCCTAACTGGAATTTGACCAGATCCAAGGCAAAAAAGCACGCGGCACAGGTTTCAGCCGAGCTGGTAAGGCTTTACTCCACACGAAGGCGCATGCCAGGGCACGCCTTTCCCAAGGATGGCCCGGAGCAAAAGGCCATGGAAGAGGCCTTTCCCTACAGGGAAACTCCCGACCAGTTAAAGGCGATAGAGGAAGTAAAAAAGGATATGGAGTCCCCCTCTCCTATGGACAGGCTTATTACGGGCGACGTCGGATTTGGAAAGACAGAGATTGCAATAAGGGCCGCATTTAAGGCCGTGCAGGGGGGAAAGCAGGTGGCAATTCTAGCCCCCACCACCCTTCTTTCCGAGCAGCACTTGGAAACATTCCGCTCCCGCTTTGAGCCTTTTGGGGTAAGGGTGGAGGCGCTCTCGCGCTTTAGAAGCGCAAAAGAGGCGCGCTCCATTTCCGAAGGCGTAGCCGACGGAAGCGTAAAAATCCTTATAGGCACCCAAAAGATCCTTTCCCCATCCGTCTCATTTAAGGACCTTGGCCTGGTGGTGGTAGACGAAGAGCAGAGGTTCGGGGTAAAAGACAAGGAGTTTTTGAAAAAGCTAAAGCCCGAGATTGATGTCCTCTCTCTTTCGGCCACCCCCATTCCAAGGACCCTTGAGATGAGTTTGGTGGGGGTGAGGGAAGTTTCCACCCTGATGACCGCCCCCGAAGAGAGGATGGACGTTTTAACCTACGTGGGGCAGTGGAGCCTCGAATTGGTGGCGGCCGCCATTTCAAGGGAGCTGTTAAGATCGGGCCAGGTATTTTACGTGTGTGGGAGAATCGAGGACTTAGACACAGCAGCTTCCCGCATCCGAGAGGCGGTACCGGGATGCAGGGTGGAGGTGGCGGACGGAAAAATGCCTGCAGCCCGCCTGGACAAGGTCATAAACGACTTTTGGAAGGGAAAGACGGATGTGCTGGTCTCGACGTCGATAATCGAGCTGGGCCTGGATATCCCAAGGGCCAACACCCTTATAGTTGAAAGATCCGACTACTTTGGTTTGGCCCAGCTTCACCAGCTTCGAGGAAGGGTGGGAAGATCTTCCCAGAGGGCCTACGCCTATTTCCTCCACCCTGAAAACATCACATCCGACGCCCAGGCCAGGCTTGAAACCATAGAAGAAAACGCTTCTCTGGGTTCGGGC
Source organism: Aeriscardovia sp. (assembly GCA_017632945.1). Classification (GTDB taxonomy): domain Bacteria; phylum Actinomycetota; class Actinomycetes; order Actinomycetales; family Bifidobacteriaceae; genus RGIG1476. The sequence continues at coordinate 55,704 of JAGBQH010000007.1, read as the reverse complement.
TACAAGATAGCTTTAAAGGATCTGGAACTTAGGGGAATCGGAAACCTCGTGGGAGAAGAGCAGAGCGGCTTTATAAAAGGAGTGGGCTTTGACTACTTTGTGAGGATGATGAAGGAGGGGATAGAAAAAGAAAAGGGAGAGAGCAAAAAAGAAGAGGAGAGGCCCCTTATAAACCTTCCCGGAAAGTCCTTTATCCCTCAGTCTTTCATTGCTTCCCAAAAGCTAAGAATGGAAGCCTACTCTTCAATTTTTAAGGCTGAAGGGGAAAAGGAATTGGAGGAAGTTAAAAGGGAAATGGAAGACCGCTATGGCGATCTTCCCTCTTCCCTCCTTCCACTCTTTTCCCAGAGGCGACTTGAGTGGGAGGCCGAAAAAGACGGGGTAAAAAGCATAACCCAAAGGGGGGATAACGTCTTTTTTTCCCTCTCTTCCCCTTTCCCCGACTTTATGCAGCTGCGCTTAAAGCGCCTGTTTCCCGGATCTTTCTATCTCAAATCTGAGATGGGTTTTAAAATTCCTTTAGACAAAGAGCAAGGTGAAGGCGGGGCAATAGGTTTTGCTTTCGACGCTCTTGGCCAACTTTTCACAACCTGAAGGGGGAATTGTGGCAGCGATAGAAAGAATAAATGCCAGGCAAATTTTGGATTCCAGGGGAAATCCCACTTTGGAAGTGAGCCTGGAAACTGACGACGGCGCGGAAGGAGTAGCCTGCGTTCCTTCGGGAGCCTCCACGGGAATATATGAAGCCGTGGAGAAAAGAGACGGAGACAGCAAACACTTCAACGGAAAAGGAGTGGCAGGAGCCATAAAGGCGGTAAGGGAAGTAATAGCCCCCGCCCTTATAGGGCTCGACTCCATAGATCAGCGCGGTATAGACGAGCGCATGATAGATTTGGACGGAACCAAAAATAAGTCCAAGCTTGGAGCCAACGCGATACTGGGGGTGTCGATGGCAAACCTCAGGGCTGCCGCCCAGAGCGCAGACCTCGCCCTCTTTAGGTACCTTGGGGGCGTAAACGGATACATCCTCCCCGTTCCCTGCATGAATATCCTAAACGGGGGCGTGCACGCCGACAACAATATCGACATCCAGGAGTTCATGATTATCCCCTACGGATTTGATTCTTTCCACGAGGCGCTGGAGGCTGGATGCGAGACTTACGCCAGCCTAAAGTCCATCCTCAAGGAAGAGGGCCTTTCTTCTTCGGTGGGGGACGAAGGAGGGTTTGCCCCCGACCTTGAAAGCAACGCCCATGCGATAGATCTGCTTTTAAAGGCGGTAAGGTCTGCAGGGTTTGAACCCGGAAAAGAAATCGGAATCGGAATCGACGCCGCCAGCAGCGAGTTTTACGACGAAGAGAGCGCTTCTTACATGTTCGAGGGCTCGGCCCGCAGCCGCGAATGGATGATGGACTACTGGCAGAGGCTGGTAGAGGCCTACCCGGTGGTTTCCATTGAAGACCCCTTCGCCCAAGATGACTGGGAAGGGTGGAGCGAAATGGAAGAAAAAATGGGATCTGAGATCCAGATTGTGGGAGACGACCTGCTCACCACTAACTCTTCCAGAATTTCAAAGGCCATCAGCCTCAAAGCCTGCAATGCCCTCCTTGTAAAGCCTAACCAGATAGGGACGGTGTCTGAAACCCTAGATGCCATGCGCATTGCCTTCAGGCACGGCTTTGCCACCATGGTTTCCCACCGCTCCGGAGAGACTATGGACACTTTCATAGCAGATCTTGCAGTCGCCAGGAACGCCTGCCAGATCAAGACCGGCGCCCCCGCCAGAGGAGAGAGGGTAGCAAAGTACAACAGGCTTCTCAAGATTGAGATGATGCTAGGCGAGAGCGGGGAGTATGCAGGCAAATCCGCCTTCAAGCGCGCTTCCAAGTTCTAGCCTTTCTAAAACCGACGCGGCCTTTTGCCGGGATCTGGCTCTAAGGCTCCTGTCGGCCCCCGCAAGCGAGGAAGAAAGGCGGGAAGTGGAAAAGAGCTTGGGCCGCTACCCAGAAGGCATGGCTGCGGTGGGGGCCAGAAAAGGCGAAAAGGTTTTAGCTGTGGTAGTAAAGCCCCTTGTGAGGGGCTGCCCTTTTCCCACGGTCTTTTACCTTACAGACAAAGATCTTTGCAGGAGGACTTCGCAGTTGGAATCTGCCGGATGCATGAAAGGCTGGAGCCAAAGGCTGGAAAGGGACGAAGATCTCAAAACCGCTTACAGGAGGGCGCACCTAATGTACCTCTGCTTCAGGCGGGAAGTGGCGAAGATAACGGGCCTTCCCCCATATCCCTCCCCGATCAGCGCGGGAGGAATGCCAGAGCGGGTAAAGTGTCTGCATTCGCTTTTGGCCCAGAGCCTTGTTATGGGGCCAAACATCAACCCGATAGGAGACGAGACGGCAAAGGAAGTAGGAGCATGGTAAGAGTTGCCGGCATAGACTGCGGAACCAACTCTATAAAGATGGAAATAGCAGACGTCTCCTTTTCGCCTTCCGGCCCAAAAATAGAGATGCTTGTCCCCAGAAAGGTGTGGACAATAAGGATGGGGGAAGGGGTAGACAAGACCCACTTGCTCTCCTTTTTCGCCTTAAAAAGGCTAAGAGTCGCCCTGGAAAGCTTCAAAGAAGAGATCCTCTCTTCTGAAGCCGAACAGATAAGGTTTGTGGCCACCAGCGCGGTGAGGGACGCCAAAAATTCAGACGAGTTCGAGCGGATCGTAGAAGAAATTTTAGGCGTCCGGCCCCAAATCCTTACCGGAAAAGAAGAGGGGAGGCTGGGCTTTGAAGCGGCATGCCTTAGCATGAGCGGCAAAAGGAAGCTTTTGGTAGACCTGGGGGGAGGCTCTACTGAGTTTTCCATGGGGGAGGGGGAAGTTCCCTCCTTTGTGAGGTCTTTAGACATCGGATGCGTAAGGATTGCCGAAAAATTCGAATTCGGATCCGAACCGATCTCTATTGAAAAGCGCAAAAGGGCCGAAGCCTTTGTGGAAAACAAGATGGAAGAAGTGCCCATATCTTCCGCCAGGCGCCTTATCGGAATTTCCGGATCCGTCGCAATCGTTAGCTTTATGGCCATAGGAGGGAAGGAATTTATCCCCTCCACAAAACTGGAGATAGAGAGGGGAAAGGGGATAGAGACCTGCGAAAAGCTGATGAAAATGAGCGAAGAAGAGATGGAAGGCTACCCCCTCATCCCTCCCCTCAGACGCAAAGTCATAAGGGCGGGGGCCTTAATCTGGAAGCAGATTTTGATTTCCTCCCCCCTCCCCTCCTACCTCTTTTCGGACGCCGCCCTGTTGGACGGGGTGATACTCGATGAAGCCCGCAAGTTGGAGTGTTAAAATCTAAGTGCGCCCCCGTGGCGGAATGGCAGACGCAGTGGACTTAAAATCCATCGCCTTTTGGCGTGCGGGTTCGATCCCCGCCGGGGGCACCTTACTTGAAGCCTCCGCTGGCCCATGTGATTAGAAGCGCAATCACTATTACGCACAAAATTATTATTACGCTCCAGGCCACGAGCTTTTTTTGGGCCTTCCCCCTCTTGTAAGTTTTGAGCATTTCCTTAGGAGTCTGGGACTTTATCTTTTCAAGGTAGTCTTTTGCAGCTTCCACTGACTGGGTGGCGGCCTTGTCCTGGGCGAGGGAGGAAGCGGCCATGTCTATGGCATGGGTGTTTTCCATGGTCTCCTTTACCCCCTGCTCCAAAAGCGCCACGTTTTTCTCGTATTCCTCTTTTGCCCTGATGGAGTCCCTGGCGGCAGAAGTGACTTCGTTTGCAAACTCGTGCGCCTGCTTTTCCTTTTCGTAAGGGGCGCGGATGTCGAGTTGGCCTGAGGGGGAAAAGAAGTGCAAAAGAACCTGCCTTGTGTCTTTGGCCTCCTCCTCTCCCGAGGGAGGAGTGTAAAGCCCCCCTGTCACTTCCACTTCGCATCCCAAGGCGGGGTCCAGCTTCAAGGTTTGATCGCCGTATTCAAGCCTGGTCCTGTAAAGAGTGGCTCCCTCAAAAGAGTCCAAAGGGGCTGCGAAAGCTTCTTTCTCCCCTTCCAGCTGGCCTTGAGCGCTTTCAATGGCTTTTTCGTGCGCCTTTTGAGCCTGTTTTAGCTGCTTTTCTCCCTGCTTTACCCTCTGGTTATAAGAGTTTTGGGCATCCTGAAAAGCCCTTTCGGCTTCCCTGAGCCTGATGATTTCAGCCGGTTCCCTGTTTCTTGACAACAATTCCTCCTCTTGTACGCTATAGTTATATATTTACACGCCTATTTTGATTTTTGAAAACCCTTTTCAAGCAAGGAGAAACCATGGAAGAAGAAAAACTGCCTAAAGTAGAAGCAAAATTTGGAGGGGACGCCTCCATTACTTTTGACGGACTTGGGGATCTGGAAAAGCCCGAGCTCGTCTGCAAAGAGCTTGTGCACGGAGACGGAGCGGTAGTGCAAAAGGGAGACACCATAAGCGTGCACTACAGCGGGGTAGTGTGGGGAAAGAAAGATCCCTTCGACTCTAGCTTTGAAAGAGGAGAAGCGGCCAGCTTCCCCATTGGGGAAGGCATGCTGATTAGGGCATGGGATGAGACCCTGATCGGAAAGACTGTAGGCTCCAGGCTTCTAATCGTCGCTCCTGCAGACTACGCCTACGGAAAGAGGGGAGTCCCACAGGCAGGCATCAAGGGCGGAGACACCTTGGTCTTCGTTGTAGACATCCTCCAAGACAGAAAGTAGGGAAAAATGCCAGAAGAGGAAACAATCTTCCTCACCCAGGACGCCTATGACAAGATGAAAAAAGAGCTCGAGCATCTCAAAGGGGAAGTTCGCAGCCAGATTGCCCAAAAGATAAAAGAGGCAAGGGCGGAAGGGGACTTAAGCGAAAACGGAGGGTACCAGGCCGCCAAAGAGGCCCAGGGCAAAAACGAGGGCAGGATTGCCGAGCTCACACACAAACTGAGGTACGCCCAAATCCTTCAAACCTCCAGCGACGGGAGGGCCGAGGAAGGAAGCGTGGTAAGGCTGAAGATTGGAGATGCGGAGGCGGAATTTCTTTTGGGATCCAGAGACCTTTCCTGCACCACTGACAAAAAAATCATCAGCACCAAGAGTCCCATCGGGGCTGCCGTTTTAGGGCACAAGGCCGGAGACACGGTAGACTACGAGGCACCCGGGGGGAGAAAAATGCAGGTAGAAATTATTTCAGTCACCCCTCTGGCCTAGCTTTACCTCATTTTGCAGATTACCCAAAACACCGCCGTGATTTCACAGGCGTATCCCAGCACGGTAAAGACGTGGAAAATCTCGTGGAAGCCGAAGACCTTGGGCCACGGGTCGGGTTTTTTAGCCCCGTAAATAATGCCTCCTGCGATGTAGAGGATCCCTCCGCACGCCGTTAAAATCACCACTATAAATCCGGCCCACTTTGAGAGCCACAAAAACGGCATTATCGAAGCTCCTGCTACCCCTATAACGATGTAGGTGGAAGTGTAGAGCCAGCGGGGGGCTGAAATCCAGAGCACGTTTACAAGCAGGGCCAGGGCCACCGTCCCCCACATGACCGAAATCACTATCACCCTTCCCATAAAGGGGAGGGCAAAGGAGAGGGGGGTGTAGGTTCCGGCGATGAGGAGGAAAATATTGGCGTGATCTATGCGCCTTAAAACGTCGGTAAGCCTTTTTCCCCAGTTTCCTATGTGGTAGCAGGCAGAATTTATAAAAAGAAGGCAGCTTGAAGCCAGATACACGCTGCAAGCTGCCTTCAGGCCTTTAATGGGGGCAAGGCAGATGGCCACTATGCACGCCGCCATGGCCAGAGGAGAAAAAATGGCGTGCACCCACCCCCGGGTGAGGGGTTTTGCCCTCCCGTGAACATCAAGCCTGGCTTTTTTGCCTATGGCGGCGCTTTTTCCGGCTCCCGCCCCGATCGCGGCTTGCATGCCTTCTCCTTTCGCAGGGCTTATTACAATTAAATTTACTTGCTTTGCATTAGGATTGGAAAGATGGATGAGTGCCGCAATCTAAAGGATCCTGAAAGGATCTTAAGCTGTTCAAAGATGTCGGAGGGAGCGAGGCACTTCCTTCACTCCCTCATAGCCGACTGGGGTATAATAGCGGATCTGGGCTACTGCGATCTTCAGCTGGCAGTAAAAGACGGGGAGGGGGGCTTTATATGCGCGGCCCAGGTGAGGCCCGCCACCGCGCCCTCCTGCTTCCCGGAAGACGTGGTGGGCCAAAAATTCCCACCTTCTCTTTCCCCCTTCCTCTCCCAGGCTTTAGGCTTAAAATGCCCCCTGTGCCCGGTAAACCCTCAGTTTAAGACCCTAAGCGCCGTCAGCGCCAACTGGGAGGGGGAGGCTGCAGGGGTAGTGCTGCAAAGGTCCTACCCGGCACCCCATACCGGAAGGTACGAACAGATGGGGATAAATGCCGCCTGGAAGCTGTTTTCCATGATTCCCTTCGGCCAGTTCCCCTATAAAGTTCCGGTAAACACCCAGAGGCACAACGCCCACGTGCCCGACGGCTTTGTAATCTTAAATGAAATGTCTTTGGTGACCGACGCCTCCCCCAACGCCATAAGCTGCTTTAAACGACTGGGATTCGGGGGGGCGCTTATAGGAAGAAATCTTGCGGAAGTGGTGGGGACGCTCACCCGCCCCAAAAGCGTGGGAAAAGACATGGCTGCCCTCCTTTCAGGAGAAAGCCCCCTTGATGCGGTTTTGACGATAAATAACATTTCGGTGAGCTTAAGATCTCTTCCCATGTGGAGCGAGAGGGACTACTGCGGGTCGGTGGTGCTTTGCAGGGAAATTACCGAAATCCGGCGCCGCGACAACGAGCTGAAGATAAAAGAAGCCACGATTTCCGAGATCAACCACCGGATAAAAAACAACCTCCAGTCCGTAGCCTCCCTTTTGGCCCTTCAGATTAGAGACTCGGGAAACGAAGAGGTGAAAAAGGCCCTTCAGACGGCCAAAAGGAGGGTGCAGGCGATTTCCATCCTTCACGATGCCCTCTCCCAGAGCAAAAACGAGATGATCGATTTTGATTTCGCCCTTCCCAAGCTTTTAAAAACCAACGTCGACATCATGCGCGAGGGGGACCAGAGAATTTCCATCTCCTACCAGGGATCTTTCGGCCTTCTGGCCCCTTCCGACGCCACGCCTTTGGCCCTGATCTTGTCTGAACTTGTCACTAACGCCGTAGAGCACGGATTTGTGGGGGAAAAAGAAGGGGAAATCACAATCGACGCCAGAAGAAAGGGAAGGACGCTTTCAATCCGCATCTTAGACAACGGAGTGGGCCTCAAAGAAATGCCGGAGGAAGGGGGGAGCCTGGGGATGAACATAGTTCAGACCTTTGTAAAGGTAGACTTTCAGGGATCCATCTTCTGGAGCCCGGGGCCCGAAGGGGGGACCGAGGTGAGGATTGAACTGAATTTGAACGGGGCAGTGGAGGCCATTTAGAATCTTTAGCAAAATTCCGACTTTTAACTGCGCCTAAAAGGCCAAAACGGCCTTAAAAAGTTTTTAAAACCCCGTTCCTTCCCCCCTCTTCGATTTAATGCAGGTGATAGCATTTTTACAGATCGATGAAGATCCGTTTTTGTGCTCGATTTTAATCTGGAGGAAAAGTGTCACTCTCACCCCAAAACCCCAGGACTTTGCCCGCATGGGAAAAACTGGAGCGCTGTTTTGAAGATGCGAAGGGAAAAACCCTCTCTTCTTGGTTTAAAGATCCGCAGAGGACTGAAAAGCTGACCTTTGCGGTGGGGGACTTCAGCATAGATCTGTCAAAAAACCTTATTGACCCAGGCATCACAAAAGTCTTTGCAGAACTTGCAAACCAGGCCTCCATCCCGGAGAGGGCCAGCGCCATGGTGAGGGGAGAAGAGATAAACTCCACCGAAGGGCGCGCCGTCCTGCATACCTTCCTCAGGGCCCCCCGCGGAATGCAGAGCGGGGTTATGGCGGGAGGAATCAACGCCATGGAGGAAATCCAAAAAGTTTTGGAGAGGATGTACTCTTTCGCCCGCCAGGTAAGGAGCGGAAAAATCCGCATGGAGGGCGGCAAAAAGATAAAGGCCGTGGTCAATATAGGCATCGGCGGATCCGATCTCGGGCCTGAAATGGTTTACGGGGCCCTCCAGAACAAAAGCGACGGATCTTTGCAGGCGAGGTTTGTTTCCAATATCGACCCTTCCAGCTTCATTGAAGCCGTTAGGGGGCTGGACCCCGCATCCACCCTCTTCCTTGTGGCTTCCAAGTCCTTTGGAACCCAGGAAACCCTTTCAAACGCCTTGGAAGCGAAAAGCTGGCTTTTAAAGGGCCTGGGCGAAAAGGATCTTTTGGATAGCGAAAAAGAGGCCGTGGCCAGGCACTTTGTGGGGATTTGCAGCATGGAAAAGGAGGGGAAGGCTGAGGAATTTGGAATAAGGCCCGAAAACATTTTCGAGATGTTCCCCTTTGTGGGCGGCCGCTACTCTGTAGACAGCTCCGTAGGCCTTTCTTTGGTGCTTTCCCTCGGCTCCGACATCTTTGAAAGGTTTTTGGAGGGAATGAGGGCCGTAGACGAGTACTTCTTCTCTACCAGCGCCGAAGAAAACGCGATAATCCAGATGGCGATGCTAAACATCTGGTACACGGACTTTTTCAAGGCCGAAACCCACGCCATTCTCCCTTATAACGACTACTTGAGGAAGCTTCCCGACTACCTCCAGCAGCTGACCATGGAATCTAACGGCAAAAGGGTGGACCTAAGCGGCAAGGCAGTGGAACTTTCCACAGGAGAAATCTACTGGGGAGGGGTGGGGACAAATTCCCAGCACTCTTTCTTCCAGCTTCTTCACCAGGGCACCCACTTAATTCCTGCCGACTTTATAGCTTTCGCCAACAATTCAAACCAGCTCGAAGCAGGGCAAGAAGAGATGCAAGAAAGGCTCCTTTCCAACTTCATCGCCCAAACCGCAGCTCTTGCATTTGGAACGGAAGAAGGGACGCCAGAAGAAAAAAGATGCCCCGGAAACAGGCCCTCCACTTCCATTTTCGGGCGCACCCTCTCCGCCTACACCTTAGGAGAGCTCATAGCGATCTATGAGCACATAGTGTTTTGCCAGGGCGTAGTGTGGGGGATAAACTCCTTCGACCAGTTCGGGGTGGAACTGGGAAAGAAGCTGAGCCAAAAGGTCTTTTCGCTTCTTTCAGACACCGATTCGGACCTTGCCCAGGTGGACTCTTCGACCCGCCACCTTATAGAGTGGTACTGGGAGCACAGATCCTGATTGAATAGGTTTAACAGTAATAGTAGAATACGGAATACAATAGCTGAATAATTTCAAGATCACTCACTTTTCAAGATCTTAATTTGGACTTCATTTATTCATTATCTGAGAGGTTCTCAATCCGTGTTTAACTTCGATACCGATGAGCTTTCAAATAAAAAGCTGGTCGAATTGCAGGATATGGCGAAAAAACTTGGGGTAAAAGGCGTGTCAGCCTTAAGAAAGGGTCCCCTTATTGCCGTTCTTTCCAAGGCCCTGGCAAAGGAGACAGGGCAAAAAGAAGAAAAAGTTTCCCCCTCCCCTTCCTCCCATGAGGCCGACGAAGAAGATGCGTCCAGGGCCCAAAGAAGGGCAGCTGAAAAAAGCTCGGCCTTTATGGCGGTGATGGAATCTCTTCCTCCAAAAAAATCAGATTTGCAGAAAGACAAAACAGTGGATGATTCTTATGAGATAAGCAGGTACAGATCCGAAGGGGATCGCAGATTCTTCACTAAAAGCCAGGGCGCCTACAGGGGATTTAAGCCCCAAAGGTATACGAGGAGCGATGAAGTTGAAAAGGAAGAAGAAGCCATCCCCATTTCCGGAATCGTAGACAATTTCGACAGCTACGCCTTCATAAGAACCAGCGGCTACCTTGAGGGGCCAAACGACGTTTACGTGCCGCTTTCCATGGTCAAGCACTTCGGGCTAAGGGAAGGGGATGCGGTAACGGGCCTCGTGCAGCCGGAGAGGATGGAAATGCGCGGAGGGAGGGGGAAAAAGTACACCCCTCTTAAGTGCATTGAAACCATAAACGGCCTAAGTCCGGAAGAGAGCCAAAACAGGCCGCACTTTTCCCAGCTCACCCCCCTCTACCCCAATGAGAGGCTTCGCATGGAAACCACCCCAAACAACCTGGAGGGGCGCGTAATCGATTTGGTAGCCCCGGTGGGTAAAGGGCAGAGGGGCCTTATAGTAGCTCCCCCCAAGGCCGGCAAAACCATAATGCTTCAACGGATCGCCAACGCCATCCACACCAACAACCCCGAGTGTCACCTTATGGTGGTTTTGATAGACGAGCGGCCCGAAGAGGTTACAGACATGCAACGAACCGTCAGCGGGGAAGTTATCGCTTCAACTTTCGACAAGCCCGCATCCGACCACACGATGGTGGCCGAACTTGCGATTGAAAGGGCCAAGAGGCTGGTGGAAGTGGGGCAGGATGTGGTAATCCTGCTAGATTCTCTTACCCGCCTTGCCCGCGCCTACAACCTTTCCCTTCCCCTCTCCGGAAAGGTGCTCTCCGGAGGAGTAGATTCGCAGGCCCTCTACCCCCCTAAAAAGTTTTTCGGGGCGGCAAGAAATATAGAAGGGGGAGGATCTTTGACCATAATCGCCACGGCCCTCATAGAGACGGGATCGAAGATGGATGAAGTGATCTTCGAAGAGTTCAAGGGAACGGGCAATATGGAAATAAAGCTCTCAAGGGAGCTGGCCGAAAAAAGGATGTTCCCTGCGATAGACATCAACGCTTCGGGCACTAGAAGAGAAGAGCTTTTAATCCCTTCTTCGGACCTTAACCTCATCTACAAATTGAGGCGCGCCGTGGGGGGGATGGACGTAGAACAGGCCTACCAGGCCATCGTCCCCCGCCTCCGCCAGACCCCTTCAAACAGGGACTTTCTAGACCTTATAGCCAAGTCGGTAAAGGACTAAAACTCTATCTTTGCCCCCGCCTCCTTCTGGGAGGGATCGAATTCGATTTGGCGGGCGTGAACGGCTGAGAGAAGATCTGAAGAAGCAATCTTGGCTTCTTCAGATCCGGGCCCGAAAAGAAGCGCCTTTTCAACCTCGGTTTTAAGCGACACTTTCCTCTCGCTTTTTTCCTTGCGAAGAAGGGAGAGGAACAGGGCCGCTTTTTTAAATCCTTCCGGGCTCTCTTTTGCTTCCACCAGGGAAGGCCATGAAGAAAGGTGGATGGAGATCCCCTCCGGATGGGCCCAGTGCCAGGCCTCTTCGGTGACAAAGGGAAGGAAGGGAGCAAAGAGGGCAAGGATTGCATCCAGGGCAATCTTTAGGGCGTTTAGGGCGCTTTGGTCGCCTTTGTAGGCCCTGTCTTTTACAAGTTCTATATAGTCGTCGCAAAAACTCCAGAAGAAGGCCTCGGTTTCCTGGAGGGCTGAAGCGTGGTCGAAAGATTCCAAGGCCAAAGTGACCTTTTTTTCAACTTCAAAAAGGCAGGAAAGCAGGGAAAGATCCAAGGGGGAAGCGACCTTTGAAATGTCTCCCGCACCCTCTTTGAGATCCAAGATGAATTTGGAAGCGTTGAGGATCTTGTTGGAAAGCCTTCTTCCTATCTTCATCTCCCCTTCGTCGTAGGCGGTGTCTACCCCGAGCCTTGCAGAGGCGGCCCAGTAGCGCACCGCGTCCGGGCCGTAAGTCTCTATGGGCTCTTTTGGAACCACCACGTTCCCCTTGGACTTGCTCATCTTTTTGTGATCCGGGTCCAAGATCCAGCCTGAGAGCGTGGCTTCCTTCCACGGGAGCTCTTTAAATTCAAGCCAGGACCTCAGGACTGTGTCGAAAAGCCAGGTGCGGATGATGTCCTGGCCTTGAGGGCGCAGATCCATCGGGAAGGTGTTTTTAAACAGGCTTTCGTCTCTTTTCCAGCCCGAGGCCAGAAGGGGGGTAAGGGAGCTGGCGGCCCAGGTGTCCATAACATCGGGCTCCGCTACAAATCCTCCCGCCTTCCCGCGCATTTTCTCCTCAAAGCCTTTAGGCGTGTGGGAAGAAGGGTCTACGGGAAGCTCTTCTGCGGAGGGAAGGATAGGGGAGGCGTAGTCGACTTCCCCGTTTTCTTTTACCCTGTACCAGATGGGGAAGGGAATGCCGAAAAATCTCTGGCGCGAAATCAGCCAGTCCTCGCTTAAGCCTTCCACCCAGTTGTCGTAGCGCCTTTTCATAAAGGCCGGGTGGAAAGAGATCTTCTCTCCGCACGCCAAAAGATCGCTTTTTAGCTTTTCGTCATGCGATCCGTTGACTATGTACCACTGCCTGGAAGGGATAATTTCGATGGGTTTGGATCCCTTTTCATAGAAGTTGGCCATTCGGGAAGTAGGGATAGGTTCGCCCTCCATTTCCCCGCTCTCTTTAAGAAGGGAAGTTATTTCCTTTCTGGCGCTGAAGGTGGTGAGGTTTTCAAGCTTTTCAAAGGCCCTCTTCCCCTCTTCGCTTTGGATCCATTCGGGCACAGATGAGGTGATTCTGCCGGATTTGGTGAGGATGGAGCGGACCGGAAGGGAAAGCTCCCTCCACCACTCTACGTCCGTAACGTCTCCGAAAGTGCAGCACATGGCGATGCCGGCTCCCTTGTCCATCTCCGCAGCTTCATGGAAGAGGACTGGGACTTTTACTCCAAAGAGGGGGGTTTTGACGCTTTTGCCCTTTAAGTGCAAGTACCTGGGGTCCTTGGGGTTGGCGATGAGGGCGACGCAGGCCGCAAGGAGCTCGGGCCTCGTAGTTTCAATCGCCACTTCTTCCCCGTCTGCGTGGAAGAGAAGCTTGTGGTAAAAGCCCGGGTACTCTCTGCTTTCCAGCTCGGCCTGGGAGACGGCGGTCTGGAAGGTAGTGTCCCAAAGCACGGGGGCCACTTTCTGATAAGCTTCCCCCCTCTTTAGGTTTTCAAGGAAGGCGAACTGTGAAATCCTTCTGCACTCTTCGCCTATGGTGTGGTAGGTTCTGGACCAGTCCACGCTAAGGCCCAGCTCTACCCATAGGTCTTTGAACTGCTCCTCGTCTTTTTGGCTTAAGGTTTCACACAGCTCTATAAAGTTTTCCCTTGAGCAGGGTACGGCTTTAAAGTCTTTGGGAGCCTTTCCCCCTTCCAGGGGCGCTTTAAACGAGGGGTCGAACTTTAGGGAGGTGTCTACATAAACCCCGTAGTAGTTTTGCACCCTTCTTTCGGTGGGAAGCCCGTTGTCATCCCAACCCATCGGGTAAAAGACGTCATAACCCCTCATCCTCTTATAGCGGGCTATGACGTCGGTGTGGGTGTAACTGAAGACGTGCCCGACATGCAGGTGCCCCGACACGGTCGGAGGAGGGGTGTCTATGGAGTAGGTAGAAGATCTGCTCTCACCCCTGTACTTGTAAACTTCCTTTTTGGACCACCATTTCGTCCATTTTTTTTCCAGACCGTCTACGGTCTTCGCCCTTGTGGGCTCTTCTTTCTTGCCCTCTTCTGACATACTTGCTAGTTTAACAGGTCTCACCCTTTCAAGTTGAAGACGGGCACGCAGTAGTCCGTAAGGTTTTGGGGTGCTCCCGATATCCCTTTCTTCCACACGCCCAAAAGCTGCATCTGGTAAAGCCAGTCGGCGGGCTGCCCCTGGGCTACCAGCTCGGCCGTCTGGCTCATGCCCTGGGTGTAGGTGCCGTAATTGGGAGAAAGTATGGACTGGTGGTAAACCTGGTCGGCCTGGGGCGAATCCCACCCCCACCAGGTTTGCCCGCTTACCCACGTCCCAAGGGTGTGGCTTCCTCCGCTGATATAAAGGACCATGTCGTACTTCATGCTGTTTACAACGTCATTTGTCCACTGATCGGGGGTGAGCTTGTAGATTTGAAGGTTTATCCCCACTGCAGCCAGCTGGCTTTTTATAGATTCCGCCGCCTCTTTTACAAGGGAATTTCTGTAAGCCAGGGTGAAAGTTTTGTTGTAGTAGTAGTCCATACTGCTCTTTCCCTCCTGGACGTTGAAGGGAAACTGGGATGTGAGATCTTCGTAGCCGGGGTCGAGCCTGGGAATGGGGCCTCCCACTGTAAGGCCCAGGCCCCCCGAAGCTGCGATCACCTGGTTTTTGTCGATTAGCAGCCTCATAGACTGCCTGGCCTTCAGGTCGCTCATGAGGCTGGAAGGATGATCGTTAAAGACAAGAGTCACAATTTTGCTGCTCAGCCCGGTGCTCACGGCGTATGAAGAAGGAACCCCGTCTGATGAGGACAGATCCAGCGCTCCTTGGATGCTTCCCTCCTTTAAAGCGGAAAGCTCGCTCGAAGAAGAGGAGAAGTACTTAAAGACCACGGTCGAGTAGTAGGGCTTGTTCCAGTAGTAGCGGTTGCGGGTGAGGGTAATTGACTGGGGGCCCTGGGAAGAAAAGACGTAGGGTCCGGCGCCCACAGGGAGGCCCTGGTAGTTGTATTTGTTAGGCTCGATGATGATAGAAGAGGGGCCGGCCAAGTACCAAAGGAGCTCCGGGTTCGGGTGGGAGAGGTGGATTTGCAGGGTGTAGGGGCTGGGGGCCGTAAAAGAGCTGACGCCTGCAAAATCCATATAGCCCGGATACTTTTCCCTTACCAGGGTTTCTATGGACCAGATGGCGTCTTCTGCGTTTACCCTCTGCCCGTCTGAAAAGTAGGTTTTTCTCAACTGGAAAGTATAAAGAAGGCCGTTGTCGCTTTCATTCCATCCTGACGCCAGCCCGGGTGCCACCTCGTTTTGGTCATTTCTTATGAGAAGCCCCTGATAGACGTTTTGAAGCAAAATCCTTTGCGCATTGGGATTCCACGTGGTGCGCATGTCAAGGGAAGTTGGCATGTCCTGAAGGCCTATAGTTATCTGCCTGCCGCTGTCGGAGATTTTTTCCACTCCGGCCCACACCCCCCAGCAAATCAGGGAAAGGATTACGATAAGCGATGAAAACATAATCCATTTTTTGGCGCTGTAGTCCCCCTGTCGGGCCTCTCTTTTTTTCATACTTTAGACTTTATAGAATCTACCTAACAAAATAGGAGGGATAAGTGAGGGCTCCGCGGGAAAAAATCCTAAAAGAAGCTGCAATACTAAGATCCAGCTTTCCTGATGCAAAGTGCACCATAAATTTCAAAAACAGGTTCGAGCTGCTGGTTTGTACGGTTTTAAGCGCTCAGACTACAGATAAGAGGGTAAACCTCGTTTCCCCCGCCTTGTTTTCCGCCTTCCCGGGGCCGAAAGAAATGGCGGAGGCGCCCCTGGAAGAAATTGAAAGAATAATAAAGCCCCTGGGGATGTATAAAAGCAAGGCTCTAAGCATTAAAACCCTTTCGTCCCAGTTGCAGGAGACCGGATGGCAGGTTCCGGGCTCCATGCAGGAGTTGACCCGGCTGAGGGGGGTGGGAAGGAAGACCGCCAACGTAGTTTTGGCCGAAGGTTTTTCCGTTCCCGGCTTTCCTGTAGACACCCACGTCATCTGCGTCACCTCCCGCCTTCGCTGGCACAGCCAGTGGAACAACCCCCATCCGGATCCTGCAATCATAGAAAGGGAGCTCTGCGCCATCTTTCCTCCAAAAAGTTGGGGCGTCCTTTCCTGCACCCTAATAGAATTTGGCAGAGAAATCTGCCATGCGAAAAATCCGGACTGCGCCTCATGCCCCCTAAAAGATCTGTGCCCCTTTGTGAAGCGCGATTAAAGTACTAGATTTACATAGTTGAAAGTTGCAAAGGGCGGACGAAGAATGAAAGCTGCCAACAGATTTTTGAGAATGTCTCTGACTTGGGCGGCTCTAACGGCGGTTTTGTATCTTCTGCCCGCTGTTTGGGATATGGGGGGCAAAGCAGGAAAGTGGGCAGGATGCGCGATCGCCTTCTTTCTCGAAGCCCTTTTAAACCCGTTCTTAAATTTCACTTTTCCAAGGGTCGATGCCCTCTCCCCGAGGCTTCCCAAAAATTTCGGACTCTGCTGCGGCTTTATTTCCCTCGGTTTAAGCGCGGGCTTTTTGTATATGTCTTTTCCGGCCTCTTCGCGCGCATGGTTTGAAAGCGCCCTGATTTTGCTCCTCTTGTCTTTGGTTTTCTCTTTTCTTTTCCAAATCTTTAGGAAGAGGAGGCCCAATGCCGTCTGGTCGCTCTCCGACCTTTCCATCCACGCCTTTCTTTCCATAAGCCTCATGGGTTGGGTATTTGTCCCAGAACTCTGGATGGAAAACAGGGGCTGGGAAAGGGGCGTTTTGATGATAGTGGGGGTTTTGTGGGAGCTCTTGCTTTTTTCTCTCAGCTTTGCTCTCGTATCAAAATTTGTCAGGGAAGATGGAGACTTGCAGCGCAAAGGAAAGGGCCTAGTCTACGCTCCGGCCCTCGCCATCCCGCTGGCTTTAGGCGCTCTGCTTCCGGCTTTCTTTTGCGCTTTGGGAATTTAAGTTAAAGGGATTCCTTGAGCCTCGCCTGGGCGGCCTTTAGGCATTCCATAGCCTTCTCTTTGTCTTCCATATGCGCCCCGGGCATCACTTTCTTTCCGGGTTCGAGGGCTTTGTACTGCTCGAAGAAGTGGCAGATTTCGTCCTTGTGGAACTTCTCTATGTCATCTATGTCTCTTATGGCATCGTACCTTATATCGTTGGGGACGAGGATGATCTTGTCGTCTCCCCCTTCTTCGTCGACCATGTGGTACATGCCTATAACCCTGCACTCTATAAGGCAGCCGGGAAAGACGGGGATGATGTCCATAACCAGGGCGTCCAACGGATCTCCGTCTTCACCGAGGGTACCTTCTATAAATCCGTAGTCGTCGGGGTAGCCCATGGCCGTAAACAGGGTCCTATCCAGCTTCATTCTCCCGCTTTTGGGATCCAGCTCATACTTGTTGCGAGATCCTCTCGGGATTTCTACAAGGACGGTGACTATGTCTTCTTTCATATCTACTCCTAACTTTTGGAGGTACTTACTTTAACAAGTATGGCCCCAGAAATGGATTTTTCTCTGAGTAAAAATGAATAATTCCTATCGAATTTATGTTGAAAGGCATAGAAATCAACGAAAGGAAACAAATTATGGCATTCCTACCTGACGTAATAAACGATTTGGCTGCAGGCCCCCTGGGCGACTTTCTGGCGGCCCAGGCTTCTCCTGCCGGCGGCCTCATGCGCACCGACATTTCCGAGAACGCCACGGACTACCGCCTTGAAATAGAGCTTCCCGGCTTTTCCAAGAAAGACATTCACCTTCAGCTCAAGGACGGCTACCTCATCGTTTCTGCAAAGAAGAGCGAAAGCGAAGAAGAGCCCAAGAGCGGCAGGCAGTACCTGCGCCGCGAGAGGGCGGTAGAATCTTGCTCCCGCACCTTCTACGTGGGCAAGGAGCTTTTGGCCACCGACATCAAGGCAAAGCTCTCCAACGGTGTTTTGACCCTCACCATCCCCAAGGAAATCGAAACCCCCAAGGGAGAGGAATTTATAGAGATAAGCGAGTAGGCTTTACTTGCAAACACAAAAATGCCCCCTATAATAGGGGGCAAGATTAAGTTTTTAATCATTGCGGGCGCTTTCCCAACGCGAGTGCGTGAGGAAGGGCGCCCGCTTTTTTTAAATGGCTTTTTGTATTACAAGGAGCGATATGTCATCTGTAAAAATGAACGGCGCCGATCTTTTGGTGGAAGCGCTGAAGGCCAACGGCGTTAAAAACGTCTACGGCCTCGTCGGAATCCCCGTCACCGACGTATCCCGCTTGATGGAAATGGAAGGCATCCACTTCTACGCCTTCCGCAGGGAAGATGCGGCAGTGGAAGCTGCAGCTGCCGCAGGCTTTCTCACGGGGCGCCCCGGAATAGCCCTCACCGTTTCGGCCCCCGGATTTCTTAACGGCCTTGTAGCCCTCAAAGAAGCTACGGAGAACTGCTGGCCCGTCATCATGATTTCCGGTTCTTCCGACAGGGCTCTTGTCGATATGGACAGGGGCGAGTACGAAGGAATGGACCAGTACAACGCGGCCAAGCCCTTCTGCAAGGCGGCTTTCAGAATTGACAAGCCCGAAGACGTAGGCCTTGGAGTAGTCAGGGCCTTCAGGGCGGCCATGGGCGGAAGGCCCGGAGGCGTTTACTTGGATGTTCCCGGAGAAATGCTGGGACAAATGCTGGATCCCTCTATCGATCCCGCCTCCACAATTCACGTTCCCGTCGATCCCGCTCCCGCCCAGTTCCCAAGCGACGAAGCGGTAAAGAGGGCTGTAGACATCCTCACCTCCGCCAAGAGGCCCACCATCCTTCTTGGAAAGGGAGCCGCTTACGCCAAGGCGGAAAACCAGATTAGAGATCTCGTAGATTCCACTTCCATTCCCTTCCTGCCCATGAGCATGGCCAAGGGAATCATCCCTGACGGAAGCGAGCACAGCGCGGCTGCCGCAAGGTCGCTGTCTTTGGGAAGCGCGGATGTGGTAGTGCTTTTGGGAGCCAGGCTCAACTGGCTGCTTAGCAACGGCGCTTCTCCCAAGCCCTTCGCTGAGGACGTAAAGTTCATCCAGGTAGATATCGACGGACAAGAGATAGATTCCAACCGCCATATCGCCGCCCCCCTCGTAGGAGACATGGTCTCGGTTCTCAGCAAGTTCGTTCCCGCCGTAAAGGCAACCGGATACAAGGCGCCTCAGGAGTGGCTAGATCAGATCGCCGCCAAGAAGGCATCCAACGTAGAAAAGATGAGCAAAGCGGAAGAGGCCGGAAAGGGCAAGGTTCCCATGGGCTTCTACGGAGCCATGCTCCCGATTCGCGACCTCATCGCGAAGAATCCGGATACCTATCTGGTTTCCGAGGGAGCTAACACCCTCGACATCGGAAGGGACGTCATCAACATCTTCCAGCCCCGCCACCGCCTTGACACCGGAACCTGGGGCGTTATGGGCGTAGGCCTGCCCTACGCCATCGCCACCGCAGTAGAAACCGGAAGGCCCGTAATAGACCTCGCCGGAGACTCTGCCTTCGGCTTTGACGGAATGGAAGCGGAGACCATGTGCAGGTACCACCTGCCCATTACCGTGGTAATCTGCAACAACGGCGGAATCTACAACGGCGAAAAGCCCGAGATTAACGGAATGGTCTCCCCCACCTACCTCGATCCTGCCGGACAGTACGATTTGCTCGCCCGCGCATTTGGCGGAAGGGCCTACGACGTGCGCACATACCAGGAGATGGAAGACGCCTTGAACGAGGCCTACGACTCCAAGGAGCCCTCTATCATCAACGCCGTGCTTTCCACCTCCATGGGCAAGGAGAGCGGGCACATAGGCCACCTCAACCCCGTCATCTTCCATGAAGACGGGCCGGTAAACATGCCCAATGAGAAATAGTCTTTCCATTCGGCATGTTGGGATATACAATAAAAATCGATTAGAAAGTTAATCATTGCGGGCGCTTTCCCAACGCGAGTGCGTGAGGAAAGGCGCCCGTTTTCTTTTTAGATTGGCTTTCACAAATAACACAAGAAAGGTGTTTATTTATGAATGAATTTGCACCGCTAAAAGGTATCACGGTAGTTGACTGGACCCAGGTCCAGTCCGGCCCCTCCTGCACTCAGATTCTTGCATGGCTCGGAGCCGACGTAATCAAGATCGAAAAGCCGGGATCCGGCGACCCCACCCGTAACCAACTTCTAGACATCGCCGACTCCTGGGGCCTTTACTTCCTGCAGCTTAACGCCAACAAGAAGTCGCTGACCCTCGACGTTCGCACCGAGAGCGGAAAGAAAGTCCTTACCGAGCTCCTCAAGAAGGCCGACATCTTCGTAGAGAACATCAAGCCCGGCGGCGTCGACAAGCTCGGCTTCGGATGGGAAGACGTACACAAGCTCAACCCCAGCCTCATCATGGGCAGCATCAAGGGCTTCAACAAGGGCTCCCGCTTTGAAGACGTGAAGGCCTACGAGCCTGTGGCCCAGTCTGCAGGCGGAGCCGCTTCCGCCACCGGCTGGAACGAAGGAAAGTTCAACGTTCCTACCCAGTCCGCCGCCGCCCTGGGCGATTCCAACTCCGGAATGCACCTCGTCATGGGCCTCCTGGCCGCCCTGGTCCAGCGCGACCACGATCCCAAGCACGAGGGCTGCTTCGTTTACCAGTCCATGGTCAACGCCACCATCAACCTCTGCCGCATCAAGCTCCGCGACCAGCTCATGCTCGACAACCTGGGCGCCCTTCCCCACTACGCCGTATACAACACCGGCTTCAAGTGGGGCAAGGCCATCCCCAGGGCCGAAAACACCGAAGGCGGACAGGTCATCGGCTGGTGCTACAAGGCCAAGGGCTGGGACACCGATCCTAACGATTACGTCTATATCGTCATCCAGGATCCCAAGTCCAGCTGGGAGGCTATGTGCAACACCATAGGAAAGCCCCAGCTCATAAACGATCCCCGTTTCGACACCTGGCAGCACCGCCAGCTCCACAAAGACGAGCTTTACGCCGAAATCGAAGACTTCACCAAGAACTACGACAAGTTCACCCTTACCGAGATGTTCAGCAAGGCAGGCCTTCCCTGCGGGCCCATCATGGATTGGTACGAGCTCGAACACGATCCTGATCTCAACTCCGACGGCACCATCGTCACCATCGACGAGGGCGGAAACCGCGGAAACTTCAAGACCATCGGCCTTCCTTGGACTATGTCTAACTACAAGCCCGACTACAAGCGCGCTCCTGATCTCGGAGAGAACAACAAGGAGATCCTCACGGGTCTCGGCTTCTCTGAGAGCGACATTCAGGGTATGCTCGCCGACGGAACGATTTCTGAGGCCCGTGGGCCGAAGAACGCCGCGCCGGAAGTGATCAAGTAGGCAAAGTAAAGATATAAAAAAAGGGGGGAAGTCAAAATTTGCTTCCCCTCTAGCTATGTACTGAGGACTTCCAATGAATATTGGGAAGATTATTGTAGATGACCTGGTCCCAATCCTGGTCATCATGGCCCTAGGTTGGTGCCTGGGCTGGAAATGGAAGGGACAGAAGAAACCCTTCATAGACAACGACGGACGAAAAGCTCTGAACTACTTCGTGTTGGATGTAGCCCTTCCTGCCGCCCTGTTTGCCTCCATCGCCAAGGCTTCAAGAAAGCTCTTTATTCAAGACGGCGTCTTGACTCTTATCTCCTTTATCGGCGTTACGGCGCTATTTATGGTTTGCTACTACTTGGACAAGTGGCTGTTCAAGCGCAACAAGGCCGAAGCCGCCATCTGCGCCCTAATAGCAGGATCGCCCACCATCGGCTTCCTGGGATTTGCAGTGCTTGACCCAATCTTCGGAGACACCACTAACACCAACCTAGTCATAGGCATTATATCCATAGTTGTAAACGCTATCACCATACCTATCGGCGTATCTCTGGTGGAGTCTTACCTAAATGAGCAAGCGGCTAAGGCCGGTACGCTCAAGACGGTAAATGAAAAGGGCAAGAAGATTCACCGCGGCGCAGGATGGTCCATCCTTCGCGCCTGCTGCAAGCCCGTTGCCGCTGCACCTATCCTCGCAGTGATCTGGGTTTTGATCGGAATTCCGTGGCCCTCTTGGCTCACCCCGAACTTCGAGCTGATAGCCAAGGCTAACTCCGGCGTTGCAGTTCTCGCGGCAGGCGTCGCCCTGGCTGCCACCGGAACCTTCGCTTTCAGCTGGGAAATTATCTGGAACGTCTTCTACCGTCTGCTCCTCATGCCCGGAATCTTGGTATTCATAGGATTCCTTTGCCAAATGTGGAGGGGCGGCAACAGCCTCATCCTTCTTGAGATGTTGGCCCTTGGCACCGGCCTGCCCCCTGCAATGAGCGGCGTCATAATTTCCAGTCAAAATAATATTTACGTCAAGGAAGGCACAAGTACGCTGGCTATTTCCACAGTCTGTTTCGCAGGTACATGCGTGCTGTGGATTTGGCTGATACCACTCATCTCTCACGCCCTATAGCGCGAGGGAAGCTTGTGCCGCAGTTTTTGAGTGGTACCCATACTCTTCCCTTATCCATTGGATAGCTGCTTTGTCAAAAGTCTGAAGGAAGCCCCCTCTGGGGCCGGGAGAGAAATGCCCTTCGCCCAAAAAGGGTAGAAAGGGTATAAGATTTTGCGGGAGCTTTCTGGTTAAACCCGGGGCTCCCGTTTTTCGTGACATGAAAGTAAGAAAAGAAAATGACCGAGAACGATAATCCGGACTATAAGAAAGCTGCGGAGGAAAATCCGCATCTAGATCCTTCAAAACCCTACCCCCTGGAGGGAGTATTGGTGGTAGATCTTACGCGCGTGCTCTCAGGCCCCACCTGCACCAGGATGCTGGCAGATGCGGGAGCGAGGGTGATACACGTAGAAAGGCCCCCAAAGGGAGACGACACCCGAAGCATGGGCCCTTACGTAGCTGACGGATCTTCCGATTACTTCCGCATTGCAAATGTGGGAAAGGAATCTATAGCCCTGGATTTCAAAGACCCCGCGGATCACGATTTTCTCATGAAGATGATTTCCAAAGCCGATGTGGTAGTGGAAAACTTCAGGCCCGGAGTAATGGCTAAAAACGGATTGGATCCCGAGGATTTGGTAAAAAAGTTCCCGCGCCTCATAGTCTGCTCCATTTCAGGCTTTGGACAGTGGGGGCCGATGTCCCAGGCCGCAGCTTACGACACCGTTATCCAGGCCTGGAGCGGCCTTATGGACTTAACGGGCCAGCCTAAAGATGAAGGAGGGCTCCCTACCAGGGTTGGAACTTCCATTTCAGACATCGTGGCGGGCATTCACGGCTATGCCGGTATAGTTACCGCTCTCTATGCGAGGGAAAAGACCGGAAAGGGAACTACTGTAGACATCTCCATGCTAGACACCTCTTTCTCCCTCATGGCCCAGGGCCTTATGAGTTCCCTTGGCCTCGGGCAAAGGCCCAAGAGGATCGGAAACCGCCATCCCTACATGTATCCTTTCGACACTTTCATGTGTGCAGATGAAATGGTGGCTATTTGCTGCGGAAACGACAGGCTGTGGGGTCTTTTAAGTTCGTGCCTTGGGCACCCCGAGTGGGCCTCGGATCCTGATATGGCCACAAACGACCTGAGGGAGAAGAACTGGAGGAAGGCAAAGTCCCTTATGGAAGAGGTGCTCTCCACCGCCCCTGCCTCCGAATGGCAAAAGAAGATTTCCGAAGCGGGAGTGCCATGCGGACTTTGCTTGAACGTGGATGACACTCGCCGCATGCCCCAAATAGTTTCAAGGGGAATGGTAAAGCAGATGCCTGACGGACAGCTCGTTTTGGGAGATCCCTTCAAGTACGGAACGTGGAACTCCTATGGCGCCAAAAAGGATGCCCCATCTTACAACGAAAACGGGGATGAAATCCGCAAAGAGTTTGAAAATTAACTCTTTTTTCTACATTCTTGATAATGAAAGAGCCCCCATGGGGGCTCTTTCATCTTCTTCGTAGCGGGGTCAGGATTTGAACCTGAGACCTCTGGGTTATGAGCCCAGCGAGCTACCGAGCTGCTCCACCCCGCGTCGGTATATGCAATTCTAACAGGCAAAAAAGATATACGCAATAGGGGCAAAAAAACACGCCCCTTGTCTGGTGATACCTATAGATTAAAGGCGTATAACGCCGATTTTACTTTGGATGAATCGCGCGCAATCGACGAGATATCGAGTAGAAGGCGAGGGATAATGCCCATCCTAGAAAATGCCTGAAGTGCTGCTGGCTTCAGGACCGGATTTTCCATCGGTAAGCGAACTGCTCCCCAACGCCCCCTTGTTTCACGGCACCGTCTTTGCCATAAACAGCATCATTTTGATAAGGCTTGTGGCAACGGTGCTGATTTTGCTGATAATGTGCGTGGCGGCTGCCAGGGCCAAGGTTGTTCCCGGCAGATTTCAAAGCGCAGTGGAATGGGTAATAGACTTCTTGCGAAGCAGCATAGTCTATGAATTCCTGGGAGAAGAGCAGGGGGAGAGGTACACCAGCCTCATAGTCACCCTGTTTGTCTCCATTTTCCTCTTTAATTTTTGCGAGAACATACCGGGGGCTAACGTGGCTGCAGACACCACGATAGCCATGCCCCTTATCTTGGCCGTTTGGTCGCTTATAACCTATTGGGCAGCAGGAATTAGGACGAAGGGCCTTTGGAAGTTTCTCAAAGACGAATTGCTCCCCAAAGGCGTTCCGTGGCCCATCTACATTCTTTTGGTTCCCATAAACCTTTTGGAGATAATCATAATCCGACCGTTCTCCCTGACTATAAGGCTGTTTATAAACATGGTCGCAGGCTACCTTCTGGTGGGATTGTGCTTTGCCGCCACACAGTGGTTCTTTGTCTCTACGGGCTGGGATCTCAAGTGGATAGGGGTGGTGTCCCTGCTGGGCGGATTTGTAATGACCTGCTTTGAAATGATGGTCGACGCCATTCAGGCTTACATTTTTTCCGTCCTCACCGCAGCCTACATAATGCTCAGCATTCCCGATAGTTCTCAAGTGGGGGCGGGAGATCCCGTCAAGGCCTCCAAACTGCAAGCCAAAATCATGTCGAAAAAGGCTAAAAGAAACCTGTCAAAGGTGAAAGGATAATCAAATGCTAGATGTAACTACGCTCGCAGCCGTAACCGGAAGCGTGTCGGTAATAGGCTACGGCCTTGCCGCCATAGGGCCCGGAATAGGCATGGGCATGATAGCCGGAAAGGCCATAGAGGGAACCGCAAGGCAGCCAGAACTTGGCGGCAGGCTCATGGTCCTGATGCTTTTGGGCATAGCCTTTGTGGAGGTCATAGCACTCCTGGGCTTCGTTTTGGCCTTCATTCAATAATTTCTCCGGGAGGACCCGATGTTGGTGTTAGCAGCAGGCTCAGGATCCAGCCTGTTTTTCCCAAAGGTTTACGATCTCATCTGGTCTTCGGTCGTGTTGATCGTCCTGCTTATAGTCTTTGCCAAATTTGTAATGCCCAAATTCAACAAGGTGATGGACGAGCGGGCCAAAAAAATCAAGGGCCAGATAGACGAAGCTACGGCCATGAAAAAGGATGCTGCAAGCTTAAAGGAGCAGTATGACGAGCTTTTGGGCTCGGCAAAGGCTGAAGCCGAAAAGATCAGGCAGGATGCAAGAGAGCAAGCCGAGCAGATTGTAGGCCGGGCGAAAGCTGAGGCAAAGGCTGAAGCCGAAAAGATCAGGCAGGATGCGAAGGCCGATCTCGAAGCTCAAAAGGCCAAAGCTATGTCGGACTTGAGCCAGGAAGTGGGGAATATGGCTTTGGCCATGGCCTCCAAGATCTTGGGGACCGAGCTTAAGGATCCCGCCGTGCGCTCTTCTATGGCAGATCTTGCCGTGAACAAAATCGGCTCTGAAGGGGGCAAGCAGTCTTGAGGGGCCAAACTTCCAGATTGTCTTTAAAAAACGCGAAAGAAAAATCCGCGGAGGAAATCTTAAAAAGCGCAGATCCGGTTTCAGATGCCGAGGCGCTTTTCTTCCTCTCCTCCCTTCTTTCCTCCCACGACAAGGTCCTGGAGGCGTTTTTGGATTCCTCTCGCACTCCCCAGGAAAAGGAGGTTCTCGCTTCCTCCCTCCTGCCTTCCCCTTCCCCCTTGGCTTCTCGCATCTCTTCCCTTCTTTCCTCCCTTCTTTGGAGCCGGAGGGAAGACGTGGCCTGGGCGGCAGATGAAATGGGAAAAGAGTGCCTGATGGAAGGAGCGAAAAAGAAGGGGAGTTTGCAAAAGGTGAGGGGGGAAATGGAATCCTTCCAATCTGTTGCCCTTTCAAACCCTCTTCTAGATCGCTGCCTTTCAGATAAATTAGCTTCTTTTTCAAAGCGCACAGATCTTTGCCAAAAGATCCTGCCTGAAGCTTTTGAGCCTGAAAGCAGAGCCTTTTGCAAAAGATGCGCCCAGAAAGAGGGGGGAAGGTACTCTGAAAAGCTCCTTAGGGAAACGGAAAAAATAACTTCCTTTTTGGGAGAAGTGGGGATTGAAGTGAGGTGCGCCTCGCCTCTTTCCAAGGCTCAGGAAGAATCTTTGAAGGACGCCTACTTTAAAAAGATGAAAAAGCCCGTGCACATCCGCCAAATCTTGGATCCGTCGCTAGTGGGAGGATTTAGCGTCAGATGCGGGGCTGAAGTTACGGATATGAGCGCTGAGGCCCAGCTTAGGGCCCTTTCGGGAGCCATGAAAAAGAAAATGGCTTTTTCCATCAAAATTTAAGGAAACCAAATGACGGATTTAACGATAGATCCGGGAAAGATACGACAGGCCCTGGAAGAGTTTGCCGGATCCTATTCCCCATCGAGCCCGCCAAGCGAGCAGGTGGGAAGAGTAGTGAATGCGGGAGACGGAATAGCCAGGGTTTCAGGCCTTCCCGGGTGCATGTCAAACGAGCTGCTCGCCTTTGAAGGAGGGGTGCAGGGCCTTGCCTTCAACCTTGACGAGCAGGAAATAGGTGCCGTGATCCTAGGCGACTTTTCGGGAATCGAAGAGGGGCAGCCTGTCAAAAGGACTGGAAAGGTCCTTTCGGTCCCTGTGGGGGATGCATACCTGGGAAGGGTGGTAGATCCTCTGGGCAGGCCCATAGACGGCCTTGGAGAGATTAAGTGCGAAGAAAGCAGAATTCTTGAAGCCCAGGCCCCGGACGTCATCCACCGAAAAAGCGTCCACGAGCCCCTCCAGACGGGGATAAAGGCGATAGATGCGATGGTTCCCATAGGAAGGGGCCAAAGGCAGCTAATCATCGGAGACAGGCAGACCGGAAAAACCGCGATCGCCCTCGACGCCATAATAAACCAGAGAAAGAACTGGCAGAGCGGGGACCCTACAAAGCAGGTGCGTTGCATTTACGTGGCCGTGGGCCAGAAAGGGTCCACCATAGCCGGAGTGAAGGCTTCTCTTGAAGAAAACGGCGCTATGGAATACACCACGATCGTGGCGGCCAGCGCATCCGACTCGGCAGGCTTTAAATATATAGCGCCCTACACGGGATCTGCCATCGGCCAGCACTGGATGTACTCGGGCAAGCACGTCCTTATAGTCTTTGACGATCTTTCCAAACAGGCCGAAGCCTACAGGGCCATTTCCCTTCTTTTGCGCCGCCCTCCGGGGAGGGAGGCCTACCCGGGTGACGTCTTCTACCTGCACTCTCGCCTTCTTGAAAGGTGCGCGAAACTTTCAGACGACAAAGGCGCCGGTTCCATGACTGGCCTTCCTATAGTAGAGACCAAGGCCAACGACATTTCCGCCTACATTCCCACCAACGTCATCTCCATTACGGACGGACAAATCTTCCTTCAGTCCGATCTCTTCAATTCCGGACAGAGGCCCGCAATAGACGTGGGAAGATCCGTTTCAAGGGTGGGTGGAGCCGCCCAGACGAAGGCGCTTAAAAAGGTTTCGGGAACCCTAAAAATTTCCCTCGCCCGCTACCGCGACCTTCAGGGCTTTGCCATGTTCTCTTCCGATCTGGACCCTGCCACAAAAGGAGAGCTGACCCGCGGTTCTAGGCTGATGGAGCTTTTAAAGCAGCCTCAGTTCCACCCGGTGTCGATGGAAAGGCAGGTCGTGCAGGTTTGGTGCGGAACCCATGGAAAGTACGACGAGCTGGACCTTATAGACGTTTTGCCCTTTGCAAACCAGCTGTGCGACTGGTTGGAAGACGAGACCGGGATTTTGGGACAAATCAGGTCGACTAAGGACTTTTCCAAGGAAACCGAAGCGCAGCTCGAAAAGGCCGTGGAGGAATTTAAAGGAAGGTTTATCACCCATACCGGCCAGCCTCTTGCAAAGGAGGCGGGGCCCGTGGGGGAGGTTGACCAGGAGAAGATGGTAGTGGGGCAGGCCTGATGGCATCCCAGCTGGCTTTAAAGAGCAGGATCGCTTCCACGAGCTCCCTTTCCAAGGTCTTCAAGGCCCAGGAAATGATCGCCTCCGCCCATATCGCCCGCGCCAAGGCTTTGGCCCTTTCTTCCAAGCCCTATGCCGAAGCCGTCTACAGCGCGGCCAGAAACCTTGTCAGCCACGTAAAAGACGTAGATCACCCGATTTTTAAAAGGGATGAAAAGAACCCCAAATCGGCCGTATTTCTCGTAACGGCCGACAGGGGGATGGCGGGCGCCTACAACTCCAATGCCATAAGGAAGGGAGAAGAGCTGATGGGCGAGATTGAAAAGAAGGGCAAAGAGCCCCTTCTTTTCACCTTCGGCAAGCGCGGGGAGATGTACTTTGGGCCTAGAAGGAAGCTGGAAAAAAGCTGGGGGGGCCACTCAGACAACCCCAGCTCAAAGCAGGCAGAAGAGATAGCAAACGCCCTCCTCTCCCTCTTTTTGAATGGGGGAGCGGGGGAACTTTATCTGGTCTACACGGAGTTTATAAACCTGGTGTCCCAAAAGGTGAGGGTTCTTAGGCTTCTTCCAATAGAACTTGTAAAGGCCTCCGGCCCTGCGGCCGACCCCCTCTACGAGTTTGAGCCGGATGCGGAAGACGCGCTCGACGCCCTTTTGCCCCGTTATATCGCCTCCAGGATTTTCGAGTGCCTGCTTTCCAGCGCCGCCTCGGAGACGGCTTCCAGGCAAAACGCCATGCACGCCGCCACCGAGAACGCCAAGAGCCTCATAAAGGATCTGACCGTGAGCTTAAACAAGGCCCGCCAGGCCCAGATCACCCAGGAGCTAACCGAGATCATCTCAAGCGCTGACGCGCTGTCTAAGAAGAAGTGAAATGGAAGAAGAAGAGAAAAAGACGGACGGAGAGGACCTGGCCTGGGGAAGGGTGGTAAGGGTCCAGGGCACCGTGGTGGACGTAGAGTTCGCTCCGGACCACGTCCCATCCATCTACACGGCCCTCAAGGTCAAAATAAAGTCCCCAAGGCAGGGAGAGCCTGAAAAAGACGTGGTGCTTGAAGTCGAAGCCCATCTTGGAGATTCTGTTGTGCGCACGGTGGCCCTCGGCCTTGTAGACGGCCTGGTGAGGGGCACCAAGGTTTTCAACACGGGTTCTCCTATCAGTGTCCCCGTGGGCAAAGAGACTCTGGGCCACGTCTTCAACGTTACAGGTGACGTTCTCAACCTGAAGGACGAAGAAACCATAGAGGTCAAAGAGAGGTGGCCTATCCACAGAAAGCCCCCCGCCTTCGACCAGCTGGAATCCCAGACAAAGATGTTTGAGACGGGGATAAAGGTTATAGACCTTCTTACCCCCTACGTCCAGGGAGGCAAGATCGGCCTCTTTGGAGGCGCGGGCGTGGGAAAGACCGTCCTCATCCAGGAAATGATAGCCAGGGTCGCCCAAAACCACGGAGGCGTTTCGGTATTTGCGGGCGTGGGAGAAAGGACCCGAGAAGGAAATGACCTTATAGGAGAAATGATGGAGGCGGGGGTCTTAGACAAGACGGCCCTCGTCTTCGGGCAGATGGACGAGCCCCCCGGGACCAGGCTCAGAGTCCCCCTCACGGGCCTTACCATGGCGGAGTACTTTAGGGATGTTGCCGGCCAGGACGTGCTTCTTTTCATTGACAACATCTTCAGGTTCACCCAGGCTGGAAGCGAAGTGTCTACGCTTTTGGGCAGGATGCCTTCGGCTGTGGGCTACCAGCCCAACCTTGCAGATGAGATGGGGCAGCTCCAGGAAAGAATCACTTCCACCAAGGGCCACTCCATCACTTCCCTGCAGGCCGTATACGTTCCTGCAGACGACTACACCGACCCGGCTCCCGCCACCACTTTCGCCCATCTTGACGCCACAACCGAGCTCTCCAGGGATATCGCATCCAGGGGAATTTACCCTGCAGTAGACCCCCTCTCTTCCACTTCCCGCATACTCGACCCCCGCTACATTGGAGAAAAGCACTACGAGTGCGCCAACAGGGTGAAGGCCATCTTGCAGAGGAACAGGGAGCTGCAAGACATCATCGCCCTGATAGGGATAGACGAACTGAGCGAAGAGGACAAGGCCACTGTGCAGAGGGCAAGGAAGATCGAGCAGTTCTTGGGCCAGAACTTCTACGTGGCCAAGCAGTTTACCGGCCTTGAAGGATCCTACGTTCCGGCTGACGAGACCATAGAGGCCTTTACAAGGATTTGCGACGGCTACTACGACAAGGTGCCTGAGCAGGCCTTTTCCAATATCGGAGGGATTGAGGATCTGGAAAGGAAATGGGCAGAGCTTAAGAAAGAGTACGGAGAGTAATGGCGGCAAAAACCTTCGACCTCACCGTGGCCTCCAGGGAAAAGCCCCTTTGGCAGGGCAAAGCCTCCCAGGTGCAGGTTCCCGCCTTGGGAGGGGGCCTTGCTTTCCTTCCCGGCCACGCCTCCTCTTTCGTCCTCCTCTCCAAAGGGGATTTAAAGATAAACGGGGAAAAAGACTTGGCCTTCTCTATAGAAGGCGGCTTTGCCTCCTTTGAAAAAAACCAGATGGTTATAGCCGTAGACAGCGGCGAAGAAGAAGAGTTAAAGCCTAAAAAGGCATAAAAAATCCGCCCCTCGGGGCGGTTTTTTTGTGGGCTTAGTTGCTGGTTCCCAGAATATCTACCACAAAGACCAGGGTAGAATTTGCCGGAATGCCGCTTTGGGCGTTGCTGCCGTACCCCATGCTTGGAGGGATTATCAAAAGAACCTGGGATCCTACGGTCTGGCCGGAAAGGCCCTTTTGAAAGCCCTCTATGGTATTTGCTAAAGAGAAGGAGGCGGTGGTGTTTCCCTCGCTCCATGTCGACTGGAACTGCTTTTTGGTGGAAAGCACCCAGCCGGAGTACTTGACCACAACCGATCCGGAAGAGGAAACTACAGGGCCGTCCCCCTTGATGATGGTCTGGGACACGAACTGTCCGTTCGACTTGTAATTGTTAAAGTCAATGCTGGGCTGTCCGGTAGAAGAGTTGGAAGTTACCTTGGGAAGGTCGGATGGGATGTTGGTCACTTGCGTCCCCTCGGCCTTTGAAAGCGTTTTTACGGTGCTGATTAAAGTCATCACGGAAATATACGCATCCCCGCTGTTGGCAACCGCTGAAGAGGAAGAAGAGGAGGAGGAACTTTCCTGGCTCCCCGGGATTCCGAAGGCAATGGATGCCCCGAGGTTTTGGGAGGTGAGCACCTGCTCATAGCCCGCATCCAAAGAGCTGTTTAAGGTAAGGGAGCACAGGGGGGTCTGCTTCCAGGTGGAGTCGATTTGAGCTCCCGTCCTGGCGTTATAGACCATGTATTGGTAGCAGACGGTGTCTCCCTCTTTAAGCTTTGCCCCCGTGCCCGCTATCAGCACGGCATAGGACTTTTGAGAGATAGTGAGGGGGGATTTGAAGTGCAGGTCGGGCTGTTTTCCGCTCTCTCCCGTCGCGCTCACTCCCTCCAGCTTGGGAAGGGAAGCGGAAGCGGAAGAAGAGCCAGAAGAGTTGCCGCAGGCGGCCAGGGCCGCGCACAGGCCTACGGCTGCCAGGAAGGCGCCTGCAAGCTTTGCCCACCTGGACTTGCGAATATGTAGGTTAAACATCTGATTTATAATAAGCTGTAATGTAAACTTTTGAGAGCGAAGGCGGCCGTGGACAGACATTCCCATTTTTTCGGAAAAGCGTCTTGGTCACGGCAAAAGGCATTCAAAGTAGCCAAAATCGCCTTTGGCTCCCTTTTTTCAGTCCTGGCTGTTGTTTTTTTCGTTCTTTCCGCAACTTCCTCCATCCTCTGGAAGTCCAGGAGCGAAATTTCGGCCTCTCTTTCTTCTTCCAGCACCTACCTCCTCTCCGTTCCCGGGCTTTTGTCCCTCACGGGAAGCCCGGTACAAGTAACCGCCACTTCCCCTTCCTCCGTCTGCGTAGCCGTGGGCCAGAGCGCAGATGCCCAGGGGTGGATAGGATCTTCCCCCTATACCCAGATAAACGGCCTTTCCACCTGGAGGCAGCTTCGCATCCGAGAGGACCAGGGGCAGCAAAGTTACCCCCAAGAAGATTCCGTCCCCTTCCAGGACAGCGATATGTGGGAAAAAGTGGAATGCGGAAAGACGATGGGCTTTGAGTGGAATCCGGGCCCCGATCAGTCCCTCATCGTTTTCAACCCGTCTAAAAGCGCAGTGATTTTGAGCCTTGGCTGGAAGAGGGTAAAAAGCGCCGATCTTGCCGCCCCCTATGCGTTTTTCGGGTGCGTGTGCGTGCTTTTGGCAGGAATCAGTTTTGAATTTTCAAGGCTTAGAAAGATAGCAGCCTTTAAACCTAAAGAAGATGAGACGCCCTCCCCGTCTGCTTCAGCAACCCCCCGCTGGGCCAAAGACCAGCTCGCCCTTGAAAAGCGCAAATCCAGAGTTATCCCCCGCACGGTAAAAAGCACGAAGGTGTTTAAGATAAGGGAAAAGAGTGAGGAAGACGAGGTCAGCACCCAGGTCATGGATCTGTCCGCCCTCAGGGGCCTTCAGATCGCAGACGACGATCCTAAGGCCCTAAAGCCCTCCCTCTTTGGATCCGAGCCCCCTTCGTTTCCCGTGGCCTCTTCGCCGATCGCGGCAGGCACCGTCTTTTCCGTAACCTCCTCCAAGGAAAGCGACCTAACTTCAAAGAAGAAGGGCCCGGTGATAATAGACAAGTCGAGCGTGAACCTTTTGGCGAAGGCGGGGGAGAGCGACCCCTTGCAGCTTCACCCCAAAAGCGAGGACTTGGGAGCTTACTTTAAGAGGCTGAGGGAGGAAAAGAAGGAAGAAGAGAAGCATGAAAAGAAAGCCTAAAGCCCTCCTCGCCCTCCTTCTTTCCCTGCTACTTTGCTCCCTTCTTGCCGGCTGCGGCGACTCTATGGTGGAAGAGCCGGTGCCGCCAAAAGCGGGGGAGGAAGCGTGCGTGACGGAGAGCACGAGGAAAAACGCGGAAGAGCGCATAATTTCAGGCCTGGATTCTGCAGGAAACTCCAATTTTTCTGTTCTTCCCTCCCTCCTTTCGGGCCCCGAGCTTTCAATCAGGGAGAGCCAGATGAAGGTGGCAGCCGCTACGGGGCAGGCAAACGAGGATATGGCCATTCCCTACCCCGCTTCCGCCGTATTCCTCCCTTCTTCCTGCTCGTGGCCAAGATCCATTACCGTGCTTACTGAGCCCACGGGAAACCAGTACTCGCAAAGAATTTTGACCTTTACCCAGGCCTCCCCCCGCTCAAACTACAAACTCTGGTCAGAAGTCGTGCTATTTCCGGGGGCCCAAATCCCCTTCAGCGCCTCGGGGGTTGAAAATGTCAAATCCGGAGACCAGTTGGATGCGGGCCTTATCGCCACTCCCCAGGAGGCCATTTCCTGGTACGCCAACGTATTGGAGGAAGGGGAAAAGTCTGCCCATTTGCAGTCTTTTGAAACTGGAGACCTTTACTTGGAACTTCAGGAATTAAGATCCGACCTCTCCTCCGCCCTAGCCGCCTCCAAGGGCAGCCAAAGCGAATCGTTTACCCCTCAGTACTCTTCTGCCAAAATTTTGAAGCTTGAAAACGGCGACCTGGTAATTGCCCAGATAAACTCGGTATGGACGAGAAATGCCGGAAAGGGCGGAACGGCAAAGCCCGCCACGAGCGCGGAAAAAGCGCTCTTTTCTTCCAAGCCCTCCCAGTCCCTTACGGCGCAATACGTAAACGTGGTGGCTTTCTTTATACCTTCTTCCTCAAAAGGTACGAAAATTGAAGTGTTGGGGGCAGAAAGAGAGCCTGTCTCCGTAAAAGCGAGTTAAAGGAATTTTATGAATGAAAGCGAAGAAAACAGGCGAAATGAACAAATAGGGATATCTCTGGCCGGGGCCGTGGATTTGTCAGCTCTGAAGGCGAAGGCTTCAAAAAAGGCGGAGGGCGGTGAAGGTAAAGGTAAAAAAGAGGACTTTTCGTATGTTCTGGACGTATCCTTCGCATCCGTCGAGTCTTATGCGCCAGCTTCTGCCACCTACCCCATCCTCCTTTTGATCTACGCTTCAGACAGCCAGGAATTTGCAGACGACCTGGCCAGGAGCGTAGAAAAGGAAAACGGGAAACTGCAACTTTTGAGGATAGATGTTTCAAAGGATACTAATGAGGCGGCCGCAGTGGATCTTTCCACCCTTCCGGCGCTCTTTGCCATGATAAAAGGGAAGCTGCTTCCCCTCTTTGAGGGACCCCTCAATTTGGATCCGTCACAATCTTTGGAACTTGCCCAGGGCAGCGTGGAAGCTGCGCTGGAAGCGGCGGCAGAAGAAGGGGTCAATGGAACCGCCCCGATGATGGGCAAAGGGAAGAAGGAAGAGGTAAAAGAGCCCTCCGAAGAAAAAAGCATTTACTCTGAAGCCGAAAAACTTTCTTCCCTGGGAGAGTTTGACCAGGCCGCGAAGGCCTATGAAAAGATCGCAGAGGAGAACCCTGACGATCCGAAAGCGGTTTCTTTAGCCAAGAGGGCGGCTTTAATAGCCAGGGTAAAAAAGATAGCCGATGCCGCCCTGGCCAGAAAGAAAGCGGCAGAAGGCCCATCCGATCTCTCTTCACAGCTCGAAGTGGCGGATTTGGACGCATACGACGGCCATATCCAAGATGGCATAGATCGTCTTTTAGACTATATCGCAAACTACAAGGACGAAGAGGGGAAGGCAAAGGATAGAGTTTTGTCCTTCATAGCCATGCTCCCCTCGTCGGATCCCAGGGCAAAAAGGGCCAGAATGAGGCTTGCAAACCTGCTGTATTAGAATGTTAGAAGCGGGTTTGTAGCTCAATGGATAGAGCGCCTGTCTCCGGAACAGGAGGTTGGGGGTTCAATTCCCCTCAAGCCCACGGGTTAAGTTTTTAACTCCCGCCTGCCCCATTTTCATATCTTGATTTAATCCGGGATTAGGTTTCCCATCTCCCTTAAAAATAAAAAACCGGCCTTTCGGCCGGTAGGAACTTTAAAGGCTATTTATTCCTCTCAGTTTTCTTCTTTTTCAAAAGCTCGGCAGCTATGCCTGCAGCAAGAAGGACGCCTGCGCCGATCGAAGCGGCTTCAATGCTGGCACCGGTAGAAGCGAGGTTAGAGCTTGAAGGCTTTGCCTGCTGGACCTGGACCTGGCCTTGGGAAGGCATCTGGCTCATGGAAGATGCCTGCCCAGAGTTTGCAGTGCCTGAAGGCATGGAAGCTGCGGGCATAGCCTGGAAGGGCAGGGCCAAAATCTTCTGGGCGCTTCCGGGCTCGCTTCCCTGGCCTATAAGGCTCTGGATATCGGGCTGAAGGTTGGTCATGCCTACCACAATCGGGTGGGCGAAGTTGTAGCTGTTCCCATTGGCGATGGCCTTCTGAATGGGATTAGAGGCATTGGAAGCGGAGGCGAGGGGCAAAGCGGAAGTCAGGGGAGTCTGGGCGTTGGAAATGTCGCTTTGGCTGTAGGGGGCCGCAAGCCCCAGGCCCTGAATTGTCTGGTTTCCGTTCTGCATGCCGGTTACGGCGCTTTGGGTGTTGTTAATCAGGGGGGTGAGGTCGCTTTGCAGCTTGTTTAGGCTGTTGATGGCGGCTCCCGGATTGGCGGCCGACTCTACGTCCTTCAAATCCTGCTGGACGCCTTGGATGGCATTGTAAGCCTTTTGAGCATCGTTAAAGACGCCCTGGGTGACGATGGCTTTTTGCCATGCCGTAGCATCACCCAGCAGACCTCCGGTCCCTGTTCCGGAGTCGGATCCGGAAAGCAGATTGTTGGCCTGGTTTACGTAGTTGCTAAAATCGCTGTTTATCGCATTCATGTCCGAGGAAGAGTAGAGGGGGTCCTCATTGGTAGCCTCGGGCAGGGTTACGGTCTTTCCGTTGATTGTGACGGTAGGAGTCGAACCCTTGGCGTCGGAATACTGGCTGGCGGCGCTGCTCATAGCCGTTTTTATTGCCTCTCCCGCGCTGTTTGCGGCAGCGACGTCTTGCAGGGCGGACTGAATATCAGCCTTGGCCTGGGCCGCGGCAGCGGCATCGGAAGCGGAGGCGCCGGTATTTTGATCCGCCAGCTGCTTGGCTTCAGCGATCTTGTTTGCGGCGTCCTGAGCCTTGCTCAGCGCCGTCTGGGCCTCACTGGCAATCGTCTGGGCGTAGGGCTGCACGGACTGCAGGTACTTGTAGTTGGCATAGTCCTGATCCCACTGCTCCTCTATAGCTTCATATTTGTGGCCCCCAATTTCCGGCATCGAGCCATTGTACTGCTGAAGTTTGGTGCCGGTGATCTTACTCCATATCTCCGCGCCCTCAGTTCCGGTGAAGGGATTGGTAGTAGGCATGGAGTCTACACTCTGGCCGCCGTAATTTGGCACGCACGAAGGAACGGTCCCGGCTCCCCCTCCAAGGCCGGTAAAATTCAGTATGAAGTTCACCAACAGGCTCCGATCGCTCCCAGCCCCTAGCTGGTTGTTGCCAAAGACGCGCTGGGTAGCCTGGGAAAACGCCTCGTCGGGAGGCAGGGAAGCCAGATCGGAATTTTCCGTTATGCTCTGCAGCTCTTCTACGCAGGCTTCCATTATCTTAAGATTTTTCAGCACGGTTGCGGCATCTGCGCTTTTACCGGGGGCAATTGTCGCGCCGCTTACTTCGGTGATCAACTGCTTTACCAGGGGCAGAAATGTTTGAGTGTACCCATATTGGGTGCCGCCGGCGTTGTTGTCGCCGTTAACGCCGTCCGGTGCGCGCTGGCTCCACCAGGTTTGAAGCCAGGCGTCCAAATTCTTGGCATCTGTAAGCAGGGTGCCGGTGGCGGGAGAGGCGCTGTCGTTGTAGTAGCTCTTAATCTCGGTATTGATGTTGTTTAGCTGGTTTTCCGCGTTCTGCTGCAAAGCCTCGGCCTTGCCAAGGATGGTAGAAGAATCGGAAGTGCTTCCGGCCGTATTTGCGGCGGAGCCGGCATTGGTGGAGAAAGTGTTGTTGGCACTGGCAAGATCGGGGTTATTTGCCGTATTTGCCGTGTTGTAGACGTTCTGGGCGGCCTTGATGGCGTCGTTTACCCCCGCTTCCGTGGCGGGGAGGTTGGTCTTGTTGTAATCGTCTACGGCGTTCTTGAGTTCGGTGCCGTATTGAGTGGAAGCGTCGTTTATGATGGTCTGGAGCTGCTTTACCAGGTTTTGAAGCTGGCCCTGGGTCTTTGTGTCCCCCTGCAGGTCGGAGTTTGCAAGGTTAGGGGTCTTGAGGGTGTTTTCAACGCTTTCAAGCGCGCTTTGAACGGTAGAAAGCTGGGACATATAGGGGGTGTCGTGAAGTATCCCCTCCAGGTTCTGGGTCAGGGTCAAAAGATTTTCAGCCACGGCCTGCTGCTTGGCCTGAGTCTGGTATCCCGCGGTCTGCAAGCCTAAAGATCCAATGGAAGTGACTGCCAGGCTTATGGAATTTAGAGAAGACTGGGCCTGATCCAATTTTGAAAGCTTTAAAGCTGAAGAAACAGCCTTGCTTGACGTATTTTGGCTCTCATTGTTGGTGGGAAGCGTATCTGCAAAGGAGGCGGGCACCATGGAGAGCATGGTTCCCAGTCCCGTCACTCCTGCGACTACCGCTACGCTTATTTTTTGGTTTATCTTACTGGGTTTGGCATGACGTCCTCGTGTCATTTTGCCTTCCTCTTATATTGGTGAGAATTTAAATCTACATGTATCAATGCTAATCGACACCATGTCACTATGCCATAAAGAATTTACCGATAGTCAAATTTTTATTTTGCCAAGTAAAGGATTTTGCCTTTTGCTCCCTTATGGAGGACAAATTCGGTGCAGGGTCTTTTTGAGGGCGGAGGAGCCTGTTTTTGATTTTCCGGCTCGGTTCATTTTGCCGCCAAGCCTTGCCAGAAATTCCCTTGGAAGAAAGCGAAGAGTGCCCCCCAAAATTAAGACGCTTAATGCAATTTCGGAAGATGAGATTGCGCTCAAAAAGGCGCCGGGGGCAGTTTTTCGCCTGTCAGAAAAGCGGTGAAGAGTATAGAGGGGCGCCTTGCAGATTGGTTAGTCGTTGGAGATTGAAAGCCCTAAGCAAGCCTCCGGCAAAATGGAAGCGCCCCAAGGGGCAGGGGCGCGTTGAAAGCAAAAGAGCGCGCCAATAAAAGTTCTGCTAACCCTCTTTAAGGGGGCAGGGTTTCAGGCTGCATTCATAAAGGTTTTCCGGGGTGCTAGGGGAAGGGATAAATTTCGCCCTGAATCCGGATCTCCCTTTAATCGGGAAACCCCATTCCCTTCCTTCTTAAGCGGTCAAAAACTTATCTGTTTTTCCTTCTCTTTTTGTTTTTCAAAAGTTCCGCCACTACTCCCACGGTTAAGAGAATTGCAGCCCCCAAGGCCGCAGCGTCAACATCCGAACCGGTAGATGCGAGGTGGGGAGTTTGCGGCTTTGCGATCTTAGCGGGAGCCTGCTTTTCTGCAGGCTCGGTTTGAACGGCGCTTTTAACGCTTGGGGAGGACTGGGGCGAAGGGGCAGAGCTTGGGGAAACCGATGAGGAGGGAACCGCCTGACCGGATGCGAGGTGGGGAGTTTGCGGCTTTGCGATCTTAGCGGGAGCCTGCTTTTCTGCAGGCTCGGTTTGAACGGCGCTTTTAACGCTTGGGGAGGACTGGGGCGAAGGGGCAGAGCTGGAAGAAGTTGAAGCTGGGGTCGCTTGGAAGGGAAGGGACAAAACCTTTTGCGCTTCCCCCTGCTGGCCGTCCTGGCCGATTAGGGAAGAAATTGCAGGTTGAAGGTTCTTTATTCCCGATACGATGGGGTTCCCCGAGTTATAGGAGTTTGCGTCGCCTATGGCCTTTTGAATGGGGTTGGAGGCGTTGGAAGCGGAGGCTAGGGGGAGTGCCTGGGTCAGATCCGCATTGGCGCTTGAGATGTCGCTTTGGCTGTAGGGGGAACTTTGGTTTAATCCCTGCAAAGTTTGCGATCCGCTGCTCATGCTTTCAAGCGCGTTCTGGGCGCTGCTTATGAGGACGGGAAGATCGGCCTGCAGATTGTTTAGGCTTTCTGTGGCATCTGCCGGATTGGAAGCGGATTTGACGCCCTCAAGGTCCTGCTGCACCTTCCCGATGTTGTCATAGGACTTTTGTGCCTCATTGAAAACGCCCTGGGTCACCAGGGCCCTCTGCCAAGCCGCCCCGTCTCCTAAAAGACCCCCTTTGCCGGTGCCGGCGGCAGATCCCGTTAGATCTTCATAAGCCTGGTTTATGGCGCCGGTGAGATTGGACTCGGTCTGGCTTATCTGGGACTGGGTATAGAGGGCATCCTCGGTAGTTTGAACGGGAAGGTCTACCTTTACGATAACGGATTTGCCGTAGGTGGCCAGTTGCTTTAGAACGGTGATGCTGGGGGTGGAACTTGTGGCGCTGACGTATTGGGAGTACGCTCCCCCCATATCCTGCGTCACTGAAGCTCCGTAGCTCTCCGCGTTGTTTACATCCGCCAGTGCATCTTCAAGATCCTCCCCGGCCTCTTTAGCCAAAGAGGCGCCTTGAGAGGAGTTTTCTTCTGCCAGCTCTGAGTTTGCATCGGTAGCCTGCTTTGCCAGCTGAAGGGCGGAAGTTATCTTTGCCGAAGCTTGCTGGGCGAGGGAAAGGACTTGGCGTGAATCGTAAAGAATCGGCTCGGCGTAACGGTTCAGGGCCTGGAGGTACTCGTAATTGGACCAGTCCCTTTCCCAAGTTTCCCGCACCGAGTTTATGCTTCCCGATTCTCCCAAATCCATCTTTGGAAGGTTTCCTAAAGCATCGCTTTGAAGAGTGGAAAGGTCTGTCCAAAGTTGAGACGCATTGGAACCGCTGAAGGGGTTGTCTTTAGGCCATACGTTAAAAGTCTGCCCCCCATAGGTGCTTACGCTTTCCGGAACGGTTCCAGAAGCGCCTCCCTGAGCCGCCGGGGTGAAGGGCATCGTAATAAAGCTTTGCAACGTTGCAAATGTGGAAGAGGACCCGCTCAAAGCCTCCTGCCAAGCCGTAGAATACGCATCATCTGCAGAGAGGGAAGCTGCATCGCTGTTTTCCATGAGGTTTTGAAGCGTTTCTACTGCTGCCTTCATTATTTTCAAGTTATTTTCCACCGTGGCGGCGTCGGCCTGGTCGCTGACTGTAAGAGTGTGGTCGGCCTGCCAGGCGGATACGTCGCTAAGCGCCGTATTGATGGCATTTAAGAAACTGGTGTAGCCGTAATGGGTGGCGGAGTTTTGCCCCCCATTGGCATCTTCAATCCATGTCTTTGCCCAAGTATCAAAGTTTTTGGCCTCCATAACCAGGCTTCCTTGGGGCGAAGAAGATGAAGAATCGTAGAAGCCCTTGGATTCGTTTTGGATATTGGCGAGCTGGGCGTTGGCGTTTTGTTCTATCAGCTCGGCTTCGCCGATCAGGCTGGAAGAATCCGAAGAGCTTCCCGCCTCGCTGGCGGCGCTGCTGGCATCAGATGAAAAAGTGCTGAGGGCGGAAGAAAGTGTGGGGTTGTTTGCGCTGTTTGCCATTCCGTATACGCTTTGCGAGGCTTGGATGGCCTTGCTTACTGCCGCCTCTATGGCAGGAAGTTCGGAATTGTTAAAATCATCCACCGCATTCTTAAGCTGCGCCTCGTATTGGGAGGACGCATCGTTTATTATGCTCTGAAGCTGCTCTACAAGGCTTTGAAGTTTGCCTTGGGTGTTTGCAGCCCCTTCGAGCTGGGAAGTGGGGAGGTTGGGGGTGTTAAGCACGTCCTCCACTTGATTTAACCCGCTTTGGACGGATTGCAGCTCTGATGCGCTGGGCGTTCCATGCAGCACGCCTTCCAAATTTTTTGTCAGGCTAAGCAGGCTTTTAGCCAGCTCCTGCTGCTTTTCCTGGGTCTGGTAGGAAGCAGTATCCAGGGAAGAGGAGGGGAGAGCTGCCTGGGAGATCGAGTCCAGCACGCCCTTCGCTTTTTGCAGCTCAGAAATTTTCAGGGCGGATGCGCTCAGGCTTGAAGTATCTTGGTTTCCAGTACGCGCGGGCAGAGTACTTGCAAAAGAAGCGGGCGCCATGGCGAGCATGGTCCCCAGCCCCGTCACTCCCGCAACTATTGCTATGCTTAATTTTCTGTCTGCCTTACCGGCTTTAGTAGGACGTTTCCTTAACACTTGTTTCTCCTTTTGTATGGAAACTTTAGAAAAAATATATTCCCACAGATGAACAAATCGGCCGGGATGAGTTTTGCTTGCAGCTTATGGGGAGCCCGAGAGGCCGCCTTTGGCTTTCTTTTGGCCCTGCAAGAGAACTTGCGGAGGGCATTTAAGTCTCTGGGTTCGCGCGGGTTTCGGGAGATATTTTTTGAATTTAAAAAAGCGGAAGGAAAAGGACGGGCTGGAATTTATAAGCCCCCCCTTCTTTTGGGTTTGGGTTAAACGCAAAAACCTGTCTTTGGCTGGCGCAGTCTTCACAGCTCCATTTCCTGTTCGCAAGATCCCTTCCGAAAGTGAATGGCGGAGTTTTGGAGGCGCCTATTTAAACCCCTTCTTAAAATCCCTCTTTTTTCCGAAGCTTTTTCCTTCTTAGTAGTTATCGCCCCAGTTAAGAGCTGGCAATTTCCCACTTTTCATTCCGACCTGTCAAAAGTAGAAGGAGTTTGAAATTCTTAAGGGGCGCAGTCGGGACGGCAAAATCGGATCCGCCGCAGGAGAGCTTATAGGCGGCAAGGAGCCCGAGGTCATCCTAAGATTGCGTACTTTTCTGCCCACTTGCAAAGCGCATTCCTAACTTCCTCTTTTTTCTTTGCCCTTTCTTTATCGAATAAGGACAAGGGGGGAAGTATGCCTGCAAAGGCGCGGCCTACGAAGGGGTCACGATTTTGAGTGCGGATCCATTCTTTGCAAAACTTCCGGGTTTTTTCAGGTTCAAGATGGGCGTCTTTTATGATGTGATCCAAGGACTTTTCCCGTTCTCTTCGCCGAAAATCCGGAAAATCTTCTTTTCCATCCGCTGTCCCGGGATCGCTGAGGTATTTTAAGATGACCTCCTTTTGAGGGCGCAAAACCAGGCTCGAATTTATCGCCCTGTCCACATCATCCATGGTGTCACCCTTGGCGCACAGGTTCAGGATATAGTCGACGTCAATTTCCTTTTGGCTCAAAAGTTTGACTTCCCAAACCACTTCCGTGAGATCGGGATTCTCTTCCGGGCAGGCCCTGAAGCGGTCGCGAAGATTGAGATAGGTGCCGTTGTAGGTTTGCCTGTCTCTCGGGGTAATGGGATCTTCTATTTCAAATTCAGGGAAAGTGGAGAGGAGGTTGGATCTTTTCAGTATTTCGTTCCAATCTTCCGCAAATTTTCTCTTCCCTCTTTCCCCCACCGGTTCCACGCCAACGGGAAATTCGCCCTGAAAATCTTGTACAACCTGCCTGTAGCCTTTGTGTTTCCCGTCTTTATCCTCCCAGCCTTCCATAAGATCTTCGTAGGAGCGGCCGAATATCAGGCCCTTGTCCGCCTTGGCGTCAGATCCGTATATGGCTAGGGATTCATCCAGTTTTTCCTCCAGATCCCTGAAAGAGACGATTATGCCCTTGTCCTTTGTGGAATCAAAGATCCGGTTTGTCCTCGAAAACGCCTGTAGGAGGTTGTGTTTTTCAAGGTTCTTATCCACCCACAAAGTGCTTAGACGCTTGGAATCGAATCCCGTCAGAAACATATTCACCACTATCAAAAGATCGAGCTCTCGCTCTTTCATCTTTTCTGAAACATCTCTGTAGTATTCCTGGAAACTTTGAGCGTTTTCCATGAAGAAATTGCAACCAAACTCTCGGTTGTAGTCTGAGATCGCCTCCTTTAAGAAGATTCTGTTTTCCGCTTTTTCTGCGCCCGGATCCATTTCATCTTCCTCTCCTCCCTGAGAAGAATAGACTATGGCCATCTTAAAGTCTCCAAGGCCTTCTTTCTCTAAGCCCTTGAAGGCCCTCCAGTATTCTTTTGCGGCTTCGATGCTTTCTGCGGCCAGGATGGAGTTGTAGCGTCCTTTATGCGTATAAAAGTTGAAGTTTCGGGCAATATAGTCCGCATTTGCCCGCACCTGCAAATTTTCTGGAGACCTGAAAGTTTTGTCAGCGCATCCTACAAGCGAATACTGAAAAGGGAGCACCGTTTCGTCGTTGATTGCGTGCACTATCGTATACTCGTGCAGGGGATCTCCGAAGATATTGGGGGTGGTAGCCTCGATTTCCCTGCCTTCGCTGGAGGTTTTTTTGTCGGACTCGAAAATAGGGGTTCCGCTAAATCCGAAAAGCAGGTACTTTTTAAAGTTATTCACGATGTTGGAATGCATTATGCCGGCCTGAGATCTGTGGCACTCGTCGAATATGAATACGCAGTTGAGGTTCCGGACTTTTTCGGAGATTTTCTTCCTCCGGCACAAGGCGTTTAGCTTTTGAATGGTGGTGACAATAAGTTTTATGTTGTCATTTTCAAGCTGCTCTTCCAGATTCCTTGAGTTATTGGTAAAGTCCACACATCCCTCGCTGTACTTGTTGTATTCCTTTATGGTTTGGTAATCGAGGTCTTGCCTGTCGACTACGACAAGCACCTTGTCTACCCCCTTCATTTTGGAAGCCAACGTTGCAGTCTTGAAAGAAGTCAGGGTTTTGCCTGAGCCTGTGGTGTGCCAGACGTATCCGCCCTGCCGTTCAGTCCCGAATTTGCCGTTAAGATGCGCCTGGTTTATTTTTTCCAGCACTTTTTCCGTCGCAGTTATCTGGTACGGGCGCATTACAAGAAGGCGCCTTTCCCCTTCTTCATTTTTTGCCGTAAACACGCAGTAGCGGGTCAGAATGCTAAGAAGGGTGCGCTTGTTGAAGAAGGCCTGTGAAAAATCGTTCAAATCCCTTATCGGACTGTTTTTCTGATCCGTCCATCTGCAGGCGAACTTGAAGTTGTCCTCGTCGGCTCTGCGGTTTTTCTCTACGGTGTTGGAGTAGTACCTGGTGTCTCCTCCGTTGCTTATCACAAAGATTTGTATGAAGTTGAAAAGGCC
Organism: Aeriscardovia sp.; assembly: GCA_017632945.1. Lineage (GTDB taxonomy): Bacteria > Actinomycetota > Actinomycetes > Actinomycetales > Bifidobacteriaceae > RGIG1476. The sequence continues at coordinate 11,886 of JAGBQH010000007.1, read as the reverse complement.
CATCCCGTCGGGAAAGGAAGTCGCCTTGTAACGGTCTATCTGGTTGAAGGCGTCTTGGAGGGGTCGGTCCCTTCTTTTCAGCTCGCAGTGTACGAGGGGGAGGCCGTTTATAAGGATTGTTACGTCATACCTGTTTTTCTGCCTTCCGTTATCCGCCTCGTCTATAAACTGCTCGATTACCTGGCAGGAATTGCGGGAGAGGTTGTCTTTGTCAACGAGCTTTATATTGTGAAGTTCTCCCTTTTCGTCCGTAAAATCCAGGGTGCTGTTTTCCTGGATAATCCAAGTGGCCTTTTCCATGTCTAAGTCCGACAGCTTTTCATTGCAGAATCTGTCCCAGTCGGCGTCCGAAAAACTGTATCTGTTCAACTTTCCGATCTGCTCTCTTAAGTTGGCTTCCAGGCCCTTCTCGAGATGAAAGTCTTTGTACTCGTAGCCAAGATCGCGAAGGGAATTTATAAATTCTTTTTCAAGATCCCCTTCTGATTGGTACTCGCGGCTCTTGGGGGATTTTTTAAGCTCGTCTTTATTTGCAAGGACGGTGGAAAACTCCCCTTGGCTTACAATGTTGAAAGTTCCCATTTATTTTTCTTCCTCGCTGTAAAGTGCCTTGAACATCGCGTCTCTGTACCACTCCATCTGTTTTCGCCTCAGAGAAATTTCAGCGGGAATCCCTACCTTCACAGAGGATGTAAGGGAGGTGAACTTATCTAAGACGTCTGCGATCTCTTTTTGAGTTTCAAGAGGGGGAAGGGGGATGTTCAGCAAAAGGAGAGCGTCGGCTGAGAGACTTGGAATTGTGGCGCCTTGCTTTTGAGACTGAAGATCTGCTTGCTTTTCTTTAAGGAAGTAGTAAAGGTACCTGTAATTTAATTTTTTGTTATCAAAGTTGCTCACTACAAAGCAATGTGCTCCAGCCCAAAATGGCAAAGTTTGCCAACTTACAAATCCACCAGATTTCCCTCCCTGGGCAATTGTGATTTTACCCTTGTCGAAGTTGAATTCATTCCAAAACCCAGAGGGCATCATTCCTCCGTTAATAACAGGGAAAGGAGTTTTTTCGGTTTGGACTTTTGAACAAAGCTCCTTGTTGAGCTGCTTTCCTTTTGTGATCGCGACAAAATCTTTGAGGGGGACTTCTGGGGCTCCGTTATGTATAAGCTTCCCCCTGTAATAGCCGTATTGCCTATTTCTTTCCTCCAACTCGGTCTCCAACTCGGTCTCCAACTCCGTGAACTTGTCCAAAGTGTCTGCGATCCTTTTCTGCACTTCGAGAGGCGGAATGGGGAGTGAGAATTGCCTTAATAATTTCCAATGGCGTTCATATCCAGATGGCAAATTAGAAGCGGCAATTTGTACACAGTAATAAAAATACTTAGGATATATAGTTTGCTTATCTCTAACCTTGAGAATTTTTAGACCGTCAGCCCCTTGTACAAAGCTAAAGTCTATAAATTTTACGCAAAGCGTATGATCGCCAAAACATATATATTCATCCTTAGGCATAGCGTTGCCTTGATCTGTAAAACCGCTAATAAACTCGCTAGCCTGAGAAATTACGGGATATTTACCTTGGGGCCGATAATTACTTTTGTCAATATGGTCAGTAGCCACTATAGTGGAAAGCGATCCTATGGTTTCCCATGTCGTGTCTTTGTCTGGGACGGATTCCAATAGATCTTTTAAATTGCTCATTAGAATCCCAACCCCTTTATAAGTTCATCCAGTTCTCCCCGGGTTTTTTCCTCTCGTTTTACTGTCTGTGATATTTCCTGATTGAGGGCCCTTATGTCTACCTTTTCTTTGCTGTTTCCCTTTTGCACGTACAGGTTTACGGCAAAGCTCCAGTTTTGAGCTTCTATTTCTTTCATGGAAGCCAAATACGATTTCTCGGATTTTGTTTCCCTTTTCTGCAACAAGGCGAGGATATGGCCTATATTTTCGTCGGTGAGTTTGTTTTTGTTTCCCTCGTGCTTAAATTCATCCGAAGCGTCCACAAAGAGCACTTTGGAATCTTTCTTATTTTTCCTGAGCACCAGAATGCAGGTCGAAATGGCAGTTCCAAAGAAGAGGTTGTCGGGAAGGGCTATGACGGCATCTACATAATTGCTTTTTGCCATCCACTTCCTAATCTGCCCCTCTGCGCCGGACCTGTAGAAAATCCCGGGGAAGCAGACTATAGCAGCGCACCCGTCTTCTTGCAGGCAGTAAAGGGCGTGCTCCGCAAATGCCCAGTCCGCCTTTTTTTGGGGGGCAAGCTTTCCGGCCTTCCTGAACCTGGGATCATTTATCAGGGTGGGATCGGCATCGCCTTTCCACTTAATGGAATAGGGGGGATTTGAGACTATGCACTCGACCCTGTCGCCCACTGAATCGGGAGCCGAAGGAAGAAAAGCGGGCTTCAACAGGGTGTCTTCGCAGACGATGTCGAATTTTTCAAAGGGAATGCCGTGCAGAATCATATTCATGCGGGACAAGTTGTAAACCGTGAGGTTTACATCCTGCCCGTAAAAGTGGTCCACGTTCCCTTTGCCGAGTATCTTAGCAAACTTCAGCAGCAGCCCCCCGCTTCCGCAGGTAGGATCGTAGACTTTGCCTACAGCCTTTTTATACCCGTCTTTGCGCTCCGGATCTTGCAAAGATATTTTGGCCAGGAGTTTTCCCACCTCGGGAGGAGTGAAGAACTCGCCCCCGCTTCTTCCAGCTCCGGATGCGTACATAGTGATGAGGAACTCGTAGGCGTCTCCGAAAGTATCCCTTGAAGATCCGGGGACGTCGGAAAGCTGAAAGCCTTCAATTCCCAAGAGGAGTTTTCTTAGAGTCTCACATTTCTTTTCAAGAGTGCTTCCCAGTTTATTGCTGGAGACATCGAAATCGTCGAAAAGCCCTCTGAAGGCCTTCTCGGAGGGGCGCCCCAGGGTGGAATCCGTTATCGCCTTAAAAATCTGTTTTAGTTTGAGGTTGAGGTCTTGGCAGTTTGTTTTAGCGCTTTCTGCCACATTGCAGAAAAGCTGGCTGGGGAGGATGCAAAAACCGTTTTCATCTATTAGCTCCTCCCTTACTTCTCCACTTACTAACGCGTCATCTAGATCCCTGTAATGAAAATCTTCATTACCGGCATTACGCTCATTTGAATTTATTCTTTCTTCAAGACTCTCAGACAGGAAGCGATAGAATAGGGCTCCCAATACGTATTGCTTAAAGTCCCATCCGTCTACAGTTCCCCGAAGATCATCTGCGATCTTCCAGATGGAGGAATTGACTCTCTCTCTCTCTCTTGATGGCCTTCCATTCCACTCCTTTCAGATTTGACTGGAATACTGTTATCTCATTTTAGAGCTTGTTATTGAATTTACACAGTATGAAATTAGAAATTGCCTCCCTTATAGGGCAGAGTATTAGTCTATCTTCCGCATGTTTCTTTTTAGATGCAATCTTCAAAATTGAAAAGCAGTTTTTCCGGCAAATTTATAATTAGTAAACAGTACGAGCTGCGGATAAGGCCGCAGAAGTTTGTTAGGACGGGGAAGAAATATGAGTCCTGAGCTACTAGGGGAAAAAATACGCGAGATATGCCTAAAGCTTGCCTCTGAAGGGAAACTAGGAGAGCTTGAAGCGGCGCAAGTTCCTTCAGCAGATAAGATCGCGGTAAAAAGACCGAAAAATTCAGCTTTCGGCACCTGGGCTACTCCTATAGCAATGCAGTTGGCGTCAAAGGCTAAACTGCCGGCACTGGATGTGGCAGCCCTCATAGCCGAGAGGCTAAAAAATATCAAAGGAATAGAGGATGCCCAGGTCGCAGGCAAGGGATTTGTTAATATCACCCTTAGCCCTGAGAGCGCTAACCAGGTGGTGGAAGGGATCCTTGACGAGAAGGGGAAGTTCGGTAGAAACGATCACCTCAAAGGCATCACTATAAATCTTGAATATGTTTCGGCAAACCCGACCGGTCCTATACATATAGGGGGAGCCCGCTGGGCTGCTATAGGAGACTCCCTCTCTAGAATTTTGACCGCCAATGGGGCGAAGGTAGTAAGGGAGTACTACTTCAATGATCACGGAAAGCAGATAGACAGGTTTGCAAAGTCTCTTATGGCCTGGGCAAATGGGGAACCCACTCCCGAAGATGGCTACAAGGGAGCTTATATTGGAGAAATCGCTTCCAAAGTCATAGAACAAGCTAAGAAGGATGGAATCGACATTCTTTCCCTTCCCAAGGTTGAAGGGGAAGGCGGCCAGCTGGAGGAATTTAGGAAAAGGGCCGTCCCCATGATGTTTGACGAAATCAAGGACTCCCTTCACGATTTCGGATCGGATTTTGACGTCTGGTTCCACGAGCAGAGCCTTCATGACAGCGGTTCTACCCAAAGGGCGATAGACGTTTTGCGCCAGAAGGGCGACATCTACGAAAAGGACGGCGCTACCTGGTTTGCTTCCACCAAGTACGGCGACGACAAAGACAGGGTGATTATAAAGTCTGACGGGAATCTGACTTATTTTGCTCCCGACGTCGCCTATTACTTTGACAAGCGCCACAGGGAAAAAGATCCCGCCGATGTGGCGATCTATATGCTTGGAGCCGACCACTCGGGCTATATAGGCAGGCTTATGTCGGTGTGTGCGGCCTATGGGGACGAGCCCCAGAAGGCCCTTCAGGTCCTTTTGGGGCAAATGGTCACCGTCTCTTCAGACGGAAAGCCCGTTAGGATGAGCAAAAGGGCCGGGACGGTAGTTACCTTGGAGGACTTGGTAGATGCCGTGGGAGTGGATGCGGCCCGCTATGCTCTAGAGAGAAGCAGCTATAATCAGAGCATAGATATAGACTTGGCGCTTCTTTCTTCCCACAGCAACGACAATCCCATTTACTACGTTCAGTACGCCCACGCCAGATGCTGCAGCGTCGAAGGAATGGCGAAGGACATGGGCATGGACGGCTCAAAAGCCGATCTATCGCTTTTGGATACCCCTCTCGATGAGAGGCTCGTATCCATGCTGGCTCTTTACCCTTCCGTAGTGCAGGCTGCAGGAGACTTAAGGGAGCCCCACCGCATAGCTCATTACCTGGAAGACCTTGCGGGGTGCTTCCATGCATGGTATGGAGTAGAGAGAGTAATCCCATCCCACCTTAGTGAAGAGGAAAAAGCAAAGGGCGGAAAAGAGCTGGAAATTGACAAAGCCCCCAGCCCTGAGAGGGCAGATGCGAGACTTAAGCTCACGGAAGCCGTAAAACAGGTAATAGAAAACGGCTTAGGACTTTTGGGGGTCAGCGCTCCAAAAGTGATGTAGCCGCCTCTTGACGGGGAAATGTATGGAAGGATAGAATGCAGCTTTTTGGCAGCGCACAGAAGAGAAAAATAACTTCAAAGCTTCAAAAAAGAAGGGGAATTTTAAGTAAAGTCGGGGAAGTTCGGGTGTTTGTAGCGTCTCGCAATTTTTCATCTTTTGACCAAGAGGAAACTGAAAACGGGATGCCAAATCCGCCCTTGCCCGAACCTCCCCGCCCTATTTCGACTTCGTGCGCTCCCAGAACTTTAAAAAAGGATAAAAAGCTCCTCATAAAGTCTAGAGGGGGGCATGTGCAGGCTTCCGTATTGGAAGACGGAATCCTCGTGGAGCACTATGCATCCGGAATCACCGATACTTCCGTGGGCAATATCTATGCCGGCAAGATCTGTGGCGTCCTTCCGGGAATCGGATCGGCCTTTGTGGACATAGGGGAAGAAAAGGCGGGAATTTTAAAACTTCCTTCACCAAACAATAGGAACGGTCAGAGGCTCCGCTATGGAGACCCCGTTCTAGTACAGGTCACAAAAGATCCGAGAGGGCATAAAGGGCCTGATCTTTCCTCTAAGATTTCCCTTTCTGGAAGATTTTTGGTCTTTATGCCTTTCGCCAATGTCGTTGGAGCTTCTTCCAAGCTGGAAGGAAGGGAAAGGGCGCGCCTACGCAAAATGCTCAGAGAAATTCTCCCGCAAGGGGAGGGGGCCATAGCCCGCACTGCAGCAGCCGGCTGCTCTGAAGAATCTCTTGAAAGCGACTACGAGGCGTTAAAGAAGCGTTGGCAGGAAATTGAAATGCAATATGCAAGGTTCGCCACCACCGGACGCTATCCTGCACTTTTGAAAAGCGATTCCGATCTGGCTTTAAAGCTCACCCGGGATGTTTTTAACGATTCATTTACAGCCCTCCAAGTTCAAGGGCGCGACTTTGAAAAAGTCAGAAGCTATGTGGGGGAAACAAATCCGGAACTGCTGGCTAAGGTGCAAAGATGGGATCCTGCACTCGAAAAAGAGGATATATTCGATCACTATGGCATTGAAAACCAGCTAAATCTGGGGCTTGAAAGAATTGTGGAACTGCCAAACGGGGGAACTCTGGTAATAGACAAGACGGAAGCTTTGACCGCGATAGACGTGAACAGCGCAAAATTCTCAGCGCGCAGCGCGGAAATGGAAAATACGGCCACTCAGTGCAATATTGAGGCCGCAAAAGAAATAGGAAGGCAGCTGCGGCTCCGCGATATTGGCGGCATGGTTATAGTCGACTTTATCAATATGCAGTTAGAATCTGATAAGCAGTTAGTCCTCTCTACCCTCCAAAAATCCATGGAAGGCGACAGAAGCAAGCATGCCATAGAGGGGATGAGCAGCCTTGGGCTGGTTGAAATAACTCGCAAAAAGTTGGGCCAGGGGCTGGTGGAATCTTTTTCCCATGAGTGCGAAAACTGTCATGGCAGGGGCCTTATAATTTCTCGTGAACCTGTTAAAGCAGCTGACACGCAAGAGCGGCCAGAGCCTCAAGTGTAGAATACATTAGTACGTTTAATTCAAGTTCTCTCGCGAGAAGAACACAGTAAGGTTTTTTTATGTACGCAATAGTCAAGGCCGGCGGACACCAGGAAAAGGTGAGCGTCGGAAGTGTGATAACCGTCAACAGGCTTGGCGAAAAGCAGGGCGAGGAAGTGCAATTCCCCGTGGTCCTGAAAGTCGACGACTCCAAGGCCGTTTCCACCTCCGGTTCCGCAAAGGGCGAAGTGCTCCAGGATGACAAACTGGGCGAGAAGATAGTGATTCAAAAGTTTCACAACAAAACCGGGGGCGCTCGCAGGCAGGGGCACCGCCAGAAGCTTTCAGTTGTGAAGATTACCAGCATCGAGTAAGAGGAGGATTTAATGGCACACAAAAAAGGAGCCTCCAGTTCCCGTAACGGCCGCGATTCACTGGCCCAATACTTAGGAGTAAAAAGGTTTGGCGGACAGAGCGTGCAGGCAGGAGAAATTCTCATTCGCCAGAGGGGCACCAAGTTCTATCCAGGCCTTAACGTGGGTCGCGGAAAAGATGACACCCTTTACGCCCTGCAGGCCGGAATCGTAAGGTTCGGCACCCGCAGGCAAAGAAGAGTAATTGACGTTACCCAAAAAGAGCTGGCATAAAGGGCTTTGACAGGACTTGTAGATAAAGTTTCCCTGCGCTGTAGCGCGGGAGATGGTGGAAATGGAGAGACCGCCGTCCGCCGCATGAAGGGAAAACCTTTTGCGGGAGCCTCCGGAGGAAACGGGGGGGACGGCGGTTCTGTCGTAATAAGGTGTGTAGAAAACCTGGCGGACCTCTCTTCCATAAAACCCGGGTTTTGGGCTAAGGCCAAAACCGGAGAATGCGGCAAAGGCTCCATGCACAGCGGCTCTGACGGGCAGGACTTTGTTCTAAGCGTTCCGGTGGGCACCGTAGTTGAAGACAGTTCGACGGGAGAAGTACTGGCGGATCTGGCTTCCCCCGGGCAGCAGGTTGTGGTCGCAAAAGGTGGGAGAGGAGGAAAGGGCAATTTTGCCCTCTCCACTCCCTCCAGGCGGGCCCCCGGATTTGCCTTGAAGGGCACAAAGGGTGAAGAGAAACAAATAACTCTGGAGTTGAAACTCAGCGCTTCGTGTGCCCTTATAGGCTTTCCAAACGCCGGCAAGTCCAGCCTTCTGGCAGCCCTCTCCAATGCCAGGCCCCAAGTCGGAGACTGGGCTTTTACAACCCTCTCTCCCAATCTTGGAGCCGTGAAAGCCGGAGAAACTTCCTTTACCTTAGAGGATGTCCCGGGACTGATAGAGGGGGCGGCTTCTGGAAAGGGCCTTGGCCTTGAATTTTTGCGGCACATCGAAAGAATCCCCGTATTGGCCTTTGTAATAGATCCCACGCAGCAAGATCCTCTTTCCACCTACAAAAGCCTTGTGGGGGAGCTTAAAAGTTACGCTGGGCGCCTTCTGGAGAACGCTAAGCCATTTTCAGATCGGCCAAGAATTATAGTGTTAAGCAAGGCAGACCTCTATGGAAAAGAAGAGCTGGAAAGATTTAGAAGTGAATTTGAAGGCGAGCTAACCATAGGGGTGTCAGCATCTACACATGAAGGGATAAAAGATCTTAAGTTCGATCTCTTAAATCTTGTGGAAAAATCCAGAGAAGAAGAGATGCAGCCATCTCCTGAAACTCCCGTCCTAAACCCCTTGAAGAAGAGAGATTCTAGGGACTTTTCGGTAAAAATTGAGTCTGACTCCCAGGGACAGATTTGGTACGGAGTAGATGGAAATATAATACGCACCTTCATCGAACAGACCGACTTTTCTAATGATGAGGCCATAGGCTACCTTTCCGACAGGTTGGCTGCATTAGGGGTAGAAGACCTCTTAGTCAAAGCCGGTATAAAACCCGGAGAAGAAGTGCGCCTTGGAAAGCCTGATGAAGCTGTAATCTTCAACTGGAACCCGTCTCTGCTTGCAGGCCGGGGGCACATGGGAGCTTCCCCCTCTTCTGCTCGAGGAAGCGATGAAAGGCTGGAGAGTCTTTCAAGGACCCGGCGGACTAATACCCAAAGGCGTCGAGAGCGCAAAAGGTAGACTAAGACGAAGATTTAAAGTAAGATCTTTGACGTGTCTGTGACACATAGGGAAGTGGCACAACTGGTAGCGCAACGGTCTCCAAAACCGTAGGTTGTGGGTTCGAGTCCCGCCTTCCCTACTTAGTAAAATCAAGTGAGGAATCAATCTAATATGGCTGACAAGGCAAAAGAGGCGAAAAAATCTAAAATTAATATTTTTGCAGCCATAGGATTGTTCATTCGGCAGATAATAGCCGAGCTTAGAAAAGTTCTTACTCCCACCCGAAAAAGTCTGTTTTATTGGTTTATAGCCGTTTTGATTTTTGTAGTTTTGCTTATGGTAGCTATAACTGCCTTGGACTTTGGGCTAGGCAAATTAGTTTTCCTGGTGTTTGGATAGGCCCGAAGTAAAGATTTGAAAGGGAGAAAGCATGGATGAAGAGTCAAAAGATGAGGCCGAAAAAATAAGGGACGAGGAGACTTCTTTAGGCGAGAGCGCCGAAAGCGCAGAAGAAATCGCCAAAAGAATTGCAGATAAGGCCGTAGAAGAGTTTGAAAAAACTTTTGATGACAATGCGGAACAGGGATGCAAATGGTATGCCCTCAACACCTATTCCGGTTATGAAAAACGGGTAAAACACAATATAGAAGGCAGGACGAGAAATTACCGTGAAGACAATTTCGATCCTTCCGAATATATAAGGGATGTAGAAGTTCCTTTGGAAGATGTGGAGCAGCATACCGAAAAAGGCAAGAAGAATATAGAGGGAAGAGTGAGAATTCCCGGATATGTTCTCATATGCATAAACCCTGATAAAGATAAGCGCATTTTTAAATTTGTCCAGGAAACAGAAGGCGTGACAAGTTTTGCTGGGGTAAACCAGCAGCCTGTAGCGCTGACTAAGAAGGAAGTTATGGATATGATGACTTCCTACATCAGGCGTGAAGCAATAAAAGCTGCGAAACTAAATTCCCCCGACAAGGTCATGGAAGTCAAGTACAAGGTCGGGGAGAATGTTAATATAATTACCGATGCATTTGCAGGATTTCACGGCGTTATCTCTGAGGTATACCCTGAGATTCAAAAGCTTAAGGTCATAATCTCAGCTTTTGGCAGAGATACGCCGATAGATCTGGGCTTTGATCAGGTCCAAAAAATAGAAGAGGCCTGAACCGGCCTTGACGGGAGATGCTTTGGCATCGCTAAACCGATAAGAAAGTGAGAAAAATGGCAGGCAAGAAAAAAGTTGCTGCTCTCATAAAGCTTCAAATACCTGCGGGTAAAGCTAACCCGGCTCCTCCTATAGGTCCGGCTTTGGGTTCGCACGGTGTGAACATAATGCAGTTCACCCAGGCCTATAATGAGGCCACCAAAGACAAAATGGGGCAGGTAATACCTGTAGAAATCACTGTCTACGAAGATCACAGCTTTACATTTGTGCTCAAGACTCCCCCGGCTTCCGATCTTTTGAAGCAGGCAGCCGGAATTAAGAAGGGTTCTAATAATCCCCTGACTAATAAAGTGGGATCTGTGACATGGGATCAGTGCAAGAAGATAGCCGCCGACAAGCTTGCCGATCTTTCCGCAAAGGATGTGGAATCGGGAGCCAAGATAATAGCGGGCACGGCAAGATCCATGGGAATAAACGTAACAGAGTAATCGGCTTAAAGAGAGAAAACACAAATGAAGCGTTCTAAAACATATCGCCAGGAGGAAGAAAGGATCGACAGGTCTGTCGCCTATTCTCCTAAAACTGCTCTGGAAGTACTGAAGAGTCTGCCAGATAGAAAGTTTGACGAGTCCGTAGAGGCTGACTGGAAGCTGTCGGTTGACCCGCGAAAGGCCGATCAGCTGATAAGAGGAACTGTTACTTTGCCTCATGGAACCGGAAAGACTGTAAGGGTGGCGGTCTTTGCCAAGGGACCTCAAGCAGAGGCGGCCAGGCAGGCCGGAGCCGATATAGTAGGCGATGACGACTTGGTAGAGTCAGTCTCCAAAGGAAACATTGATTTCGATGTAGCCATCGCCACTCCTGAACTTATGGGTAAGGTTGGAAGACTGGGAAGAATTCTCGGACCTAGGGGGCTGATGCCAAATCCTAGGACTGGAACTGTAACCACCGATACCGCAAAAGCCGTAAAGGAAATAAAGGGTGGAAAAATTGCCTTCCGAGTGGATAAAGACGGCAATCTTTGCTGCCTAATAGGCAAAAAGAGCTTCTCTGCCGACGATCTTTTGGACAACTACAAAGCTGTAGCTACTGAGATAAATCACTTGCGTCCTTCTACTGTGAAGGGTAAATACATAACTCATATGGCGTTCTCCACCACTATGAGCCCTGGCATCTCCGTGGATCTAAACACTCTTTAAATCAAAAATAAAAAAGCCCCGGTTTAGTGCCGGGGATTTTTTTATTCGTCTTATTTTTTCTTTTTTTTACCAAAGATCTTGTAGCCGAAGAAGGAAAAAAGGGTAGAAACGAGAGAGGAGAGCAGGGAGTAGAAAACGATATGGCCAAAAGAAACATTTTTTGATGCTACGTCGGGTACTGTTTTCTTGTGATTAAACCTTTTCCAAAGGAATTTAAATATTTCCCCCCCTAAAAAAGCAAAAAAAGCTATTAAGAATTTTGATGAAACAGGAGTCTTGTCTTCAGATGCCATATCCTTTTCCTTTCTTTGCAGACTCTCCCTCTTTTTATCTATAAGAGAGTTAATTTTCTTGAGCTGTTCCTTTATGGGACCGGGATCGATGAGTGCGATTCCTGCGCTTTTTGAGTTAGAAAGCGTAGAAACGACGGCTATATTTTTCCGATCCTTTTTTCCCTCTTTTTTAAACACGTATAAAGATTAAGCAAAGGCTTTAAAAAACCGTAAATGATACTTAATTTCCGACACGCCGACATTTGTTTCCCCTTCCCCCCACTGCTTATCATCTATAAGTCACTTGCGGAGGACGCCTCCGCACAGTTAGCAGGTTGAGAACTCAAAAGCGTTGATCGTGCATCAGCCCTCCGGCATGCAAAT
>JAGBQH010000006.1 GCA_017632945.1 Aeriscardovia sp. | reverse complement strand
TGGTCAAAGGGAGCTGACTGTAAATCAGCCGCGGAAGCTTCGCAGGTTCAAATCCTGCACCCACCACGCCTCAGTGGCTCAGTGGTAGAGCACCTCCTTGGTAAGGAGGAGATCGTGAGTCCGATTCTCACCTGAGGCTCTTATGGCGGGATAGCTCAGCTGGCTAGAGCGTACGACTCATAATCGTAAGGTCAGGAGTCCGAGTCTCCTTCCCGCTACTTTTGAAGCATAAAGTTGTTCAAGAGGCATAGATGGCAAGCAAGAACAGTGATATTCGCCCCAAAGTGACGCTGGCGTGCACACAGTGCAAAGAGCGCAACTATATAACCAAGAAGAACCGCAGGAATACGCCCGATAGGCTTGAACTCAAGAAATATTGTCCGCGTTGCAAGACCACTACGGTTCACAAAGAGACTCGTTAAGAGCTATCCCTTCCGGCCCTGCTGAGGCCGGTTTTTTTGTATCTTTTTACGCAGGCGAGAGATGAAAAATTTTTTCTGTAAAAATGCAAAGTTTTCCGAATTGACCACCATTAAAGTGGGGGGCGCTATAGAGCGTTTCTTTCAGCCGGCCACTAAATCTAGCCTTATAGACCTTCTTCGGGAGGAGAAGGGACCGGTATTCATACTCGGTTCCGGATCTAATACTTTGGCATCGGATGCGCCGTTCTCTGAAACCGTCATAAGGACAAGATTTGGGGGGATTGAGTGCATAAAAAGGGAAAACGACAAATCCTGCCTTAGAGCCGATGCTGGCGTAATTTGGGATGATTTTGTAAGAACATGCGTCCAACTTGGGCTGCAGGGAGTAGAAAATCTATCAGGTATTCCAGGCACTGTGGGCGCGGCGGTGGTTCAAAATATCGGCGCTTACGGCAGCGAAGTGTCTGAAAGCGTAAAAGAAATTGAAGTGTGGGACAGAGAGAAAAAGGAAATCAGTGTTCTAAATCGAGATTCCATGCAATTCTCTTATCGTACTTCTTTAATCAAGGAAGACATTAAGTCCCAGTCGCCTTATGCGCCCAATCCCCGTTTTGTAGTCCTTTCTGCCCTCTTTTGTCTTTCTTCCAATAACTTTGCCCCAATAAAGTACAAAAGCATATCCGAATACCTTAAAAAACCAATGGGCTCTGTAGAAAAACTCTGGGACATAAGAAATGCAGTGCTCTGCGTAAGAGGAGCGAAAAATATGCTTGAAGATCCTGTTCGTTACAAGTCCAAACTGATGGCCGATATGATGCCTGAGCGTTTAAAGAGTATCTCTCTTCCCGATACCCCAAATCCGGATAGGGCAAGCTGCGGAAGTTTCTTTACAAATCCTGTAGTTTCGCCTGAAAAAGCGGCTTTGCTCCCACAGGAGGCTCCAAGATTTCCCGCGCAAGACAAAAAAGTGAAGCTTTCGGCAGCTTGGCTCATAGAGCATGCAGGATTTAAAAAAGGCTATCCCCTGCAAAAAGATCCAAATGCAAAAGTCGCCCTTTCCACCTGTCACGCCCTAGCCATTACCAATAGAGGATCGGCTACTAGCAGCGATGTAATGGATCTGGCAAGAAAAATAAGAAAAGCAGTTTGGGATAAATTTGAGGTAGATTTGGCTCTTGAGCCGGTCCTTATAGGATTGGAGCAAAAATGACGTACGTTATCGCTTACCCCTGCGTAGACGTAAAGGATAAGGCATGCCTGGAAGTGTGCCCGGTAGAGTGCATTTACGAAGGCGAAAGGATGATGTACATCAATCCTGACGAATGCATAGACTGCGGTGCCTGTGAAGCTGTATGCCCGGTACAGGCTATCTTTTACCAAGATAGCCTTCCTAGCGATTGGAAATGGTTTGAAGAGGCAAGCGAGGCCTTCTTTGAGACCGAAAAAGAGCTGGGAAAAATATACAAAGACCCGAAAAGGGTAAGCGAACTTCCCAAAAGGGAAGAAAAGGCTTGAGAAAAGAGCGGAGACCGGGAGATTCGAACTCCCGGGCGGCACAAGCCGCCAACACCTTAGCAGGGTGCCCCTATCGACCACTCAGGCAGGTCTCCAGAAAACGGAATATATCCGTAGTCAACATGATACCAAATATAAAAGCAGGTAGCAATCTTTAAGTTTCGTTTAAGCCTTAAATATTAATTAACTTTTTAGATTTCGGTAAAAAACACACAAAGGAGATCCTAAAAAGGTAATATTACAATGTATTATTTTTGCTCTATTTTTCTAAAGATAAGGAGAAAATATGGCAGATGACAAGAATCAGGGCACTGAGCCTCAAGCTCAAGAGCCGAAAGTGGAGTGGGTTGCGGTTCTAGTTTTGTCAATTCTAGCCGTAGCCATCCTGATTGTAGGCTTTTCTGTCTACATGGCTCGTAAGATCAACGAGTACCAGGATCAGCAAAAAATGGCTGAAAAGCAGGCTGAGGAAAAGCAGGCTGCGCAAGCTGCCAAGATTTTCACCAAGGTCATCGATATGAAGGCCACTGCCAACGGGCCTGCCGTAGCCACAGTTGATATTAATGGCACCAAGACAAGCTATACTTTCACCAATAACTGGACTAAGACCGAGGATGTCAAGGTTTCCCAGGATCTTGAGAAGTACGACGCCACTCAGGATGCTGTCGTAGTCTCCGTCAAGGCCCAGTCTCCTTCCAGCTCTTCCAGCTCTTCCAGCTCTTCTTCCAACAGCTCCTCTAAGAGCTCTTCCAGCTCTTCTTCCAGCTCTTCAAAGGTTTCCATAGATGCCAGCGAAAGCGGAAAGACAATAGCGCAAAGCAGCGGATCTGATCATGCTACTTTGTCCGTAACGGTTGGAGATGTAGCCAAGTAAAAACTGCTCAAAAAAAATCCCAGGCTTTTCTGGGATTTTTTTATGCTTAATATTTTCTTTTTTTAACTTTCACTCTGTGTTTGCGGGGGACTTGATTATACGTTCCCACCCAAACCCAAAAATCTATAAACAGGCATATCGCAGACACTATCGCTGCTAATCCAAGCAGCCTTTCTCCTCCGTGGGAAAGCAGATTGTGAAGCGCAATAGCTATGGATCCTACCAGGCCTATGAGGACGCATATCATTCCTACCAGGGCTTCAACCCTATCGCTCATATTTTCTATCTTAGTCTTTAGAGCCAACCTCTTTATGAGCAAAGGCCTTCACAAGGGGAAGTTGAAAGAAAGCGATATTGGCCAAATCTTGGAAAAATTGGACCATTGCTTCCCTAAGGCTTGGGGGAAGGGTGCGAAACTGCCTATAAAGGCGGGGAAGGGCAGACTTGAAATCTGAAAAGATGTCGTCAAAATCCGTATATCCAGCTGCGGCAATGGAATTGAAAAGGGTGTCTATAAAAATTTTCTTTCCTGCGGCATCGTATTTATTTATCCACCTGTTAAAGGTAGAGCCTATATATGCGGCAAGGGGAGCAATTTTTTCCGCTGTGTTAAATTGGAGATTTTTCTTAAATTGCCAACTTATGGGATAGTGCTGTTTTATTCCTGAGGCATTGCTTTTGACTATGGAATAATGGACGCTCGAATCTAGAAGGGAGCCGATAAAAGAAAATTCTGGAACGATTTTATGAATTTTCGCCTCTATCCTCTTAAAACCTTCAGTTTGAAGAAAATCGCTGTTAAATCCCGGGCCGTCAAGAGAATAAATTGCCAAGATTTTATCCTGAACTTCAGGAGGGCATACGCTGGAGGCGTAGATTGCAAGGTTGCCGCCCTTGGAGTGCCCTCCAAGAATCAGTGCCCCGTGCCAAGATTGAAGGAGCTGGGAAAAATAGGCGGCCGCAACTTTCTGGGAATGGACGGGACATAAAAATCCCATTTCATAGTTATCCTTCCATCCCCTGACAGTGCTGTCGGTTCCCCTGAAGGAAATAAAGAGCACTCCATTTCCAAGGTCTGCTGTAAGGGCGCAAAATCTCTCGGGATCGCTCTTATCTTCCGGTTCTACTAAGTTTGACAGTTTCACTTCCCTAAATCTTGGGCTTTCTCCAAGGGCCCTTACCATGTCTATACACAGCTCTGGGTTTACTACGTCATACACCATCGAGGGATATAGTTCGCGCTTTAGTAGGTCTTTTAATGGCACCGGGTTGGGCTTCACCAAAGCGTGGGAGTGAGGATTGGGTTTGGAATCGGGTATATCTTCTCCCACGGGCGTTTTAAGATCCCACGAAGCCTCCTGGTTAAAGAAATCATCCAGTTGTCCCTGTTCTACGAATTTTGGTATGAAACCGGGCATATGCATGTAGGGAAGTTGGCAAAATGCTACAGCATCCCTGGCATTGAAAGGGAGCTGGGAAAAAGGTCTTTGCTCGCCTTCAATGTAGTCGATTACAGACAACTGCTTTTTTACCGTTTTTCATACCTCTTACTATTCCGTAGTATTATTTCTGTACATTAATCCTTGCAACGTTTTGAAAGGAAGCATATGGATGCCTCAGCTCCACTAAGCCAAAAGGAAGCAGTTGCCAAGGCAGTAGAGGCCATCAAAGAGCATCATTGCCTTCGGTTCTCCGGTCCGTGCGGCTCGGGGAAAACTACTCTCTGTAAGAAAATCTTAGCAAATGAGAATTTAGTCGAAGATTTAAGAGAGGGGCGAGCTTTTATGCTCACCTCTCAGAGGCCGGTTGCAGATGATTTAAGCTTGGAAATAGCTCAGGGCCAGCCGTATCTTCGAGATCCACGCCCTGTCAAAACATCTAATGCTTTAGCATTTTGGATTCTAAAGAGAACCAATCCTAACGTGCGGCTTTTAGACGTTACTTCACAGACAAAATTAATAACTGAAGTTATAAAGTCGCATATAGATCATGTAGAAAATGATGATGATTGCCGAGTCTGCAATGAATTAAGGGAGTATATAAATTTCGTAGACAATGACTCCGGTACCGGGCAAACCACATATGAACTCTTTAAAAAAATTTTTCTTCAAGTTGGGTTCATCACTCGTCTCCGCGAAGCTTTCGCACGGTTTGACGAATTAGGGATCGGCCTTGAAAAAGGCGCACTTCAACCCTACGAGCAGTCCTTAAGAAGTTATGAGGGAGCAGACGAGCTAGGGCGTGGAAGACTTAGCTGGAACTTAGTTCAAAGCCTAAGAATGGAATATGCTGACAAAGTTCGCAATTCCGAAGACTATGGAGATAACTTCTTTGATAATTCCTCTATGCTAAATGCAGCTGCTTTAAAGGTAAAAGAAGAAAATGGCGATCTTCCGGCGGTTGTCATAGTAGATGATTGCCAGGATTTAAATTTAGCTGCCTATGCCCTACTAAAGGAAATGCATAACAGAAACGTGCCCATCATTTTTGTAGGTAACGATGACGAATCCGTACAGGGCTACAAGGGCGCCATGCCCGATATCCTCTCTATTTTGGAGAAGGGGAAAGACTTTAACTGTGCCTCTTATAGCCTTTCAGGAAAAGAAGGGGTGGATGGTCTATCCAAGTCGAAGTTTTTAAGGGGCATAAGCAACAACATAGGCTCATGGTTTATAAAGGATGTTCCTATTCCTGACAGGCCTGGGAAACCAGATGGAGAAGCCTCCGATGAGGATGAGAAATGCTTCGAGTATCGAAAGTTAGATAGCGAAGAAGAACAACTGGACTTTCTAACGCACGAAATTTCGGACTATATGCTTGAGTCTAAAGGGAAAGAGGGAGGAAGAGACTACTCTCCCCATTGGAGGGACTTAGCTGTAGTATCTAATGAAAATGCTTTTCTGCACAAAGTTGGTGAAAGGCTAAAAGCGAGCCGTATTCCTTTCAAGTACACTTCCGTCAATGAAGAGCCCATTAAAAATAGCCTGGTTGTTCAGGCAATGCTTTCTTTTATGAAGCTTTCCTACTATGCCTCCCTTGGAGAAAATGCCTTCAAGCAGACAGGCAGCGAGGAAGTTTTTTCCCTAATAAAAAATATTATTAATTCTCCCCTTTTCCAAATTGAAGATAAAAATTCAGCTACTGATTTTGAGATTTCCTCAAGGATCTTCACTGCCATACTCAATGTTTTAAACCACGGGGAAGATGAAGAAAAAACTGCATTTACCGGATTTAAGAGCTGGGAGGAGTGGAATGGAGAGGAAGACAAAGATTTGAATGCCTTTTTCCTATTCCTTTTGGTAAATCCGGAATATAGAAAAGAAATGCTGGGAAGATTCGAGAAGGAAACTGCGGGAGAAGATGGTTCTACTCGCGATCGCAAGAAGGACTACCTGAGTGAATTGAAATCCCACACAACTTCCCTGGCTCATTTATTTACTTCAATAGATAAGGCCAAGTGTAGCGTTGGAGACATTCCCCAACTCTTCTGGAATCTATGGGACGAACCTCTTTGGATTAAAAAAGACAACGAAGTGGGCGGTGAAGATGGGCAGATATGGGAGAAGAAAAGCAGGCCAGAATTATGGCAGCACCTCGCCCTTGAATCGGGTGAGATATCTAGCAATATTAATGAATGGCTAGATCAACTGATACGCCTTCAACATTTAGCCCAGATTGGGCCGGATGGGGAAACTGTTCCTGAATTTATCCAAAGAGTGTCTGGTGCTTCTATAGATTCAGATTCTCTGGCTCATGTAGCTCCAAAAGACGAAGCAGTCACCCTTTCTTCTCCTGTTGGAGTGGAATCGAAAAGATTTAACAAAGTCTGGATTCCAGATGCCCAGGAAGAGGTTTGGAATAAATCCCCTATGGAAGGCCTCTTCTTCACCCGCCTATTGGAAGCCGTAGTAACTAACGAAAAAGTAGGAGAAGTTTCTCCCGACAACGTCCCTAAAGAGAAAAATATTCAAGATCGCTTTTCGGAGGAGGAAAGCTACTCCAACCTAAGATCCCTGTTGGTGGCTTCCAGCAGATCTAACGGCAAAACTGTGTTTTTGACAGTAGAAGACGAGGAACATACTCCCCTATTTCGTTTAAGCGCTCTTGAAGGAGCTAAGGAAAAAGATGAGAGGCTAGTTTCTAAAGATTTATCCTCGGATGAAAGGAAAGACGAGGATGCCGATTTTAAAGATCGCATTCTAAAAGATTTGGATCTTAGAAGCAGCAGTCTGTCTGGAATGAGTGACTACTGCCGAGCGGTTTTGGCCAAAGCCATCAAGGTGGGTGACGAAAAAAGAGCCAAGGACGCTGCCTGCGCCCTGAAGCTATTGAGCACGCAAATAGAATCTGCAAATCCGGCATCCTGGAGCTTTATGCAAAAGCCTGATGCTAGGGAATTTATCCAAACCGGACGTGACGTAATCTCTCTAAGTCCCTCTCGGGTTGACAATCTTTGGAGCAAGCCAGTAAACAGCATTTTGCAAGACAGCCGATATATGGGTCCTACAAAATCTGGGAGCAAGGCGCAGTTTGGAACTGCGATTCACGCCTGTGCTCAATGGGCAACAGAGCAAGGTTTAGATCAGCTCAAAGGCATCTGCATAGACAACTCCGAAATGGCTGTAAAGAAGGCGATCGAGGAAGTCAAAGAAAAGTTAATGGATAAATTTGAAGCTGAGGCGGAGGCGAATGTAGATTGGAGCCCTCTGGAAAAGGGCACTTACAGGCGAAAGGCCAGCAAGGCAATGGAAAATCTTGCGACCTATTTTGTGAATACTTTAAAGCCTAGTGGAACCGAAGGCCCCCTATCAAATATGCCTGATTTAGTAAAAGCCATGCCCGAAAAATGGATAAATTCTACTTTCACTTTAAAAAATATTCTCGATCTTGTGAGAGGCACAAGTGAATTTCAGGGTATTGATATTAGAGAATCCGATCTTATAGAAGCTCTGGAAAAACTGGGCAATTTTGAAGGTCTAAATGATGTTAAGGATAAAACTATCAGCATTAGCGGCCAAATAGACAGGTTTGAAGAGAGGGATGGAGGCATCAATTACGTCATAGACTACAAAACTGGACATAGTTACTGTAATAAATCTAAGGATTTTTCCGATCTTCAACTCCTTTGCTACCAACTGCTCCTGTTTTTCCCGGGAGAAACAAAAAATCCTGGAGATGCGGAAAAGATCCACTGGGGCGGCGGAGTGTTTGCAGATAAGTCGATGCTATTTTCCATTGAAAAGGAACCTTACCCTGCCACTGCCAAAGCTAAAGACGATACTACTTTCGTATGTGGCAGGGATAAGCGCTTTACCTATGAGAGATATTTTCAGCCGTGCATTTTTAACAAAGAAGGCGGTCTTAATGACGGCAGTTTAAGTGAGTTCCAAAGGAAGGTAGGATCTGAAACGCCTTTGATAGAAAAGAAAGACATTCCAGACTCCTCCAATCCCATTTTGAGAGTCCTAAAGGAATTGACTCCTGAGGATAAAAAGCGGGAGTGCATAAATCTTCTCCCATGGGTCTTTTACATGCTTTCCAAGTTCTTCTATGTGGTTAGGTACGTAGACTCGGCCCATTTTGAGTTGAGGGAAGAAGATACAGCTTACAAAAATAATGAGGAGCTGGATCGTATAAAAGAAACTATGACGATTTATGGATTAGGTAGATAGGAAAGGAGAAGAAATATGCCCAAAAACTCAAGCGGAAAAGAGTTTAACCCGAATCCGGAGCAAAAAGCTGTAATTGACTCGAAGGAAAAACATCTTTTGGTGGTGGCAGGCGCCGGTAGCGGTAAAACCGCGACTATGGTGGAAAAAATATGCAAGGTTATACGCGATGGGGCTAAGCCCCAATCTGTATTGGGACTCACATTTACAAGAAAAGCTTCTCATGAGTTGGCAAAAAGAGCTGCAAATAGATTAAAGGAAGAGGAAAACGAGCAACAAGGATCTATCAGAGTTCAAACCTATGACTCTTTTATACAGGGGATAGTGAGGCAGTATGGACTTTTAATTAGAGTAGATCCCCAAATGGTCCCATTGTCTGATGCGGGCATTAACCAATGCGTTGCCGAAGTACTGGAAAATAATTATGAAAAAATAAACGCATTTTTTGGGGAAATTGAGAGTATCGATTCAAACTTCTCTCTCTCTTATAGCTCTAAAGATCTTCAGGACGCTGTGAAAAAATTCACTGCCCAAACCCTAAATTTCCTTGTAGATGAAAATCATCTCGACTTTAAATCTGCCGCCAAAGAAGTGGAAAAGTGGTCTAAAGACTGGCATGATTCTTTGCAATATTTGAATGCACATGCCTCGTCGGATGATGAGAAAAAGAGGATAAACCAACTCCTGTGTAATGCGAAGCTAAGAGAACTTGTTGTAGATCTTTCCCTTAAGTACTACCAACTTAGGGAAGAAAATAATCTGGCAGAGTATGGAGACTTTACTCTTTACGCCCTAAAACTAATTCATGATTACCCAAGCATTGCAGAAGAATACCGCAAAAGATTCAGATATGTCTTTTTAGACGAATATCAGGACACTAACCACACCCAGGGAATTTTAATAAAGCTTCTATTTGAAAATGGCCCAGCGGTCACTGCCGTAGGCGATCCGCAACAGGCCATATACGGTTTTCGAGGTACCACTCCAGGAGCTTTTGACTACTTTAAGAGCGCCTTTAAAGATGTAAAGCAACTAAATTTGCCTGAGACTTTTAGAAATAAGAAGAACATAGTAGATCTCGCCAACCACATCACTGAACGCCTCCCCGAAAAGGACAGACTTTCCCTCCGTTCTAGAGAAGAAGGTGGAAAAGTGTGCGCCCTGATTTATAAGAACAAGGAGGGGCAAAATGAGGAACTAGGCCCTAAGGCCGCTTTGAAATTTATAATACAAAAGCGGGAAGAAAATCCCTACGGAACAATCGCCATCTTGGGACGAGATAATCAGGATCTACTCGATTATCAGAAAATTCTTGACGAGAATAAAATACCCTGCATCCTCACTGGAAAATCAGAATTTGATAACAAAAATCCCATAGCAAGGGACTTTAAAGAAATACTGGCAGCGGCCACAGATCCTTTTGCTTCCCGACAGGTCGAAGATCTCCTTCTCTCTCCTCGCTACTCCCTGTCCCTCCAGGATATGTACAAAGTGGCTGGAAAAGTTAGCAGCAAGAACAAAGATATGAATCCCGACAAGGATAAGGAGCATCCGGATCCGGTGCTCACTCTCCCTATTTATCTAAGATCGCTAGATGAAATGCAAATTATAGAGCCGCTGCCTTCAGAGGATGCCGGAGCCGATCGCAAAAGCGGAATCGAAATTTTAACTAGATTCGTAAGGAATGTAAAATCCGTTGAATCTGCTTCTTTTTCAGGTCTAGAATCGGCCGTAACCGAAGCATGGAAAGCTTTGGATTTAAATGCAGATGTTGCGATCGCAAACGAGCTTTTGGGATCTCTTCCCTATGAAAAACTGACCTTGGAAGATGCATTAGAAGCTGTAAGATCCTATAAAGCCGATCTTGAATCCGACCAGAGCCCCACAGTACAGGGATTTTTGGGTTGGATTGAAAATTACCAAAAAGATTTCCGTCCTAAAGACAGCGAAGAGAGCCGATCTAAGGAAGCGCAGCCTCCTGTAGAGCTGATGACTATCCACCAGGCAAAAGGCTTGGAATGGGATACTGTGATAATAGTCGGAATGCAAAACGAGCTTGGAAAACAAAATGAAGATAAAGATTTTTCTTCGGATAAATTCGGGGAGGGGACAATTCCTAAGGTTGGCAAAGAAAGCTTGTGGATAGATTCACCCGATGCAGCGCCGGCCAATCTTAGAACGGATCTAGATGATTTCGATAAAAACTATGCGAAAGCGTGCCAATCCTTCAATAACCCTTCTCAGTTGTCTTCTGACGCCCTTTTAGAATGCCTAGAGGATTTGTATAGGGAGGAAATTAATAAGAATATGCAGGAAGAAGCGCATGTAGCTTATGTGGCTTTGACCCGCCCTAAAGGCGATCTCCTCCTTATTTCCAGGTGCCCCCAGAATCTTTTTTCTAAAAACAGTGGAATTGCCAATGTTAGCAGACATGGGGGCCTGTTTTGGGGCGATGCCGTTAAATTTATTTTGGGATCTGATGGTGAGTTTGAAGGGCGGATTCTAGAAGAAGTAAAAAAGCACGACAATTTTGCCGTATTTTCCAATGATGGAGACTTAAAGGCCCTAGTTGAAGAGGCAAATCAAAATGGCGAAGACAAAGAGGAGGAAGTTGCAAAAAACTGGCCTGTGCAGATTGAAGAAGGGCTTAGGCAAAACCTTCAGAAGGGGGCCCAAAAAGTAGAAGATGCGCCCAAAGAGGGCGAGGGGGGAGAGTTATACAGAAAAGCCAGAAATCTTTTGGAATATGAAAAAACTCGAAAAGAGCATCGCCAAAAGTTAGTGGAGCATTTAAATCTAGTCTCCACTACAGCCCTTCAAAAATTGAGCATTAACGGTGATTTAAAAGACTTTATAAGACCCATGCCCTCCCATCCTAGCCCAGCCGCAGAAGCCGGAACCCAGTTTCATGCGTGGATTGCCGCCTATTTGGATCCATCTGAAGCTGAAAAAGTTAGAATTGATGAGAAATACGAAAATAAGATTTCCTGCTGGAAGCGCACTTTTAAATGCTCGGATTGGTCTAAAAGGACATGCATGGGAACCGAAGTCCCATACTGCATATCCCTGGATAGGGGAGACTTGTCAAAGATAGTTGTAACCACCAAACTGGACGCCGTTTTTGAAGGCGATCTTGATGGAAACTGCAAAGATGGGGATTTGACTGTAGTCGATTGGAAAACCGGCCAAGCCCCGACGAGCAAGAAAGAAAAATGCAAAAAGCTTTTCCAACTGGATGTTTATCGCCTCGCGCTGTCTAGAGTCTTACATAAGGACCTCAGCTCTATACATGCCTGCCTTTACTACGTTAGCGATGGGGGAAAGCAAATTGACGCTGAAGACAAAAGCGAGGAAGAAATTGTAGATGAAATTCTAAAAGCTGACAGGGGGGAGCTCAAAGTTTTTGAGGATGAAAATCCTGAGGAATCCTATGAGTGACCCCGAAAGAAGGCAATGTGATAAAAAAACCTAGCAGCAGCCCTGCACCTGTTGAAAGAAGCAGGACTCGAAGAAAACCTATAACGAGGAAAAAGTCGGATTTTCTAAAGAAAAAGCCGGATGAAGAGTTGATAGCGCCTCCCTCTTACAAGCGCGGATCTATGAGGGTGGTGGCCCTGGGAGGCCTCGGAGAAATCGGCCGAAATATGAATACGATAGAGTACAACGGCCAGCTCCTGCTCATAGACTGCGGCGTACTTTTCCCCACCGAAAAACAGCCTGGAGTAGATCTCATTCTCCCTGATTTTGACTATATCCGCCCCCGCCTGGACAAAGTGCAGGCCCTGGTCCTCACCCACGGCCATGAAGACCACATAGGAGCTGTGCCCTACCTTTTGAGAGAAAGGCCCGACATCCCCCTAATAGGATCCAAGCTCACCTTGGCCCTGGTGGAGGCAAAGTGCGAAGAATTTAAACTGAAGCCCAAATGCATAGAAGTAAAAGACGGCCAGGAAGTTAAGGCAGGAGTTTTCGACCTGCGCTTCATATCCGTGACCCACTCCATACCAGACGCTCTGGCAGTAGTGGTTAGCACCCCCGCCGGAAAGATCATAGATACCGGAGACATGAAGATAGATCCGCTTCCTCTCGATAAGAGGCTTACAAACCTTCGCGAATTTGCAAGGGAAGGGGAAGAGGGGGTGGACCTTCTTATGATGGATTCCACCAACGCAGAAGTTCCGGGCTTTGTAAAGCCTGAGATTTCAGTGGCCCCCGCGCTGGATCTGGCCTTTTCCGAGGCCAAGGGAAAGATTGTGGTGGCGAGCTTTTCTAGCCACGTTCATAGGGTCCAGCAGGTGGTAGACATTGCCTGCAAGTACCACAGGCACGTAGTGTTTGTGGGGAGAAGCATGGTAAGAAACATGCAGATCGCATCCGACCTGGGGTACTTAAAACTTCCGAAAGATGCCGTCGTAGACATTAAGGACGTGGGCAAATACAAAGACAACCAACTCGTCTACATCTGCACGGGCTCCCAGGGAGAGCCCCTGGCAGCCCTGGGCAGGATCGCAAACGGGGAGCACAGGGATATAGAAGTAGGGGACAACGACACCGTAATTTTGGCCAGCTCCCTTATCCCGGGCAACGAGAAAGAGGTTTACGGCATTATAAACAAGCTCGTAAACCTTGGAGCGCGCGTAGTAAACAGGGATAACGCATCCATCCACGTTTCGGGGCATGCGGATGCAGGAGAGCTCCTGTATATGTACAACATCATTCAGCCGAAAAATGCCATGCCCATCCACGGCGAAGCGCGCCACCAGCTGGCAAACGGCCTCTTGGCAATCAAGACGGGAGTAGATCCCAAAAACGTGATTTTGGCCAGGAACGGGGATGTGGTGGATCTTTATAAGTCCAAAGCCTCCATAGTGGGATCGGTGCCCTGCCAATACGTTTACGTGGACGGATCTAGCGTGGGAGAAGTGTCGGAAGAAGAGCTGGAGAAAAGAAGGCAGCTAAGCACGGACGGATACGTTTCCGCGTTTGTACCGGTTGACCTAAAGAAGTGTAAAGTTGTAGGAGAAGTCAGCGTTTCCGCCAGTCCCCTGCTCCAGCGCGAGGTGGATCTGAAGAGGATCCAACAGATAGCTGCGGACGCAGTGGGAGCGGAAATGCAGGGAGGAGAAAAGAGCACAAAGAAGCTAGAGCAAGAGCTGAAGCGCAGTCTAAGCGCATACCTGGGCAGAAACACCCAGCGAAAGCCCATAATCATTCCAGCCGTAAGTTCGGTCGGTTCAGTAAGATAACTCGTTTTTGATAAAAGGAGTGAAATGCCAGGAATGACTTTGACAAGGGTAGAAGCGGCGGCAAGGTCTGAGGCGATAAAGAACGTCTCTTACGACGTTTATGTCGACATCACCCGCGGGGAGGAATTCTTCTTCTCTCAGTCCACCATAAAGTTTGATGCGACCAAGCCTTCCACCTTTTTGGATTTGATATCTAAGAAAGTCACTTCGATAGAGTTGAACGGAGAGGCCATAGACGTCGAGAGCGCCGTAGAAGAAGGCAGGATTAACCTGACCGGCCTTTCCGATCACAATGTTGTAACCGTGAAAGCTTTCTGCCCCTACTCCCACACGGGCGAAGGCCTTCACCGCTCTGTAGATCCTACAGATTCCAAGGTTTACCTTTACTCCCAATTTGAAGTGATGGACTGCAGGAGGGTGTATGCCTGCTTTGACCAGCCTGACATCAAGGCAACTTTTAACTTCGTAGTAGACGCCCCCACTTCATGGACCGTGCTTTCCACCACTAAGCCTGCCAACAGGGTCACTTTGGACAGAAACACTGAAAAGGGCACGAGCTCTGAAGGAGTGGAGAGTATAGACAGGTGGACATTTGAGACCACGCCTGTGATGTCTACATACCTTACCTCCCTCATCGCCGGCCCCTATGCCAGCTGGAAGGTCACGCGCCTGATCGACGGAAAGCACTTGGACCTCGGCCTTTACTGCAGGCAGTCTATAAAGGAGAGCCTGGACAAAGACGCCTCCTACATCTTTGACGAAACTGAAAAAGGCTTCCACTTCTACTCTCAGTGCTGGGGAGTGTCTTATCCCTACAGCAAGTACGATCAGATCTTCGTTCCCGAGTACAACGCAGGGGCCATGGAGAACATAGCCAACGTCACCATAAGGGACTCCTACGTGTTCCAGTCCAAAGTTTCCCAGGCTCTGGAAGACAGAAGAATCACCAGCATCCTCCACGAGCTGGCTCACATGTGGTTCGGAGACCTTGTCACCATGAAGTGGTGGAACGACCTGTGGCTTAACGAGTCTTTCGCCGAGTTCATGTCCACCCTCTGCGCAGCGGAGGCTACGGAGTGGAAAGACGAATGGGCAACCTTCGCGTGTGGAGAAAAGAACTGGGGCCAGGAGCAAGATCAGCTCCCCACCACTCACCCCATCGTGGCTGACATAAACGACATTTCCGACACCGAGGTCAATTTCGACGGCATAACCTATGCAAAGGGAGCTGCCGTGCTAAAGCAGCTGGTGGCATATGTAGGAAGGGAAAACTTCTTCAGGGCCATCAATGCCTACCTTCTTGCCCACGCTTATTCCAACGCCACCCTGAGCGATCTTCTTTCCGAGCTCAACGCTTCCAGCGGAAGGGATTTGGATTCTTGGGCTAAGCTCTGGCTGGAGACCAGCGGAATCAACACCCTCACCACCAAGATGGAAACCAATGAGGATGGCATCATCACCAGCTTCAAGATTGCCCAAAAGCCCTCTGAGGGCAACGGGGTTCTCAGGCCCCACAGGATCGAAGTGGGCTTCTACAACCTCGACATGAACACCGTAAAGCGCGAGTGCATGTTCGATGCCGAGGTAAAGCCGGAAGCCGAGACTGAGATCTTTGAGATAGAAGGCCAAAAGAGGCCCGACTTCATACTTATAAACGACGAGGATCTCACTTACGCCAAGCTCCGCTTCGACCCCAAGTCTCTTGCCTTCCTTGAGGAGCACATAGCCGACTTTGAAGATCCCTTGGCCAGGGCCATAACCTGCCTTGCCCTTTGGGACATGACCCGCGACGGAGAGTATCCGGCAGAAAAGTTTGTGGAAGTCATCTTCTCCCAGCTTGAAACCGAAACCCAGTCCACCGTCTTTAGGACCATGCTAAAGAACCTTCTTATAGCCGTTCAGGAATACGTTCCTTCCGATAAGAGGGCCAAGATGCTGGAAGATGCCGACAAGAGGTTCTGGAAGATGGCCTCCAGCGCAGAGCCCGGAAGCGATCGCCAGTTCCAGCTAGTAGACGCCTACCTCTCCCTTGGCACCGACCCTGCCTTTGAGAGCAATGCCAGAGGGCTTTTGAGCGGATCTATCACCCTTCCTGGCTTTGAAGTAGACAACAACATGCGCTGGAGCATCGTGATAGCCCTGGCTCACGTGGGAGCGGTAGATCAAAATGAAATAAACGAGCAGCTCTCCATGGACGAATCCATTCAAAACAAGGAGTTCGCCTACAAGGCCAGGGCCATCCAGCCCACCAAGGAAGCCAAAGCTTGGGCTTGGGATCAGGCTATAAACAACCTCAGCCTTACCAACTCCCAGTTAGGATGCGTAGTGACGGGATTTGCAGGAAATGAGGATCCTGCCCTCTACGAGCCTTATGTGGACCTCTACTTTGAAAACATCAACTCCATCTGGAGCAAGAGGACCTTCCACATGGCAGAAACCCTCCTGGGTTCCTGCGTCAGTTACTACAGCCTCTATCCTTACAACGCCCCCAGCGCCCAGGTAGTGGCCGCAGGCGAAAAGTGGCTAACTGACAATCCCGATGCCCCCAAGGCTCTCAAGGGAATCATTGAAGACAACCTCGCCAAGTCCAAGAGGCGTATGGCGGTAGAAAAGTACAATAACTCTCTAAAGTAAAACGCCTTTATAAAAGCAAAGGGGGCCTGGCCCCCTTCTTTTTTTGCCTTTTACCTCTTAAAAGGGGTGCTACTCACTAAAGACACAAGGGCGTCTTTGAGCTTGTCGTAGGGGGGCATGACAAACCTCAAGGTCTCCGGCCAGAGGGGTTTTTCCATAACGCTCTTTGTGTGGCTAAATTCCAAAAATCCGGCCTTGCCGTGGTAGTGGCCCATACCGCTCTCTCCGATGCCTCCAAAGGGCAGTCGGCTTGAAGAAAGC
The DNA here is from genome assembly GCA_017632945.1 of Aeriscardovia sp. Classification (GTDB taxonomy): domain Bacteria; phylum Actinomycetota; class Actinomycetes; order Actinomycetales; family Bifidobacteriaceae; genus RGIG1476. The sequence continues at coordinate 51,413 of JAGBQH010000006.1, read as the reverse complement.
TGGGCCAAAGTGACATTCAACTCCAAAGAGCCGCTCTGCGTTCTTTTTTCAAACATCCTCTGTATTTTCGGATTTTTATCAAAGACGTAGAGGGCCAAGGGATCGGGCCTGTCATTTATAAAATCTATGGCATCTACTGCGTCTTTTACGCACACTATCGGCAAGATTGGGCCAAAGATCTCCTCTTGCATCGCTTTGCAGCGCGGATCGCAGTCTACGAGCACGGTGGGTGCGATATAACGGTCATCTTTGTCAAAAGAGCCTCCAAAGGCCAGATTGCCTGCCAAAGGATCGGAACTGGGAAGGAGGGAAATCAGCCTATCGAACTGCCGGTCGCTTATAATCCTGCCATAGCTTTCGCTCTCCCTGGGGTCGGGCCCGAAGAACCTTTCCAGGGCCTTTCCTATTTCCTCTGCCAAAGGTTCTGCAAGCTCTTTACTGGTCAGGCAGTAGTCGGGGGCGACGCAGGTTTGGCCCGCATTTATGAATTTGCCCCATGCAATCCTTCTGGCCACGGCCTTGAGGTTAGAAGAAGATCCCACGTAGCAGGGGCTTTTGCCTCCCAGTTCCAGCGTGACCGGCGTTAGAGTTTTGGCTGCCAGGCCCATTAAAATCGACCCCACTTTTTTGCCCCCTGTAAAGAAGAGGCGCCCGAAATGGTGGGAGAGGAGCTTTTGGTTCACGGCCCTCCCCCCCTGAAGGACTTGGACCTGGTTTACATCCATGTATTCGTTTAAAAGCTCTTCCAACTTTTCGCTTGTGTTGGGGGAGATGTCGGAGGGCTTTAAGATTACGGGGCATCCGGCTGCGATCGCATCCACCATGGGCTCAAGGGAAAGAAGAATGGGGTAGTTCCACGGGGAAATTATCAGCGCCACCCCTTCAGGCTCGCACTTGGTCCAGCTGCAGGCAGGCCAGGTGGTCCACGGGGAAATAAGATAGTGCCTGGATGCCCAGCACCTCATCCTTGGAAGCACGTAGTTGATTTCATTTATTACAAGCCCTATTTCCATCATAAGAGTTTCTTCTCTGGGTTTGCCTAGATCTTTGTGGACTGCAGAGCAAAGTTCCTCAGCGTTGTCTCTAAGCATCCTCCTAAGGGCGCAGAGCTGGGAAGCTCTGTGGGAGAGCGGGAGGCACTCTTGGGCCCTAAAGCTCTCATTCATCTTTTTGACAGTCTCGTCTATCGTCCTTGGGCTAGACTCAATCATTTTCTTTTTTCCTTCCCACAAACTCATCCATGCATGAATTTATACCAAAGATATTTTCTATTCTGTCTGCAAGAAAAACAGGGGAATTGGCAATGAAGCCGGCAAGTCCTGCAAAGGGGGGCAAAATCAGCCTTTCTTTGCCCTTGTTTATGGCTTCTACTATTTTGTCTGCCACGCTTTCAGGTTTTAAGATGGGCAAAAGGGAGGGAACTTTTGTTTTAACCCCTTCAAACATCCCCGTGCTTATATAAAAGGGGCACACCAGCAGGGTTCTTACCTGGCACTTTTCCTTCTTGAGCTCATTTCTGAAAGACGAAGTAAAGCCCACTGCCGCAAATTTACTGGCGCTATAGGCCGTAAGTCGGGCGCTTCCTATAAGGCCGGCTGCCGAGGCCACTGTAACGCTTATGGAGCGTCTGGATTTTTTTAGATACTTTAAAAAGGCTTTATTGGTCCAAAACAGGGACAGGGCGTTTACCCTAAACACCCTCTCTACTTCTTTTTCACTTAGCTCTTCAAAGTTTTTTCCGACCACAACCCCGGCATCATTTACCAAAATGTTTAGCCTGCCTAAAAACCTCATGGAAAGTTTTGAAGCCTCCAAAACCTGCTCAAAGTCTCCGCAGTCAACTTCAAAGTAGGCGCTTTCGCCGCCCACATCCCTTATTTCCTTTACGGTCTCTCTGACTGCAGGCCCGTCTATATCCCATGCCGCTACCTTCGCCCCCTGGGAGGCCAGTTTTTTAGCTATGAGCTTGCCAATTCCGCTTCCGGCTCCCGTCACCACGGCCCCGGCTCCCTCAAAATCCATTTTTATTTTTCTCCCGTCCCTTACACCTTTATTTACTCATTTTAATGACGGCCTCATTAAGCCGGGCAAAGGGATTAAAAGCTGCAAAAGGTAAAATAAGTTTTGAGATTGCCGAAAGGACAGCGCGCAAATGGCCGTGGATGAAAGCCTGACAAAAATTGTTGAAAAGACGGTAAAGAGGGCCAAGTGGAGAGGCCTTTCAGTAGTAGAAGTGGGAGATCCGGTTTTAAGAAAAAAATGCGCGAGGTATGAAGGCCAGATTTCCCCCCAAATCTTTGAAAAGCTTATTTACTCCATGAGATCTTGCATGCTTTCAAAGCCCGGAGTGGGACTGGCCGCCCCCCAGGTGGGGCTTCCCTTTTCTTTTGCCATAATGGAAGACCATGTGGCGGGAGCTAGAAGAAAAGGTATTGGCGCAGAAGAAAATCTGAGGGAAGAGGGGAGGATGGAAAAAGGAAGGAAAGACGAGAGGGAGTTTTCAGAGTTTCCTTTTCTTGTGGCCATAAACCCATCCTATGAGCCTGTAACGTCAAAAAAGGCATATTTTTACGAGGGATGTCTTTCTCTTCCGGGCTTTCAGGCGGTGGTGGGAAGGTACCTGGATATAGAAGCCAGGTGGGAAGACGAAAAGGGGGAGGAACATACAAAAAAGCTTCACGGCTGGCCCGCCCGCATTTTTCAGCATGAAACGGACCACCTTTCCGGCACCCTTTATTTTGACAAGTGCATAACCAGATCCTTTGCTTCCAATGACAACTGCGAGAAATTTTTATTCCCTTATTCAATTTCCAGAGCAAAAAAAGAGCTTGGATTCTCACTTAAGATGAAGAACGATGAAGACTGAAAGAAAACTGAATCCGGCCCAGAAGAAGGCCGGAAAGGAAATGAAGCTTCTATTTTCCAAGCTTTCAGGCATGAAAAAGGTCCCTCTTCCCCTGCGGGTCGTGCGCCTTCCTTTAGGCCTTGGGGTGGAGGTGGGCTACTGCATTCTGCCCGGAAAAAAGGTTGCGATGGGCTTTGTGAAAGGCTCGCGCATCCTTCCTGTAGCGGTAGCCGAGAAAAATGAAATAAGGCCGCTGCCCAGGCTGAAGAATTTAGTGAGGAAAGTTCAAATTGTCACGCTAAATCCCGACGGGCGCGGCGGGGCGCTTGCCCAGATACCCGATTCGTTTGGCAATTTTCTCCCCCTGGGAAAAGCGAAAAAAGAGGGTAAAAGATGGGGGCTAGAAGGCATCCGGCTCCCTCTGCCCAAAAGCGTTCTCACCTCCCTCTCCTTTCCGGCTTTGCTTTCCACCCTTTTCATGGGAGAGTATCTTCCGGCCCTTCTTTGCGGTTTTCCCCTAATTTGCCCGGAAGAATCTGTCCCCTATCATTTTTTGACCCAGTTGCCCAGAAGCGCCATTTCCAGCATGGAAAACGAGAGGAAAGTATGCAGGACTTTCAGCCTTCGCACCTGCGGTTTTGAGGAAGCGGTTTGGGTTGCCATAGATTACCTGGAGCCCTCCTTAGTCTTCTATGATGTGGAGATGAAAGATACGGAAGATGAGAAGCAAATGGCTCCCATTTCATTTTCTATACAAAACGGGAGCTGGAATTTTTCTTCCTCTTTCCCTGAACTTGGAACTCCGCTATCTGAATTTGAGGCTGCTGTTAATCTTTGCCGTTTTACTTCTTCCCTCCTTTCCTTCCCTGTGGGCTATTACCGGTTTTTAGATGTCATGCAGGAAGCGTTGAAAAATCCCTTTGCCTTCTCTGACTTTAAAAGCGCAGGAGATCTCATGCGCTATGCCTCCCAAAAAGCCCGGGAGATATCGGCTTCCTCTTTGGAGCCGGAGGGAGAATGGAATTTTAGAAAAGCTTTCTTCTCGGTGGCCGATTCTTTTAAGCTTCCCTTGCCCGTTAAATACAGCGTCGCCTTACCTTCCCACCCCGGTCGCGCAGTCCTGCGCATTACTATGGGAGGCCCGCACCTCATCCCAACCTTTTTAGCTTCCCACCCACTTGGGAAAAGGTATCTGCTTTTCCTCTACTCCCTTTCCGTGGCAAGGGCACTTTGCTGCACTATATTTGCGGTTAACAGATCCATTAAAAAATTGGATCTGTTTATTGAAAGCGATTACCACGGTTCCCCAGATCATGGAGCGCAGTCTTTCGTATTTCTGGCTAAAGGAAGCTTTGAGAGGGAGGACTTTTTGAACGGAGGAAAAGAAAAAGACGCCCTGGACTTCTTTAGGTCCCACTTTGTGGGAGAAACGGTTAAGAGCCCGTATTTTACCCCTCTGGGTGCTGACCGCCTTATTGAGCCCACTTGGTATTGGTTCCTCAAAGAATACGATCCTTCTTTTGAGCTTTCGATGGATAACTACCTCTACCCTGAAAGCAGCTGGGGGGAAATCCCAAAGAAATTTGCCCCGACTTTAGGCACCTATTTCATTGCAGATTTGTCTATAGAGAGGGAAAAGGTGATGGAAAAGGCCTATGGGGCTTTTGAGTCCCTAGTAGGCCTTGCAGAAGATGGAAAGATAGAAAAGGAGCGAGCTGTAGAAAAAATTCAAGCCATCTGCGGCCTTTTGCCCGATCCCGAATTAAAGCTGGCAGCCAATTTAGCCGAATCGATCATTAAAGAGGGGAAAACACTCTCCGGTTTTAACTTTGAACTAGAAAAAGACTTAAAGAATACCCAGCTCGAAGCTGAGAAGCTCTTTATAAATAGGTCCACAGCTTTAAACGCCGTGCGCCTTCTAGAAGAAAGGGTGAAACGGGCCGAGGAAGGATTTGATATTTCCCCCCTGGCCCCGTCGCGCTACTTTGGCACCTACGGGGAGAGGATTATCTATAACAAGTTCCTCTCTTCAGGAGGAGAGTACACAGTTCTTCTTCCCAACTCGCTTTTTTCAGCTCACATCGCTTTGGAAGAAATGATTGCAAAGCTCAATGGAGTTGGAGCGCTTGAGCACGCCAACTGGCAGGTTCTCCACGCTCCGGCCACCCCCCTTGCCCACTTGAATCAATACAAGGAACTTTCGCGCCTCAAGGATTGGGAAGCTGCCCGAGCGGCTGCAAGGAATATGCTGGAAGTGTCAGTGGAAAATAAGCATATAGCCATGGCCTATAGGAACCTGGGATATTGCTTTTGGATGGAAGAAGATCTTCCTTTGGCTTCCGCTTGTTACCAAGTGGCCTGCGCCTTAGATGCCTCCGAGCACTCCATACGCACCGAGAGGTGGATTCTGGAAAAAGTCGCTCGCTCTTCCCATATCCTCCTTCCCGATTCCCAGGAAGTTTTGCCTTTTCTGAAAGAGCATTCCATTCCCATCTATCCTGACCTTCCCGGACTTAAAGTGGCCAAATCTGCGGCACAGGCCCTTGTAGATCTCGGCTTCTTTATTCCAGCCGGATCCATTCTCCAAGCCCTTTCCACTCTTCCGGGATCCGAGCTTTTAAAGCCTATAGCCCTCTCCCTCTTCACCTAATCTCTATATTTTCCTCCTCCTTCAAGTCAAAACCGTGTTTTCCTTCTTTCCAGCTCCAAAATTGTTAAAAAAGACGGTGATAATAAAATGAGGAAAAGGAGAAAAAAGTGGGAGTCGTGGTTTTGAGCGCCGTCAGAACGGCAATAGGCAAATTCGGCGGCATGTTTAAAGATAAGTCATCTCTAGAGCTGTCTGTGCCCTGCGCCCTTGCCGCACTCGAAAGAAGCGGCCTTGACCCAAAAAGGGTGGAAAGGTGTGTGTGGGGAAATGCCGTGCAAGCGGGATCGGGACAAAATCTGGCCCGCCAAATCGCACTTTCTTCCCGCCTCCCTCTCTCCTCGTGCGCCCTTACCGTAAACCAGGTATGCGGATCGGGAATGGCAGCCGTAAAGATTGGCGCAGATGAAATAGCGCTCGGGGAAAGCGATGCGGCCCTGGTGGGAGGGGCCGAATCTATGAGCCAAGTTCCCTTCTATATGAACTTAAGGTGGGGGAAAAAATACGGCCCCATGCAGGCCTATGACGGTCTTCAAAAAGACGGCTTGACTGACGCCTTTTCAGCAGAAGCTATGGGCGTCACGGCGGAAAATGTGGCTGAAAAATACTCCGTCTCACGTTCAGAGCAGGATCTTTTTGCGCTCTCCTCCCAAAAAAAGGCCGCCATGGCCAGGGATCTTGGAGAATTTGAAGAGGAAATTATTCCCGTAGAAGATGGAGGAAAGAAGATAGACAGAGACGAGTGCATAAGGGAAACTTCCATAGAAAAGCTCTCCGTTTTAAAGCCGTCCTTTAAGGAAGGGGGGAGCGTAACGGCAGGAAATTCCAGTCCTTTAAGCGACGGGGCGGCGGCGCTGGTGCTTTGCAGGGAAGATCTTGCCAAAGATCTCCACCTTTGCGCCCTGGCCCGGATAGATTGCTTTGCAGAGGTGGGTTTCGACCCTTCCCTTATGGGCTACTCTCCAGCTTTGTCTATGCAAAAACTTTCAGCCAAGGGTCATTTTTCCCTAAGTGATATAGATCTTTTTGAAATCAATGAGGCCTTTGCCAGCCAGAGCGTGGCTGTTATAAGAGATCTGGGCCTTGAGGAAGAAAAAGTGAACGTGAGGGGAGGAGCTATAGCTCTGGGCCATCCCTTGGGATGCAGCGGGGCCAGAATCCTTGTTACCCTTATCCATACCCTCAAAGCGCGCGGCCTTAAGACCGGAGTAGCTTCCCTCTGTGTAGGGGGAGGAATGGGAGTTTCAATGAAAGTGAGTATGCTATGAAGTTTTATGAACTCTCCCCTCAGGAAAGAAGGAACTTTTTAGAGAGGGAAGGCTACATCACCCACAACGACGCAAGGCTCCTTCGTCTGAGCCCCCTTCTTCGTGAGTATGCGGCAGATGGAATGATAGAAAACCAGGTGGGGATAATGGGCATCCCCATTGGGCTTTTGATGGGGCTGAAGGTAAACGACAAGGAATACAACGTGCCCATGGCCACTGAAGAGCCGTCGGTAGTGGCGGCAGCATGCGCCGGGGCAAAAATAGCGCGTGAAAACGGAGGGGTGATTGCCGCCATATGGCCTCTTAGAGTAATTCCGGCCGACATAGTTTTCCAAAGGGTCTCAGCCGAGCAGCAGGAAGACTTTGCCGCAAAGGTGGAAGATCACTACAAGGATATGGTGCGGGTTATGCAAAAGGCCGTTCCTAATCTCACCCACCATAACGGGGGAATAGAGGGGGTGTCATGCGTCCCCATACATAAAGGGGAATTTTGGAAGGTGCGCCTTTGGATCTGGCCCGGAGAAGCTATGGGAGCCAATATAGCCAATAGGCTAAGCGAAGCGGAAGCAAAATACCTTGAGGGCCTTTTAGGGATAAAGCCTCTTGCCGCTATCCTCTCTAACGCAGAAACCGAGACGGTGACCTGCGGAGTGGATATAGACCCCAAGACCCTTGAAACCAAAACTGAGTCAGGCCTGAAAGTAGCTAAAAAAATTGTAGAACTGAGCCGCTGGAGCGAGATGGATGACACCAGGGCCGTCACACATAACAAAGGCATTATGAACGGGGTCGTGGCCTGTGCTCTGGCCAATGGAAGTGATACGCGCGCCGTGGAGGCCGCAGCCCACTGGTACGCCTCCACAGACGGGGAGTATAAGCCCCTATCGACCTGGACTTTCAAGCAGGAGGGGCGCAAAAAGATCCTTGTAGGCAGGCTGACCATGCCCATGGCAATAGGAAAAGTGGGCTTTTCTATAAAGACTCTGGGGACAGCAGAGCTGTGCCAAAGGATCTTGGGGGCCGAAGACCTATGGGAGACCCAGATGGCGTTTGGAGCCGTGGGGCTTGTGCAAAATCTGGCAGCTCTAAGAAGCATAGCCACAGAAGGCATAACTCAGGGGCACTTAAAGTTAAGAGACTACAACCTGGCCAGGGCCGCAGGAGCCCAGGGCAAAGAGATCAGGCAGGTGGCAAAGCGCATGATGCTCAATCCCAAGCGCACCGTAAGGCAGGCTGAGATTAAGCTTGCCGAAATGCGCGAAGGCGAAGCTTTTGAAGACGACGAGGATGAAAATGAGTGAAGTCGGAATAGAAAAGATGGGCTTTGCCACCACCGGCCTTTATCTAGATATGGAAGATCTTGCCCGCAGGCGGGGGGTGGACCCCGACAAGTACACAATAGGGATAGGGCAAAAGGAGCAAAGCGTGGCCCCATCCAGCCAGGACGCAGTGAGCTTAGCTGCAGCCGCCGCCAAAGATGCGCTGCAAGGAGAAAGCCTTGAAGGGCTGGACATGGTCCTTTTAGGTACCGAAAGCGCGGTAGATGCGAGCAGAGCGGCAGCTGTGTATGTAAAGGAGCTTTTAGGGCTTCCTGACGAAATAAGGTGCGTGGAAGTTAAGCAGGCGTGCTACGGCGCCACTGCAGCCCTTTTTTGGGCTCTTGACTACGTTTCTAGAAGAAAAGACAGGAAAGTTCTGGTCATAGGAAGCGACGTAGCCCGCTACGGCCTAAATACGGCAGGGGAAGTTACGCAAGGAGCCGGGGCCGTGGCCATGCTCATTTCATCTAATCCCAAAATCTTGTCGATCGAGGGCGACAGCGTCTTTATGACTGTGGAAGCCGCAGATTTTTGGCGCCCGCCTTACACTAACTGCGCCCTAGTGAACGGAAGATACTCTATGCAGATCTATGTTGAGTTCTTCTCCAAACTTTGGAAGCGCTACAGGCAAAACACGGGCAAGAGCGCCAAAGACTTTGAAGCCTTTCTCTTCCACCTTCCCTTTGCCAAGATGGGGTTTAAGGCCCTAAAAGAGGTTTTAAAGGATGAAGACGAAGAAACTTCCGCAAGGCTCTCTAAAAGGTTTGAAACTTCAGCAGCCTACGGCAGGCGCGTGGGAAACATATATTCTGGCTCCCTCTACCTTGCGCTCCTTAGCCTTCTTGAAGGGGAAGCGATGGATCCGGGATCCAAGATCGCTTTCTTTTCCTATGGATCTGGAGCTGAAGCCGAGCTGTTTAGCGCTACGCTAAAAGAGGGCTATTTCTCCCAACTTTCCCCCTCCAGGCATTTAAAGATGATAGAGGAAAGAAGAAGAGTGGATGTGGACGAGTACGAGCATCTCTTTTCAGATTTCCCCCCTTCTTCCCCCCAGGACTACGCGTGCGATAAAAAGTACTTCTCTGGCCCCTTTAGGCTTGTTGGAATAAAAAATCAGCAGAGAGTGTACGAAGCCGATGAGTGAAACAGTCGCCATCTTTGGCACCGATCAGGATGTGGAGGCCCTATCGGAAATAAATCTGAAAAAACTCAGCCAAAAGGAAGCGGAAAATCTTCATAAGACCCTTGCAGCCTTCATAGAAAGAGACAAGGACCTTTATTACAACTCGCAAGATCCCATCGCATCTGATAACGCCTACGATGCCCGTCTGGCCGCATTTAAAAGGCTGGAAGAACTGTGGCCTTCTTTAACTTCTTCCCTCTCTCAGAAGGTGGGGGCAAAGCCCCGGGGCCAAACACTTTTGCACCCCTCCAAGATGCTCAGCCTTGAAGATGTGTTTTCTAAAGAAGAGCTGGAAAAGTGGTATGAGCAAACCGCTTCAGTTTTTCACGAGGGTGACCTTCAGGTCAGCTGTGAAGTTAAAATAGACGGCCTGGCTGTAGATCTTGTGTATGAAGACGGAGTTTTGACCTCGGCTTCCACCCGCGGCGACGGTTTGGAAGGGGAAGATATCACCGAAAACGTGATGGCGATCCCCTCTATCCCACAAAAACTTGCCGTACAAGGAAGGACTTCCTTTCTTGAAGTCAGGGGCGAAGCCTTTATGAGGTTTGATGACTTTAATGAATTAAACCTTGAAAGGGAAAAAGAAGGAAAACCCCTCTTTGCAAATCCCAGAAATGCTGCGGCGGGCGCGCTTAGGCAAAAGAACCTGGGAGAAAATCCTTTAAGGAGGCTCACTTTCCTAGCCCATGGGGTGGGAAAGGTAAAATGGACGAAAAATCCGCCCTCTCTCCTTTCTGAGATCTACGACTTCTACCAGGACTGCTCCATCCCGGTTTCTCCCCACAGATCCCTTGAAACTTCTTTTAAGGGTATATGGCAGATGGCACAAAGCCTGGGAGAAAAAAGGAATTCTTTGGAGCATCCTTTAGACGGAATGGTGGTAAAGGTGAACAGCCTTTCCTTCCAGGATGCTCTCGGGGCTACTTCGCACGCCCCTAGATGGGCAGTAGCCTACAAGTATCCTGCACAGGAAGCCCATACCCTTTTGAAGGGTGTAAGCGTCCAAGTGGGTCGAACCGGGAAGGTGACGCCCATAGCCGAACTCGAACCCGTCCTTTTGGCCGGATCCACCGTTTCAAGAGCTACGCTGCATAACGGCGAAGTGGTGGAAAAAAAGCAGATCCTAATAGGGGACACCGTCGTAATTAAAAAGGCGGGAGACATTATTCCGGAAGTCGTTTCCCCTGTTCTTTCCGCCAGGGACCCCTCTAGGGTCCGCCCTTTTTCCATGCCTCCTCTATGCCCCTACTGCTCCACCCCGCTTGTTAAAGGAGAGGAAGGGGAAGGGGTGGATCTATTTTGCCCCAACCGGGAAGGATGCCCGGCCCAGATTGTAGGCCGGCTCCTTTATATTGCAGGGCGAAAGATTTTCGATATAGATGAGCTGGGAGAAGAGAGCGCGTGTGCCCTGGCATGGCCTGAAAAGGGAAGGCCCAAAACCCCAGACTTGTACCGCCCCGGCCTTAAGGAGGTTGAAGAGGGAAATCCTCCCGCCTTCCCCCCCTCCCCCCTTCCCGAACTCCAGTCCCCCGTTCTTTCAAGCGAAGCGGATCTGTTTTCTATAAAGGAAAAAGACTTAGCAGGCATAGAAGTGTGGAGGGAAATTCCCCTAGTCAGGACTTTTGAAAAGGAAGGAAAAAAGGAAAAACGCATTGTAGGAGGATCGGGGTACTTTGACAGGGTCCCCATCTTTTGTTCCTCCTCCGGGCGCCTGCGCGCAAATGCAGAAAAAATGCTTGAACAAATAGACAAAGCCAGGGGGGTGGATCTTTCCCGTTTTCTTTCGGGGCTGTGCATAAAGCACTTGGGCCCCAATACGGCCAAGCTCGTCTCCGCCCATTTTGGAAGCATTGAGAAAGTTAAAGAAGCCGGATTGGAAGATTTTAAATCCATAAAGGGGGTAGGAGAAAAAACAGCTCTGGCAATATTTGGCTATTTTGAAGCGGCTAAAGATCCAGAAAGCTTTGAAGGAAGGATTTTTACCTCTTGGATTAAGGCCGGCCTGGGCGGGGCAAAAGAAAAAGAACAGGCTTTGGGCCCCCTTTCGGGCTTTACTTTTGTTATTACCGGAACGCTGGAAGGCATGAGCCGATCCGAGGCGCAAGAGGAGATAGAAAAAGCGGGAGGCCGGGTTTCTTCTTCGGTAAGTTCAAAGACGAGCTATCTTTTAGCAGGCCAAAAACCTGGTTCCAAGCTGGCAAAGGCTGAAGAGCTGGGGGTTAAGATTATAGGAAAAGAAGAATTTGAAAAGCTTTTGAGGGGTCAAAGTGGGAAAGTGGATAAAAACCAAGCCTAAGGGAGAGGGTGAAAGCGCAGAGGAGGCATGCAACCCCACCTCTGACAAAGATGAACTGAGAATAGAAAAAGAGGCCTTTGAAAAAATAAGGGGAATAGTCTCCCCTAGGTTGGGAATTGAAATCTCTCATTTTGACATGATTTCTTCAATTAGCGCCGTGAAGCGCCGCTCTATCCTCTCTAAGGAAACTACCTACGAAGTGAATGTAGACATAGAAATCCCCGGAGAAGAAGGACAAATGCCCGAGGAGCTGGAAAATGAAATTGCAAACGCCCTCGAAACCATAAGTTCCCCCCTTGTAAAAGTAATTCCTTCCATAAAGCTTCACCCAATGGATAAGGCCAAACTAGATCAACTCATGAGCCAGCACACTTTTTCCCCTCAAGATGGTTCCGTTCCGGTTTTGGTGGTGGCGAGCGGAAAAGGGGGAGTAGGCAAGTCCTCGATCGCCGTAAATCTTGCAGCTGCCTACGCGGCCATGGGAAAACGCCCCGGCCTTATAGATGCAGACGTGTATGGCTACTCCCTCTCTTCCATGCTTGGAATAAGCGAGCGGCCGAGAACCGTAGATTCCATGCTGATCCCCGCATCGGCATGGGGGATAAAGGCGGTGTCTATAGGCATGTTCGCTTTCGATAACAAGCCCATACTTTGGAGGGGGCCGCGCTTGTCTAGGGCTTTTTCCCAATTTATAAACAAAACCCTGTGGGGCGACATTGAGATTCTGATAATCGATCTTCCGCCCGGCACTGGGGACATGATGATTTCCTGCGCTCAAATGCTTCCTTCATCTGCCTGCCTTTTAGTCACTACCCCGCAGATTTCAGCTTCCCTCGTAGCTTCTAGAAGCGCTGTGGCATTTTCCAAGTTCAATGAAAAAATCCTTGGCGTAGTAGAGAACATGTCTTTTTCGGATGGCGAAGGAAAAAGGGAGTACCCCTTTGGAAAGGGAGGAGGAGAGAAGGCGGCTGAAATTGTATCTGAGGCAACGGGTAGGCAGGTCCCCCTATTGGCTCAAATTCCGCTCGATTCGGATATTTCAATGCTTTGCGATGAAGGGAGGCCCGCTATTTTGAATGAAGACGGCTCTCTTAGATCCACTCCTTTGGCCCATCTTTTTTCTTCTCTTGCAGAAAAAATAGAGGACCTTATGAAGGCGGATAAAGTCTTGTGACGACCTCCACTTTTACGCGCCTTAAAAGCTCCAAGAAGGAAGCCATAGAGCAGGCGCTTTTACAGGAATTTAGTTCCTATCCTCTTTCAGAGGCCACCGTTAGCAGGATTGTTGAGGGGGCTGGAATCTCTAGGGGCGCTTTCTATGTTTATTTTTCAGATCTCAAAGATGCGTATTTGTATATTTGCCGGGAGCTTATCCGTAGGGTGCACCTGTCCAATCCTGGAAATCTAGATTCAGCCACTCCCGAAAAATATATCGAAGCCGTAAAAACCTTCGTCGGATCCACCGAGGCGGAAGGATATATGAAATTTTTCACAAGAGCTTTCGTAGACAACGCTAAGGTCACCCAGGAAATCTGGAGGGAGCAAGCCGCCAGCCCTATTGCATGGGCGGTCTCCCTGCTGTGCCACGAAACCATACGCTCCATCTATAACGGGTCTGACGCCAAAGAGTGCATAGAGAGGCTTCGCTGCGCTCTTTCAAAGCTCTTAGCCTAATTATTCTTCTCCACTCAGCCTTTCGCCTGTGCTATATTATTATTAATTGACACACTGTCATTTTTAATTCATTCAAGTTGTAAAGAAGGTGTGTAATGAAGGAGAAGGCCAAGGGAAAGCCAAGGGAAAAGGCCGTAGCATCAAACGGCAGAAGCCTATGGCTGGTGCTTTTCGTCATAGCAATGGCCGTGTCCATAATTGTTATGGATTTGACAATCGTAGACGTATCCATGCCCGCCATGATGACGGATCTGCATCTAAGCTTCGCCTCCGTAGAGTGGGTGGTGGACCTTTATTCTCTGGTTTTTGCGTCTTTACTTATAACCTTCGGCAGGATTGCCGATCACATAGGGCGAAAGAAAATGATGCTCATAGGCATGGCCGTCTTTCTGGCCGGCTCCATCGTTGCCGCCCTCGCACCGTCTCTAACCCCCCTGCTCATAGGAAGATTCATACAGGGGGTAGGTGGGGCCATGATTCTTCCCACCACCCTCTCTTCAATAAATACCATCTTCAAGGGCAAGTACAGGATTATGGCCTTTGCCACCTATGGTTCTTCCATCGCCGTAGCAGCCGGAATAGCACCCCTTATCGGAGGCCTGTTTACCACCTATTCGACCTGGCGCTGGGTATTTTGGTTCGACGTGATAGTAGCGGGAGTTGTAGGCCTTCTGGTATGGTATGCGGTGCCCGACAGCCGCGGAGAAAAAATCGAAGGCATGTTCGACTTTGGAGGGTTCGTCCTTTCCACTCTCGGATTTGTCTTTATCGTCTACGGGCTTATTGAAGGACAAAACTACGGCTGGTGGCATCCCAAGGCCGGCACAAAGCCCTGGGCCGCAGGCCTTAGCCGAATACCGTGGGTATTTTTGGCGGGCATTGTAGCTCTGATACTGTTTATAGTGCTGGAAGTAATACTGGAAGATCGCGGTAAAAGTACACTAATGAGCGTAAAGCTCTTTAAGTACCGCAGTTTTTCTTTTGGAAATATTGTCTCCATTGCAAATGCCGTGGGAGAGTACGGCTTAGTCTTCCTCCTGCCTCTCTACCTTCAAAACATTCTCAGGCTTTCAGCCATAGAGACCGGATACGTGATTTGCGTAATGGCGTCCGGAGCCTTCCTCTCTGGAGGATTTGCTACGCCCTTTGTTAAGCACACCAGCGCTAAAGTCGTTATTTCCACAGGATTTCTCTTTGAAGCCGGAAGCATGGCCGGGTTTTATTTTACTATCCGACCGGGGCATGGAGCCATAGAAGGGTTGATCTATCTTTGGTTAGCCCTCTATGGCATAGGCTTAGGCTTTGCTTCAGCTCAGTTGACCAGCGTTATCATGATTGACGTTCCCGATTTAAAGGCAGGACAAGGCAGTTCGGTAAAGTCGACCATAAGCCAGCTGGCCTCCTCTCTTGCTATAGCCGTAATAGGAATAATCTTTGTGGACTTCCTCTGGGCTACTTTGCCTCCCAAGGTAAGCCAACTGCACCTCCCCGACCAATTTTCCAGGGAAATTAACAATGTGGTCATAGACAGCTCGGGAAGTGCCATTCCGGAGCTGGAGGGAAGCAAGGAATATCTTGAGGCCCCGGCTTCTTTCCAGAAGACCTTCAAGGAAAAGATAGATTCAGGCTTTACTGAGGGAATCTCCAATACCTTGGGTGTAGATTCTCTGATTTTGCTTGGCGGAGGCGTGATTTCATGGATTCTCCCCAATGAAAAAAAGAGAAAAAAGGCCAAGGAAAAGGAAAGCGAAACGCAAAAGACTTTAAAGGCGGAAGCGCAAACCGCCCTAGAACTGTAAAGGGATAAACTTCTCAGCCAAAAAGTGACGCGGTAAGATTAAAATTTATTTGCACCTGTTCAACTACGCACAGGTCTCCATATGCATCCCCACGTCTTAAGGATTGACTAAGTTATGGCAAGAGAAGAAGCCAAAAAGAAGAAAAAAGGCGCCATAAAGCAGCTTGTTCAAATTTATAAGCTTACTTATAAGACTAATAAGTCCCTTCCCTGGTGGATGCTTTTGGCTTTTCTTGTTCCAATCGGCGTGGCCTTGGCCATTTGCTTTGGCATAAGGTTTACTGTCGCATGGATTTGGATCCTAGTAATCCTATGCGGGGTAATGGTTGGGTTTTCTCTGGCTTCCGCTACGCTTACCCAGATTTCAGATCGCGCAGGCTATAAAAGGCTGGAAGGCCAGTTTGGAGCTTCTTCCGCTGTATTTTCTACCATCAGCAAGGGGGATTTCTCATTTCCCGAAGAGCCTGTGTGGATAAACCGCAAAACCAGGGATGCCCTCTGGAGAGGAACCGGAAGGGCAGGAATGTATTTAGTGGGAGAAGGAGACAAAGCAAGGCTGTCTATTGAAATGGACAAGCAGGAAGCGATACTGCGCAGGGTTGCCCCCGGAAGCAAGATTCCCGTTATAAGGATTTTTGTAGGGAAGGGAAAGGGAAGGACGCCCATAAGTAAGCTGCGCGGAACAATAATGCGAAAGAAAGCAGCTCTTACAAAAATGGAGCTAAACGAGTTAAATGTCAGGCTTACTACCATGCAGGCAAAGCAGCAGGCCCTGCCTAGAAACGTTGACCCCAATAAGATTAAAGTCAGCAATAGGATGATGAGAAGAAGGAGCGGAGCTAACAGTTAGTCCAGGGCTTCTTCTCTTTCAGTCACGCCCTCTATCTGTTCTTCTTCATCTTCTTCGAGCGTTTCTTTCCTCTCTTTTGCAAGCTTCTTTTTGCCCGGGAACCATAGGCACATCGCAAAGCTTGCGGCGAGTACGGCGGCCGAGACAAGGGTGGTGTCGGCAATTCCATTTTCAAATCCGCGCTTTATATGTGAATCTATTGAAGCTCTGTCGGGATTTTGATCCAAAGCTTTCTCAATTTCTGGGATAGAAGTCCCCTGGGTGGCTATTACCGAGCTCGTCACGGCCTGTTTCTCCTGGGTGGAAAGGTTTGTGCTGTTTACTGCAGAAGGGATTTCAGTCCAGAGGAACGCCGTGAAGATGGAGGCTATGATGCCTACCCCAAGAGAGGAAGCTAGCTGGACGGCTGTGGACTGAATGGAAGAAGCCTGGCCGCCCCATTTGTTGGGCACTCCGCTCATAAGGATTGCAGAAAGCTGGGCGGAAGTGAGGCCGAGGCCAAATCCGTAAGCTATCAGCCACCCTCTTATGGCCCAGGAGCTGGGAGAGAAGCTGGTTTTAAATAGGAAGAAAATTCCCACCAGGGAAAGCGCCTGGATTGCCATACCCCACACAATTACCGTCTTGGTGGAGGTAAGTTTTACAAGCGGGGCTGCCAAAAGACCGGAAACAAGGGAGGCAAAGCCCGTGCAGCACGTCACTTCTCCTGCCTGCAAGGCGCTCATCCCCAGGACATTTTGCAAGAACTGGGGAAGGATGAAGAGGATGCCTATAAGGCCCGTTCTAAATACCACCTGTACGGCCACGGAGAGGGAGAAAGTGTGGATATGGAAGACGTTTAGGTCGATTATGTAAGACTTTCCCCTCTTTACCCTGTAGTTCTCCCATAAGATAAAGAAGACGAGAGCGATAATTCCTATAAACAAAATCCATGGCACAATCGAAAGGCCCAGCCATTTGCTAGATCCTTTTGAGGCAAACCACCATCCCATGGTTTTACCCTCGATAAGGCCGTAAACCAGGCCTCCAAACCCTATTATGGAAAGAATCAGGCCCAAAACATCTAGCCCCCTGAACTTTTCTCCATAGGTGTCTGGAATGGTGAAAAGAACAAAAATGGCGCTTACGGCCGCGAGAGGAATTTCTATCCAAAACACCCACTGCCAGTTTGCATAAGTTACAAGCAGCCCTCCAAGCCACGGACCTACCCCAAACATTGCGCTCATAAGGGAGCCAAAGAGGGCGAAGGCAAAGATGCGCATGCCTCCCGTATAAATGGCGTTCATGGTAGAAAAAATAGTGGGAAGAATCATGGCTCCGCCTATTCCCTGGACGACTCTAGCCGTCATCAGCATGGCATATCCGCCGAATTTACCGGCCAGGGCCCCAAGTACGCTTCCCAGGGCAAATACGACAAGGCCCCATACGAGCATCTTCTTTCTTCCCATGGCATCGGCTATTCTGCCGGAAGTTACCAGAAGGGCGCAGAAAATTAGGGAATAAATGCTTACTATCCACTCTCCATTGGAGGCGTTCAGGTTAAAAACCTGCATTATGGAAGGGAGCGCCACATTCATTATGGTCCCGTCCATGATTACGGCCGATATTGCGACTACTAAACCTACTAGAGAAAGCCACTTGGATTTTAACTTTGCTCCTGAAGAGTGTTCATCTTGCCCTGTTTTTTCAGCCATGAAGCTCCTAAAAAGACGGTGATTTAAAGAAAATGCGAATTTAAATCAATTTCAAAATAATCAAAAAGTCAGAGACTTAAACAGATTGTATCATAATTTAGACAAATTGTTTAAATATAGCTAAGATATATCCCGTGCCAAAAAAAACATGGGAGGGATGCGTCCAAAGGCTTTATGACGCCTTCTGGTCCCTTTTAGAAGAAAAGCCCTACGCCCAAATTTCAGTTTCCGAACTTTTAGCGCGCGCAGGAGTGAGTCGGGGGGATTTTTATTATCACTACAAGAATTTGGTGGACCTGGCAAAATGCGCCGTCGAAGACGAGGCAAAGAGCTGGGATGATCTGACTTCCTTTTTTTTAAATTTCAATGAAGACAACATTGAAGTGGCAACCGATCAGATCTATTACTATCTTTCTTCCATTTGCACGCAAAATTCCCTCAAAGCCAAAAGGCTTTCCACTCTTATTTCTCCTCACGGCAGCATGTATCTTGTGGAGTGCTTTAGAGAAGGGTTTAAAGACTATATCGCCAAATACAGAAATCTGGATCTTGAAAAATTTACCAATATGCAAAAGATTTTGTTTGAGGGCGTAGTAGGTTTTTCCACGTCTCTTCTCGTCCACCTAGACCTTTTAAAGAGCTTGAATAGAGAAGAACTAAAGCTGCTTTCCCGTCATCTAGTCTCTGTAGCATATACCTCTATAGGAAGCCGTCAGGCTGATGCAAGAGAAATTCCGGGCTGCAAAAATATTTAATTGCGTTTAGTCGGGCCAGTGCCCGCGCTTTTTTTCCACGGGCTTGGGCACCCTAAAGCGCCTTATCTGTATAGCCCTGGAAATTGCATACGTAAGTAGCCTCTCCTTGCGGAGGGTGGAGCGTCTCCCATCCCACTTTCCATGCTTTAGAAGGCTGCGCTTTAAGGTAATCCACAAAACCACGAGGTCTATCAGGACGGCTGCCATGTATACGTACATTATCATGGCCAGTACAAATCCCAGAACTGAAGAGAAAGATGAAAGGCTGATAGACCCTATAAGCAGGATTAAGGCTACAGGGATGAACCACTCCCCCAGATTATAGCGAGCATCTATCCAGTCCCTGGCAAAAGTCCTTATAGGAGATCTTTCGGCTTTGGGCATGTTGGCCACATCGCCCGTCTCCATTGCCACGTATTCTCTGTCCTGCTTTAGCCTTACCCTTTTCCTCTCTACTTTATTTCTCTCCTTGCGATCTTTGGGATCGGGCACAAGAGGAAGGTAGGAAAGTTTTTGAGCTTCCTTCCTTTTGAGGGTGGGCTGATCCTTTTTCATCCCCGGCATCCTGGGCCCGGTGGCCGGAGCGGCTTCCTCTTCGTTCTTTTTTTTCTTGAAGCCCGAGAAATTCCATTTCACATAAAAAAGGTATCCTATAAGCGGGACTTGATTTACTTTTTAAGCTGGTGAAGTGCAATGAGTTCTGAAAACGGAGAAAACGAGGCACTCAATGAAATTTCTAAGAAAATAGAGGATAACTGGGAAAGCTTCGTTTGCGCTCTTGAAAAGAAAATCTCCCTTAAGGCAGTTTCTGCAGAGGGGATAAGCTCTCCGACCATGAAGGCTTCAGCTGAGTTTGTGGCTCAGTGCCTCAGGGACGCCGGAATAGACAATGCCCGCGTGGAACAGGCCACTCAGGAGGACGGTACTCCGGGAGCATGGGAAGTTGTGGGGCAAAAGGATGTGGGATCTGATAAAACCGTCTTCCTCTACGCTCACCACGACGTGCAGCCCGCAGGAGATGAAAGCGCATGGAGGACTCCTCCCTTCAAAGGCGTAGTTGAGAGAGGAAGGCTTTATGGCAGAGGCTCTAGCGATGACGGGGGCGGGATTATGACCCACGTAGGGGCCCTCACCGCCCTCAAGGGCAACCTCAACTGCAACGTCAAAGTATTTATAGAAGGGGAAGAAGAGATGGGATCTCCCAGCTTCGTTCCCTTCCTAAATGCCCATCCGGACTACTTCGATGCTGACGTGATGTTTATCACAGATTCGAGCAACTGGTCTGCCAAGATTCCTTCCCTCACCTCCTCTCTTCGCGGGAACGTCACTATGGATGTCACCGTAAAGTGCCTCGAGCACCCCGTCCACTCCGGCACCTTTGGCGGCCCCATCCTTGACGCAAACACTCTTTCGTGCATGCTGGTCTCCAGCTTCTACGACAAGGATGGAAACGTTGTAGTTCCCGGACTTGTTCAAGGAGAGCCTATAGGGGGCCTTAAGGAAGATTTGAGCGAAGAGGACTTTAGAAAAGATTCCTCCCTCCTTCCTTCCTGCAGGCTGGCCGGAAGCGGCTCTCTAGCTTCGCGCCTCTGGACAAAACCCGCCATAGCTCTGACGGGCATGAACATAAGGCCCGTCAAGGAAGCCTTCAACCAACTGGCAAGCGAGTGCACCTTTAGGCTCTCGGTGCGAATCAGCCCTCTTCAGAAGGCCGAAGATGCCGCCAAAGCGCTTAAGGACTTTATTATGAAGAACGCCCCCTTCGGCTGCCAAATAGACGTCCATGTGCTTGAAACAGGCACGGGCTGGGCAATGGATCCTCACAACCCCGTAGCCCTGAAGGCGGAAAAGTGTTTCCAGGAAGTATTCGGGTGCGCTCCGGAAAACAAGGGCGAAGGCGGTTCTATACCCATGATCCCGATCCTTCAGGCAAAATTCCCGAAGGCTAACGTTCTTGTAGACGGTCCAGAAGATCCCCTCACCAACGCTCATGCACCCAATGAATCCCAGGATCTTTCCGAGCTCAGAGGAGACATGGAAGCTGAGGCCCTTATTCTCTCCTCTCTTTAATATTGAAAATTAGTTTGAAGGCAAAAGCTTGGAGGTGGAGGGTTGTAGATATTTCTACAGCCAGCTCCCTGGCCGTGGCGAGCGGCATAGTTTTTTGGGTAGCTGACTTCCTCCCCTTCTCTGCCCTTCAAGCCCTCCTTCCCGGCTTTGGAGGGCTTTTAAACGGCCTGTGGCTTTTTGCAGGGCCCCTTTCGGCAATAATTGTCAGAAAGCCGGGTTCGGCCCTCTATTGCGAGCTTTTGGCCTCCATCCTTGAGGCGCTCATGGGAAACATCTACGGGGGGGCTAGCGTTATTATTCCCGGCTTTTTTGAAGGCCTGGGGGCGGAAATCATCTTTGCCCTCTTTTTCTACAGGGTGTGGAACATATGGACCGTCTGCCTCTCTTCCATGCTCTCCGGCTTTTTTTGCTGGGCTGAAAGCTTTTTGACAGACCTGCAGGCCATAAGCCTTTCCGGGCCCTACGGCCTCGCCTACCTTCTTTTTACTCTCCTCAGTTCTCTTTTAACGGGGATCGGGACGTGGTACCTCTACAGGGCCATCGCCAGAACCGGGGCTTTGGATCGGTTTAAGTCCGGCCGGGAAGGCCGAAGCGTATGAAGTCCATCTTTTAAAAGTGGTACTCTTGAATAAAACACGAATTATTTTGCGCTCTCGTCGTTCTACGGGGAATTGGAGAGGCTTTGGGCGCCTTTGAGACTGTCACCTTTAGGGGATGAAGTTTTGAGTTCCAGAACAAATTTCAAGTGGAGAGCCGTAGACATAGCCGTGTGCTCAGTTATAGGCGTGGCTTCTTCTTTCGTATTTTGGATGGCCGATTTTATACCTCATGACGGCCTGCAGGCTATATTTCCGGGTTTAGGAAGCCTTTTTGATGGCCTGTGGCTTTTTGCAGGTCCCCTGGCTGCGGTGATTATAAGAAAGCCGGGAAGCTCTATTTACGCCCAGCTTTTAGCCTCCCTTATAGAGGGAATGATGGGCAACGTTTATGGGGGAGCTCTGACCATCCTAAGCGGCTTTATTCAAGGCCTGGGGGCGGAAGTAGTCTTTGCGGCCTTTGCTTACAAGCATTGGAATGTATGGATCACAATGCTTGCCGGAGGTTTTTCAGGCCTTTTGTACAGGGTGATCAGTTTTCTTACAGACCTTCAAGCCTTTAGTTTTCTGGGCCTTTACGCCATTTCCTACACAGTGGCAACCGCAATCTCGGGCGTTGTGATCGCGGGGCTTGGCTCATGGTACCTCTACAGGGCCATCGCCAGAACCGGAGCGCTGGATCGATTTGCATCCGGGAGGGCCATACGCAAAAAGATCAAATGAGCAAGCAAAGCGCAATCCTGTTTGAAGGGTGGGGCTACAAAAGGCCTCTTAGGAAAGAGTATGTAGTAAGGGGCCTGAACCTTGAAATCAGAAAAGGCGAAAGGGTCCTTCTTTTAGGATCTTCGGGCATAGGCAAAAGCACCCTCCTTTGCGCCATAGCCGGAGTTTTGGGAAATAACGAAGCGTACCTGTCCAGATCCACCCAAAGGGAAGACGAGGACGGCGGCCTTACAGAAGGAGACCTTTTGGTAGAAGGCCTCCACCCCCAGGAGGCAAGGGGCCGCTGCGCCCTTATGATGCAGGACCCCGAGGCTCAGATGGTGCTCCAGCGCGTAGGGGACAACGTGGCCTTCGGGCTGGAGAATCTGGGGATAGAAAAAGGGGAAATCTGGAGGCGCGTAAGAGAGTCTTTGAGGAGAGTGGGGCTGGGAGATATAGAGCTGTCCAGATCCACTTCACACCTGTCAGGGGGACAAAAACAGAGAGTGGCTCTGGCGGGAGCCATTGCAATGAGGCCCTCCATCCTACTTTTAGACGAGCCTACGGCAAACCTCGACCCCAAGGGGGCTAAGGAAGTGAGCCGGGCGTGCCATGAAGTCTTAAAGGAAGATCCGGCCACGGTGATTTTGGTAGAACACAGGGCAGACGACTGGCTAGACATCCTCAGCCGCGTGGTTATTTTGGGAAGGGACAAGGATGGCATGGTCAAAGTGGCCGCCGACGGCAGTCCGGATGAGATCTTTTCCGACCCCTCCATCGATTTTGACTCTTTAGGAATTTGGATTCCCTCCAAATTTGCCCTGGCAAAGTTGCAGCGAAAAAGGCTGGAAGATCAGATCCGGGCCAAATTCCAATCGGATTTCAATCCAAATTTTGAAGCTCAGGAAGATCAGGATCTTACAGACAAGGGGTCTGGTAAAAACTTAATAGCCCCTACCGTAAAATTTGCGAAGAAAAGGGAATTTGAAAGGGGAGAAGTAGTAGTACAGGCCAAAGATCTTTCCATTGGCTACAGCGGAAAGTCTATAGCCGACAACGTCTCTTTTGCTTTTGAAAGCGGAAAGATTACGATTTTGGCGGGCGAAAACGGAGCGGGAAAAAGTACTCTGGCCATGACGGTTTCAGGCCTTATGGCCCCTGTGGGTGGAGAAGTTGAGGTAGCTCCTTCCCTCGCCCAGGGGCTTAAAGGATCCCCCTTCTCATGGACAAGCCGCCAGCTTTGCAAGAGGATTGCCTACGTATTTCAAAATCCCGAGCACCAGTTTGTGAGAAATACGGTGCTTGAAGAAGTGATGGTCGGCTTTTTGGAGACCGGTAGCAAAAAGGATGAGGCAAGAAACCTTGCCCACTCCCTGCTTAAAAGGTTTGATTTGGACCGCTACG
The DNA here is from genome assembly GCA_017632945.1 of Aeriscardovia sp. Taxonomy (GTDB): domain Bacteria; phylum Actinomycetota; class Actinomycetes; order Actinomycetales; family Bifidobacteriaceae; genus RGIG1476. Next base: position 28,309 of record JAGBQH010000006.1, on the reverse strand, counting down.
CGGCGGCCAACCCCTACACTTTGTCGGGCGGGGAAAAGCGCAGGCTTACGGTCGCTTCCTCTCTCGCCTCTTCCCCCGAAGTTTTAATCCTGGACGAACCCACTTTCGGCCAGGACCGATCCACCTGGCTTGAAATTGTAATGCTGATGCGTTCGGTGGCCGACAGCGGAGTGGCCGTAGTGGCCGTCACCCACGACAGGGAGCTCATAGAGTTTCTTGCAGACAAGGTCTTGACTATAGGAGACAGAGAGGGCTGCGACATAAAAGTAAAGGGGCCAAACGAAAGGAGAGAAAAAGAGAGGCCCGCTTCCCTTTCCCCGCTGCTTTCGCGCCTGAACCCGGCCATAAGGTTTTTATGCGCCTTCGTTTTGTCCATCCCTCTGTTTTTGAGCCTTGACCCTCTCTCGGCAGGAGTTGCCCTGACTCTGGAATTTTTATTTATGGAGGGGTGCGGGATTTCCCTAAAGCGGGCACTAAAGCACGTGTGGCCGATTTTCGCCATGGCTCCGTGGACTTTCCTGGCCGTAGTAATATACGGCAAAAAGGGATCTGTCACCTACTTTGAGTGGGGAATGATACATGTGACAAATAAATCCGTGTATCTGGCCTTTGCCACCTTCCTTAGGGTTTTGGCGATCGCAGTTCCGGCCGTCCTTTTGGTTTTAGGTATAGATTCTACGGATTTGGCTGATGCCGCCAGCCAGATCCTTCACCTTCCGGAAAGGTTTGTGTACGGGGGCCTGGCCGGAATCAGGCTGTTTACCGTCCTTTCAGATGACTGGCTTCAAATCGGCCAGGCCAGAAGGAGCAGGGGCCTGGGGGATAGAAAGAAGGCCGTGCGCTTCTTTACCCAGTCTTTTTCCCTTTTAATCCTTTCCATCCGCCGCTCGACTTCCCTCTCTACCGCTATGGAGGCCAGAGGTTTTGGGGGAAATGAAAAAAGGAGCTGGGCTAGAATCAGCCGCACTTCCTACAGGGATTGGATAGCTCTTTCAATTTGCGCCCTCATTCCAACTTCTGCCCTGCTTTTGGCCTATTACTGCGGCACCTTTGCTTTGGGAGGCAAATAATGAGGGGAGAGAGGCTCGAAGAGGGATCTGAAAGGGTTGGCAAGATCGCCTTTTATTCTTCAAAATCGGGTTGGAAAAAGAGCGGAAAATTTCTGGTTGAAGGCCCTCAGGCCGTCAGGGAGGCAATAAGGAGCGGACTGGCAAAAGACGTATACTTCGACGAATCTTTACCCATTGCGGAAGAATTTTGCCAGGGGGATAAGGCATGGTTCCACCCTTCTTCCCACAAGGCGGTAGAAAAGATCTCCAAAGACTGCCAAGGCGTTTTAGCGGTAGCCTCTTCAAAAGATCTGGAGAGGGATTTTTCCTCTTTGGATCTTTCCGGCCTCTTTGTAATCTGCGCCCTTTGGCAGGTAAGAGACCCCGGAAACGAAGGAACGATAATCAGGAGCTGCGATGCGGCGGGGTGCAGGGCCGTGCTTTTAGTAGACGAGTGCGCCTCTCCTTTTAATCCCAAAGTAGTCAGATCCAGCGCCGGATCCATTTTTCACATCCCCTTTTACAAGTGTTCTGAAGAAGAATTGCTGGATCTAAGGGATTTTGCCTCTCTGATCTCTACAAGCGGCAGGGATTTTGATAAAAAGGTGTTGATAGATTCTTCCCCCTCCGCTTTGGAGGGTCTAGGCTCTATGGTGCTACTTTTCGGCAATGAAGCCCGGGGCCTTCCCGAGAGGCTCATTAAAGAAAGCCATGCTGTGGCCAAAATACCCATATTCGGCCAGGCGGAGTCTTTAAACCTCTCCTCGGCAGCCAGCGTCCTAGTCTACGACGCGGTCAGGAGCCAAAGAATGAAAGGTAAATTATGAATGCGGTTTTCGATTCTTCCGACCTCTCTTCTTCCTTAAAGGAGGGGCTAAAGCAAATAGAGGAGGCGCAAAGCTCAAAGGATCTCGAATCTGTCCACTCCAAGTACTTTGGATCCCAGGGCCTTTTTTCCCTGGCTTCCAAGTCCATAGGCTCCCTGCAAAAAGAGGAGAGAAAAGAGGCGGGGGAATTTTTCGGAAGGTGCAAGAAAGAATTTGACGGCGCCTTCTTAAAGAAGAAGGAAGAAGTGGAGGCGAAGGAGGAAAAAGAAAAGCTCGAGTCAGAGCGCGTGGACATGACCCTCCCCTTCACCCGCTTTCCCATGGGTTCCCTTCACCCCATTACTCTGGCATCTAGAAAGATAGAGGCCTTCTTCACTTCTCTTGGCTGGTCCCTGGGAGAGGGGCCCGAAATAGAGCACGCCTGGTACAACTTCGACGCCTTAAACTTTCCGCCCGACCACCCTGCCCGCCAGATGCAAGACACTTTCTACTTGTCGCCTGAAGAAAGCTGCCTGGTTCTTAGAACCCAGACCAGTTCCACCCAGGTTCGAGAACTTATCTCCGGCCCCCTCCCCCTCTACACAGCTTCCATAGGGAAAGTCTTTAGATCCGACCCCCTCGATGCCTTCCACTCTCCAGTCTTTCACCAGTGCGAGGGACTGGCGGTAGACGAGGGCCTTTCGGTCTCCGATCTTAAGGGTATTTTAAAGGCCCTTTCTACTTACCTTTTTGGGGAGGCCGATATCAGGCTCCGCCCCTCCTACTTCCCCTTTACCGAGCCAAGTTTTGAAATGGATATGCTCCTTGGAGGCGAAGGGGGAAAGTGGGTAGAACTTGCAGGAGCTGGGATGGTGCACCCCAACGTCCTTAAAAGCGCAGGGGTAGACCCTGGAAAGTACACGGGCTTTGCCTTCGGGATAGGAATTGAAAGAGTGGCTATGCTCAAGTACGGCGTAAAAGACATGCACGATCTTGTAGAAGGCGACGAGCGTTTCAGCCGCCAGTTTGCGATGGGGGAGTAATGACTGTAATAGATTTGGACTGGATGAAGGAGTATGTGGATACTCCTGCGGGATCTAGCCCGCAAAAAATAGCTTCTGCCCTCACAAAGATGGGATTTGAAGAAGAAAAGCTGGCTCCCGCAATAACGGGCCCGCTGGTAGTGGGGCACGTTCTAGAGTGCGTGCCCGAGATGCATAAGGGCCACGAAATCCACTTCTGCAAAATTGACATAGGCAAGAAAGTGGAAGAGATTGTGTGCGGGGCCCCAAACATCGCAAAGGGAAGCTGGGTTGCCTTGGCCCTTCCGGGGGCCGTTTTGGCAGGCGGCTTTCTAATTCTCCCCCAACCCAAGTACGGACACACTTCCAACGGAATGTGCTGCTCATTTAGGGAGCTGGGATGGAAGGGATCCACCCAGGACGGGATAATCCTTCTAGATGATCTAGGGGAGAAAGGGGAAATCCAACCCGGAGAGAATGCAATAGATCTGCTTAAAATCAAGGGCTGGAAACTGGATGTGGAAATCACGCCCAACAGGGGCTACGCCCTTTCTTACAGGGGAATGGCAAGAGAACTCCACTGCGCATGGGGAGGGGGTTACCGAGATCCGGCTCTTAACCCCGCCCTTCCCGCACTCCCCTCTCCCAAAGACGGCCAAATTGAGGTAGAAGAGGGGCTAGAAGATCTTTACTGCCTCTTTGCCGCAAAGGCCGAGGGAGAAGAGATTTCAAAAGATCCTGAAGACCAGATCTTTAGGCACCTGGCTTTGTCGGATGTGATAACAAAGACCCAGGCCCAAGCTGCGGCCTCTTTTGCCACCCTTGAAATAGGATGCCCCATAGAAGTAATGGATGCGGGCAAAGTCTCTTTCCCCTTGCAAGTTAGGAAGGGAAAACCTGGCGAAAAGGCGCAGATCTTGGGAAAAGAGGTGGAGTGCGAAGGAAGAATAGTAGTTTGCCAAAAAGGTGACGGAAAAGTTTTAAGCCTTTTGGGAATGGGGAGCGTTTCGGGACTGGAAGCTGAAAAAGGTTGCAAAGAAGCCATCTTCCTCTCTTACTCCCTCAGCCCCTCTTATGCATCCAGGCTCTCTCAGAGCCTTAAGATTTCCACCGACTCTTCCTACAGGCTTGAAAGGGGAGTAGACAGCAGGGCCTGCGAACCTGCACTTACCAGGGCGCTTTCCCTCCTTAAAGGATGCAGTTTTGAAACCCTCCTTTCCCTTGAAAAGCCGTGGGAAGAGAGAGTAATAAAAGTCGATCCAAAGAAAGCGGAAAGCCTTTTGGGAGAAGAGATCCCGGAAGGGAAAATGATAAAAGAGCTGCAAGAGGCCGGATGCAAGGTAGATTTTGAAGATGGAAAACTTCTCGTAAAAATCCCCTCATGGAGGTACGACCTTCAGGAAGCTGTGGATGTAGAAGGGGAAATCGGAAGGCTTGTGGGTTATGACTTAATAGAGCCCAGCCTTCCGAAGAACCGGGCCATGGCCGCTTCTTCGCCCGTAAAGAAAGTTGAACGAAAGGTTCAAGACGCTTTTGCCTATGCGGGTCTAAACGAAGTCATGAGTTACCCGTTCGTGGGAGAGAAGGACTTTGCCCTGCTGGAAGAGAGCCCGGAGGACTTAAAGCTGATGAAGATCGCAAATCCTCTCTACGATTCAAGGCCCTTTATGAGAACCGATCTTCTTTCCACCCTCCTTTTCACCTGCTCTTCAAATGTGCGCCGAGGACTTGAGGGCGTAAAGATATTTGAGACCGGGCGCGTATTTTTAGCGAGCGGAAAATCGTGGTTCTCTGAAAAGGCCCCCAGAGGCGAAAGGCTAAGCGATGAAAAGCTGGCCGCCATTGAGTCTTCCCTTCCATCCCAGCCTCTCCACGCCGCAGCCGTTCTCAGCGGAAAAGGATTTAAAAATAACTGGCAAAAAGAGAGGGATCTTTTGGACTATAGGGATGGTCTGGAAGTTTTAAACAGGCTAGAGGAAAGAATGCGCCTCAAGTTTGAAATTAAGCAGCCCGCCCCCTCTTTCGCTTCCGGTTTCAACCTTTCTCTTCTGCACCCTGGAAGAAGCTGCGCACTTTACCTGAAAGGGAAGCTCATAGGAATTGTCGGGGAGATTAATCCCAGGATAATCAGTAACCTGGGCCTTTTTGATCACACTTGCGCCTTGGAAATAGACTTGGAGGCCTTAGCCACTACCGCAGGGGAAACCTTCCGCGCTTCTTCCCCTTCCCTTTACCCATCTGTAAAGCAGGACTTTTCCTTTGAAACGGGAAATAAGATGAGTTGCGCAGAACTGGAAGAATGCATAAGGAAGGGGGCGGGAGAAACCCTGGAAGACTTGGAGCTTTTTGATGTGTACAAGGAAGAAGGGGAGAATCCCTCTCTCACTTTTTCCGTGCGTCTTAGGTCTAAAGAAAAAACCCTGGACTCGCAAGACATTACAAAAATACGTGATAGCATAATTTCCATTGCACAGGCCGCAGGAGCGCGCCTGAAAGGGAATTGTTAGGCGGAAAAAACCATGAACGAGCAAAACGAAGAAAACAGCGAGCATCCGAAAGTCGAGGCCCCCGGGACTCCTCCGGCGCCGACTCCCTCTTCCCCTTCGGGATCGGGAATGGATCCTGAAAAACAACAGGCTGAGGAGAAAAAAGAGGAAGCTAAAGAGGAAAAGATAGCCCAGTTGGACTATGACGCTTCGGGCTTGGATCCTGATACCGATATCCCGGGAACCGATAAGCCCATGTATGGCCAAATGCTTTCCCAGTATCCGGGTTACAACCCTTATATCTTTGGGGCGCCAGACAATAGTTCCCAGCAGTCCCCAAAAGAAGAGGCCGGGGCAAAGGAAGGGGGTGAAAACCCATTTTCCGACGCTTACGGGGCCCAGGGGCCTTCAGGAACTAACGGAGCCCCGGGCCAAAACCCCCAAAACTTCTCTAATCCTCCCCAAAATCCGGGGCAAAACCAGTATTCCGGGCAAAACCCCTATTATGGGCAGCCGCCATTTGGAAACCAACAGCCTTTCGGCGGCCAGCCTCAAAATCCTTATCAGCAAAATCCATATGGATTTGGTTACGGCCCGAGCTCTCAAAACTCCTTTGCCGGCAGGCAGGAAAATATCAATACTTCCGACCCCAGGCAAAACCCTTACTGTGGAAAAATCGACGGGCTTTCCGTAATTGCCTTTGTAGCCTCAATTCTTGGCATCTGGCTGGTGGGCCTGCCCCTTGGAATTTTCTCCCTTATCCGCGTAAAGCAGCTTCACATGAGGGGCAAGGGGCTGGCAATAGCGGCAATAGTCATTTCCTGCCTTTATATAGTCCTAGATATCATCCTCTTCTTTATGGGAATAACCGATCAGCAAATTATTAGCTGGCTTACCCAGAAACTGGGAGCAGGCTCAGGTTCGGGGCTAAGGATTTAAGGAGGGCAGATGGAAGAAAGAAAATCCGAGGGAAAGAAGCCGGCAAGACAGTCATTTGGAGGCCAAAAGCACTCCGGCCCCAAGCCCCCTCGCAAATTCGGCGCTCAAAAAGGCGGCGGCAGAGGAGGCAAAAAGCCTTTTAACAAAGACTTTGGGAAAAAGAGGCCTCACTCTTTGCCCCAGGAAAAAAAGGAGCCCGATCGGCTACGCTACCCTTCTCAAAATCCTTACGACAGGTTAAGGCCCAAAGAGCCTGCGCTGCCTAAGGGACTTTCATGGGATATGCTCTCTTCTTCCGATAAAGACGCCTTGAGATCTTTAAGCCGCGAACACGCGGAAAATGTGGGCCTTCACATCCTTGCCGCCTATGAACTCGAGGGAGAAGATCTTCCCTTAGCCTTGGAACATGCCAAATGGGCTGCCTCAAATGCGTCCAGAATTGATATAGCCAGGGAATGCTTGGCACTTATGGCCTACAGATCCCAGGACTTTAAAACTGCGCTAAAGGAATTTTTGACCGTCAGGCGCCTGAATGGGGAAAGCGACTGGATTCCATTTATAGCGGATTGCTACAGGGGTCTTGGAGAGCCCCAGAAGGCCATAGAGACTATACGCAAGGAAAGCCCTGACGCCTCTGCAGAGTCAAAGCTCGAGATGATGCTGGTGATGGCCGGGGCTTTCGCCGATCTCAAAGATACAGAGCGGGCCCTTAAAATCATCAGGAGTATGAAAGCGCTTCCGGGCCTACCCCTCTCATACAAATTGAGGGCCTGTGAAGCGGAACAAACTTTTCTTTTCATGGCAGGCAAAAAGAAAGAGGCAGATGCCATGGAAAAGGAAATAGAGGATATGGAAAGCAAAGTCTTTCCAGAAGAGGAAGAAGAAGAGGGGCTGGTTGACTTTGACCTTGAGAATCTAGACGAGAGGGTGATAGAGGACCTTCTAAGTTAGGACCGATTTGAGGCTGGATGTATTTTTGGCCCAGAAAGAAGGGCTGTCGCGCACAAAATGCAGGCAGATGATCCTTGAGGGCAAAGTAAGAGTAGAGGGAACTTGCGTAACGAAGCCCTCTTTTCCCATCCTTTCCGGGGAAAAGGTGGAAGTTTTAGGAGGGAAAGGCTTTGTTTCAAGGGGAGCTTTAAAGCTGGAAGGCGCCCTTGAAAAGTTTTGCCCCATGGGCCTCAAAATAAGCGGGAGAGAGTGCATAGACGTAGGAGCGAGCACGGGTGGCTTTACCCAGGTCCTCTTAAAGTGGGGAGCCAAAGACGTCATAGCTCTAGACGTTGGAACAGGTCAGCTTTCGCCCCTCCTTCAAAACGATCCCAGGGTTAGAAATATGGAAGGGGTAAACATCCGGTTTTTAAGCCCTTCTTCCCTTGCCATTTCCCCCACCCTTGCCACTGCTGATCTTTCTTTCATTTCCCTTCGCATGGCCCTTCCCAAAATTTTTGAAATCAAGAGCGTGCAGGAATGCGTGGCCCTGGTGAAGCCGCAATTTGAAGTGGGAAAAGGAAAATTGGGCAAAGGGGGAGTGGTGAAAGATGAAAAGGAAAGAGAAAAAAGCCTTGAAACCGTAAAGGAAGCGGCAAAAAGGGAGGGGTTGAAAATCCTTTCCTCGCTACCCTCGCCGCTTGCCGGAGAGAAGGGGAATAGGGAATTTCTCCTTTGGCTTCATAGGTAAAATTGGTAGCATGCGCCAGATAACCGTGATCTCCAGATCGGCCCTTTTGAACTCCAGGGCTGTATTAAGGTTCTGTTCCCTCCTTTCTAAGGGCTTTAAAGTGAATCTGGAGGCCGCGGTACCACACCATTCCCTTATTGACCCCGTCCGCCCCATAAATCCCAAAACGGAGCTGGCAGTCTCTTTAGGAGGAGACGGGACGGTTTTGGCGGCCTGCGAAAGAGTAAAGGGCACGGGAGTTCCCCTGTTTGGCATAAACATGGGCCACCTTGGATTTTTAACTCAGCCCACCACTTCGCTTTCAAAAATTGCAGATGAAATTTTTGACGGGAACTATCCCATTTCCAGGCACTTTTTATTGGAAGCTTCCATAGCTTTAGGGCGTCAGACTTTCAAAGGATGGGCCATAAATGAAATGGCCATAGAAAGGGCCTCAAATTCAAGGATGATTTCTATGAGCCTAGGAATTGACGGCGTGGAAATGGCTGATTTTGAGGCTAACGGGCTCGTAATTGCCACTCCCACAGGATCTACCGCCTATGCTCTTAGCGCAGGGGGAGGGGTGATATGGCCCGGGGTAAAGGCTTTGGAAATCGTACCTGTAGACGGGGCCGTTCTCATGCCATGCCCTTTGATAGTAGATAAGGACAGCCAGATTGAAGTGCGTACCCTTCCTTCTTCGCCCGCCCCTGCCTGCCTAGTCTTTGACGGCAGGAGGTATCTTGACGTTAAGGGGGGATCTCAAGTGCTTGTGCGCCATTCTTTCCAGTCCATACTTATGGCTGGGGGCTATTCTTCTTTTGCCATGCGCCTGGCCTCTAAATTCCGCCTGCCCGCCCTCGGCTGGAAAGAGGGGGAAGCTGAAAAGGGATGAGAAGAGGCGGCGAGGCAAAGGAAGAAGAGGGCAATATCCCTTCGGGGCCCAGAACCTGTTTTGATGTGCTCCTTGCAGCCTGTTGGCGTCTCTCCCAGCTGCGCTACGTTTTCCTTATTTGGGCGGAAAAGGGAAATATGAATCCGAATTTTGAGCCCGTCTTAAAGTTTTGTTCCGGAATCATCTCCCCCTGGCCCATTCGGGAAAAGTGCATTCCAGACTCAGGAGAAACTTTAAAAAAGGAAAAGGAGTTATTTTCTTCTCTTGAAAGGCATGTCTCCTCTTTCAGACAGTTTGAAAAAAGAGGGGAAATATCGCTTATGGCCGATGAACTTGTGCAGGTAGCCGATTTTGCATCCAGCATCAGGGCTTTATGCGATCCGCATTTTACCCCTCTTTCCTTTCTAGATGCCAAGGCTTCCTTTTTGGATAAGCCAGGGCAGTGAAATGCTAAAGATAGGAGTTATGGGGGGAAGTTTTGACCCCATCCACTACGGCCACCTCTCCCTGGCCTCTCTGGCGGCCTTTAAGTTTGGTCTAGATTTAGTGGCTTTCGTACCTACTAATTTCTCTCTTCAAAAAAAACCGGTCGCCTCCCCCTTGGACAGGTGCGCCATGGTTTCTATGGCCATTTCAAACGACTCCAGGTTTTTCCTTTCAAAAGTTGACGTTGAAAGGGGAGGGATGACTTTTGCCTTTGACACCATTTCCGACCTTTTATCCCTGTATTCTCCCTGCAAGCTTTTCTTTATCCTCGGCATAGATGCCCTTTTAGGGATTGAAAAATGGAAAAACTGGCAAGATCTGTTTGAGATGACCAAATTCATAGTTTCCGAAAGGCCCGGCTACCCTATAAGCCTGCCAAAAAAAATTGAGGAAAAAGTTGAATTTTTTTCTCCCCCCCTCCTAAGCATTTCTTCCACCTTGATTCGCAATAGGGTAGCTAAAGGGGAACCCATCTGTTACCTCACCGACCCCCTGGTATGCAGTTTTATCCGCGAGCGCGGCCTATACCGTTAGGGAAATTGTCCATAGATTCAATTAGTTTCGTTTTGTGACACAAGATTGTGATACGCCTTATGAGATGCTTTCCTCCAACGCCACTAGAAAGCTTGTTTTGGTATCGGGAAGATCTTATCCGGCTTTAGCTAAAGGTATAGCCTCCCATTTGGGGATAGAAGTTCTCAAAACTACTCTCTACGATTTTGCAGATGGGGAGATCTACTGCAGGTATACCCAATCGGTGCGCGGAGATGACGTCTTCGTATTTCAGACCCACTGCCAGCCTATAAACAAATGGATAATGGAACAACTGATTATGATAGATGCCTTGAAAAGGGCATCGGTCAGATCCATTACGGCCGTGATACCCTTCCTGGGATATTCCAGGCAGGACAAAAAGCATCTGGGAAGAGAACCTATAAGCTGCAAGCTCGTGATGGATCTTCTCACTGCCGCCGGCGTGAACAGGGTGATGTCGGTAGACCTTCATTCCGCACAAATCCAAGGCTTTTTCAACGGTCCGGTGGACCACCTGCAGGCTATGCCTACCCTTGTCTCCTACATAAAGGAAAGCATGAAGGGGTGCAACCTTGCTATAGTTTCCCCCGATGCCGGCAGGATAAAGGTGTCGGAACAGTGGTCTAACAGGCTGGGGGGAGTTCCTCTCATATTCCTGCACAAGACCCGCGATATTACCCGTCCAAACGTCACGGTTTCCAAAGAAGTAGTTGGAAATGTGAGCGATAAGGACTGCGTGATAGTAGACGACATCATCGATACCGGAGGCACCATTATAGGGGCCGTAAAAAGCCTCAGGGCTGCGGGGGCCAGAAGCGTCACCATAGTAGCCACCCATGCCCTTCTAAATGGAGACGCCAGCGAGAAATTGGCAAACTGCGGAGCTAGGGAAGTAGTAGTTACAGACACCGTACCGGTTCCGGAGGAAAAGCGTTTCAAGAACCTCAAGGTTCTTTCAATAGCTCCGGTGCTGGCAAAAGCTATGAAGGCGGTATTTGAGCACAACAGCGTAGCCGGAATTTTTGAAGAGGGCGCCTGAAAAATTCCCGGTTTATTTTCCTTCGATTTGACTTTATAATTGTGTGGTACTCCCCCATGGTGTAATGGCAGCACAAGGGACTTTGGATCCTTTAGTTTTGGTTCGAATCCAGATGGGGGAACTTTTTGTATCTTTTGAATGCTTTTAGCCTCCCCTAGTATCCTTCGATAAAAATCAGGTGGGGAGGATAAATGAATTTGGCCTGCGTAATACTTGCTGCCGGCAAAGGCAGCAGAATGAAGGGCTCCGTCCCAAAGCCCCTAGTTAAATTTGAGGGGAAAAGCTTTCTGGAAGGGGCCCTTCTGGCTGCAAAAGGGACGAGGCCGGATGAAATATGCGTAGTTGTAAGGCACGAGAGAGAAAAAATAGAAGGCGAGGCAAAAAGAATTTGCCCGTCTTGCGTTTTTGCCCTTCAAGACCAAGTGCCGGGCACAGGCAGAGCCTTGGAATGCGCGCTTGACGTTTTAAAGCCTGACCTTCAAAAAGACTGCGTCGTTCTAGTCACCGCATCCGACATCCCCCTCCTTTCCTCTTCAGTCCTTCTCTCCTTGTTAAGCGAGCATAAAAAAAGCGGGGCTGTGGCCAGCGTGCTTGCGGCAAAAGTGAATGACCCTTTTGGCTACGGGAGAATCATAGCTGCTTCTGACGGGCAAGTGGAAAAAATAGTGGAAGAAAAAGATGCTTCCAGCCAAGAAAAGAAAGTAAAACTCGTTAACACCTCCGTTTATGCCTTCAATGCCGAAGCGCTTTTAAAAGCCAAGGGCAAGGTGGGCACGAAAAACGCCCAAGGGGAGCTATACCTTACAGACCTTTTCATGATGTGTAAAAAAAGCGGGAAAATTATGGTTTCCCTCTGCCAAGATCCCATTCTTTTGAGAGGGGTAAACGATCCCTTGCAGCTTTTGGCTTTGGAAAAGGAGTGGAAAGAGCGCAAGGGCCATAAAGAATAAAATGATAAGAAGAGTTGCCCGATTCTTCAAAAGGAAAAGGCATGTCTAAGTCGCATAAGGAGATTTAGCTTTGATTGACACTCTTTTTTTGATTCGTCACGGACAGACGGATTGGAATATCACCGGCCGCATCCAGGGCAATCCTGCGCTCAACAAAGTGGGAATTTGGCAAGCTAAGCAGAGCGCCAAGGCCCTGACCGAAAGGTACAGGCCAGATTCTAGATCTCTTGTAGTGTGTTCGGGCATGACCCGCGCGTGCCAGACGGCGCATATTTTTGCAGATCCCTTAGGCCTGAAAGTGGAAGAGGACCCCAGGCTGATAGAAAGGAAATTCGGTCAGTGGGAAGGAGAGTTAGTTTCAGAACTTTCACAGAAGTATCCTGAGGATCTTGAAGGCTGGCTAAAGGGGGAAGGCACTGAACTTAAATACGGCGTCGAACCCCACGAAGAGGTTGCCAAAAGAACGGGGGAGGCTGTGATGGAGTGGACGGAAACAAAAGGGGACTTTGACAAGCTTTTCATCTTTTCCCACGGCACCTGCATCAATGACTGCATCCGCTTCATTTTTTCAGAGGGTAGTAATTTAAGCTTTTCTAAGGGAGCGGCCCTGCTGGATATGAATAACGCCTTCTGGGCCCGCTTTGAAAGACGGAGGGGCAGATGGGCCATGGCCTCATTTAACGAGGGCCCCTCCATAGCCTATAAATGCGATTGGAACGCGGGAGGAGAGAACGGCCAAAAAGAATAAGTCCGGAGGCAAAAGCCGCTGGAGGAATTTCTTTAAAAATATTTCTTTTGCCCAGATTGCAGCCTCTGGGCTGTCGGCCATAACGGTTTTTTTTCTTACAGCCAAAATAGGGCTTGCAGGCTCCATCATAGGAGCTGCCTTGGCCTCCATAATTTCCACTATTTCAAGCCAGCTTTATAAAAACGTTATCGACGAGTCTTCTAAAAGAATTAAGGGAAATCGCGATGACGATCAGGATGAAGATGAAAATAAGGGGGAAAAAGAGAAGGAAAGCCGAAGGGAAGAAAGAAGGTCCGTAAGCGCCCCGATATACCTAGAGCAAGATGAGTTACCAGCCCAATTTTCCCCTCATCTTCCTCCCAGGCTTTCTTCGGCGCGTCCCAGGCATGCAAAGCCCGTGGGAAGGACCGTTTCGAGTTCTTCTACGGTAGTTCCCTCCGCTCCTTTGGCTCCGGTAAAGAGCTTTAGAAAGGAAAGGAAGAAGACAAAAAAGAAGGTCATAGCCGTATCCATCATTTCCTCTCTGCTTACTTTGGTGGTAGTGTGCGGAATCATACTTTTCGTCACAGGGGGAAAGGGGACGGACGTCTTCTTAAGGGACGCCGTAAATAAATCAAAAAGCATTAAAGAGGACGCTCAAAAGCTCACAAATCAGGCTGAAGAAAAAGGGAGTTCTTCTTCGTCCTCCGCTTCTTCTACTCCCTCCGCCCCTTCTTCAGGCTCCTCGGCAATTTCTCCTGCCTCCCCCTCATCTCCTTCCACTTCTTCTCCCGCTCCCTCTACTTCTTCTGAAACTAAATCCCCGTCAACTTCCGGCTCTGATTCCGGTTCGGTTCCCGCCCCTTCTCAAAGCGGTGAAAAGACGGAAGTAAAACAGCCTTCTACTCCCTCCGCCCCTACAAATTCTTCGCCTGAGCAGAGCGCTGAAGGCGGGAAGGAAAAGGAAAAAAAGAGCCCTTCCACTTTAGCTTCTAACCCCTCCTCATCTAGCTCTAATACGGCTGATCAGAATTTTAAGAAAGATTGATATATAATTATTAACTCAACCCCAATTTAACCTATTGGAGAATCTGAGTCATTTGATTTTCTGGATGCAGAAGCTGTTTTGTGATTTAACAGACGGCGTCGAATTAGGAATAGAGGACCCTCGCGTCCAAATTGCCCATACTACTTGCGATTACTGCGGAAGTAACCTCATAGGGGTATGGGACGATCACATTAAATCCACCAAGGGCCTTCCCTATCAGGGAAATCAGGCGAGATACCCAAAGGCATACCCTTATGCCTACAAGGGCTCTACCATTGCCGCGATTAAAGCCCATTACCATCTTGGAGAAAATGATTGGTTTACTGAAGAAAATAACCTGCTAAACGTCTGCGGGAAAGTCCACATTCTCAGTTTTGCAGACGGAGAGTGGAAACTTAGGACAGATCTTGCATGCCAAGAACCCGGATCTACCAGGGTTTTGTGCAACGGATGCTTTAAGAACGCAAACGCAGCCCGCGTAGCGATTATGGGATCAGACGGACTTATGTACTCTGTTTCAGTAATGGCTGACAAGGGAGAGACTATTGAAGAAAACGACGGAAAAGTCACGGTAAAGCTGTGGGGAACTGACAAGCCCTTGGAGATCGAGGGAACTATCATAGGAGCTCACCTTGCCCCCTTTGGTATTGCTCTTGGCGGGTGGAAAATTAGCGCAACTGGAAAAATCACCGGAGTGCCTGATTTGAAGTGGGATGCCGAAAAACATCTCTACAGCTACAGTTACGCCGTCACCTTTGGATTATCGGGCAAAACCTGCCAATACGAAGCCTATGCGCGCGTGACGAAAAACATAGATGAGTTTAAAGAAGCATTCAAACAGCACTGCGAAGAAAAGGATTACATAATCCTACGCAAAGAAGCGGTATCCGAACAGATGCTTAAGGAACTTGAGTCCCTCAAATAAAGAAAAGATAAGTACAGGCAAATAAACAACATAAGCATTGGGGTTGAATTATTTCAATTTGCCTGTATACTCTTTAGAGGAAACTCTGGTTTCCCAGTTGGGGCTATAGCGCAGCTGGTAGCGCATCTCCATGGCATGGAGAGGGTCGCCGGTTCGAATCCGGCTAGCTCCACTTTTTTATGCCCTGCGGCCTCAAAATTTCAAAAGGTAAAATCGAATTATGAAAATCGCACGGCTGTGGAGGATAAATGAAGCTCGCTAAAGTGGCAAAGATCGCAGCCGCGCTCGTGTCAATCGGTTCCTTGTTCCTTCTTGCAGCGTGCGGAAACAGTATGGGGGCAGTAGCCCAGTCCACTGGGCCTACCATTACGATTGGCATTCCCACCGATCTTCCCTACCTTACCCTTAGGGAGGGCAATAAGTATTCAGGATTCGACATAGATGTGGCCGAATACGTAGCCGATAAACTTGGCTATTCTTATAAGCAGATAATCTGGAAACAGGTTCCCGCAGGGCAAAGCGTGTCAGATTTAAACAACGGTGTAGTGGGCATGATTATAGGAAACTACCCCATCACCGCCGCATCCAAGCAAAACGTGGACTTTGCGGGGCCCTATCTTGTGCAAAGCCAAAAGCTGCTTGTCAGCGCCAAAGACAACTCCATAAATTCCCTTCAGGATTTGAAGGGCAAAAGCGTGTGCGTGACGGCAGGATCTGTAGCCCAGAGGGTAATTGAAAGCGCTTTAGGCGGGGGAGTGTCTCTGCACTCCTTGCCTTCCGCCCCCCAATGCATAACCGAGCTTTTTGACGGCAGCGTGCAGGCGGTGAGCGCAGGAGGAGTGCTTCTTAGCGCCCTAAATAAGTTCAAAGGCGGAGGATACTTAAAGATTGTGGGAAATGGCTTTGCCACAGAATACATGGGGATTGCAGTTAGAAAAGATTCCCCCGACTTTGTGTACCAGATAAACCAGGATATAAAGCTGATGATGACATCGGGAACGTGGGAGAAGGATTTGAAGGCCACGATAGGTCAAACCGGCTACAAAATAACTTCTTTCAATATGCCTTCCGCCATCTCGGCTCAAGACAGCCAGGAAACAGCGAGCGAAGGGACAGGAAAAAATGATTGATGCGCCTTCTTGGAGATATACCCCGGCCCTAGCCGAAAAAATAGAGCTTAAATGGCAAAAGATATGGAAGGATGAAGGGTGCTTCTTTGCAGCCAACGCCGAGGGGCCCCTGAGAGACGGGGAAGGGCGCCTTGCGGGAAAAAGAAAGCCCTATACCGTTTTAGACATGTTCCCCTTCCCGTCCGGAAAGGGGCTGCATGTAGGCCACCCTCTGGGCTATATAGCCACTGATTTTGTTTCCCGCTTTAAACGCATGCAGGGCTACAACGTGCTTCATGCCTTAGGCTTTGATGCTTTTGGGCTTCCGGCAGAGCAGTTTGCAATAGCCACAGGGCAGCACCCCCGTAAAACCACGGAAGAAAACATAGCCAATATGCGCCGCCAGCTTTCGCGCCTTGGCCTTAGTTTCGATCCTCGCAGAAGCTTTGCCACCACCGATCCCGATTACATGAAGTGGACGCAGTGGATTTTTGCCAGACTTTACTCTTCTTACTACGACCCCGACTTTTTGCGCCCCGACGGCAAGAAGGGGTGCGCGCGGCCAATAGAAGACCTTATAAAAGAGTTTGAGAGCGGAAAAAGAAAAACGCAAAAGCCGTGGCAGCAGATGAGCGCGAAGGAAAAAAGCGAAGTTCTAAATTCCTTCCGCCTCGCCTATATTTCAGATTCTTTTGTAAACTGGTGCCCCGGCTTGGGAACGGTCCTGGCCAATGAGGAAGTGACTAAAGAGGGCAAAAGCGAAAGAGGGAACTGGCCGGTCTACAGAAAGAAACTCAGGCAGTGGTCAATGAGGATTACGGCCTATGCCGACAGGCTCCTTGAAGACTTAGACGGCCTAGATTGGCCCGAGACCGTAAAGGCAATGCAGAAAAACTGGATAGGCAAGTGCGAGGGCCTTAAGGCCGCGTTTGAGGTTGCAGGAGAAAAGGTAGAAGTTTTCCTGCCCTACCCCTCCCTTCTCTCCCATCCCTCTTTCCTCGTCCTCCCCTCCTCCCTCTCCTTGGATCTTCCGGAAAAATGGCCAAAAGATGCGAAAGAAGAGTGGAAAGAAGGCGCATCTTCTCCAAAAGCGCTTTTTTCATCTTTCAAATCTTCCCATCCCTATCCTTTGGCCCACAGCATGGACGGCGTCTTTTCCGGCCTCTTTGCAAGGGTGGGAGAAAAAAATGTCCCGGTATTTATATCTGATTACGTCTCAGAACCCCATCTTGGAATTGAAGGGGAAGAAGACGCAAAATTTGCCAGAATTCACTCTATAGATCAAAATCCCTCCCCTTCGGCCTTTGACACGGAAGAAGAAGCATTAAAAGCTGCAAAAGAAAAAAGAATCGGGGAAAGGGAGCAAAGGTACAGGCTGCGCGACTGGCTTTTCTCCCGCCAGCGCTACTGGGGGGAGCCTTTCCCTATAGTTTACTCAGAAGACGGGGTTGAACACCTTCTTCCCGATTCTTTTCTCCCCGTAAATCTGCCTTCCCTTCCCGATTACAGGCCAAAGAGCTTTGATCCCGACGATTCTTCTTCCCTTCCTACGGCCCCCCTGGCCAGAAATGAAGAATGGGTGCAGGTGGAGCTGGATTTGGGAGACGGCCTTAAAAAGTACAGGAGGGAAACCAACACCATGCCTAACTGGGCAGGAAGCTGCTGGTACTACCTGCGCTATCTTTCTCCAAAAGACGAGAAGCACTTTGTAAACCCGGCAGAGGATCGCTACTTCCTCTCCCCCTTCCATAATGACCAGTCCAACGATCTGGGAGGTGTGGACCTCTACGTGGGAGGAGTGGAGCATGCCGTTTTACATCTTCTTTACGCCAGGTTCTGGCATAAGGTGCTTTACGATCTTGGCTACCTTTCCTCCAGAGAGCCCTTCTATAAGCTTTTTAACCAGGGCTACGTCCAGGCCTATGCCTATACCGACAGCCGGGGACAGTATGTGCCGGCATCGCAGATAGAGTCCAGATTTGAAGACGGTAAAGAGGTCTTTTACTTTGAAGGCGAGAGGGTGAATAGGGAATTTGGCAAAATGGGCAAATCCCTGAAGAATATGGTCACCCCTGATGAAATGTATGAAAACTACGGAGCGGACACCTTCCGGGTTTACGAGATGAGCATGGGCCCCCTTTCAGATTCCAGGCCCTGGAATCTGAAAGACGTGGCGGGATCGCAAAGATTTCTTCAGAGGCTGTGGAGAAATGTGGTAGATGAACAGACCGGAGAGGCACACGTCTCGGAGGAAATGGACTCAAAGACAGGAAGGCTGTTAAATAAGACAATAGAGGGCGTCAGCGCAGACATGGAAGAGATGAGGCCAAACACCGCCATCGCCAAGCTTATAGTCCTAAACAACCACCTAACTTCCCTTCCCCTCTGCCCCAGGGCGGCAGCTGAGGGAATGGTAAAGATGCTCTTTCCCATCGCCCCCCACATATGCGAAGAGCTGTGGGAAAAGCTGGGCCACTCCCAGACCCTTTCCTTTACGCCCTGGCCTAAGGCCCAAGAGTGGAAGGAGGAAGAAGTGGTATGCGTGGTGCAGGTGGATGGAAAAGTAAGGTGCCGCCTTTCCGTGCCCGCAGATATTGATGAAAAAGATCTTGAAAGGCTTGCCCTTTCCCAGGAAACTGTGAAGCAGTGGCTGGGAGGAGAAGACCCTTTGAAGGTTATTTGCAGGGCGCCCAAGATTGTTTCACTCGTGAGCAGGAGTGGAAGAAAGGAGAAGTAATGGCTTCCATAGTGCTTGCCCGTGGTGTGGCAGGAGAGCTTTTTGACGTCGATTCTCCAAAAGGCGGCCCCACTTCAGAAAGCCACCTTATCTACGCAGATCCCAACCTCTTTCAGGTTAGCTGCTTTGATCTCGGCTTTTCGCGCGGGGACGGTTTTTTTGAAGCTGTAAGCGTGATAGACGGAAAGATTCCAGTCTCCTTGCAGCTGCACCTAGAGAGACTGGTCTCCCACACTAAAACTCTGGAATTTCCCGTAGCCAGGATTGATGCCTTCAGGCAGGCCTGCGAGGATGTGATCTCCAGGTATGAAGGCACGAGCAAAGATCCCATGCTTAGAATCTTTATCTCCCGGGGCTTTGATCCCAAAACCGGGATTGGCAAAGAAAAAAAGGCCGGTGTTCCCAGCACCTGGATCTACATGGACGGGGAAGGAACGGAGCACTCCACAAAGCCTCTTTCTCTTTCTTCCATTTCTTCAGGCAGGCCGAGCGAGGCGGCCAAACTTTACCCCTATTTGCTTCTTGGAATAAAGAGCATGAGCTACCTTGTGAATATGTCTGCAGAAAGGGAAGCTGCAAGGAGAGGGGTAGACGACGTAGTGTTTGAAACTACTGACGGCTTTGCCTTGGAGTGCACCCACGCAGCCATCGTAGCCAGATTTGGTTCCCTTTGGGTGACCCCCGATCCCTCCATAGGAATCGTGTGGAGCACCAGCCAAAGGGAGCTTTTTGCCTATGCCAAGAGGCTGGGGATGGAAACGCGCTACGAAAAGCTGAGCATGGAAAGGCTCAAAGAAGCTGACGAAGTCTATGAGACAAGAGGCGGATGGGTAATCCCTGTAAAGCAGATCGATGATGCCGCTTTTACCGTAAATGAGGATTTTGTAAAAGAAGCAAACCACGCCATCCACTACCAGCAACCGGAGCAGGAAAAATACTGGGAGCATGAACAGATCTGATTACGCTTTCCCTCAAATCCCTCAGGGGAAGATGATTCTCTTCGCCGGCCAAGAGGCCCTAAGTTCTCACTTTATGAGAAAGCTCAAAGGAGAGTTGGAAGGCGGGGGGAGGGAAGTTATAGAGCTTTCCGACCTCGCTAGCCCTTTAGAACTTAGAGAGGCGCTGGGCGCAGGGCTTTTTTCCTCTTCAAAACTCGTGATTTTAAAAAACCTGCAGGAAGTGAAATTTGAGTACTTAAAAATCCTGGAGAGCTTTTTAAAGTCAGATTCCGACATCATCCTTTTAGTCACGGCAGATTCTAAGTTCATAAGGAGCAAAACCTGTAAAGATTTGCAAAAAGCGGGATGCAAGACAGCTTTTTATCCCCAGCCGGACTACCTTTCCAGAGAAAGCATGGTTCAAAAACTTTTCCAGATAGAAGGAGGAAGAATAGAGCCCGCAGCGGCCTCTCTTTTGGCTCAGAGCGTGGAAGACGGATCTGTTCTAGTAGGCTTTTGCCTTCAACTCCTCTCTGAGAGCCACGGCACGGTCACAAAGGGAGACGTTTTTGCAGCTACCGGCCTTTCTCCGCGCCTTACAGCTTTCGATGCGGCAAAGAAAGCCCTCATCGGAGACAGATCAGCCTTGTCAGATCTTAGAAAGGTCCTGTCTGATGGAGAGCCCCCGATAGCTGTCATAGGAGCTTTGGACTACAAGCTAAGAGAGCAGTGCATGAAAAGGGAGAGCGCGCTTCCTGAAGACGTATGGGCCCTGTCGTTTTCCCTTCTCTCCAAGGCCAATCTATCACTCACTTCTTCTTCTACCCAGGAGGGCATTGATCTTATTTATGAGGCCCTCATGACAGTTTGTAAAGGAGCCCGATGGAAGAGATAAGGGTTGTAACAAAAAATACAGGAGAGACGAAAAAGTTGGGAGAAGTTCTTTCTTCTTTCGTCCTCCCCGGCGACCTTTTAATTTTGCGCGGGCCCCTGGGTTCAGGGAAAACCACTTTTACCCAAGGCCTTGGAGAGGGCCTGGAAGCTGAAAGACCTATTATTTCTCCCACTTTCACCTTGGCCAGGGAAGTAAAAATAAAGTTTAAAGGCGGCCAGGACGGGCTTCTCATACATGTAGACGCATGGAGGCTCAAAGCCCGTGGCGGAGACATATTTGAAGAGTTTGAGGCCTTAGGCATTGAAGACGACTTTGAGGGCAACAACGCTTTGGTAGTGGCTGAGTGGGGAGACAAAATAGCAGAGCCCCTTTCAGATCACATCCTCTACGTGGACTTTAAGAGAAACATGGAGAGGGAAAACCTGAGGTTGATTTCCTTTACATCTCAGGGCTTTGAAGAGTTTGAAGGCTTCAAAAAGAGCGTGGAGGCTGTTTTTGGCAGTTTTACTGATTGATACCACTTACTTTTTAACGGTGGGAGTTTTAGGGCGAGATCCTTTTTGGGTGGAATCTAGCACTGATCATGTCGAAAAGCTCGCACCCCTTGCACAAAGAGCCCTCGAAGAAAGCGGGGAAGAGGTAGAAAAAGTCGAAGTTATGGCGGGCCCCGGCCCCTTTACCGGCCTTAGGGCCGGAATGGCCTTTGCCAAAGGCTTCAGCCTTGCCAGGGGCATCCCCCTTTCTGCAGGCAGCCTTCTTTTTGCCGAAAGCATTTGGGCAAGAAAAGAGGGGGCAAAAGGGATTGTGGCGGCCGTAAATGATGCCAGGCGCAGACAGGCTTACTTTCAAATCTTTGACGAAGAAGGCGGCGAGCTCTCTTCAATGGATATCTCTTCTCCTGCAAAAATAGCCCAAGTGTGCATGAATTTGAAGCAACCCTTCTCTCTTATAGGCCTTCCGGGCCCTTACTTTGACAAGATTGAAGAGGCTTTAAGTGAAGCGGGGGCTGAGTTTAAAAGCCTAAAGAGGCCTGCAGGATCTAAAGAGTGGATGGAAAGCATGCATGAATCGGTAAAGCAAAGGCCGCTTCCTGTCCTGCCCATCTACCTTAGGGATGCAGACGCTATCCCGCTTTTTGAAGGAAAGAAAGATGCGCCATCCCAGATTTCGGCAGATAACCTTTTGTGGAGCCTGTCTTGATTAGGGAGATGAAAAGAAGCGATTTAGACTGGGCCCATGATTTGGACTGCAGGCTCTTTTCGGATGCCGCATGGGAAAAAGAAGACATGCAGGAGGCCTTTCTTCCCGGACGCAGGTTTTTTGTAGAAGAGGGAAAGAAGCTGGAGGGCTGGGCGGGAATGGACGCCTCCGGCGCATTTGCCCACATTCTTTCCATAGATGTAGAACCTTCTTTTCAAGGAAAGGGCCTAGGGTCTTCCCTCCTCTCTTCTCTCCTTTCTTCCGCCAAAGGCATGGGAAAGAAAAAGTGTATTCTGGAAGTTTCGTGCGATAACGAAAAGGCCCTTGGCCTGTATAAGAAATTCGGCTTTAAAACGCGGGGGAGAATAGAGGGGTACTACCCTTCTTCCGACGCCTTCGTAATGGAAAAGGACTTGGAAGGCTGATGGCTATAAAAGTTTTGGGGATAGAGTCTAGCTGCGACGAGACGGCGGCGGCGGTGTGTAAAGCGGAAGGAAGAGAAAGGAAAATCCTTTCCAATGCTGTGGCTTCTTCCATGGATTTTCATGCCAGGTTCGGCGGAGTTATTCCAGAGATCGCATCCCGTGCGCACCTTGAAGCCTTTGTTCCGGTAGTAAAAAAGGCCCTCTCTTCTTCTCGCCTTTCCCTCTCAGACGTTGACGCCCTGGCGGTGTCTGCAGGACCCGGCCTTGCCGGGTGCCTGGCCGTTGGGACTTCGGGGGCAAAGGGCGTGGCTTTGGGGGCTGGGAAGCCTTTTTACGCCATAAACCACGTCATAGCGCATTTGGCAGCTTCCGAAGGAGAATTTGGAAAAATTCCGGACAATTCAGTAGGCCTAGTAGTATCGGGGGGACACACCACTCTTTTTAGGCTTGAAAAGTTCCCCACCCGCATTTTTGTAGCCGGATCTACCTTAGATGATGCGGCCGGGGAGTGCTTTGACAAAATAGGAAGGCTACTGGGCCTCTCTTATCCGGCGGGAGCCGCCATAGACAGCCTTGCAAGGAAAGGGGACCCTTTCGCGATAAAGGTCCCGCAAGGCCTGAGGGGAAGAAAAGACAGGCTTTTCGATTTCAGTTTTTCGGGCGTAAAGACGAGCGTGGCAAGAACGATAGAAAATATGAGGGAGGAAAACAGGCCTCTTCCCATAGAAGACATCTGCGCATCTTTAGCCGAAAGCGTGGCGGAAGTTTTAAGCCGTAAGGCTATTGAAGCCTGCAGGCATTTCGGTTCCAAGGTGCTGGTTGTAGGAGGGGGCTTTAGCGCAAATTCCCAGCTGCGCTCCAAATTAAAGGCAAAAGCCGGAGAGAGCGGAATTGAGCTGCGCATCCCATCCCTCTCCCTTTGCACAGACAACGGGGTCATGGTCTCCCTTCTGGGCTTGGACCTTTTGGAAGAAGGTGTTCCTTTCAGTCCCATGCAAGCTTCCATAGATTCATCTATGCCGCTAAATCTTGCCAGTTTTTAGTTGCAAAACAAAACAGAGCGGTATAGACTATAAAGCGAGCAAGAGCTCAATGCACTAGTAGCCCAACGGATTAGAGCATCTGACTACGGATCAGAAGGTTACAGGTTCGAATCCTGCCTAGTGCACTTTTTTATGCCCAGACATTAAAAACTCCATAGAATGGAAATATGCTGAGCATTTTTGATATCTACAAGATTGGGATAGGCCCTTCCTCTTCTCATACTTTAGGGCCCATGAATGCTTCCCTTACCTTTTTGGATCTTTTGGAAAAAACCGGAAATTTTGAAAAAACCGAAAGAGTGCACGTCACCCTCTTCGGATCCCTCGCTCTCACAGGCAAAGGGCACGGCACCGACAGAGCCCTTTTTGCAGGCCTTGAAGGCTGCAGAGCTGAAACCTGCGACGTGCAGGAAGTCAGAGACGGGCTGAAAAAAGGGGCGGAAAAGGGAGTTTTGCTCCTCGGAGGCATAAAGCCCATACGCTTTAAAGAAAAAGATATCGAATTTGACTTCGATCAGCGCCTGGACCTGCACCCCAACGCCCTTTTCTATCAGGCCTTCGATAAAGAGGGGAAAGAGATTTCCCACCTTATCATCTATTCGGTGGGCGGAGGGTTTATAGCCACCCAAGAGCAGCTTGAAAAAAGCGGAATCACTCACCCTGAAGCGGATGGAGTGAGCATAATAACGGCACGCCAACTCCTTGAGGGATCTTCTACGCACGGCGACGGCTTCCGCAGGACCGAGCCCGAGGAAGGCGGGGGAATGGGAGATCTGCCCACCGGAAATGTCGCGTTTTCCTGCCCCTACGAATTTTCCACAATGCAAGAGCTTCAGGAAATAGTAAAAAAAGAGGGCAAATCCATAGCTCAGATTGTGCTTGAAAACGAGCTAAGCGTGAGGCCCAAGGACGAAATAGACGCCAAGATGAAAGTCGTGTGGGATACTATGCTGGCCTGCGTGGCAGACGGCGTACACTCCACGGCCAAAGAGCTGCCGGGGGTCCTCCACGTTCCAAGAAGGGCTCCGGGCGCTTCCCGCCAGCTTCTAAAGGGCCTAAAAGATCCCTTTACCTTAAACCCGGAGGATTTAAAGACGCTCAAGTCCACCGTCGGAGGAAATACGGCCGCCAGCGAGTGGGTGGAAGTCTTCGCCATGGCGGTAAACGAAGAGAACGCTGACGGAGGAAGGATAATAACCGCCCCCACAAACGGATCTGCGGGCATAATACCCGCCGTCCTGCATTACATGTACGCCTTCCTGGACGGGGACTGGGAAAAAGTGAAAACTTTCTTCCTCACTTCCTTTGCCATAGGCTACCTCTGCAAGAAGCTGGCCTCCATTTCGGGAGCTGAAGGAGGATGCCAGGCGGAAGTTGGAAGCGCCTGCTCAATGGCGGCAGCCGGACTTTGCGCCGTCTTCGGGGGAAGTGCAAAGCAGGTTGAAAAAGCTGCAGAGATAGGGATAGAGCATAACCTGGGCCTTACATGCGATCCTGTAGCGGGCCTGGTTCAAATCCCCTGCATTGAGAGAAACGCCATAGCGGCCAATACCGCGGTGAACGCAGCCAGGCTCGCCATGATCGGGCCGGAAGACCACATAGTGTCTTTGGACACCGCCCTGGCCACCATGAAAAGGACGGGAGACGACATGCGCTCCGAATACCGGGAGACTTCAAAGGGAGGCCTCGCCGTGAGCGTGGCGATCCCGGAGTGCTGAGCGGACCATTTGCAAACCTTTGGCCTAAAATGCCGGGCCTGGGGCCGAAAGGCGGGGGCCGTTTTGCAGGCTCTGCAGGCGGCGGGAGATCTTAACTGTCTTTGCCTTTTGGCTCTTGAGGCGGGAAGTTTTGATGACCTTTTTGCTCCAATCGCGCTTGGAGCCTTTCTGTGAGTTTTTTTGCAGGAGTTTTCTTTGACGTCAAGTTTCAGAAAGGAAGTTAAAGTCATCTAGCCTGCATGCGGGGCTGCGGGGAGCTTCTTACATAAATCGACGGGGGAGAATCTCCTCCGCCAATTTGAATCTGGGTGAGTTCAAAAGGAAAAAGGGACTTAAAACAGGTGATGCCCAGAAGATCTATGCAAGGGGAAATATCACAAATAAATTGAATTTTTGGCAGACAGGCGGCGCTGCATGCGGGAGGCTTTTAGGGGCATAAGGAGGAAGCGGCCCCGCGGATGCGATAAATTCGGATGCTTTAGGCACAAAACGCCGCTTTCTTCAGACTAAAATCCGCCTGTCTCCCTGTTTACCTGCTTGGGGCCTGTCAGATCCGAAGATCGCATAGCCAAAGCGCGTTCCAAAACCCGTGAAAAAGGCGGGCAGGGGGGGCGCCGGGGGCACATTTTAAGCGGGTCCCGGCCACAGAGGCGCGTCAAAGGGCCGGATCAGGACTTTATTTGGGAAGTCAGGCTGGAGATGATGTTGTCATAGTTGAGGGGGCCGTTCATCGGTGGCACGGATCCCGGCATTATGTAGGGGGCGCTGGCCTGGAGGGTGTCAAACGCGCTCTTTATCTGATTTGCCAGCCCGCTCGTCTCCTTCAGGTAATTTGCCGCCTGGATGTAGGCCTGCCAGGAGGCAATGTTGCTGGGGGCGATGCTCACCGCCTGTTTGAGGTTTGAAAGAGCCGCATCGTAGTTCCCCTGAGCCATGTCGCCCTCGGCTTCAAAAGTGAGAAGATAAGACTTGTCTTTGGAGGACTGGTTCGCGTTTAGCTGGGTTCCTACGAGCATGAGGGGAATGTTGGAAGTGGAATAAGCTGTCCACATGCGTTCGCCGTCGTAGTTTTGCGTGCCCCAGCCCGATTCGTTGTAGCCCAGGTTCCACTTGCCCTGGTAGAAGTAGATGTAGGCGCAGTGTCCGGCCTGGCCCACGGCCCAGCCGGCTTCGCCGAAGGCGTTGAGGAGAAAGACGCTGAACTTGGAGTTGGCCCCGCACGCCCCGCCGTAGCGCATTAGGTTCCATATGGTGGCTTTGGGTCCGTAATACCCCCCGACCTGCACGAAGGCGTAGGGGCTGTAGCCGAGATACTTGATCAGGGTGTAGCCCATGTAAGTAAGCGAGGGGAAGGTGTAATAGGCGGACTCGTGATTGAGGATGTAGGATCTTAGCCACTCCATCCCCGCGTTGCTTATCCTGTCGTCGACGACATCTCTGAGCATCTGGGTGCTGTAGTTTACAAAAGCCTCCGTGAGGGTGCCGTCGGCAAATGCCGAGGCGTAAATTTCGTAGCGGCCCAGCGGATTTACGGGTTTTCCGGGAAGCCATGCTATGACGTTGTGGGCGCAGTCCAAAGACACCGCGATGGCGATCTTCATATCCTCTCCGCCCCTCGAACCCGGGTACGCCATCCATATCTTCCCCCAGATTTCCAGCGCCGACAGTTCCGAAGAAGGATCTTCCGTCGTCCCCCACAGGTACGCCCCCATGCCGCCTATGGTGCTGGTGGAGGCGTAGCCCGAAGTCAGAAATTGGTTCAGCGCTTCAGGATCTGCCATAAGCCACTTGAAGAAGTCGGGGTAATGCGTCATCAGGTCGTTGAAGTTCGCGCTTCCCAGGTATTTGTAGAGCATGTAGCGGTAGGTGGGCAGATCTGAGGCCGTGGGCTGCCAGACGAGCTGTACGGAGTTGTACCTGTTGACGACGGCGTTGTCCCCCTCGAGGTTCCAGCCCTGCAAAGAGAGGTCCGAAGCCGACGTCACGCTCCCGCTCGAGGTGTTTTTTTCGGAAGTTATGGGGTTGGAAGAAGTTGTGGAAATCTCAACTTGGCTTCCGGGGCTGAAGGGATTGTTGTAACTGTCTTCGTCCATGGAGGGGGTGGAAAGAACGCTTCCGGTTGAGGAGGAAGCCACTTTTACGCTGGTATCGGGAGAGCCTGAGCCCTTCTGGATGCTGAAAGTGCCGCTGTAAGGGTTGAAATTTATCGAGGCTCCGTTTTTAAAGGTCACCGACTCGGAGGAAGGGCCCGTCTCGTATATCGTGTTGTTTTGTATTTCAAAATTAATCGTATTGGACGCGCCGTTGTTTATTTGCGTCTCGGTCCCGTCGGCCGCCACCGAATTGCGGGTGATGGCGGTGTTGAAAGTGTCGGGATCGCACTTGACGACGGAATCCCCGCTGCTGTAGCTGTGCAGAAGGTACCCCTCGTAATACTGAATGGAAAAAGTCTCCCCGTTTTGAATGGAGACGGTTGATGAATTGACCGTCCCCGGATCTGCGTAGTTGAAACCGGTGGGAGGCGTATAAAGCCACTGCCCCGATATTTCATTCGGGAAGTTTATATCCACTTGCCCGTTAAATTGGCTTCCCCCGAAGGGCGAAACCTCATTTAAAGCTTCCTCGGACCCGGCGTAGTAGAACGTCAGGGTTGAATTGGAGGGGTCAAACTTCAGATTCATGAAGGGGTAGACGTTCGATTTGGGGCTGAAGTTGTTTATGAAAAACAGGCCCAGCTGGGAGCCCTGGGCGCCCGGAAGGGTTTCCAAATTCGTGCTCCCGGCATCGCTGTAGCCGGTTCCCGCGGCCGGAACGTCGTCGGCATAGGCGAGACGGCCGGAAAATGCCGTCACTCCCGCCACGAGCAGGCAGCAGGCCAGGGCTCCTACCGCCTTTTGCAATCTTCGTAGGTTATTATTAATCATATCTATATCAGTATCTCATAAGAAAAAACAGTAGTTTGGAAACAACATGCATAAAAAACTCTTATCTGTTTTACTGTCAATGTTTTTTGTAGCAGGGCTTTTGATAGGGGTTGGAGTAACTGCAAATGCCGCTTCCGTAAAAACTCCTGTTCAGGGCTCTTCTGCTAAAGCCTCTTCTTCCCCCGATTCTGATTCTGCTTCCAAATCCAGCCAGGAAGACCTGAAGCCCAGTTCCAAGGGGGAAAGCCAAAATAAAACCGTAAAGGGAGGGGTGGCGGTTGAGGGGATGTATTCTTCAGGCTCTTCTTCCAAGCCTTATTCCCCCTTTGCCACCAACCTTTCAAGTACCCCGTCCAAAACTCCTTCCCTTGCCCAAGATTCTGTTCCTTCTTCTTTTGGAAGCGGCTGGACGAGCGAAGTTTTAACCTTTGCTGCCAACAACCTTTTAAATTCCTCAGACCCCGCAAGTCCGCAAAGCCCTTCCGTCACTCCGGATGCCGTAATTTCCTTCCTTGAAGGGAAGGGCATAACTATAGCCACCGCTGCGCAAACTCAGATTACAAACGAAGTAAACAGCCTGATTAATACCTATAACGATCGCCTGGGCCTTATAGACGGAGCGCCTTTGGCCAGGATTTTTGCAATCCAGATTATGTGCATGAAAAACACTTCCACCGGCCAGCTCGTCTACCCGGAATCCTTCCCTCAGGACATGCTGGATAAAGACTACAGCAGCCAGTACCAGTCCTCATGG